>JBBDJY010000001.1:0-54568 GCA_040879645.1 Minisyncoccota bacterium
GTGGGTTATGTAAGGATGGAGATAAAAACGCTAAAAATTTAATTAAACTTAGTCCAGGAAATGAATATGATACTTATCATAATAAAGACATGAACCTAATTGAAAGAGTTTTTTCCCATGACGATTTTGCCAATTTGTACTCCAAATATTTTGAAATACAGAAGCTGATTAAAAAGACAAACTACGCGCAATTCAAGGGCCAGTCTTATAAAAGAAATTATTGGCTCGCTTATATGAAGAAAATCTAAGGTCGGTTCTAGTTATTAATAATTTTTCTTAACTCATTATAAGTGTATTTGTCAGTAAGTATATGGAGATGATTTATACCAAGTTTACTCAAATTCTGTATATCACAAATCATAGAAAATCTATCGACATACCATATCCTTTTGTCATTCCGTGTAAGTATGTTTTGCTTACTTAATATCGATTGTATGTCAGCATCAAATTTTTTTCTGGAAGCTGAGTGGTTAATAACAAGGTTAGGATATGTTACTTCCTCTGGTATTTTTTGTGGCCGAATCTTCCTTATTTCTTCTACCTCTTCTTTGAACCCCCAATCTTTTGCCACATCATCAGAATACAAATCAATTTTTAACCATTCCTCTCCATTAAGAATTCCACTCTTGTGATATTTGATGTGAACTAGCGCAAATAGATGGGCAATGAGTCCCCTTAACGCACTATTTGACAAATCGTCAACATCATTTATAACAATCAATATATTGAGCGCGTCTGGTTTATCAAGACTATATTCCGTATGTGATGTCGAATTGAGAAAAAGGAAATCAATA
This sequence comes from Minisyncoccota bacterium, assembly GCA_040879645.1. Classification (GTDB taxonomy): domain Bacteria; phylum Patescibacteriota; class Minisyncoccia; order Phycocordibacterales; family XYD1-FULL-46-19; genus JBBDJY01. Next base: position 795 of record JBBDJY010000001.1, read on the forward strand.
TTTTCCTCGACCTCTTTTCTTAATTCTATTGGCAATTTGTCAAAACATCTATGTATCGCCGCTTCCCGCCGCCCATATAATTTTAAGTCTTTTATACGCATGATATTAAATTAAAAATTTTTCAGCAGGGATTCGGTTCAACTCAAAAATAGAAGTGTCAGATGTATTCATTTCCGGTATGGTTGTACATCCGCACATGCCACCATTTTCCCGCACCATCCTAACAACTTCTGCAGTATAGGAGTTTCTTCCACCAAATGGGTATGCAAATGCGATATTATTCTGTCGCGTTATTTTTCTAATTTTCTGAAGCGATTCTCGCACTTCATATAAAGCAGTATCCGAATCCAGGTTAGCCATGACCTGGTGTGTCATACTGTGCGCCCCAAAAAACATTCCAGATTTTGACATCTCTTTAATCTGATTCAGAGATAGATATAACGATTTATTTAATAACTGAATATCAACTTGTAATTCGAGCTCGTTCTCAATCTTTAATAGCAATTGATATTTTTCCTCCAGAGGCAATTTTCTTAGTATCTGTTTTAGGGCTATGTTTACATCGTTCGATTCTTGTAAATCTGGGTGTATATTTCTTATAATTGAATTACTCGTATTTCTTTCAGAGATTTCGTTTACTAAATAATAATACAAATCGAGCCATCTTACTTGATTAGTACCGGCAATATGATCTCCTGAAACAAAAAAGGTTGCAGTTATATTAAATTTTTTTAAAATTGGGAAAACAATGCTATGCATTTCATGAAAGCCGTCGTCAAATGTTAGTACACATGGATTTTTTGGTAATACGCTGAGGTTGGTCAGATTTTCAACAAGTTTTTCAAGCGGTATTACTGAGTAGTAACTCGTAATTTTCTCTATTTGGAAATAAAAATCTTTCTCAGGGATGACAATCTGTGCATCAATATAGCCCTGGTACAGGTTGCGAGTCTGAACCCCGTCGATTCTGTGGTACATAATAATTGGTATTTCGTTACTCATATGAATATTTATTTAAAAAAGCGTTGCAAAAAATTATCCTTAAATTTTATTCCTAAACTGTTCGAGTAATAGCGATCAAAGTAAATATTTTGATCATCTATAATATCACCTACTTGCATCGTAATATTATTAGTATCTGGATTAATCCATCTTGTTTTCTTTTCAATAAAATATTTTCTATCTGGGACGCCCATGTGAAAACAGAAATAATTTTTATGAAGAATGTCCTTAATGGTGTCAATACTACGAGTCTTTTTTAACTTTTCACATAAATAACCTCCATCTTGGTGCTCCCATGGATATAACATTTTATCTCTATCAAATCTAATTAATTTACACCACTGGTGAGTAACTCCTATTTTCTGGTTTCCATCACTTTCTAATATATCTACTTTAAATTTTTTTAGCTCATCTGGTGACATAAATAAAACTCGCTCAGTTTCATTTGATTTGCTAAAGTAATTTACTCTATAAAACCACCCTTGCAATGACCACACAAAATCTTTTTTAGGATTGAATTTTTCATGAGGAATTAATTCTAAAAAGTGAAAATGTAGCTCATGCACCCGTTCCACTATTGATATATGTGATATGTAATAAAATTCATCATTATCAATACATAAGGATCTACGGCATTGTGGTGGAACCACATTCTGCAAATAACCCAAAAAACTCCTTTTGATTTGACCCCATCTATTAACGGTAATAAATGGTTCAGTTTGGATAGTAAAATATTCGATATTTATATTTAACTCAGAATTAAGCTCTTGAATTTTATTCAAGCACAAATTGATATCCTGATCTGTAATTGTAATTAAGAAATAAAATCTTTTGATACCCCAGATCTCTAAATAAAACCTGACAAAAGGTTCCATCAGTTCAAAGTTATTTTTATAGAATGTTACAACGAACCAGTTGTTCATTTAATTTTTTGTGCGATAAATAATTCGTCTACGAGTTGATGATTACCCCAAACTGGATTTTTTACAATCTCCAGCTCTACAACCTCTTTTGGTCCAGTAGTGTGACTAGCTCCTACATCGTGGAACACTATATATCCTCCCTTTCTAATTAGTTTAGACCAATCCTGGTAATCACGAAGGACTGAGTTGTAATCATGGTTGCCATCGATAAACAAAAGATCTATTGGTTCATTAAATTTTTTTACCACTTCGTGACTGTAACCTGTAATTATTTTAATCCGATCTACTACACCTAGTTTGCGCATATTTTCTGTAAATTCCGTCACGAGTGGTACATCTAATCTGTTTTTGATATTTTTATATATTTTTTCAGATGATTCATCACCAGAAGCGTCAAATGGGTCTATGCAAATTAATTTTCCTTCTCTTCGTCCATCTAGCGCTCGAGCCAATACATAACTAGATTTTCCAAGCCACGAGCCTATTTCGCATATTGTTATATTACCATTTTCTATAGATCTAACTAACTTATATAAGGCTATCGCTTCGCGAGTACTAAGCCAGCCATCAATTAGTAAGTAATCTTTTATAATTTGCTGTATTATTTGGTCATCATATGAATCGTTAGAATATATCTTTACACTTTTAATTAGATTTGAATATTTTTTCGCTAGTGTTTCGGTGTAATTCAAAACATTCTTTAAATACGGAATATCATCTTGGGGTGTATATTTTAATTCAAAATTCTGGGAGTCTGTTAAGTAAATAGGATCTTTTATCAGTGATATATTCGTGCGCTTGTTGGGAACATCATATTTTAGAGCCATTTCTTTTAAGTCATTGTCCATAAGTTTTTTCCCTTCTTTCAGGATATTGTAGTAGTAATACCAGTCAAAAAGTACTTGCTTATCTCGAGCTAGATTAGCAAGCCATCCAACTAAATATTTTGATTTTGCCTGACCCTCGGACCGGATTGGAATGTGGGCTAAGTTAATATGTTTAAGTCTCGTTCTATTAGTTTCTTTAGACCCAGCACTATCAATATCGTGATTACCCTGGCGGATAATAATAGACTCCTTTGACGCAATATTTGCAGGCACGAACACTTTCTCATCATAATTATGTTGTATATTTCGACGATGAGTAATTCGTTTCAGAGGATTTAATTCGTGCATATCATCTATCTCGGTTGGCACATAAGTTACCCAGCTCACAAAAAATAAAGAGTCTGGACGTAGCTGACTTTCTAGTTCCGATCGAATCGGCTTATTTGAGTTTGTTATCAAAAACTCATCCACGTCGATAGGTAGAACATAATCCAGCTGAAATCTGCCTAAGGACGCATATAACATTTTTGTCGTCATGGCGGATTGGTCAAATGAGGGATTGTCGTCAAATAACATATATATAGGCAGCCCTTCCTTAATTAGATTATTTATAATTTCTAATGTTCCATCAGTACTGCCATTATCTAAAATTACCATTCCATCTAATATGGAGACATGATATCGAATAAATGTCTCGATAATATCAACCTCATTTTTCACCATGCTGATAGAAAATATTTTCATAATCTAAATAGACAATCCCATTTTGAAAGGAAACTTTTGGGGTTTTAATGTCGGCATCTCGGCAAGGTTGTTGGCTTTGCGCCATGCTTTTTTCATATCATATATCATCTGCTCTTTGTTTTTATTTTTAATTGAAAATCCGAATTTTCCTGTCCTGTCTGTATCCAAAGGGGTCCCATAATCTACTTGTTTCAATAGATATTTTCTTAGTGGCCATTTTAATATCTTGGACTGTTTTAATTTAATTGTGGCATCCATCACTTTGGTAGTTTGAAAATTATCTACTTAAAGACATTACAGACGTATAGTCTAGTGGCAGGAGTATGTTTATCATCTATCCTACTATGAGATCAGCGAGATTGCCACTCCTTGCCAGAATGGCTTGGGGGGTTCTATTATTTGACCATGATTACGATAAAACTAAACAAGGAATTGGATTATGAAGTTTACAACGATTTCAAGATTTTTGAGACAGCCGGAGTTAATTTTGGCGAAGCCATAAGAAAAGACCACCCGGAGATTAATGAAAACAATTACCGGCAATATATCGATGATTTCTACGAGACAAATGAGGGCTTATTGAAAAATAACTGTCAAGAAATTAATGACTATCTTTTACGAACCCAAGAGATATTTTTTTCAGAAATAAAAGAACTTTTTGGTTTAGATTTTTTCGCCAGTGAATATATTGGATATATTTCGATTTTTAATTGTAATCCGCGTTACGTTGAAAATAAGACTTTCCAGATTTTTTACAAAAAAGACCTACTAGATAAAAGTGAGGTGGCCTTCCATGAATCTCTTCATTTCGCTTTTTTTGATTTCTGCGACCTTTTCGTGGCCGAGACAAGGAGTTTAGACAAAAATAACGGCCCTCTTTGGGAATTATCTGAGATTTTCAATGTTATCATTTTGAATCTACCGCAATTCCAGATCCTCCTAAAAAGACCGGAACAATTGTTCTACCCTCGCTTAGAAGAGAGATTCAAACAAGTTCAGTTGATATGGTCCAAAAATGATACCAAGCTGAAAGATTTTATTAAAGAAAGTCTGAGTTTGTGGCCAAAAACAACTACGATAAAATGCTAAAACTTTCTTTTGTTGACGAAGGATTCCACCAGTGCTTTTGCCAGAAAGAGCTAATCGCGAAAATCAACGAAGGATTGGTTCGCCTGAGGTACCAATGAATTGCTCCCGGGTCGCTGCCTAAAGCAGCGACCCTTTGTTATAATTAAAATTATGAATGAAGATCAAAACAATAATATTGTCAAACAATATCTCCCGACTTATCGGAGGAATTTTGAACATGACTCGCGCTGGCTAACAAGAGAAACGACTCATTATATTTTTCATTATTTTCCCGATAGTGTTGCCGAGCGAGAAATTGAAATGATCGAGAAAAGACAGGAAGAGGCCTTTGCTAAAATTATTACTTTTTTAAAAATTCTCGAACCAGAGAAGAAAATCACTTATTATCTTTATCCTGATGCTAAAATAAAAAAAGAGCTCATGGGCGACGATTGGTATGCTCAAGCAATTTATCAAGATTTTGTTGTCCATCTTCTTTATACCGAGACCGATAAGCCACTTGGCGAGCATGAAGATACTCATTTACTGTCTTTACCTTGGGGTTTATCGATTGACTTGTTCCAAGAAGGTTTAGCTGAATATTTGGTTGGACATGGCTGGCATGGCGAGAATCACGATGATTTAGTTCGTGATGGCTTAAGTCGAGACATTTTTCCTAATATTGAAGAATTACTGGAACATAAAAAGTGGTTGGAGTTAGATGATGCCAATGCTCTCTATAATTATGCTTTAGTTGCCTCGTTTACTAAATTTCTGATTGAGAATTATGGCCGAGACAAATTTGAACAGATATATCGACAAACGAATCGAAAGAAAACAAAAGAGGAGAACAAAATAATTTTTTTTGATACCTATCGTGCCCCAATTGAAGAAATTGAGAAAGATTGGCAAAAATGTCTTGAGAACTGAGAGATTTCACCTCTCAGTTTGTCAACTCTCACCAACAAATTTGACGATTTTTACCTGTCCCGCCAAAATCAGCTCAATTAGAGCCGGATCTTGGCGGGGGATTTTGAAATCACTGTTTGCTCTTGCCAACAAAATTGAGGGGTTCATACTTTGGTTAGATTCTCCGGAGTAAGTTCCGGAGAAAAACTTGGTCTTTGAAAGGAGGTGAACGGTATGAGCGACATTGCTACTCTCAAACGTCGTCAAGCGAGAAAGGGTGATAAAAAGCCGGTATTGCCTTTGGGTGTGCTTCTGTCGGAGAGACGACCCAAGACCGACCTGGTCTTTATCAATTCCAACCAGCGCCTGGTGGACGGGAAGCGAGGACTCCAAGACGGAAGATCCCGACGCTTGAAATCAGATACTCTATTAATGGGGGATTCCCAAGGAATCTCCCATTATTTTTTTATAAGCGACAAACGACCCCAATCCAACAGATTTTCTCAATTGATCCAGTTTTTGCGGAGATTTAATCGGAAAAGGTTTCAGAGTTAAACCGGTCTTGGTCTTTAGACTTTTAAATTGCGTACCGTAAATTTGTTTTTTCTTTTGATGAACCAAAACTCGATCGGTCAAGAAAGCTAAATTCTTTTTATCAATTTCTTCTGATTTTGCGGCTTTTTTCAACAGCTCCAAACATTTCAATTGAAAATTCAGGTCATGATCGGCATGTTGCACCAAAAGCCAAGCTTGAGAGGCACCTTTTGACCCAACCAAACTTTTACCCGGCCAACCATATTTTTTAATAATTTTCTTCATTGCGACCGTGTTTTCCCTGTCTACTGCTTTTAACTCCCGACTCAGAGCCGAAATAGTTTTTTTATAATGAGGACTATCTCTGTCTTGACCTTCTTTATTGAGATTAATCCAGATCTTATGTTGTCGCTTTCTAAGAGTTTGATCTTTTTTCACCATCATCGAGATTTCTCCTTGTAATTTTTTATTTATTGACATGTTTTATCGTTTTGTATTAGAGATTAAATAGAAAAATGAGCAGTTTCTTGAAAGAATATCACAACCAAGAAGGGAGTAAAAGTAATGCCTGTGCTAATTGTCTCTTCAAGCGCCGATCAACATATCAATTTTATGTTGAAAAAGATGAAGAAGCGGGGAGTTAAAAACTTCCGTTTCGATATCGACAAATTGGGAGAAGGACTCTCTGTCACCTACACCCCAAGTGTCGGTCACAAAGTAAAAAATCATCGCGGACGGGAATTGCCTTTGCCGGCCGATATCAACTCGGTCTGGTTCAGGAAACCGTTCATGACCCGATCCAGCTGGTTGAACAAGAAGTCAGTAGCGGCCTTGTTTTTATTGACTACTTTTTTATAAACTAGACGCTCCTTATTTTTGACACCTCTCCCAATCTACGGGAGCTCAAGATTTAGCTGAATTTATGCCTTACCGAATGTTGTTGACTTTTTATTTTTTTACTGTATAACAAAAATAGAAGAACCTGGCTTGGCCGGGTTTTGACAAGAGCCGTTGTTTCAAACCGATCCGCTGATGGCGGATCAAAAGGAGGTGCAATATGAAGTATTGCTACCTACTTCTCGTGTTGGTCCTTTCGGCGGCGGTCCTTGGGGGTTGTCCGTTTGGAGGCGGTAAGCTTGTTTTCGATGTCAGCGTCGACCGGGATGCCTACCAAGCGGGTGATCCGGTCATTGTGACGGCCATTTTTTCCGGCAGTCGGGCGCCTTATGATTTCGCCGTTGATTTTGACGATGGAGTGTCGGTCATCGGTTGGATCGATGATGACGGTGCCGTTCAGTCCTCGGTTGTCTCCGAGTACGCGGTGCCGGTATCGGTAGCGACTGATTTTTTCGGTCATCTGGAGATTAGTCGGCCGGCTTGGACGACCAATCAGACTGACGGAGTGTCGGTCATCGATTGGGAATTGTTTGGAATTGATGGTCAAGGTGAGACGGAAACATTGGCGATTCGGGTGCCAATCGCCACGGAATTGAAACTTGACCTGAAGGCCAACAATGGTGGACCTCCTTCTGCTGTTGGGGATGCCCTCATCATCAATACCAAAGTCAGTGGTGGTCGGGCGCCTTACGAGCTGGAGATCACTTTCCCGCCTTCTCTCCACCTCCAAACGGAAGTGTCGGTGAAGGTGAGGACGACGGTTGACAACGATGGTACTCTCCGGGCACCCGGCTGGAGCAATCACACTGTCGTTCCGGTGGTCGTTGGTCCCTCCCGAGGGATCAGGGTCAGTTCGCCTGAACCGAATCAAGTGGTGGTTCACTATCGGTGGACCGAGCTGATGCCCGGTTTGGCGCCGGTTCAAGTCGCTTTGTCCGACCGTGACGGTCGGATGGTGACTGGCGAGGTTTGGGCCGGATCAACGACGGAAACGCCAACTTTGGTGCCGGTACCCGAGCTGGTCGGTTTGACCAAAGGCAAAGCCGTGACGGCTACCTTGGCGGCGGGTTTGTACCCGACAATCTTGGTATCCGCCAATGATGACTTTGCGCCCGAACTGGTTTTTAATCAGCGGACCGAGGCCGGCGAACTTGTTCGGCTTGGTCATCGGCTGGTGATTGATTTGTCTCGGTAACCACTTCCCCCGAATCGCTTTGGCGATTCGGGGGTTTATTGTTTGGAGCGTTAAAACCTTCGGTGGTTTTTTGTGCATAAATATTAATTGTTTTGGTGGCCGGTCTGGTATAATAAAAAGACATGGTTACCGATTCCATTGAATTGAAAAATTTTTTGCTTGATTCCGGCTTGATTGCCAAAAAGATGATTGAGCAAATTGAAAAGAAGGCCGGTGATAATCTGGTTAAATTTGAAGACTTGATTGTTTCCGAGGGCGGTATTTCCGAGGATGATTTTCGGCGGGCCAAGGCCTATGTGCTCGGTGTGCCGTTTGTCGATTTAAAACATCAGCGGATTGATAAAGATATTTTGTCGATTATTCCCGAACCGGTCGCTCGCAAGCATAATATTGTCGCTTATAACAAGCGGGATGGCGGCTTGGAGGTGGCAATGCTTGATCCTCAGGATTTGGAAGCGATAAATTTTATTAAAAAAGGTGTTGGTGGCAAGATTTTACCCCGCTTGACCGATACCGATTCGATTAAAAGTGCTTTGGTTCAATACCAAAAGAGTCTGAAGGCCGAATTCGGCGATATTATTCTTGGCGAAGCCAAAAAACTAAAAACGATTGAAAACAAGGACGAAAAAGTCGATCCGGCCCAATTGAAAAAATTGGCTGAAGATTTGCCGGTGGTCCGAATTGTTGATTCTTTTTTGTCCCATGCCATTACCCAAAAAGCTTCGGATATTCATGTTGAGCCGTTTGAATCGGAAGTGGTTATCCGCTACCGCATTGACGGCATTTTGCACGATGCCATGGTTTTGCCGAAAAACGCCGCTTCCGGTATTACGGCGCGGATTAAAGTTTTAGCCAATTTGCGTTTGGACGAAAAGCGCTTACCTCAAGACGGTCGGTTTAAGATTGAAGCGACCGGTACCAGAGTTTCTTTCCGAGTGTCTATCTTGCCGACTTATTTCGGCGAAAAAATCGTTATGCGGTTGTTAATGGATTCGGTTAAAGGTCTGACGCTGGAAGAATCCGGTTTTCACGGCGAAAATCTGGAGCGCATCCACCGGGCCGTCCGTCAAAAAACCGGGATGATTTTGGTCACCGGTCCGACCGGTTCCGGTAAGTCAACCACCCTGTATACTTTGATGGAAATTTTAAATACGCCGGATGTCAATATTTCAACCGTCGAGGATCCGATTGAATACCAAATTTCGCGAATCAATCAAACGCAAATAAAGCCGGATATCGGCCTGACTTTTTCCTCCGGCCTGCGGGCCTTGGTCCGGCAAGACCCGGATATTATTATGGTCGGGGAGATTCGCGATACCGAGACTATCGGTTTGGCGATTAACGCTTCTTTAACTGGCCACTTGGTGTTGTCCACTTTGCATACCAATTCGGCGGCGGCGACCATTCCGCGGATGCTCGACATGGGGGCCGAACCGTTTCTATTGGTGTCCACTATCAATATTATTATTGCCCAGCGTTTGGTCCGTAAATTGTCGGCCGACAAAGAAGAATACCTCTTATCCAAAGCCGAGCGCAAAGAATTGGAAAAGCATGTTGATTTTGGTTCTTTGCTGGAAAAATTGAAGCAAGAAAATGCCGTCAGCGACAAAGATAATTGGGAGACGATAAAATTTTACAAGGCCAAAGCCAGTCCGGAAGTGCCGGATGGTTATTCCGGTCGGATTGGTATCCATGAAGTGATGACCATGTCATCGGCGGTTAAAGAATTGATTATGCAAGGAGCGACCGCCAGTAAAATTGAAGACGAAGCCAAAAAAGAAGGGATGTTAACAATGATCGAAGACGGAGTTTTTAAAGCGGTCCAAGGGGTAACGACGATTGAAGAAGTCCTGCGGGTGGTGTCGGAATAAATATATGAAGTTTCACTACAAAGCTAAAAATAAAGACGGCGAAGCGGTGGAAGGCGTTAAAGAAGCTAAAAACCGGAGTATCTTGGCTCGCGAGATGAAGGCGGATGGTTTCTTCCTTATCTCGGCTGAAGAGGTCGACCAGACGAGAGGCCGGCGCTTATTGCAAAAAATCAATACTTCTCTCGGTCGGGTATCTTTGAAGGAAAAAATTGTTTTTGCTTCCAATTTAAGCGCGATGATTGTTGCCGGCTTGTCGCTGACTCGGGCCTTGAGCGTCATTGAACGCCAGACAACCAATGTGTATTTCAGGGGTATTTTAACCGATATTATCGATCAAATCAGTCGAGGTGGCAGTTTGAGTGGTTCACTGAAAAATTATCCGGCGATTTTCCCGGAAGTCTTCACCGCCATGGTGGCGGCCGGCGAAGAGTCGGGTAATTTACCCGGATCTTTGGAAGTGGTAGCGGACCAAATGAAAAAAAGCTATGACCTTCGGCGCAAAGTGCGCGGGGCAATGATTTATCCGGCGATTATTATTGTTGTCATTATTCTGATTGCCGCTTTGATGATGATTTTTTTGGTACCGACTTTGACCGCCACTTTTACCGAATTGGAAGTGGAATTGCCTTTGTCCACCCGGTTGGTGATTATGACCAGTGATTTTATGGCCAACAATATTATGGTGACTTTGGGTGGATTTTTGATTTTTGCCTTGGGTAGTGTTTGGTACGGCCGAACCGATCGGGGTCGGTTGACTTACCACTACTTATTACTTCATTTACCGGTGATTAAGGGTTTGGTGATTAAAGTCAATTCAGCCATTATTATGCGCAATATTTCGTCGTTGATTTCGTCGGGGGTGAGCATGCTTGAAACTTTGCGTATTACCCGGCGAATTGTCGCCAATGTTTATTACAAAGAAGCGATTGATGAAGCGCTGGAAAAGGTGCAAAAGGGTATTGGTTTGTCTTCGGTTTTTTCCAATCGATCGCATTTATTTCCGGTCTTGGTGGCGGAAATGGCCTTGGTTGGTGAAGAGACCGGTAATTTGCCGGTGATGCTCTTAAACGGTGCCAAGTTTTTTGAGGAAGAGGTTGATCAGGCGACCAAAAATCTTTCCACGATTATTGAACCGGTGTTGATGGTCTTTATCGGTTTGGCCGTCGGCTTTTTTGCCATCTCGATGATCGGACCGATGTATTCCCTTTCCAGCGCCATTTAATTTTATGTCGGCATTAAACCAACTATTTAATTTTTCTCTTTCGCCGGTCAGGCGGCGGGGTTTTACTCTGATTGAAATCATTATCGTGATTGTTTTGATGTTTATTATCGCCGCCTTAATCGTTCCGCCGTTTATTGACTTCCGTCGTTCCCAGCTTTTGACCGGCGAGACGGACAATGTCACTTCTTTGATTAATTTGGCCCGGTCGCATACTTTGGCCGCCTGGCAAGATAGTAATTACGGTATTCATTTTGCGACTGATGCCGTGACCATTTTCCCCGGTGATAATTATGATCCGGATAGTCCGGATAATATCACGACGACTTTGGCCGACGGGGTAATCATCGACAGTCTTGACTTGACCGGCGGAGCGACGGAAATTGTTTTTGCCCGGCAGACCGGCTTGCCGAGTGTTTATGGTTCAACCACGGTGGCTTTAAGTTCCGATTTAACCAAGAATAATGTTATCATTATCAGTGAGGCCGGTATTGCTTATGTTGAATAATTTTAAAAATATATTTTTTCGGCGAAGGCGATTGCCGTCTGGCGGATTGTCAGCGACCAATCGGGGTTTCAGTTTGATTGAAGTGGTGGTCGGTGCCAGTATTATTGCCGGCACCTTGATTAGTATTATGATTGCTCTTCAGGCCTCGATTAACTTATCCCGCTATTCGGTGGATAGCACTCAAGCTTTGTATATTTTGGAAGAAGGTCTGGAGGTAATGAGACATTTGCGCGATCAAGACTGGAATAATCTGGCCGCTTTGACGACGGAGACCGATTATTGGCTGGCTTTTTCCGGCGGGGCTTGGCAGATCAGTCAGACCGAAAATTTATTGGCCGGTAAGTTTAATCGGCGCGTCAATTTAGAAGCGGTCTATCGGGACAATGACGGCCGGATTGCCGCCAGTGGCGATTTGGACGAAGGAACCAAACGCTTGATTATTAGCGTCAGTTGGCCGGATCGGAATGAAACGCGGACCAAGTCCATTACCACTTATTTAGCGGATATTAAATCGGAATAGAATTTTATGTTTCGTTTTTCTCTTCACAAACAAAAACCGGCCACCGGCTACACCCTGATTGAAGCGATTGTGTATATCGCCATTTTGACGGTAATTTTGGTGGCGGTGATGCTTTTAGTCGTGGTGATGCTTCGTTCCTTAAGCGGGATTAGAGCCAATCACACGTTAATGCAAGGGGCTGAAGCCGGTTTGGAGCGGTTGTTACGGGAGGTGCGTAAAACAGGCAGTATTAATCTCACCGCCAGTGTTTTTGATACTTCGCCCGGCCGGCTGGTTCTGATTTCGACGGATAGTGGTAATAATCAGATTACCCAAGATTTTTATGTTGATAATGGCCGGTTATTATTATCCACCAATGGCGCTACCGGCCTTGATCTGTTGCCTCAATCAGCCGATTTGGACAGTTTGATTTTTCGCCAATTTGATAATGTCGGGGTTAAGATTGAAATGACAATTTCGGATAGTCGAACCGATGCCGGCCGAGCTTTTTATTCTTCGGCAGTTTTACGTTAATATGATTAAGTTTAAACCGGTAAATAAACAAAGTGGCCAAGCAATGATTTTAGTCGTGATTTTCGGTCTTTTGGTCGGTTTGGCGATAATCGCCGGTATTGTCGCGCCAACCGTCCGAGCGGCCAGAATCGCTTCCGAATTGACTCGCTCGGCCGCCAGTTATTATCTGGCCGAAGCGGCGGTCGAAGATGCCGTCTATCGCTTGCGAGCCGGAGATGAGGTTTTACCCGCTGATACGCTCGAAATAGACGGCCGAGTGGCGACGATTGAAGTTGTTGACACCCCGTTTGGTGGCGGTAAAAAAATTACCATTGCCGGCGATTGGGATGAAGCTATTCGCCGGATTGGGGCCAAATTAGTTCTTGGTACCGGCGCTTCTTTTCATTACGGTATTCAGTCCGGTAATGGCGGTTTTCAAATAGACAATGGGGCGGTGGTGCACGGGAACATTTTTTCCAATGGAGCAATTCAGGGGGCTAATAACGCCGAAATTACCGGTTCGGCCATTTCGGTTGTTAGTATTAATAATATTAAAGCCGGTGACGATGTTCATGCGCCGGAGGTAACCAATTCGTCCGCTTTGGGCGGTACTTTATATTGCCAGACCGGCTCAGGCAACAATCAGCCATGTAATACTTCTTTGGATAACCCAGAGTCACAGGATTATCCCCTTACTGAAGAAATGATTAATGGTTGGAAAGAGGATGCCGAAGCCGGTGGAGTAATTACCGGTGATTATACGCCGTCGGGAAGCAGTTCATCTTTGGGTCCGGTTAAAATTGAGGGTAATTTACATATTCCCGGTGGTCATAATTTAACGATTGATGATACGGTCTGGGTCACCGGCAATATCACCACCGGTACTAATCCGGTGGTCCGATTAAATGCCGATTATGGCCCGAGTGGCGGTATTTTTATGGCTGATGGCTCGATTGATATAAGTAATAATGCGGTTTTTGAGGGTTCGGGCGAAGCTAGCAGTTATATTTTATTATTGACGACCAGTTCGGCTGATCCGGCTATTCGGGTGGCTAATAATACCGATACGGTTATCTTGAATGCCCAGTGGGGGGTAATCCAATTTGCTCAAAATGCCGGCGCCAATGAGGCGGTGGCTTATAAAATCCATATGTTACAAAATGCCGAGGTTTTTTATATTTCCGGTTTGGCTAATCTGAGCTTTATTAGTGGACCGGGTGGAACTTTCAATATCTTCGGTTGGGGCGAGGAATAAATCGGACTGTCAATATTTTCTAAAATAATGATTATGCTACAATGAGCGCATTGTCAGTAATTTTTTACTATGGCTAAAAAAATTCTGGTGGCCAATTGGAAATTAAATCCGACGACGCCGCGCGAAGCCAAACAGCTTTTTACCAAAATCAAGAAACAAACCTCAGGCTTAAAACGAAGCGAGGTGGTTATCGCTCCACCGGCTATCTGGCTGTCTTTATTGGACGCCGGCCAAAACCGGCAACTGTCTTTGGCCGGTCAAGATGCCTTTTATGAGTCGGCCGGGGCTTTTACCGGCCGGCTCAGTTCGCCAATGTTTCGTTATGCCGGCGCGACTCATATTATTATCGGTCATTCCGAGCGGCGTTTGGCCGGCGATACCGATGACATTATCAATAAAAAAATCAAAGCGGCGCTTAAGGCCCGGCTTAAGGTTATTTTTTGTTTCGGCGAAACCGAACGAGACAGTCGGGGAGAGTATTTAACCGTGTTGAAGAATCAGATTAAAACCGGTCTACAGCGTATCGGTAAGGATAACTTTAAACACTTGATTATGGCTTATGAACCGGTGTGGGCGATTGGTGAGCGGGCGCGGGAAGCGGATACGCCGTCGGATTTTTTACACAATGCTATTTTTATCAAAAAAGTTTTAGCCGGCATCGTTGATCGCAAGACCGCTTTGGCGATTCCGATTCTTTACGGCGGGTCGGTTAATAAAAAGAATATTGGTGATTTTCTTGGCGACGGTGAAGCCGATGGCGTTTTGGTTGGTCGAGCGTCTTTGGATGCCACTGAATTTGGGGCGATGATTAAAATCGCCGAAGAGTTGAAATGATTAATTATGGATTTGCCAACGATTAAAGATTTAAAACCGGCCGACTTGAAAGGCAAGCGAGTGATTGTCCGAGTGGATTTTAATGTGCCGATTAAAAACGGCCGAGTGGTGGGCGAGCATCGGATTATTCGCAGTTTGCCGACTATTTCTTTTTTAGCCAAAGCCGGCGCGCGGATTATTTTGATCAGTCATTTGGGCGATTCGGCGGGGAGTCTTAAACCGGTGGCTTTGGCTTTAAGTCGGCACCTTAAGGCCGGCTTTATCCCGTCACTTCCGACGGCCGAGCGAATTGATAATTTAGCCGATGGCGGAGTGGTCTTGTTGGAAAACTTGCGCCAAGAAGCCGGCGAAGAAAAAAATTCACTGACTTTTGCTCGTCGCCTGGCTCGCTTGGGCGACATTTATGTTAACGATGCTTTTTCTGTTTCCCATCGGGCTCACGCTTCGATTGTTCGCTTGCCGAAATTATTGCCCGCTTATGCCGGTTTGTTATTTCTTGATGAATATACTCATTTAGCTAAAATATTTTCGGCCGAGAAACCTTTTGTGCTTATCTTGGGCGGAGCCAAATTTTCCACCAAATTACCTTTGGTTAAAAAGTATTTATCTCGGGCCGATCAAATTTTTATTACCGGTGCTTTGGCTCATTCCTTTTTCCACCAAAAGGGTTTTTCGATCGGTCAATCATTGGTCGAAAAAAAAGTTAGCGGTTTGGCTGATTTATTAAAGAACAAAAAACTAAAGTTACCGATCGACCTTATCGTTCGGTCGGGTGGTACGGATAAGGTTAAATTACCGACCGAAGTCGAATCATCTGATATTATCTTTGATGCCGGGCCGGCGACCGTTGCGACGATTGGTCAAGCGGTGGCCGGTGCCAAAACGGTTCTTTGGAACGGTCCCTTGGGTAATTTTGAAAATGGCTATGATGCCGGCACCAAACAGTTGGCGCAGATTATCGGTCAAAGTCAGGCATTTTCGGTTGTTGGCGGGGGTGATACGGTGGCGGCGATTGAACAATTGTCTTTGGTTAGTAATTTTGATTTTATCTCGACGGCCGGCGGAGCGATGCTTGAATTTTTAGCCGAGGGTCATTTGCCCGGTTTGGAAGCTTTAACCGCCAAATAATAGTTTTTAACTGATTGAACTATCAGCCGGTTAGAGGTATGTCTAAAAAAAGTAAAAAAGAAATTTGGCCGAAAGTGGCGGTCAAACGCTCAGCTGCCGGTTTGGGTTTATTTGCCGTTCTTCCGATTGCCAAGGGGACGCGGATTATTGAATATTTCGGTGAAATTTTAAGCGCCGCCGAGGCCGACCGGCGGGGCGGGAAATATTTATTTGATTTAAGTTCACGCCGAACGGTTGACGGTTATACGCGCAAAAATATCGCCCGTTATATCAATCACTCTTGCCGGCCAAATTGCGAAACGGAAATTGTCGGTGGCCGAATTTATGTTTATGCCCGGCGCCGGATCAAAGCCGGCGAAGAATTGGCCTATGATTACGGCCAAGAGTATTACGATGAATTTATTAAACCTGACGGTTGCCAGTGCGGGGCGGATAAGCATTTATAAAAAGCTTTGCCGATTTTCGGTCAAGATTTGAATTTTGTCCGAATGATGGTAGTCTATGTTTAGAATTCGGATTAACAATCAAAAAAGAAAGGAGGCTTTTAATGACGACAGAAGAGATGCTTACGACCAAGTTCTGTCCCTATTGTGGGCGGGATATTGAAAACCCGTCTTTCTCTGACCATTGCGAGAAGTGTGGTCGGTGGTGTTTGTCCCACTTATCTCCCTTCGTCTGAGCTAATGTGACGCCAATTAAGGCGGGCTTTAAACGGCCCGCCTGATCTTGTCTTGAATGACGGTCATTTCTTTTTCGCTGATTTTTTTCGGTTGCCAGTGAATTAAGCCATCATCTTTAAACCGGGGAATAATATGGATATGGGCATGGAAAATCACTTGGCCGGCGGCCGGACCGTTATTCATCCCCAAATTAATGCCTTCGGCGGCCAAAGCTTTTTTAATGACGCCGGCGACTGTCTGAACGCCGGCAAAGAGGTCCGCCAGTTCATTTTTGGACAGCGTAAAAAAATCTTGATGATGACGGCGGGGAATGACCAGGGTATGACCCGGATTATTGGGATTGATATCCAAAAAAGCAATAACTTTTTCGTCTTGATAGACAATCTTGGCCGGTACCATCCCGTCAATAATTTGGCAAAATAAACAATCTGTTTTCATTAAGCTAAATTATAACCTAAAATAATAAGTTCCAAAATATAAGTTTTTGGATTATAAATAATTATGACTAAACGCTGGATTTACTCCGCCTTGCCGGATGAGGTTAAAAATAATCAACTGACCGCTTATCCGGAAATTGTCCAAAGAATTTTATTGTCGCGAGGGATTGTTAAGGCCGAAGAAGCCGAGTCTTTTCTTAATCCCGACTATGATCAATTGGCTGACCCTTTTTTGTTTAAGGATATGGACAAAGCGGTTAAACGCTTGACGACGGCGATTAACCATAAAGAAAAAGTAGTTATTTTTGGCGATTACGATGCCGATGGTGTGCCGGCTAGCGCTTTATTGGCCGAATTTTTTCGTCTGATTGGTTTTGATAATTTTGAAGTGTATATCCCTCATCGGCATAATGAAGCTTACGGCTTAAGTTTGTCGGCGGTCGAGCGTTTTGGTCGACAAGCGGTGAAGCTGATTGTGACGGTTGATTGTGGGATTACCGCTATTGATGAAGTGCGTCTGGCTAACCAGCTTGGGATTGATGTTATTATTACCGACCATCATTTGGTGCCGGAGGTTTTGCCACCGGCGGTTGCTATTATTGACCCCAAACAGCCGGATTGCCGTTATCCCGATAAAATGCTTGCCGGTACCGGTGTCGCTTTTCGTTTGGCCGTCGCCTTGGCCGACCGCGGGCATTTTTCTTTTAAACCGGGACAGGAGAAATGGCTTTTAGATTTGGTAGCCATTGCGACGGTCAGTGATATGGTCCCGCTTTTGAATGAAAATCGAATTTTGGTTTATTACGGATTGAAGGTTTTGCGCCAAACTCGCCGGCCGGGCCTGAAAAAACTATTAAAGTTAATGCGTTTAAAGCCGGAATACCTGACCGAAGACGATATTGGTTTTATGATTGGCCCGCGGATTAATTCGGCCGGCCGGATGACTCACGCTTCCGAAGCTTATTTTCTCTTAACGACAACCGAAGAGGATCTGGCTGATCGAATTGCCAAGCGCTTGGAAAAACGGAATCAGGAACGCAAGCAATCGGTGGAAAGTATTTTAGCCGAAGCCGAAGCTCAATTGGCCGAAGGTGAGTCAGCCGGGCGGGCCCGTCCAACTGCGTCAGCCGGACAGGCCTGCCCGAACAGCTTGCCTGGGCGGGCCCGTCCGACGGTGTCATCCGGGCAAGCCCGTCCGACGGTGTCATCCGGGCAAGCCCGTCCAACTCGGTTATCCGGGCGGGACCTACCGGCGGTTGTTGTCTGTGGCGGTAAGCATTGGCCGATTGGTGTTTTGGGTTTGGCCGCCGGTCGGCTAACGGAAAAATACCAAAAAAGCTTTTTTGTCTGGGGTCATAACGGTGGCGGTGATTTGAAGGGTTCTTGCCGCTCGGACGGCACGGTTAATGTTGTTGACTTAATGGCCGTCGCCAATTCGGCCGATCAATCAACCGGCGGTTTGTTTGCCGATTTCGGGGGGCATAAAATGGCCGGTGGTTTTTCGATGTCGCCGGAAAAATTGGCAACATTGGAAGAAAGTTTGAATATTGCCTATGAGACATTGGATAAAAGCGAGGCCGAAAACGAACAATTAATTGATGGCGAATTATCACTGGCTGATATCAATGATAATTTTTACCGCGAACTGGCTCGCTTGGGGCCTTTCGGTGTTGGTCACCCCAAGCCGATTTTTCTCTTTCGTGGTCTTTGTCTTGAAGCGGTTAAACGTTTTGGTGCCGGTGGCCGCCACTTGGAATTGGTTTTTAAGGATGGACGGCGTCTGGTCAAGGGGATTGCTTTTTTTGCTTGTCAGCCGGAGGCTGATGCCGGTTTACCTCAAGCTCATATTTTTGGTGAGGTTGATTTGGCTCCGGGGCGAGTGATTGATGTCTTGGCTCAGATTGAAGAATCGTTTTTTGGCCGGTGGCCGGTTTTGCGTTTACGGTTAGTTGATTTGGCCAGCTCGGCGCCGAAGAATTAGGTTTAAACCGGATGCGCCGGTTGGTATTATCGGTTATAATTTCATGATGATGAAAGAAAAAATAATTTTATACACCGATGGCGGAGCCAGAGGTAATCCCGGTCCGGCCGGCGCCGGTGTCTTGATTACCGACAGTTGGGGAAAAGTTTTATCCGAAGATTCCCGTCCGCTTGGGACTATGACCAACAACGAAGCCGAATATTCCGCGGTGATTATCGGCTTGCAATTACTGAAAAAAAATTTGGGAGGCGCTCGACTTAAATCGGCCGAGGTGGAATTGCGTTTGGATAGTCAATTGGTCGCCCGACAATTAAGCGGCGAGTATCAAATTAAAGAAGAAAGACTACAACCTTTTTTTATTAAAGTCTGGAATTGGCAAATTGCTCATCAGCGGTTACGGATTAGCTATATTCCTCGGGCGGAGAATAAACCGGCTGATGCTTTGGCCAATCAAGCGATGGACAAACAAACCGGCTCGACCGGTTTGTTTGCCGGTTGATAACTGACTGAAACCTCTTACTTACGGGCTGAAATACCTTACACTCGCAAGCGGAGGGGTTGGGAGTTAAGATTTGCCCCATTTTAAAACTTGATTGATCAGGTGGTTTTCGGTTATAATCAACCAACTTATCAGTTTAATTATATTATTTGTGAATTACTTTAATAAAAAAACCATTACCGCTTTTGTTTTGGGGATGATTTTTATTCTATTTGCTCTGCATGCTCTTAATATTTACCAGTTACGGGCGGTGGTTTTTGCCAATCAAGTGGATATTGCGGAGATTGCCCAATTCCTAAATAGTCAAATTGAAGCAACTCAAGGTTTGCCTCAAGCCGGACAACAATAGAAAAGTACACCCCAGTTGGCTGATGGGAATATTTGGCCCGGATGGATGCCAAAGAAAATTACCGAGGTTTAACCTCGGTAATTTCTGGCGATAATGGTTCAGCCTAAGAGGTTAGTCTATGCCTATCGCTCAAATTGGGTAAAGGTTTATAAATACCTTGCCAAGGTTATTTTTCGGTGGTATTGTCTGATATAGATAAAAGAAAGGAGGTGAAACATAGAAGTTATTGGTTGTGGTCACCAGAGACTAAACAAAACCAAAGGAGAAGTCTCATTATGACAAATCTATGCGGCCAGTTACGACAGCCACCCGCCGAGCATCGCTCAGCCCCGAAGTCCCAGATTCGTTCCTCTCGGCCCAATTTGGGTCGGTGTGATTGCGGTCGTCGGAAAGGTTCCGATGGCTACTGTCTGAATGGACCGGACTGTCCCTACGAAGATTTGGCCGCCCTGGCCGGCAACCAGTAACCGTTACCAGCAGTACCCCCTCGATGTTCTCGAGGGGTTCATTTTGTTTAAGAGAAGGTGTCTTGATCCTTCTTTTTAATTAACGGATAGCTTTGGTTGGCGAATCAGGTTGATATTATCAGCCAAACAAAAAAACCGCCGGTGGCGGTTTTGATCAATTTATTTGGTTGTCAGATGACGATTCTTTTTTAGACAATTAGTGCAAACCAAAGCCCGGCCACCGGTGGATAAGGCGGTTTTTTGCAAATTGGGCTTTTTGCGGGTTTTACCGGTCGGATTATACTTGGTGGCTCGAATGCGATTGGAATAGCCCCCGACGACGATAGACCCTTTTTGGCAGATAGCGCAAACTTTCATATGATTTTTTCTTTTACGAATAGTACTCGGTTATGTTATCATAAATAAGTCATTTCGCAAGCCGGTTTGTCTTTTTACGGCAAAAAGCCGACAGTTTGTTTGGTTTTGACCGGTTGGCTATTTAATCTATGGAAATTATCTTTTTTATCGTTATTTTAATTATGTCGGTGGTCGTTCACGAAGTCTCTCATGGCTGGGTGGCTTATTTTTTGGGTGACGGTACCGCCAAACAGGCCGGCCGACTGACTTTAAATCCGATACCGCATATTGATCCGATTGGCTCGATTCTAGTGCCGTTTATTATGGCCTTGTTGCCCCTTGGTATTATTTTTGGTTGGGCCCGGCCGGTACCATATAATCCTTATAATTTACGAGCCGGTAAATGGGGACCGGCCTTGGTGGCCGCCGCCGGACCGTTGTCTAATATCACCGTTGCTTCTCTTTGTGGCCTTATCTTCCGCTTGTCACCGGCTTTGACTTTAACCTCGTCGGCCGGGGTTTTAATCGCCTGGATTATTGTTCTAAACCTCGCTTTGGCGATCTTTAATCTGATCCCCGTTGCCCCGCTTGACGGTTCCAAGATTCTCTTTGCTCTCTTGCCTTATCACTTGCGTTATATTGAGGATTTTTTGACCCGTTATCAATTATTTGTCATCTTGTTAATCATCTTTATGGCCGGTTCGTTTATTATCGGACCGATTGTCGGTTTGTTTGAACTTTTAACCGGCCAGAGCTTTTTGGCCTTGCCCCGCTTGTTTTGATTTGCATTTTTATCAAACTTGTATTAAAGTGTCCCTGTTATGCCAACCATTAACCAATTGGTCAGAAAAAATCGTAAAAAGGTAGTTAAGAAATCCAAAGCCGTTGCTTTGGCCCGCGGTTTTAATGTCCAGAAAAATCGTACCGTTTATTATGCCTCACCGTTTAAGCGGGGAGTTTGTTTGCAGGTTAAAACAACGACCCCAAAGAAGCCTAACTCGGCCTTGCGGAAAATCGCCCGAGTCAAGCTGACTAACGGTATGGAAGTAACCGCTTACATCCCCGGCATCGGCCACAATTTGCAAGAACACTCGGTTGTTTTATTGCGCGGTGGGCGGGTTAAGGACTTGCCGGGTGTTCGTTACACCATTGTCCGTGGCGTTTTGGATACGGCCGGCGTGGACAAGCGCAAGCAAAGTCGGAGCTTATACGGTGCCAAAAAAACCAAATAGAATTAAATTATTATGCGTCGCAAGATAAAAACCAGAAAAGCTTTGTTGCCCGACTTGAATCATGACTCGGTTAAGGTCGCCAAGTTGATAAACTATGTCATGGAACGAGGCAAAAAAAATATCGCTCGGCGGATTGTCTATCGTTCATTATCGGCCGTCGAGACCAAAGCTAAACAACCGGCCTTAGGTGTTTTTGAACAAGCGCTAAAAAATGTCGCTCCGCAAATGGAGGTTCGTTCTCGTCGTGTTGGTGGAGCTAATTACCAAGTACCGCACGAAGTTCGTCCGGAGCGTCAATTGTCTTTGTCTTTGCGTTGGATTATCGGCGCCGCCAAAGCCAAGAAAGGTTCAGCGATGGACCGGCGTTTGGCCGAAGAAATATTAGCGGCCGCCGACAATACCGGCGAAGCGGTTAAGAAGCGGGAAAATATCCACAAAATGGCCGAAGCCAACCGGGCTTTTGCTCATTTTGCTTGGACTCGTCGAAAGAAATAATTTTTGAATGAAATGGCAAGAGATTACCCTTTGGAAAAAGTAAGAAATATTGGCATCATTGCCCATATTGACGCCGGTAAAACCACAACAACCGAGCGGGTTTTGTATTATACCGGCGTGTCGCATAAAATCGGTGAAGTCCATGAAGGCGAAGCGACGATGGACTGGATGGAACAAGAGCGGGAACGGGGTATTACCATTACTTCGGCCGCGACCACCGCTTTTTGGTTGCCGAGTGATGCCAATGGTGACGAGACATTAAAACATCGTATCAATATTATTGACACGCCGGGACACGTTGACTTTACCGCCGAAGTTGAACGCTCGCTTAAGGTTTTGGATGGCGGGGTGGTGGTCTTTGACGGGGTGGCCGGAGTTGAGCCGCAATCAGAAACCGTTTGGCGTCAAGCGGATAAATACAAAGTCCCGCGGATTTGTTTTGTTAATAAACTGGACCGAATGGGGGCGAGTTTTGATCATTCGTTTAAAACCATTATTGACCGCCTGACAAAAAAGGCCGTTCGGGTACAGATCCCGATTGGTGAAGACGATGCCCATGAGGGAGTGATTGATCTGCTTAAACTGAAAGGTTACTTTTTTGAAGGCAAGATGGGCAATGAAATCAAAGAAGTGGAAATTCCCGCCGAGCTTAAAGACACCGCCGAGGCCTTGCGTCATGAATTGGTGGAAAAAATCGTTGAGCATGATGAAGATTTAACCAATGATTATTTGGAAGGTAAAGATATCGCCCTTGATGACCTAAAGCGGGTTTTGCGCCAAGCAACTATCAATAATCAGTTGGTGCCGGTATTTTGCGGTTCGGCTTTAAAAAATAAAGGGGTGCAATTGGTCTTGGACGGCGTGGTTGATTATCTGCCGTCTCCGCTTGATGTGCCGCCGGTGGCCGGTTTGGATCCGAAAACCGAAGAAGAAATTACTCGCCAGCCGGATGACAGCGAACCGTTGGCCGCTTTGGTTTTTAAATTGCAATCTGATCCGTTTGTCGGCCAATTGGCTTATGTCCGGGTCTATGCCGGCGTATTGGAATCCGGTTCTTATGTTTATAATTCCACCACTAAAAATAAAGAGCGAATTGGTCGGATTGTTCGGATGCATGCCAATCACCGTGAAGAGGTGAAGACCATTTATGCCGGCGAGATTGCCGCTTTGGTTGGCCTGAAAAATACTCGGACTTCGGACACTCTTTGTGCCGAGGGCCAGCCGATTATTCTTGGCCAGATTGATTTTCCCGAGCCGGTGGTTTCCTTGCGGATTGAGCCGAAAACTAAAGCCGATCAAGAAAAAATGGGCCTGGCGTTACGCAAATTATCCGCCGAAGATCCGACTTTCCGAGTAGAATCTGATCAAGAAACCTTTGAAACGATTATTTCCGGGATGGGCGAATTGCACTTGGAGGTATTGGTTGACCGACTGAAACGCGAATTTAATGTCGAGGCCAATGTCGGCAATCCCCAAGTTGCTTACAAAGAAACAATTACCGCTTCGGCCGAGGCCGAGCATAAATACATCAAACAGTCCGGCGGTCGGGGTCAATACGGCCATGTCAAACTTGAGGTTAAGCCCTTGGATAAAAATATTGATCCGGAAGCCAAAATTCCCAAGAATATTCATCGTGAAGACCACTTTGAATTTATTAATTCCATTAAGGGCGGTATTATTCCCCAAGAATTTATTCCGGCGGTGGAAAAAGGCGTGCGCGAAGGTATGGCTCGGGGCGTTGTGGCCGGTTTCTCGTTGGTGGATATTTCCTGCGATCTTATTTTTGGTTCTTATCACGATGTGGACTCTTCGGAAATCGCTTTCAAATTGGCCGCCTCGATGGCTTTTCAAGAAGCCGCTCGTCGGGCCAAGCCGGTTATTTTGGAACCGATTATGAAGGTGGAGGTTGTCGTGCCGGAAAAATTTATGGGTGATATTACCGGTTACCTTTCTTCCAAGCGCGGTCAGATTGAAAGTCTGAGCGATCGCGGTACCGACTTGAAGTCGATTAATTCCAAAGTGCCATTGTCGGAAATGTTCGGTTTTGTAACGGTTTTGCGGTCAATGACCGAAGGCCGGGGTACTTTTGTGATGGAGTTTGATAAATACGACATTGTGCCGAGTAATGTTGCCCAAACCATTATCGCCGGCCGGGGGTAATTTACCATTTATCGTTTGCCCGCCCGCTTGTCAGGGGCGGTTTTTTGTTTGAAAATTGTTTTTTTGGCCGACGGGCGTTATAATCAGGTTTAGATTAAAATTTTCGAGTTTTTATGGCTATCATCAATCAAATTACTCCGCTTGGTATTATTTTCATTTTTCTTCTTCTGTTGGCTGTTTCTTATGCCGTCATCCGTTATCGACAGATGGATATTCGGGTTGTCGGTCGTCATATTTATCTCTATACCCTGATTGCCATCTTTATTTATTTTACCTTTTATCTGGTCGCCGGCCTTTATCTGCGTTTTTTGGGCGGTATTTTTACCCCGGCATCGTATTTGGTCGGTGTTTTTATTGCCCCGATTTTTGTTTTTCTGCTCAATCGTTTTTATCGTTTGGTTCAGTATCTGGCCAATCGTTACTTTTTCGCTTCGCTTTACTCCATTCAGGAGTCTATCAATCGCTTGGCTCGCGAACTTAATTACTTTAGCGATATTGGTCGGATTACCGACTTAACCATGGGAACAATTCGCCAGACTTTCCAATTGGACAGGATTGGTTTGATTATTTTTGCCGAATTTGAAGATAAGGTTAATTATCGGGTTAAAAGTTACGGTTTTAAAAATGATTTGGCGGCGGGGACTTTGGTCCAAAATCCCGCCTTACTGGACTTATTGCGCCGTTACCGCCGAATGATTGTGACTGCCGAATTTGCCACTAAGCAGTTGCCGGTTAATTTTGAATCAGATGAAGTCGCCGCCCGTGATTTAGTTCTTTACCTTAAGGGACAAGCGGCCAGTGCGGCTATTCCGCTTAATTCCGGCCAAAAATTAGTCGGCTTGATTCTCTTGGGGGTTAAATCGTCAACGGATCCGTTTACCAAGGAAGAATTGAATCAGTTGGAGACTTTGGCCGGCCCGGTCGGTATTGCCATTGATAACGCTTTACTTTATGACCGATTAAATGATTTTAACCGCTTACTGTCGGCTCGAGTGGACGAACAGACGGTGGAATTGCGGGCCAAGACCGTTCACTTGCAAAAATTGCTGGAAATGCGCTCGGAATTTTTAGATGTTGCTTCTCATCAATTACGGACACCAGTCTCGGTTATTCTCGGGACCATTTCTATGTTTCGGGAAGGCAGTATGTCAAAATTAACCACTGAACAGCAGTCACACTTTATTGAGAGTATTTATCATAAGGCCAAAAAACTGGAATTGATTATCCGTGATATTTTAAGCGCGTCGGAAATGGATACCGATAAATTCACTTTGACGCCGGATAAATTAAAATCGGTGCCGGTAGCCGAAGTTATTACCGAAGTGTTAGCCGGCTTGCGGGATAAAGCGGCCAGTAAAGATATAGAACTGGTCTTTAAGCCACCAACCGGCCAAGGGCCGAAAGTGGCCACCTCGGCCAATTATCTGGAACAGGCCTTATTTAACTTAGTGGATAATGCTTTAAATTATACTTCCGCCGGTCAAGTCGATGTTTGTTTGGCGGAAGACGACGGACGCGTTATAATTAAAGTCAAGGATACCGGTATCGGTATTCCGGCCACTGATCAGTCTAAAGTTTTTGATAAGTTTGCTCGCGGTAAAAATGCGGTCAATCTTTATACCGACGGTTCCGGTCTCGGTCTGTTTATTACCAAAAAGATTATTGAAGCTCATCCTGATGGCCGGATCAGTTTTACGTCCGAGGATGGTCGAGGTTCAACTTTTATTATCAATTTGCCGGCGGCTTAATCCCCGGAGATGAAATATGAAGCATGTGGCTAAAAAAGTTTTATTAATTGAAGACGATCAAGATCAGATTCAACTGTATCAGACCCAATTTATGCTGAATGGGACGATGGATTTATTATCGGCGGATAATGGTCGGACGGGTCTCACCATGGCCCAAAATAACCAAGTGGACTTAATCTTACTTGATTTATTAATGGACGATATGGGCGGCCAAGAGGTCTTGCGACGACTTAAGGACGATTCGGCGACTAAAGATATTCCGGTTATCATTTTGACCAACTTATATAAAGACGAGGTCAAAAAAGAGTGTTTGGCCTTGGGGGCGGCCACTTATTGGTTGAAGACCGAAGTTATGCCCGGTCTGGTTTTGGAGCGGACTAGAAAATTCCTCTATCCGGAAGAAGAAGCGGGGGACGAAGCCGATAATCAAAAAGCCGGTTTCCGGTTGATTTAGGGGTTAATTTTTTGGGGCGACCCTCTCACCTTGGGGTGACGGGAGTTAACGGGGTCTTGATGGCTCTTTAAACTTTAGTCTGGAGCTTTCTTTTGATTGAGGTTTAACCTCAATCAGGGAGTCTCTTGATTTGACTATTTCGGTATATTTGTTACTATGTCTTTTACGCCCATTGCGTGTTTTTTTAATGGTGATAGAACCATTTATTAATAATAATTATTAAACAATAAATAATATGGCAGACAAATTTGATCGCAGTAAGCCGCATGTTAATGTCGGCACCATCGGCCACGTTGATCACGGTAAAACAACCTTGACGGCGGCTATTCTCAATTCTCTTCATGTATCGGGTAAAACCGTCAAAATGAGGGGGATTGATGAAATTGACAACGCTCCTGAGGAAAAGCAACGGGGGATTACCATTGCTTTGTCTCATCAGGAATACGAAACCGATAAGCGGCACTATGCCCACATTGATGCTCCGGGACATGCCGACTATATTAAAAATATGATTACCGGCGCCGCCCAAATGGACGGAGCGATTTTGGTGGTGGCCGCCACTGACGGCTTAATGCCGCAAACGCGCGAGCACGTTCTCTTGGCTCGCCAAGTCGGTGTCCCGAAAATCGTTGTCTTTATTAATAAGGTTGATATGGTTGATGATCCGGAATTGATTGACTTGGTGGAAGAGGAAATTAAGGATTTGCTTGATAAATACGAATACGATGGCAAAAATGTCCCGATTATCCGTGGTTCGGCCCTTAAGGCCTTGGAAGCCAAGACTGCCGATGATGAGAATGTCAAACAAGTTTTGGCCTTACTGCAGTCACTGGATGATTATATTCCGGATCCGGCCCGCGAAATTGATAAGCCGTTTTTGATGCCGGTGGAAGATGTTTTCTCAATTGAAGGTCGCGGAACGGTAGTGACCGGTCGGATTGAACGAGGTAAGGTTAAAGTCGGTGAGGAAGTCGAAATTGTCGGTATTTCCCCGACGGCTAAAACCACGGTGACCGGGATTGAAATGTTCAATAAGTCCTTGGATGAAGGGATGGCCGGTGATAATGCCGGTATTCTCTTGCGGGGCTTGAAAAAAGACGATGTTACCCGCGGTCAAGTTTTGGCCAAGCCCGGCTCAGTGACCCCGCATACCGACTTTGAAGCCGAGGTTTATATTTTGAGTAAAGAGGAAGGTGGTCGTCACACTCCGTTCTTTACCGGCTATAAACCACAATTCTACATTCGGACCACCGATGTGACCGGCGAAGTTACTTTGGCTGAAGATGTCAAAATGGTTATGCCCGGTGATACCGTTACTTTTAAGGCGAAATTGGTTAACCCGGTGGCCTTGGAAGAAAAACAACGTTTTGCCATTCGTGAAGGCGGCAAGACGGTCGGGGCCGGAGTTGTTGTTAAAATCACCGCTTAAACCTCAAATAAATGCCCGCTAAAAGTAAAATCAAAAAAGACGCCAAGAAAGAAGAAGTGGCCGGTGATATGCAAAAATTGCGTATTCGCGTATCCGCTTATGAGAACAAAGTTCTGGATGCCAGTGTCAAACAAATCGTTGATACGGCCATTCGTTACGATGCGGAAGTCAAAGGCCCGATTCCTTTACCGACCGGCATAAAAAAATATACGGTTAATCGCAGTTCTTTTATTGACAAAAATTCTCGCGAGCAATTTGAGATGCGGATTCACAAGCGCTTGGTGGATATCATCAATCCGGCGCCGAAAATCATTGATAGTCTGACCAATCTTAATTTGCCGGCCGGCGTCAATATTGATGTCAAAATGATGTAGTGGCCGGCTGACTGATAATCACCATGAAATTTACCCTGGGAATAAAAAAGAGCATGACTCAAGTCTTTAACGAAGCCGGCCAAGCGATACCGGGCACGGTTATTGTTTGCGGTCCGGTTGTTGTGACTCAAGTCAAAACCAAAGCGACTGACGGCTATGAAGCCATTCAGGTTGGTTTTGTCTCGAAGAAAGCCAAGCAGGCCGGTAAGCCCGAATTGGGTCACATTAAAAAAGCCAAACTGGCTAAAGACGAGCCGGTAGCCTTTCGTTACTTGCGAGAATTTCGGTTGGCCCCAGGTAAAGCTAAAGACTTTTCCGTCGGTCAAGTGATTGATTTGTCGTCATTTGCCGAAGGCGATAAGGTAATGGTCAGTGGTTTGTCTAAGGGTAAGGGTTTTCAGGGGGTGGTTAAACGCCATGGTTTTGCCGGTGGTCCGCGGACTCACGGCCAGAAGCACTCTGAACGCGAGCCCGGATCGATTGGCTCAACCGGTCCTCAGCGGGTAATGAAAGGCAAAAGAATGGCCGGTCGGATGGGTTTTGACCGAATTACGGTTAAAAATTTAAAAATTGCCCAAATCAATCAGGCCGCCGGTGAATTATTTGTTAAAGGAGCGGTTCCCGGCCGACCGGGAACTTTACTGGAAATAGTCAGCCGATAAGGTTATTTGCTCTCAAGCGGCAAAAATGCTAGTAATCAGCTTATGGACGCAATTATCTACAATCAACAAGGTAAAGAATCAGAACGGTTTCCCTTGCCGGAAGAATTTTTTGCTTTACCGTGGAATGCTGACCTCGTTCATCAAGTTGTGACCGTGATGGCCGCCAACGGGCGGCAAAATTCGGCTTATGCCAAAGATCGGAGCGCGGTTTCCGGCGGCGGGGCCAAACCGTGGCGACAAAAGGGCACCGGTCGAGCTCGCCATGGTTCGTCCCGATCACCGATTTGGTCCGGTGGCGGTGTCACTCATGGTCCGACTCGCTTGCGGGATTACCGTCGGAATTTAACCAAAAAAATGCGGGCCAAGGCTTTATTTACCTTATTGTCTCAAAAGTGGCGGGACAATGAAATTTTGCTGGCCCAGCGTCCGGAATTGTCGGAACCGAAAACCAAAACCGCGCAAACTTTTATTGATAAATTGGCGGCCATTCCCGGTTTTGCCCCGCTAAATTACCGGACCGGCAAGCGGGCTTTATTTATTTATGCCGAAGATGGTGATGCTATCAGGCGGAGTTTTGCTAATATCCCCCAAGTGGCGGTGGCTTTGGCCCGCGATGTTAGTCTGCTCGACGTTATCAATTACCGTTTTATTGTTTTGTTGGAACCGGCTAAGATTGTCGACGCTTTGTCTGTCCGCGCTCGTCATCAAGGGTCGGCGACCAAACCGCCAGCCAAAAAAACTTTAACTGCCGTTAAATAATATGTCACGCCTGGGAAATAAATTAAATATCGGCAAGATTATCTTGCGCCAACCGCGGATTACGGAAAAAGCCACCTTGTTGTCGAGTCGGGAAAAACCGGTTTATACTTTTACCGTTCCACCGGAAGCTAATAAAACCATGATTAAGCAAGCGGTGATTGAGCGTTTTAAAGTAACGCCGGTTAAAATATCAATTGTTAATTTACCGCCTAAGCGTAAAACTGTCCGGCGGGTACCCGGTGTTCGATCGGGAATTAAAAAAGCGCTGGTCTATTTAACCCCCGGTCAGACTATTGATGCCCTCTAAATAATATGAAAATCCACAAACCGACAACTCCCGGCCGTCGCGGCCTACGGACCGTAAATTACCGCCAACTTTTGACGGTTGATACACCCCTTAAGTCTTTAACCAAAGGCGGCAAACGAGCGGTCGGCCGGAATAGCCAAGGCCGGATTACTACTCGTCACAAAGGCGGGGGGCACAAGCGACGCTTCCGGGCGATTGATTTTAAATATGATAAAAAGGATATTCCGGCCAAGGTTGAGAGTGTTGAATATGACCCCAATCGTTCCGGTTTTATCGGTCTTGTTTGTTACGCTGATGGCGAACGTCGTTATGTTCTTTTACCGCAAAAGCTGAAAGTCGGCGACCGACTGACAGTGAGTGATCAGGCCGAGGTTAAAGTCGGTAATCGTCTACCCTTGGCTAAAATCAGTTCCGGTACTTTTGTTTATAATATCGAGACTCGACCCGAGGCTGGTGCCAAATTAGTTCGTTCGGCCGGTGTCGGCGCCGAAGTTTTGTCTAATGACTCCGGTTATACGATACTTAAATTGCCGTCCGGCGAGATTCGCAAAATTAACGATAAAGCCTGGGCTTCCGTTGGGGCCGTGTCCAATGAAGAATATCGCTTAATTAATCGCGGTAAGGCCGGTCGTTCTCGCTGGCTCGGTATTCGGCCAACAGTCCGAGGTAGTGCGATGAATCCGGTTGATCACCCACATGGTGGTGGCGAGGGCCGGCAGGGTATCGGTTTGCGCCGAGGGCCGAAAACGCGTCAGGGTAAACAGGCCTATGGTGTCAAAACCCGCCGGTCTAAGAAATACTCCAATAAATTAATCGTTGCCGATCGGCGCAAAACGCGGCGCAAATAAGCGGCTTAATTGACAATTAGCCTATATTTGGTAGTATGTTCTAGGCTCTGCTTGAGCTTTTGTTTTTTGATTATCAATTATTTTATCGGTCGTTTTGTCCGACCACTAGTATGTCTCGTTCGCTTAAAAAAGGTCCCTTTGTGGATGAAAAATTGCTGAAAAAAGTTCTGGATCAGAAACCGGGCAGTGCCGGCGTGATTAAAACTTGGGCTCGGCGAAGTCAAATCAGTCCGGAAATGGTCGGCTTTACTTTCGGTGTCCATAATGGCCGTCAGCACATTGAAGTATTTGTGACCGAAGAAATGGTTGGACATCGCCTGGGTGAATTTTCGCCCACTCGTAAATTTATCCGTCATGGCGGTAAAATGCAGAAAGAATTGGAGCAAAAGAAACGGGATGCCGAAATTGCCGCCGCCAAGGCCGCCAAAACTAAAGATGCCACCGCCGGCAAAAAGAAATAAAATATGAAAGCTTCTCTTATTAATTTTCGTCAACCACCCCGCAAAGTCAGATTAGTCGCTGACTATCTTCGAGGTAAAACAATTAAGCAGGCTTTGGCCGAGCTTGATTTTATTGGTAAAAAATCCAGTTTAGCGATTAAAAAACTTATCTCGGCGGCGGTGGCCAATGCCGAGAATAATTTTCAAATTAGTCGGGACAAGTTATTTATTAAAGATTTGCGGGTTGATAAGGGTTTGGTCATTCAGCGTTTTATGCCGCGAGCTCGCGGCCGGGCCACCCCTCTCCGTCACCGCACCAGCCACATCAAGGTTGAATTGGCGGAATTAACCACTACCGGTAAATAATAAGACAATATGACTCATACCGTTCATCCATATTCGCATCGCTTGGGCATTATTCGAGATTGGAAATCTCGCTGGTTTGGTGCCAAGGGTAAATATCAAGACTATTTAAAGGTTGATATTTTACTGCGAGAATATCTGGAAAAGCGGTTACGCGGTTTTTATGTCAATTCGATTGAAATGGAGCGAGGTGAAAATGCTTACCGGATTATCATCAAGACTTCGCGGCCGGGTATGATTATCGGCCGAAGTGGCGAAGGGGTATCTCGCCTGAAGAGTGATTTGATAAAAAAGATTAACAAAATTGGTGGTGACAAACCCAAAGAAATTAAAGTTGATATTGAAGAAGTTAAAGATCCGGAATCACAAGCGGCGATTGTTGCTTATATGATTGCCGAGGGTTTGGAAAAGCGCATGCCTTTTCGGCGGGTGGTCAAGCAAACCATTGAGAAGGTGATGGCCAATAAAAATGTTTTGGGCGTAAAAGTCACTTTGGGCGGTCGCCTAGGCGGCGCCGAAATGGGCCGAACCGAGACGATGAAGCAAGGCCGAGTTCCGCTTCAAACCTTGCGGGCCGATATTGATTTTGCTCGGGAAAAAGGCTTTTTGCCTTACGGCGTTGTTGGCATTAAGGTTTGGATTTATCGCGGAGACATTTTTGATACTGATAAACAATAAAATAATATGGCTCTTTTTCCTAAAAAAGTTAAATTCCGCAAATGGCAGACCGCTCGAGTTAACCCGAATAAAAAGACGGTGGCCACTCGGGGGGTTAATCTCGACTTCGGTTCTTTCGGCCTGAAGGCCCAAACCGCCGGCCGGATTCGCGCCAATCAGATTGAAGCCGCCCGGAAGACCATTTCCCGGCAAATGCAGAAAAAGGGCAAGATTTGGATTAGAATTTTCCCCGATCGGCCGTTTACTGCTAAAGCGGCGGAAGTCGGTATGGGTAAAGGCAAGGGTGATCCTCAAGGCTATGAAGCGATTGTTAAGCCGGGGCGGATTATTTTTGAACTTGATGGCTTGACTGAAGAAGTTTCTCGGGAGGCTCTGCGCAAAGCCGGCGCCAAGTTGCCGATTAAGACTAAAATTATCTTTCGCTAATTATTATGAAAAAAGTTACTTATGCCGACAAAGGAATAAAGGACTTACGCAAGCTTTTGACAGACAAGCGGAAAGCTTTGCGTGATTTCTATTTCGGTTTGGCCGGTGGTAAGGTGACTAATGTCAAGTCTGGGCGCAATTTGCGTAAAGAGATTGCCCGAATTATGACCCGGTTGCGCGAATTGGTCGAAGAGGGTAAAGTATAAAACTATGACTGAAAATACCAACAAAAAAGCCCGAACTTTGGAGGGAACGGTCGTTTCCGACAAAATGGATAAAACGGTGGTGGTTAGCGTCATCAGGATGTTTAAACATCCTAAATACGGCAAATATATTCGCTCGGCCAAAAAGTACAAGGCTCATGACGCTCTAAATCAGTATCGAGTCGGTGATACCGTTTTAATTGCCGAGACCAAACCGATTTCCAAAGACAAGACTTTTAAGGTGATTAAGAAATAATATGGTTCAACCGCAAACAATAGTTAAAATTGCCGACAATACCGGAGCTAAAATCGGGCGGGTGTTTAAGGTGTTGGGCGGTTCTAAACGTCGTTATGCCGAAATCGGCGACACGGTTATTTTGTCGGTTCAGTCGGCTGAACCGCGGAAAGCGACCAAGAAAAAAGATATTGTTTGCGGAGTGGTGGTCAGACAGAAAAAGCCTTTTCGCCGAATTGATGGTTCCTATATCCGGTTTGATGAAAATGCCGTTGTCATTATCGAAAAAGGCAAATTAGAACCGAGGGGCGGACGCATCTTCGGCCCGATTCCGCGGGAAATCGCCGAAAAAGGTTATCAGAAAATTGCCTCTTTAGCGCCGGAAGTTGTTTAGTTATATGAAAATAAAAAAAGGAGACAATGTAATAATTATCGCCGGCAAGGACAAAGGCAAAAAGGGCAAAGTTTCCTTGGTTTTACGGGAGACTGATCGTTTGGCGGTATCGGATGCCAACTTGGCCACCCGTCGGCTTCGGCCGAAAAAAAGCGGCGCCAAGGGTCAGATTGCCAAAGTCGCGATACCGCTTCATCGGTCAAATGTGATGCTTTTTTGCACCAAGTGCAATCAAGGAACGCGGATGAAGAGCGTGGTTAAAAAAGACCAAAAAAAGCGTGCCTGCGTTAAGTGTGAACAAGAATTATGATTCAAGCCATTAAAGAAAAAATTCAAACCAAGTTACCCGACATTAAAAAGAGTTTGGGCTTTAAAAATGACCTGGAGGCGCCGAGAATCGTTAAGGTCATTATCAGTTCCGGTACCGGTAAGGCGGCCGACAAAGCGCGTAATGAATTGATTATTGATCGCTTGGGCAAAATCGCCGGCCAAAAACCGGTGGCTCGTGGCGCTAAAAAATCAATTGCCAGTTTCAAGGTTAGGCAAGGTGACATTGTCGGTGTTTCGGTCACTTTGCGCGGTGATCGGATGTATGGTTTTTTGAATAAATTGATCAATACCGCCATTCCCCGGACGCGTGATTTCAAGGGCTTTGCCACTTCCTCGATTGATGATATGGGTAATTTGACCATCGGTATCAATGAACATACTATTTTTCCGGAAACCGCCGATGAAGATATTCGTGATATTTTCGGCTTGTCGGTAACGATTGTTACCACCGCGCGGACTAAAGAAGCCGCCAGAGCTTTGTTTGAGGCGATGGAGTTTCCTTTTTCCAAAGAGGGGTAGCCAAAACACATTAATTATCAGGCCCAGACCCCCACCCAACCGCCTGCTAATTAATGTGTTTTGGCTTGGAAAGCAGAATGGAGGACCCAGACCTAAACCCAACCATCCGCTAATTAGCATTACTTGGCTTGAAAAGCGTTTTTTGGACGTTGAGTGTCTAAAATGTCCAAACGGAACTATCGGGATGGTTGACATTAGGGTCTTCACTTGTTAGGATATATCTGGCTCATTTGAGCTGTTTTTTGAATGTTAGTGTGTAATCAGAACGAGAATTAATAATGGCGAAGAAATCAATTATTGCCCGGTCGCAAAAAAAGCCGAAATTTAAATCGCGAGTTGTTCGCCGATGTTTTCGTTGCGGACGAAAGCATGGCTATATGCGGGACTTTGATCTTTGCCGTATCTGTTTTCGGGAATTCGCCAATGACGGCAAAATTCCCGGTATTAAGAAATCATCATGGTAACCGATCCAATCGCCGACATGCTTATTCAGTTGAAGAATGCCGCCATGGCCGGAAAGCCGACGGTGGCTATTCCTCATTCTCAATTAAAAATGTCTATTGCCAAATTACTTCGGCGCGAAGGCTACTTGCTTGATGTTGCCAAGCGTGGCAAAAAAGTTGGTAAAGTTATCGTCATGACCTTGGCGACTTCTCCTACCGGTAATCGGAAATTGATTCAAGTCAAGCGTGTTTCCAAGCCGTCCAAGCGGATTTACCAAGGTTTTGAGGCGATTAAACAGGTTAAGCAGGGTCAAGGTTTGTCGATTATTTCTACTCCCCGAGGTTTATTAACCGACCGCGAAGCCAAAAGAGAAAAAGTCGGCGGTGAAGTTTTATTTTCTATCTGGTAAGTTATTATGTCACGAGTCGGTAAACAAATTTTAACCATTCCCAAACAAACCGAAGTCAATCTGGCTGACGGTGTCTTAACGGTTAAGGGCCCGAAGGGTGTTTTAACCAGGCCGTTTAAAACCGATATTGTTGCTATTATGATTGACGGCGACAAAGTTTCTTTCCAGCCGGTAGCCGAGAATCCGGCGGCCAAGGCGCTGTGGGGAACTTATGCCTCTCATGTTGACAATATGTTGACTGGCGTCACCGAGGGTTACGTCAAAAAGTTAATTATTGAAGGGGTCGGTTTCAAGGCCGCCTTAAAGGGTCAGGAATTGGAATTGGATCTTGGTTTTTCGCATAAAGTAGTGATGCCGGTACCGGCTGATCTTGAGGTTTCGGTCGAAAAAAATGTTATTACCGTTTCCGGTTACAACAAAGAATCGGTTGGCGAATTTGCCGCTCGGATTCGGGCGCATAAGAAAACCGAGCCGTATAAAGGCAAGGGGATTCGCTATGAGGACGAAGTTGTTCGGCGGAAACAAGGTAAGAAAACCGTCGGTTAAAATATGAAAAATTCCCGCCTAAAACTAAATTCTCGGCAAAAGCGTCATCGTCGCGTTCGCGCCAAGGTTAAAGGGACGGCCGAGCGTCCTCGGTTGTCGGTTTTTCGGTCCAATAAATATATCTATGCCGCTTTAATTGATGATTTATCTGCTCGAACGTTAGTTTCCGCCAATAGTCGCCAATTGCCGGCCGGTCACCAAACCGATGACCTAGCCAAAGTCGCCGATGCTTCGGCAGTTGGTCGGTTGCTCGCCGACAAAGCTAAAAAGCAGAAAATTAGCCAAGCCGTTTTTGATCGGAGTGGTTATTTATACACCGGTCGAATTATGGCCGTGGCCGAAGGGGCCCGAACCGGCGGTTTGAAGTTTTAATCCCAGTTTTAATCTATGGAAAATACCAAAAACAAAAAAGAATTTCGTCGGCCGGGTGGCCGTCGGCCGGAACGAGTTAAGCCCGACTTTGAACACAAGGTGATTGATGTGCGTCGAGTTACCCGGGTTGTTTCCGGTGGCCGTCGTTTCTCTTTTTCGGTGGTGGTGGTGGCCGGCGACCGCAAAGGTAAAATTGGCGTCGGTATCGGTAAGGCGAGCGATACGGCTTTGGCGATTGATAAGGCTTTAAATGACGCTCGGAAGAATATGATCAAATTAACTTTGACGGATAATTCATCTATTCCCCACGAAGCGGAAGTAAAGTACAATGCTTCCCGTTTGCGTTTGTCGCCGTCTCCGGGACGGGGGTTGGTGGCCGGCAGTTCGGCTCGAGTGGTTTTTGATTTAGCCGGCTTAAACGACTTAAATGCCAAATTTTCTTCACGGACTAAAAATAAGCTTAATAATGCTCGGGCGGCGATTAAGGCTTTGCGTATTTTCGCTATACCGGTTACGCCGATGGTTGACGGCGCTACCAATAAACCGTCGGCCGTTAAAACCGATCGGGTCAAGCCGTCGGTAGCTGTTAAATAATATGCAAATCCAACACTTAAAAAGAAAAAATCCCTTAACCAAGAAGCGCCAGATTGGACGCGGTGGGATTCGTGGTACGACTTCCGGCCGGGGAACTAAGGGCCAAAGTGCCCGGGCCGGTCACAAGATTCGTCCGGAGATTCGCGATGTGATTAAAAAATTGCCGAAAAAACGCGGTTATCGTTTTAATAGTTTTAAGACCAAACCGGTTAATGTCAATCTGGCAACGATTGATGAAGTTTTTGCCGTCGGCGATATTGTTTCGCCGGCCACCTTGGTCAAGAAGGGAATCATTAGCCGAACGAAGAGGAAATTACCGGTCGTTAAAATTTTAGGACAAGGGGCTTTGACCAAAAAAGTGTCGGTCATTGGTTGCCAAGCCTCAACCGCCGCTGCCGACAATATTTTGGCCGCTGGTGGTAAAATAACTTTACCGGCCAAGCGAGAACCGATCAAAAAGAAAACCACCGTGACCGCCGCTTAATCTTTTATGAATAAATTTTGGGACAAATTAAGGTTGATTATCACCGATGCCAACTTAAAAAAGCGGATTCTTTTTATTTTGGGTATCCTCGTTCTTTTTCGTTTTGGCGCTTCGGTACCGATTCCCGGTGTTGATGTTTTAGCTTTGGAACAATTTTTCCAAGATAATCAATTCTTTGGTCTGCTTAACATTTTCTCCGGTGGTGGTTTGGCCAATCTGTCTATTGTGATGCTTGGGGTCGGTCCGTTCATTACCGCCTCTATTATTATGCAACTTCTGACATTGGTTTTTCCGGCTTTAAAGCAAATGTATCATGAAGAGGGTTTGGTTGGCCGGCGAAAAGTTGCTCAATATTCCCGCCTGTTGACGGTTCCCTTGGCCTTGATGCAAGGCTTTGGACTCTTAATTCTCTTGGAACGCCAAGGGGTGCTGGTTAATTTAACCCTGGCTGATCAAATTTTTAATGCCACTATTGTTGCCGCCGGATCTATTCTCTTAATGTGGTTGGGTGAGTTAATTAATGAATACGGTATTGGTAACGGCGTGTCTATTTTGATTTTTGCCGGTATTGTCTCTCAATTGCCGACCACGGTCAGTCAATTATGGATTACTTTCACGCCGGCGATGATCCCGACTTATGTTGGTTTTGCTGTTTTGGCGACGATTATTGTCGCCGGGATTGTGGTGGTGACCGAAGCCGAACGGCCGATACCAATCACTTATGCCAAACGAGTTAGGGGAATGAAAGTTTATGGCGGAGTTTCCACTTATTTGCCGATTCGGGTTAATAATGCCGGTGTAATGCCGATTATTTTTGCCTTGTCGATTCTGCTTTTCCCGCAAATGATTATTAACTTCTTGAGTGAGGTTAATAATGATACAGTTCGTCTGGTTTCCGAATTTTTATTGTCAATGTTTAACAATCCTTGGTTATACGCTTCACTTTACTTTATTTTGGTTTTCGCCTTCACTTATTTTTATTCGGCTATTACTTTTGATCCGCATGCCATTTCGGATAATTTGCAAAAAAGTGGTGCCTTTATCCCCGGTGTCCGTCCCGGCCGATCAACCGAGAACTATTTGGCTAAAATCTTAACTCGTTTAACTTTCGTTGGCGCGGTTTTCCTTGGTTTTGTCGCGATGTTACCTATCATTATGCAGGGGATTACCGGTATTGCCGCTTTGGCGATTGGTGGTACCGGTTTATTGATTGTCGTGTCGGTGGTCCTCGACTTGGTGAAGAAGATTGAAGCCCAGACGACGATGCGAGAATACTAGATTATTGCCGGTCTTTTACCCGGCGGGCAGGGGACGGCTAAGGTCGGGGCTTGCCCCGAGGTTTAATTCCTTTTATACTTATCGTATGACTAAAGTTGAATTAAGTAATGGGGCAGACCATCATCACCCGATTCGTCCGTCTCGGGACAATTCTTTATCCGGTTGGTTGATGAGATTATCTCGAGGACGGATTAAGGATAGAAGAACGGCCGATTTAGTTCTGATTATTATTTCGATCATTTTCTTTACTTCGTCTTTTATTATTTTATTCAGAGCGTTTAATTAAGTCCGAGTCAGGCGAGCTTGGCCGGTGTTTTAATTTATGGATAATCGTACTGCTTATATTTTTATTGGTCGTTCCGGTTGTGGCAAGGGGACTCAAGCCAAAAAATTGATTGAGTCTTTAACCGCTAACGATGAACGGCTTAAAACCGGTGCCGATCACATTCTTTATTCCGAGACCGGCCAGTTATTTCGTGATTTTATTGAAACTGACAATTACTCGGCCGGTTTGTCTCGTCAACTGATGGCTAAGGCGGAATTCCAACCGACTTTTTTGGCGGTGTGGATTTGGGCGCGAGTCTTGGTGGATAAGATGGATGATCATACCCATATTGTTTTTGATGGTACGCCCAGGTCGCGGATTGAGGCTGAGGTTTTGGATACCGCTTTGTCTTTTTACGGTTTTAGTCGCAAAATTGTTATTCATTTGGATGTCAGTCGAGATTGGTCAAAAAAGCGTCTCTTGGCCCGGGGTCGGAAAGACGACAATGATGCCGACATTGAAAGGCGTTTGGATTGGTATGAAACGGAAGTCAAATCAGCTGTTGATTTTTACAATGATCATTCTGATTATCGTCGTTTGGACATTGACGGGACTCGCTCGATTGAAGAAGTCCACGCCGATTTGATTGGTCAATTATGATTAAGTTAAAGACGACTGATGACATTAAATATTTACAGGAATCGGGTCGGCGCTTGGCGACGGTCTTGACCGAATTGGTTGGCTTGGTTAAGGCCGGTGTTGTTCCTCGCGATTTAGATGATCGAGCAAGAGAGTTAATCCGTGATTTGGGGGATAAGCCGGCTTTTCTTAATTACCGGCCGGCCGGTTCGGCTTTAGCTTATCCGACGGCTTTATGCGTCTCTGTTAATAATGAAATCGTCCATGGTATTCCGGGCAAACGAGTGATTAAAGACGGCGATATCGTTACCCTTGATCTTGGTCTTAATCACCAAGGTTATTTTTCCGATATGGCCATTTCGGTGGCGGTCGGTCGGCCGTCGCCGGAGACGGAAAAATTATTACGGATAACTCACGAGGCTCTCAAGGCCGGTATTGAGGCCGCTCGTCCCGGCCGACATATCGGCGATATTGGTGCCGCCATTGCCGGCGTCGTTAAATCAGGCGGTGGTAAAATTATTCGTGAATTGGCCGGCCACGGTGTCGGCTTTGCCGTCCATGAAGATCCGTTGGTGCCAAATGACGGCCAAGCCGGTCAGGGTCTGCTTTTAAAACCGGGGTTGGTGCTGGCACTTGAGCCGATGGTGACTTTCGGCCGGCCGGCAGTCCGCCTGCTGGACGACGGTTTTACTTTTGTCACCAAAGATGGTAGCATAAGCGCGCACTTTGAACACACGGTGCTCATTACCAATGATAAGCCGATTATTTTAACTCAATATGAATAAAAAAGTTTCCCACGAACAAACCCTGATTATTATCAAACCCGATGCTATGCACCGCAATCTCTTGGGCGAAATTATCCACCGGTTTGAACGTAAAGGATTAAAAATTACCGGTCTGAAAATGATTAAATTGGATGACCCGATTTTGGAAAAGCATTATTATCATCATAAAGACAAACCGTTTTTTGCCGGTGTTAAAAAATTTATGAAGTCCTCCCCGGTTGTTTTAATGGTCCTTGAGGGTTACAGCGCCATTTCGGCGACGCGATTGATTGTCGGCCCTCTCAAGGGTTACGAAGCCGATGCCGGTTCGATCCGCGGGGATTTTTCTTTGAGTACCCAATCCAATATTGTCCACGCTTCCGATTCGGTTGAAACGGCAGCCGAAGAAATCAAGCGCTTTTTCAAAAAAGAAGAGCTGTTTACCTATACCAAAGCCGAATATCCCTATATTTACGCCGAAGACGAATTACCGACGGAGTAAGAAATACTTTTCCGGTTAGGCTCTAAATTTACCCATCCCAATTATTGTATTTTGTATTATGGAATAGTGCGATTAGGCAATATATAGAGAATATTTAGATTATTGGATATTTTAAGTTTTAAGATTTACTAATTATAAAAACAAATGCTTATCCTTAAGGCAAATACACCCAAAGAACTTTACGAAAAAGCATTTTTAGAAGTGTATAAATTACCTAATATAGAAGAGGATCCCAAAAATTATAAAGATGTATCTGCCTTATTAACTTTAGAAAATTATAATCAAGATGAAGGGGTTGTGTGGAATAACGAGGGGTTTCACTCTTCATTTGACTATACAAAATACATTATAGAGGGAGATAATCAAATTCAGCTCGAAGAAGAATATTATAATAAAGAATTTATACAATTTGGTAAATTAGAAAGCTTCTTAAAATACTTTAACAACGACAAGACTACAAAAAAAGGTTTAATAAATCTTTTAGACGACGATTCTTTAAGTCACATTAAACCTTTTCCTTGTTTAGTTTATGTGTGGTTCAGAAAAATAGGGGATACTCTTCATATGAATTGCCATATGAGAGCCAATGACGCATACAAGATTCTTATTATGGATCTTCATGTAGGAAGTAGCCTTCACTTTTATGTGGCTGATAGATTAGGATTAAAAAGAGGAAATTATAATCATTTTGTTGATTCATTGCATTTCTATCATAGGAATAAAATAGAAATAGATAAACTGTATAGACAATTGACCTCTGAAAGATTAACTTTAAATTAAATTGAATGTCTATTAGATTATTGTTATACTCATAACCACCAATAATCGTCACTATGGCTGATAAAAAACAAATTGAGATTGAACTGAGAGCCATGTTTGATGAAGAGAAATTTAACTCTTTGAAGGATTTTTTGGATAAAAATGCTGAATATCTTGGTCCGGATGATAAATATGTCCATTTTTATATTTTATCTGATAAACTGCTTAAAGTAACTGACAATATCTCTAGAAACAGTGCGAAGTTAACTCTAAAACTCAATCGAATCGGACAGGGTAGTGATTTCGAAGAAATTGAATTTCCAATTCAAAGAAATAATGTGAAAGAGGCGGTAAAAATGTTTGACTCCCTAAAGATAACTAATCAGGTGATGCGTTCTTTTCAAACTAGATATAACTATATTTTTAAGGAAGTTGAGTTAGCTCTTAAATATAGTTTAGTCTGGAAATATCATCTTGAGTTAGAAATTATTATTGAAGATAAATTACAAAAGAAAGAGGCGGAAAAAAAGATTCATGATGTGGCAAAAGAGTTGGGTGTAAAAATTATGCCTGAAGAAGAATTGCTAGAATTTGTTAAAAAAGTAGAAGAAGAAAACACAAGGAATAATGAGTCTGTCTTTTGAAGTATTTTTATGAATTATATTAAATACTCTGATTTAAACGAACAAGAAATGTCTTTGGTAGATAAGGCGTTTGAGGCTGCGGGTCATTCTGAATCTCCATCTGGACACAAGGTAGGTTCAGCAATAATATGCAAAGACGGAAGAGTTTTCCAAGGCGCTACAAATACTAGGACAAGAACAATAGGATCTACGTGTGCAGAGAGAATGGCTGTGGACCAGATGTTTTATCATGGGAACAAGTATCCTGAACTCGTGGCATTAGTAGGGTTATTACAAAGAGATAAATGGACGGTAGATAATATTTGTACACCATGTGGGGTCTGTCTTGATATGTATTGGGAGATGATTATGAAGCTAGGTATGGAAGATATAGATATTTTGTGTGTAAGTTGGAATAAAAAAAGGATTTTAAAGACTAGTTTGACTGAATTATATCCAAGAATAGAAGCCGTAAGAAGATAAGATGAAAATTCAAACTAATAATTTAGCCCTCTGGGAAGATGCTCATGTTTCCTATGAAATACATGAGCATGATATTGGAAATAAGGACTCGGACTCCAAAATTAAAAAAGAAGATAATGAATGGAGGCACAAGCTTTTAACCGAAACGCCGAATGGGAATTTATTGTTAAAAAATTCTTTTTTTAACGATTTAAAATCACAAGATAAAGTATATTTAGCTCACGTAACACCGAACTTGCACAATATTCAAGACAATGGTGTTTTATATCCTAGCGCAGGATGTTTGGTGGGAAGTATTTACTGTACGCCTGTGTTTATGGAAGAAGGTAAGTTGAGAATGCATAATCTGGGGGAATTTATATTTAATAAGGAAATGCCTTTATTTACTAAATTTATTGAAAAAAGAAATCAAAAACCCTTAGAAATTATAGTATTTGAAATTGATTTACCAACAACCAATGAAAATAATTTAGTTGGTGTGGATTATTTACGCTTGGGCAATGTCCACTTTGACACATACAAGGCATTAGAATATCTTTTGTCACCCCATGAGAGAAGTAACTTACAAG
This sequence comes from Minisyncoccota bacterium, assembly GCA_040879645.1. Taxonomy (GTDB): domain Bacteria; phylum Patescibacteriota; class Minisyncoccia; order Phycocordibacterales; family XYD1-FULL-46-19; genus JBBDJY01. The sequence goes on from JBBDJY010000001.1 coordinate 44,257, forward strand.
AGATATGTACTAACAGAGTCCGTCGAGCATTTAATTATTTGTATACTTGTAACCAAATTCACCAGTCTAATACAAGATTAGATAGTATAAAATTTTTGGAAATGTTTATCAATGCAATTGACCACTTGCCAATCTTGGGGTATTTTTACTTTGAAGTCTTGACTGAGTATATTATGCTCTTCCAAGATAATAGAGAATCCCAGATTTTTAGTAAACTAGGGGAATTTTATAGTCCATCATATAAGGAATTAATTTTTTATTTATGTCCCCACCTTTCTAGAAATTTTAGTTTAGGAGAATTTAAACCTACTTTGAAAGGCATTACAAGGTATATCAAGAAGAGAAAAATAATCAAAAATTTTGATGAAAATACAATGTTTGAATATTTAACGCGTAGGCTAGTATTTTTAACCAACGCAAGATTATTTTCTGAAGATACCGAATTTAATAATTGGAAACACTTGAAATGGGAGTTTGATGATATATCTGGAGGTATGGACAAGCTCCTCGGGCATCTTATTCATCGAGAATTAAGAAATTTTGGTAGATATCCATATTTTTATTTTTATTTTGAACAGCACAAAGCCCTTTCGATTTGGAATTATTGGAATTATCTGAATATTGCAATTCCTTTTAATGGTATTATCCCTAAGGGTGAAGTTGGAATAAATCCAGCTTATCCTGATTTAAAATACAAAACATATTCAACTGAAATAGTTAAGGAAAATGGATATTCTTATCTAAATCTTAAAGAGGAATTAGATTTAGATATTGCCCCGAAACTTGTAGATTATAAGTTTACATCAATGAGAAATAGATGCAAAAATCATGGAAAAACCAACTAATTATCCAAAAGTCTATTTTGTAGGAGGTGTAAATGGAGTCGGTAAGTCCACTCTTTTAACCGAAATATCTATTAGGTATCCTGAATTCCGTATAATTAAAGGCTCGTCTTTATTTATGGAATGGCTTGGGGTTACTCCGGGTGATTATAATAGTCTTAGATCTTTACCGGATTATTATAAAATAAGTGAATTTAATAAAATGATGGATAATCTTTTGTCAAAACAAGTTTTAGACGAAAGAGTGATGTTAGTAGACGCTCATTATTTTCATTATAAACGAGGTGAGATGATTGATACCACTGGAGATTGGATGTCGAGTCTAAATGCTTTGTTTGTAATTACCGGAGAGGTAGAAGAAATTTTTAAAAGAGTTTTGGAGGATACTAAAGATAGAGATTTGTTCCCGAGAGGAACTTCTAGATATGAGCAGAAGGAGTTATTGAGGATATATTTAGAAGGCACTAATCAAAAAGCTCAAGAAATATCTAACAGGTATAGAATACCACTTTTCACCATAAATAATATCCAAGGTAATATAAATAAAGTAGTAGATTATTTTTTAGTTGCACATACTAATATAATTAATAAGTGATATGAAAGAAAAAATAACAGAAAAAAAAATTGACCGGCTACAAAATGAAATTATGGACATACTTCATAATTATGAGATTGCGCATGGTTTGAGTAGATCACTTAATCTATTAAAGAAAGAAATAGTTATTTACCAAAATCATCTCAAGGGTTTACGAGAGTGGAAAAGAAAAAAAGAAAATTATAATACTTCAAAAATTCAGATAGGTGGGGGAAAACATATATTAGAAGGTTATTTGAATATTGATATTGTGCCTCCTGCGGACTTAATTTGTGATATTAGAGAAGGTATTCCACTAGAAAGTCAATCTAGTGAATTTATATTTAGCGAGCATTTTTTTGAACATGTCGACTATCCAATATCGTCTAAGAAAATAATCAGTGAATTTTTTAGGATTTTAAAATATGGAGGACAAGTTGTCTTAGGTGTGCCAGATAGTGAATTGGTAGTCAAAAGTTATGTTAATAAAGACAGAGAATTTTACGAAAAAGCGTTAAATACCTGGTATATAAATAGAGGATGTTTGGATGATTTTAATACTTATATTGATCTCTTAAATTATCATTTTAGGGATCAGGATGATGATGAAAAATATAACCCTCATTATTGGGCTTACGATTTTGATAAATTGCAATCATTGTTTAGGAATGCTAAATTCAACAAAGTAGAGAGGTGGGAGTTTGATCCTTTTATTGCAAATCCCAAGAGAAAATGGGGTAGTGTTTACATAATAGCCACAAAATAACCCCATAAATTATATGATCACATCTATTATACTTTTGAAAGTTATAAAATGAATCTTCGTCAGGAATTATTAAATAAAAATAAACCAAGGCATCAATTTCATGATAGTGAATCTTTAGCGTGGTTGGCGTATAATCGTCCTAATTATCTGTTAAATCAATATCAGTTTGAAAGATTGTTATTAAAAACAATAGATAGGGAAAAGCCATGGGTTAAATGTGAAGATTGTTGGTTTACAAGTGATTTAATAAAAGACGGCATTCATGGATTTCGCCATGTTTGTAGGGTGGCAATATATTCAATACTGATTGCTCTCCGAGAAAAGCCAACAATATCAAGAGAGGAAATAAATGTCCTAGTTTACATTGCTCTTTTACATGATTGTCGTCGCAAAAATGACAACACGGACCCACGACATGGTATTAGAGCTGTACGGTGGTTATATAAAAATCGTTACTTAATACCGAAGGACTTAACATCTTTCTACCAAGCAATCAAGTTTTCCATAGAAGTACATAATGATAATTATAGTAAAATAGTTGAAAACAAAAATTACAAAAAATTCAAATTTTTTGTAGACATATTAAAAACAGCTGATGCTTTAGATCGTTATCGTTTTCCTAGAACTGATTGGTGGATTTGTGATAAATTTATTGTTTTGGCCCCAGACCAAAGAGAAATGGCTTTCGCATATGATTTTGTTTTGGAAAGTGAAAGCTTATTTGTTTTTAATAAAAATAATAGAGTTTCTATCGAACAATCATGGAAAAAATTAAACAAGACACACAAAATTTAATACCAAACAAAATTAAAAAAGGGAATTTTAAGAAATTTATTCTACAAATAAGGAATGTATTTAATCTGGAAATAAGGAGAAATAAAGAGATAATCAAGATATGCTCCCCTTATTCGATGATATCTGATTATTCTTTGTCTAGACTAATCTCATTGGTTGGAGTGGTAAACAAAGAAAAAATTTCAGGTGCTCTTGTTGAGTGTGGTGTCTGGAAAGGGGGAGCTTGTATGGCCATGGCTTTAGCTCAAATGAAATATTCTGAAGAATATAGAGATATTTGGCTTTACGACACATTTAATGGCATGACAATGCCGGCCTTAGAAAACGATGGATTAAAGGCAGAAAGAAAATATGAAGATATTAAGTCTGGAAAACATATTGATAGATACGATAAATGGCACAATCAATATAAATGGATCTATTGTCCAATAAATATAGTGAAAAAAAACATAAATTCAACGGATTATCCTGTTGAAAAATTAAAATTTATAAAGGGTGATATTAATAAAACTCTTGATAGCACGACTCCATCTAAAATAGCTATTTTGCGTCTTGACACCGATTGGTATCAGAGCACGAAAAAAGAATTAGACACTCTATCACCAATGCTTTCAGTAGGTGGTTTTATTATTATTGATGACTATTATGCTTGGCAAGGATCAAAAAAAGCGACAGATGAGTTTTTAGCTGAAAATCCAACTGCTTTTAAGATTGTTGACAAATGTGCTCCGGAACCCTTAATATTAAGGAAGATTCTCTAAGAAAGGAGGTGTCATGAAAAGGCATATTGAAGTTGAGTACAGGGCGCGTTTCTCTAAGGATGAATACAGCCGGCTTTTGTCTATTCTGGAGGAAGAAGGGAAAGACCTTGGGCCAGATGACAAACATGTTTACTTCTTCATCCTTCCAGATAAACTCTTGAAAGTGACGGACAATGTCTCTCAAAACACTGCTAAAATCACTGGAAAGTTGACCAGGATTGGGGAAGGTAGTAGTTTTGAAGAAATTGAATTTTCTATTGCCAGAGAAGATGTTGCTATGGCTGTCCTACTCTTTCAGAAGTTTGGTTTTACTGATGTTCATCGTTCGTTTCAAAGCCGCCACAACTTCTGGTATCATGGTGTTGAAATTGCCCTGAAATATAGCGATATGTGGGGGTATCATGCCGAACTGGAGATTGTGATTGGTGATGAGTCGGAAAAGAGTAGCGCCGATTTGCAAATTCACAACGTTGCTCAAGAACTTGGTATTATTCTCATGACCGAGAAAGAACTTAAAGATTTTGTCCAAGAGAAAGAGTTAGAGATCAAGTCAAGCCATTAAGTCGCGTTATCTGCTATAGGCGGATCACGCGGCTTTTTAAAAATTAAAAAACCCTGTCTCGTTAGATAACGAAACAGGGTCGTGCCACAAACTAATGGGTTAGAGCTTGAGGGGCTGCAATCGATCCCTCACCACATCCTGGTGGATGAGTTCGGGGAGAGCAATCCCCTCGATGACCACATTGCGCGCTGAGCATTCTTCCATTGTCTCCATCTGACACTTGTCAAACAAGGCGACAGCTTCGCGACCGTACCGGATCGCTTCTTCGCTATTGCCTGCCCGCTTGTGGATTACAGCGAGAACATAGGCGTGTTCAGCCGCGTTGCGAGGGTCCACTTCGCTTAGTGAGGCGAGGGACTGTTCGAGGGCCGCGTATTGCATGATGTTTCCTCTCTCTGTTTTAGTGATTATTGGATTCTCCGAGGACAAAATGAACAAAGTCATCCGCCCTCTCCCATGTCACCAGTTCATTTGGGCTAAACCAGTTCGCGATTTCCTGCTCTGCTTCTTCGATTGTACCAGAAGCGTGAACAAGATTCTTGCAAGCGCTTCCCGCCACATTCGCCAGGTCTGGTGCGTTGATGGAGAAATCTCCGCGGATCGTGCCAGGTGTTGCTTTGTATGGCAGGGTGTGTCCGATAAGCTTTCTCACTGTGTCAACAGAGTGAATGCCTTCAAGCACTATTGCCATCACTGGACCGAGCATCAAATAATGGTAGTTCCATTCTTTGATCTTGTGTCCAATGGTAAGTGCGTCGGCGGTACCAAGAATCTCAATCGGATCCATGTTGTACTCTCGGTACGTCTCGAGAGTTTTCTCACCCATTCCCCGAATCCATTCCTTGGATTTAGGAAAGTGGCCATCCAACAATCCTTTAGTTGGAAGAACCATCTTGCATGCTACGATCTTGAGGCCTACCTGCTCGAATCGCTGACAAATGACACCCATGAGGCCTCGCGTGATCGCATCAGGCTTGATGAGTACAAATGTTCGCTCCCCCATCATCTTTTGTAAGAGTTTCTTCACCTACTATACCTCCTTTGTGAATGTACTGTTTAAGAAACCGACAACCGATTTCTTCTAATAGAATCCTACCATATTTTATTAAGGTATGCAAGGGTTGTACTTGAATTCAATATTTGGCAAAAAAACCGACTTTGTATATAATAAGGACAGGCTGCTTGGGGTATTATCTAGATCAAATAATGTCTTACGGGAGTTCTATATTGCCGTATGCCGTGGCATAGGGTTGCGGACACCCACCTAGTTCAGGCTAGGTAAGACACTCTGAGCAGCCTAAAATAAACCCCACCGGCCGGTGGGATTTATTTTTAACAAATATTAATGTATCGAAATAAATACATCATCACTGCCGTTGTTAGTTTGGCTACTTTATTAGCCGTTCTTAATTTTTTTGCTTTCCAATATTTTTGGTATTGGCGCTTTGCTTATTTTGACCTGGGGATGCATTTTTTGGGCGGTCTATTGATTGGTTTTATAAGTGTGATTATCTACACTGCTTGGCGGCCGGACTCTTTGATCTTTCGTCAATTGGCCGTTATGGCGGTCGCTGTCGTTTTAGTGGCCGGCGGGTTTTGGGAAATTTTCGAATTCAGTATAGATACTTATTGGGCGGCCCATGTTAATATTAAATCATTCCAAGTTTTGCAATCCGGCTTGACCGATACCCTGTCTGATCTTTTATTTGATGCGATTGGCGGTTTAACGGCTGCCGTTTTAATTAATCGTTTTTATTACCACCGAAAATTTTTAAGTCATCAGATTAGTTATGAAAAAGGAAATCAATAAATCAGAGTCGGGGAATAAGCTCAAACTGTCGTTTTTTGGCGGCGCCGAATCGGTGACCGGTGCTAATTTTATGCTTCAATCTTTTGACCCTGACGCCAAGACGATTTTAGTGGATTGTGGCTTGCATCAAGGGAGTAAGGTTTGCGATGATGCCAACCGACTGGATTTTGCCTATGATCCCAAGACAGTCGATGTGTTATTTGTTACTCATGCTCATTTGGATCATATCGGCCGGATTCCCAAATTGGTGCGCGACGGTTTCCGGGGGGTTATTTATTCCACGCCACCGACTAAAGATATGGCCCAATTGTCTTTAATCGACAGTTTAGGGGTAATGGAAAAAGAATCTCGGCATGATAATCAAGAAATTTTTTATGAAGAAGAAGATGTTAAACAGGCGATGTCTTTATGGCAAACCCTTGATTATCACCAACCTTTGGCGATTGGTGAATTTACCGCGGTTTTGCGTGATGCCGGTCATATCCTCGGTTCGGCGATGGTGGAATTAACCTATGCGCGTAAAAAAATCGTTTTTACCGGCGACTTGGGTAATTCGCCGGCGCCGTTACTGCGCGATACCGAGGCCGTCTCTGATGCCGATTATTTGATTATGGAAAGTGTCTATGGCGACCGCAATCATGAAGAACGAGATGAACGCAAACACAAATTACGGCAAATTATCCATGACACGATGAAGGCCGGTGGGACTTTAATGGTGCCGGCTTTCTCGATTGAACGGACTCAAGAATTATTATTTGAAATCGAAAATATGATGGAAGCCGGTGAGATTCCCGAAGTGCCGGTCTTTTTGGATTCGCCATTGGCTATTGGTATTACCGCTATTTACAAGCGGTACAAGAATTATCTTAATCGGAATGTTAATATGATTGATGTTTCTGGTGATGGGGTTTTCAAATTTCCTCATTTGCGCTTAACCAAAAAAACCGCGGAGTCCAGGGCGATTAATAGTGTGCCGCCTCGGAAAATCATTATTGCCGGTTCGGGAATGTCTAATGGCGGACGAATTATCCATCACGAAAAACGCTATTTACCCGATGCTAAAAACACCTTGCTGTTAATCGGCTATCAAGCCGCCGGCAGTTTGGGTCGACAATTATCCGATGGCGCGGGGAGTGTTAATATTTTAGGCGAAACGGTGTCGGTTAATGCTCGGATTGCCCAAGTTCGCGGTTATTCGGCGCATAAGGATTCGGATAATTTGCTGGAATTTGTTTCTCATTCGGCCGAGACGTTGAAAAAAGTTTTTGTCGTTATGGGCGAACCGAAATCATCACTCTTTCTCACCCAAAGAATCAGAGATTATCTCGGCTTGGATGCGGTGGCGCCAAGTCTGGGAGCCGTTTATGATCTTGATTTGGAAGAATAGACAATCAAAAAACCGCCACTGGCTAGCGGTGGCGGTTTTTTATTTACTCAACAAAATTACTTTTGGCCGGTCGTTTCAACAATCCGAGTAAAGGTTTCCGGATTGTTTATTGCCATATCGGACAAAACTTTACGATCCAAAGCGATATTTTTGATTTTTAAGAGGTTAATGAATTTACTGTAAGACAAACCCAAGGGTTTGACGGCGGCACCGATGCGGATATTCCACAACCGGCGGAAATCACGTTTTTTGGTTCGGCGGTGGGCATAGGCATGCTGGCCGGCACGGATAATCGCTTGCTTGGCCTCGCGTTCTTTGGTGCTGCGACCAAAGCGATAACCCTTGGCCTTTTTTAAGACATTGCGACGATGTTTCAAACTAATTGTCCCTCTTTTTACTCTAGGCATATTAGCGGTGTTTTTTTGATATAAAGCGACTTAATTTTTGGGCCGGTAACGGAAATTCGGCCAATTGCTTTCCGGCCAATTGTTTAACTCGCGTTTTCTTGGCTCGAAAGTGATTCTTATTACCTTGGCGCGACAACGCTCGGCCGTCGGCCGTCATTTTTAATCTTTTGGTGAATGATTTATTGGTTTTCATTTTTTTCTTTTGTTTCTTTACCACCCGCTCGATCGATAATCAAATACAAGCCCTTGGGATTTTTTCGAGCCGGTTCGGCTATTTTGTAATCACCGGGGATGAGGTTTAACAACCTCTCCAACCGTTCTTGCAAAAAATCTTTTTCAAAATACTTGGCTCGACCGGGAAGAAACAATTCAATTTTGACCCGATGGCCGTCGGCGATAAATTTGCCGGCTCGTTCGGCCTTAAGCCGCAAATCGTGGTCGCCGGTACCGATTTTAACCTGAATGGACTTGGTTTCAGTAGCGTGACTGCCGGCCTTGGCTTGCTTTTGTTTCTGTTTTTCCAGATACCGATACTTACCATAATCCATGATTTTGGCCACCGGCGGCTTGGCCGTCGGGGCAATCTCGATTAAATCAAGGCCGGTTTCTTTGGCAACAGCCAAGGCCTTTTCTCTGGTTAAAACACCGAGACTGCCGCCTTGGTCGTCAATGACCCGGAGATCCCTAGCCATAATCTGTTCATTTATACGAACGGTATTTTTCAAATTAAACCTGCAAATTAATAGCCCTATCGGGCAATGTTATGTTGTCATCATAGTCTAAATCTGTCCGGAAGTCAATCACTTGCCGGCCTACTCTCGTTAGGCCGTGTCTGCCGGCTTGTCGTATGCTAAAATACGGCTATGAGTGATTTAGTAAGTAATAAAAAGGCCCGATTTGACTATGAATTACTGGATCAATATGAAGCCGGTATTGAATTGACGGGCCGAGAAGTCAAATCTCTGAAAAACGGCCAGGGGTCGCTTTTGGGTGCTCATATCATCATCCGGGGCGGCGAGGCCTTCTTGGTTGGCACCACTATTCCACCCTATCAACCGGCCAATAATGCCGATACCTATGATCCGGCCCGCCCTCGACGCGTCCTCTTAACCAAAAAAGAGCTGGCGACTTTGGCCGGCCAAGAAAAGACCAAGGGATTGACAATTGTGCCATTGTCAGTGTATAGTAAAGGCAAGAAAGTTAAGCTTCGTTTGGCGGTGGTTAAGGGTAAGAAAAAATACGACAAAAGAGAAACGCTGAAAAAGAAAGATGCCAAGCGGGAAATCGAACGGACTTTGAAAAGAGAATATCGTTAATTGGGGATGATCGGCCTAGACAAGCGGTCATGTTTTCCAGATGCATACCGAGATTCCGAGGATTCTCGTAAATCACCCTCGGGCACCAATAAGTGCAAAATCTGAACAAGGAGTAGCATCTCCTTACACTCCGGCTTTCGCTTTAGCCTAAGCCGGCATCTCAACCCCTGATGTCTGATAGGGGAGGCGAGGTGTCATAATCATCAGACTGGAGTCGTTTTTCGCTTCAAGAACGGCTTGAGACCAAAGAAGCTCGGCCCAGGCGGCTTTTGTTTATTTAATACCGTCTTGGCTTAAACCGCGCTTGCGCGGAAACTAAATAAACTAAGTATGTAGAATTATGGAAACCATTCGTTTGCACGCGGGTTCGATTCCCGCCATCTCCACCAGCGCACACCCCGGAAGCGAAAGCTTCCGGGGTGTTTTGCGATGGTGAGAGGTGGCGGGAAGCGAAAGCCGGAGGCGCGAAGCCGATTGCGGAGCAATCGTCGCCGAGGCGGGGTCGAGAACACTTAGTAGAATTTGAGCGAGCTAGCGAGCGATAAATTATACTTAGTGATTCGTGACCGATTCCCGCCATCTCCACAAAACTGAACTTCTTGCGCTGAAAGCACAAGGAGGCCGCGCGTCGTGTGCGTGGTGATTCTGCGCCTCGTCCGCGCTCGACAAGTTCGCGTGTAACATTTCCTTACCTTTCAAAAAACGGCGGAGGGTGAAGTGGCCACAAAAAAGTTGAAAGGAAATGTTGGTTTTGATTCCACCGCTTCATAACTGATTTACAAATGCTCATAAATTCGTTAGTATTTAGATATAAAGATTACATACCATATATTATATTCTTTGTATTAAATTATACAATACCATTATGAGCATCGCGAGTAATTTAAAGAAGATTCGTGCCGAAAAGGGTTATTCTCTCGAAAAGGTCGCCCGCCTTGCAGATTTGTCATTGAGTACGGTTGTAAAGGTCGAGGACGGCACGAACCAAAATCCAACCATTGATACTCTTTCCAAAATAGCGAAAGCGTTGGAGGTTTCTGTTGATGATTTGATAAACTAGCGTATGAAAAAAATCATAAAATCCAATACATC
>JBBDJY010000002.1:0-52323 GCA_040879645.1 Minisyncoccota bacterium
GCACCGTTGTCGGCGTGACTTCCAACTTAACTCCGGCTAAATGTAGGGCATGAAGTAAAGCGTCCAAATGATCGGTATTAATATTTTCAACGACAACATCTTTGGCGCAAAGAGCGCTTAAGATAATAAAAGAGCCGGCTTCAATTCGATCGGAAATCGGCCGAAAAGGTTGGCCCGCCCCGGTTAAAAGTCCGCCACCAGAAATGCGAATAGTCGGTGTACCTAAGCCGTAAATCCGAGCCCCGCTTTGTCTTAAAAACTCTCCCAAACCGATAATCTCCGGTTCCAGGGCGGCATTTTTAAGGACGGTTTCGCCTTCGGCCAGTACCGCCGCCATCATAAAAGTTTCGGTACCGGTAACGCTCGGCACCTTAAAAAAGATCTCCGCGCCTTTTAATTTGCCACCGGGAGCGGTAAGTTTATAAGCTGAATCACAATCTTCAACGGTTGCCCCCATTAAACGAAAACCCTCGAGGAAAAAATCTATCGGCCGTTTACCAATAACACAACCGCCGGGATGAGGAAAAGTGACCTGTCCGGTCCGAGCCAACAGCGGCCCGGACAAAACCACCGAGGCCCGCAGGTGTTTGGCCATCGTCGGATTGATAACGCTATGACCGATATTCGTTGGGTCAAGAACATATCCGTCGTCAACCGAATCAATACCGACACCGAGATCGGCCAGCAATGAAATCATATGACGAACATCAAGAATATCCGGAACGGCGGTTAAAGTCAGACGGTCACCAAAAAGCAAACTGGCGGCCAAGCCTTTTAAAATTGAATTTTTGGCGCCGGTCACCGCCAGTCGGCCAAACAATTCCCGCCGGCCGGCCAGACCGTTTATAAGCAATTTTTCGTTATTTTCCATCGCGCTATGTATTGTACGGCCAAAAGGTATCCTTGTCCAATCGCTGTTTATTTTTTCAAATCGTGATTATCATCCGGCAACCAAACCGATTTATGGTCCACGGTCTGATGGTCAGTCGTCTGATCAGCGGATGACTCGGGACTGACCGACGGATTGTCAATAATAATGTCATTTGACAAAACACCGCGCTTTAATTCCAATTCTGCCGATTGATAGACTTGGTGATAAGAACCGTCGATTTGTTTTTCTTCAACCGTCAGATAATATTTGCCCGGACGCAAAGAAAGATAAAAACGACCGAGATAATCAGTAACCGCTCGCTTAACTTCTTGACCCGAATCAGCCGGATAAAAACGAATGACCGAGAAAGGCAAAGGGTGGCCACTTCCCCGCCACTTAACCGAAATTGCTTTATGCCGAAAACGCCAAAAAATCTGCAGGCCATAAATCATCAGATACAAAAGAAGCATCCCCAGATTGAAAAAACCGGGACTGATGGCAAAAGAAACGGCCACCAGAGAAAAACCGACGGCATAGATAAGATTGAAAATTCGCAACCGACGAGACTCTTTAGCTGAATGGGTTTTAAAGTATTCGGTCTGACTTTTAACAAATCCATTCCAGACGGAATTTAGCGGATCAAGCGGAATATTTTGCTTGACGATTTCCTCACCCCGAGTGGTAAAAGTTTCGCCAAAATAAAGCTGGTGATACCATTCATCTTTATTTTGACCGGCTAAAATCCGCGACGGAAAACGATAATTACCTTTATCAACCTTAAGGCGGTAACGACCAGCCGGCAGGAAAAAACCAAAGTGACCGTCAATATCGGTAATGGCCGAAGCCATTTCTCGATTGTCATCATCGGCTATGACCGCCGAAATGTAGGCCGGATTAATCGGTTGCTTGGTCACTGCATCATAAACCGTCCCCCACGGCTTCCGGCGCCGATGCAAACCAAGAAAACCGAATAAGGTTCCGAGACCGCGCAAGAATAACAAATAAAGATCGGCCAAGGAGGCCACGCCGGAGGACAAGACCGCCACTTGGCTAAGGCCGGCGGCCAGACCGATACCAACCGCCAGTGACGCGGTTAATCTTTCCGTCGCCTGAAGAATGATTTGTTCCGCCCGGAAACCAAAATTGGAAACAATCAATTTACCGGATAAACGCTTGATCGTCTGATCATGAAAATTAATAATGTAAAGATTAATCGGATAGACCCCCTCACCGGGCAGGCGACCGATATTTGCTTCATAAGCGGTTTTATTATCGTTAACCCGCAACAAAAAAGAAAAAACTCGACTGGGGTCCTCCGGATCGTAAATAGTGACGCCAATGGTTTTTAATCTTTCCGGGGCTTTATCATAAGGTAAAGAAACGATAAAATCCTTTTGTCCGTTAATTCTAATTCGGCTATTCCGACCAAAAAATTGTATTCGTTCACCGGTTTGCCGAAACAAGAAATCAGCCAAAGTTAAGCGAGCGGTTAATTCATTCACCGCTTCCACCTCAATCAAATCCAAAAACGGATCAGGAATCGGGCCGGTATCAAAATCAGGCGGGGTAATATCTTCGTCAGGCGGCGGATCGTCTCCAACCGAAGGTGGCAAAGCAACAAAGGCCATCGTCAAAGCCCCGGAAGAATAACGATTGGCGCCGTCACGAACAAAGGCGGCATAAAAATAGGTGCCGGCGGTGGTAATATTGTTATCAACCGCCGATTCGGCCAAGCCGTCATAAATCAATAAACCGTCATTCTCATTTAAGGGAATCGAACCGATTTTGCGAACAATCCGAATACCGGCCAAATCAGCCAAGACCGGATTACTCCAACTTAAATTGACTTGCAACGGGTCAGCAGAAAAGCTAGCGGTCAGATTGCCGACATTGGGCACCGAAACAACTTCTTGATAGACGCAAGAACCGTTAGCAATAACCGCATAAGGATTATAATTTTCGGCCGTCGGATCGGTACAACCGGAAATAAAGCCACCACTTGCCCCGCCACTATCGTCCTCAATAACCACTTCTAAAACTTCCAATTCAATATTAATTGAATCGGCCTGGACAAACATCGCCGGATAACCAAAGAAAAGCAAAAGGCCGATGATTAAAAAAACCGCCGACCGGCGGGCCGGCTGATTTTTTTTTCTACGATGGCCAACAAAATCAAACATTATTTAATTATAACAAAACCGAGCCGAACCGACAGTCGATAACCAAACTTAATTGGTCACGGCCGTGACTATAACCGTTGCTTGATAATTACCGGCCGGTATTACCTTGTCAGCCCCAAGGCCGGCTTGGAAATTAATACCGGTTGCTGTCCCGGCCGGATGATTGGAATTGTTACGGGTGGCAATCGTCTCATCACTGGTCGATAAGCCGTCCCAACAACGATCAGCCGTATTTAAAACACCGGTATCACAATCAGCTCCATCATCCAAAAAACGAGTGGCGATATCGTCTCCGGTCGGAGTAAAACCAAAAACCGCCGCCGCCGAACCGACAATAAAGTTAAAGTCCGGAGCGGCCCCGGCTGGTGAATAATCGGCAAAATCCTCCGAACTGCCTTGCATCGCCGGATCAGCACTCGCCCGAACCGAGAGCAAATAACCGGACTGGCTATCGGTGGTGACCGTCCAAGACTGATTACCGCTAGCGGTACCACCACCCAAACCGGGCAAACTGCCCAAATCAATATCGGTGGCCAAGGTAATGGCCACATATTCATCCGCCAAAGTCTGGCGATAACCGGCATAAAGCCGATACGAAGCACTGGTTGAAGTCCCGGTCCCCACTTCGCCCAAAGTGTCGCGCAAAGAATAATTAGTGGAAGTGGCATAACCACCACCGAAATTCAAACTTTCTCGTTCAAGCCGATAATTGGTGCTGGAAGCGACATAAGCTTCGACCGGGAGATAAAAATCAAACGCCCGGATAGCCAAGAGTCCGATAACCAAGCAAAACATTCCGATCAATAAACCGGGTGAGAAAAAGTTGTTTTGGTTATAAAATTTATTGGTCATCTATTATTGATATTGACAATTAATATTGTATCCCTAAACCTTAAAAGTTATTGACCAAAACGAGTCGGATCGTAATAATTATCCCGTCGGCGAAATTCAAAACGCCCGGTAATAAAACGCCAAATGATAAAAATAAATAAAAGGGCAATCATGCCGGCAACCATAAGCGGCCAAGGAAAAACCCAATAAACCAAACTGTCAGTCCGGCTTTCCTCGCCATAACCGGGATAGATGGAAAGCGTCGCTTGATAACGACCGAAAGCGGGGAGATTATCGGCCGGCCAGTCAACCGCGTATCGACGAGTGGAATCCGGCAGGACAAAAAAGGCGTTAACCGGCAAGCGTTTGATTGTCCGGCCAAAAATATTATCTATCGTCACTTCGCCATAAGGCACCAAGTGGACATTTCCTTTATTAAAAAAACCCAATTCAAACTGCTCCGGCCGGCGGTAAAAATAAAATGTCTTCGGCGGTCGAGTGGTAAAATAGGCGAGCCCACCGTCTTCTGTCACCTCGCCGGCAATCCGAACCAATAAATGAGAGCCCAGACGAGAATATAAAATTGTTCCGCCAATGTCGTCACCGGCACCGACCGGACGAGCGGCCACTAAAATGGTACCGTACAATCCACCCGGTGGGGCGTCAAACGGAATAATGATAGCAAAAGGCAAAGTCGCTTCAGCCCCGGCCGGCAAAGTAAAAGCATCAACCGCCGGTTGAACAAAATTACGCAACGGGTAAGGGCCAGATTGATTCGGCGGCAAAATTTTAAGCACTTCATCCGGATTATCAGCCGGCGCCAAGTCTTCAACCGAAACAGTGAATGCCAAATCACTATCAGTCCGATTACTGACTCGAATATCATAGACAACCGTTTCGCCCGGGGCCAAAAATATTTCTCGTTTGCCCGGATATAAAACAATATCCCCGACCACCGATAAATTTTTTTGATCAATTGTCAATTCCAAAGGCGGCAAGGCCTGAGCCCAAAGACCAACCGGCGCGAAAAAAAACAACCCCAAGAATAATCCGAGGATTTTTTTTTCGGTAAAAAGATTAAAATTTGCTTGTTCTTTCATAAAATCATCTACCATCCCAAGCCAATTCTAACACACCAGGCCAAAACTTCACCCCCCCCTTTCCGACTGAAGCCGGTTAATTGGTTGTCGCCGTGGCGGTAATGGTCGCCGTATAAGTGCCGGCCTCGGCATAAGTGCTGTTTTGCTCGGCGGCAAAACAAACCGTTGAATCAATGCCGGCCGTAGTGGTGGTGGCGGAACGAGTGGCAATGGAAATCGGGGTGGTTGAATCAAAACCGCGATATTTCCGTTCGGCACTCCCACCCAAAGTGGCCGCCGGCTCGCAAGTGCCGTCCGTCCCCCAAGTACCGGTTGTGACATCGGTACCAAAAGAGGAAAAACCGAAATAAGCATTACCGGCGGCCGGACTCCATTGTTCCGGCGTGCTGGCCGTATAATCGAGAACATTACCCCCGCCACCGGAACGAACCATGGCCGGGGCGGCGCCGGCATTAACCGTTAAATCATAACCGGCCGGATCATTGGTTTTAACATTCCAAGTAGTACTGCCAACTGAAGCATCGGCGGTAATACTTAAATCCGGACTCATGGAAACATCCGCCGGCGAAGTAATACTAATACCGGACTCAACAGTTAAGGTCACCAGCACCTCATCATTAGCAGTCGCCGCCCAAGCCACTTCGCTTGATTCATAAAAAACAATTCCGCCCCAAGTAAAAAATAGAGTTAAAAGCGGAATCAGTAAAAGAGTGAGGATCTGGCTGAATTGATTTGAAATATTTTTCATTTTATAAATCTTATCCTTAAATAAAGTTTCAAGCAAAGTATATCAATGATTAACCGGCGGGCAAAAATAAGCTGTGCTTAACTTAAACTGTAAATAAACCACGATTGGATAGTGGCAAAACCCTAGTCATCAGATTGCCGGCCGGCAACCGGGGTTAAAACAAAAATATAATCTTGACCGGTTGCCCGCCTAAAGACTGGCGTAATCACCCCCGCCTGGCCGGATTGATCAAATTGGACCCTGATTTCATCGGAAAACATCGTCTGAACTTGACGACGAACATCTTCAACTGTTAAACCATTGCCGGGTGGAACAACCACCACTCCCCGACCATCACCACCCTCCACCAAAGTCGGTTCGGTGATATCCATTTCACTTAAAATCGCTCGCCAGTCATCACCAAGTTCGGCCAAAATTTCCCGCTTGATTTCTTGACGCAACATATCCTGATCAGCGGTGGATAGATTGGCGGCCGCCGGCCGGGAGCCGGATAAGAAATAGGACCAATTATCTTTAATTACCGCCAAATAAGATGAGGTATTATGAAAAATAATATCAAGATAATCACCAATCTTTGACAAACCATGGCCGATTCGACCGGCTAAACTTAAACCGGTGGCCGCCAATAGATTTTGCCCTTGCCCGACTGAATCGGCAACGGCCAAAGAGCCTGATCGACCGACCGTTTGAATTTTTTCGACCGTTTGAGTCAAAGCCAAGTAGCCGAACTGCCAAGTTTGAACGATAGTGGCTGAAATTTTTTGTCCGGCATTAATAGTCGCTGACAAAACAAATTGAGAGCCATCACTGATGGCCTCACCCGCCGTCTCGACCGAAGCCACCAGTGGGCCGACCAGGCCTCGCCAGAGTCCTCCGACTTTACCGGTGACCGCCAAGAAATCGGACGAAACCGCTAAAGTGACTTGTCGCACCGACCCGACTGAATCAGAAACAGCTAAAGCCAGCCGGTGAAAAAACGTTTGAGTCGTTGTTTGAATTTGACCGGTCGAACGAATTAAGGCCAAGTAACCCGATTGCCAAACACCGGTAAAATTGGCAGAGATAGTCTTTCCAATATTGACCGCCGGCGCCAAAACAAATTGAGAGCCATCACTGATGGCCTCACCCGCCGTCTCGACCGAAGTGGTTAAAGTGTCGATGGCTCGATAACCGGCCATTCCGGTTTTGTCGGTTAAAGCGAGAGCCGTTGATAATAAATTATAATTTATTTGCCGACGGTAAAAATCAACTGAATTTTTTAACTGATTGGTTGAGGCCCTAAAACTTACCGACCAATGTTCGATTGAACGGCCGGCTTGATTAAAGAAACCTTGATTGGTGACCAAGGTCGGTCGGTCACTTCGTTTGAGTGAAAAAACTTTTAATTTTTCCAAACCGGCTTCCGCTCCGGAAATTAAAATTAGCGCCAAGATTAAACCAAAGAGCGGCACCAATAGGCCGGGACGCTTGGGCACCGGAGCTTCGTCCACCGTCGCCGGACAATTGGCGGCATTTCTTTCTTTAATTATCTGGTTGACATCATAAGCCATAGGTCATTTACACCACTCTTCTATTCCATTACAGTATAACAGTATAATAAGCACCGGAAAAGAATTTTCGGCCTAAAACGACAACATTGTGGATAAAAAAGATAACACCAGCAATAAAAAGTTAAAAGTGATTTCGGTCGTCCCGATTGACCGGGGAATTTTCAAAGACCGTTTATCTTACTTTTCAACCGTTTCGGCGGAAATCGGCGCCCTGCTTACCGTTCCGGTCCGAAAGCGGGAAGTCCCGGCTTTAGTCATTGGGACCACCAATGTTGCCGCCGTTAAAACGGAAATCAAAGCCCAAGATTTTAATTTAAAAAAAATCGACGGGAGTAAAGCCCGACGATTTTTCAGTCCCAACTTCATCGCCGCCGCCACTTTAACCGCCGACTTTTTTGCCACCACCGTTGGCCAAACGATTAAAGCCGTTGTCCCAAAAACCGTTTTGACTGATCCGTCGGCTTTCGCCGGCCAAGTCGGTCGTCGCTTTGATAAAAAAATCAATCCGGCCGAAACGGAAACAAAAAGTGATGTTTATATTATTCAAGAACCGGATGCCGAGCGTCTGGCTTATTATAAAAGTTTAATCCGAGAATCTTTTGCCCGAAACGCTTCGGTCTTTTTCTGTTTGCCGACCATTCCCGATATTGAACGGTCTTTTCCGTTTTTAGCCAAAGGGATTGAAAAATACGCCATTATCCTCCATGGTAGATTAAGCAAGAAAGCAATGGCCGAAGCCTGGCGGAAAGCCACCGGTCTCAAACACCCGGTCTTAATCATTGCCACGCCCCTGTTTTTATCACTGCCTCGATCGGATTTAAAAACCTTGATTCTTGATCGGGAAAACAGTTCGGCTTATAAATTGACGACTCGTCCGTACATTGATACTCGTTTCTTTGCCGAGACCTTGGCCCGAAAAAATAAACTGCGCTTGATTCTAGGCGATGCCGTTTTACGGACGGAGACGGTTTTCCGCCAAGGCAAAAAAGAATTAATTGCCGCCTCACCGCTTAAATTCCGTTCTTTTTCCGAAGCCAAACAAAAGTTAGCCGAACGAACGGAACAAAACAAAGACTTGGCCCGCGGGGCAGCCACCTTGGGCCAAGATTTAAAAGATTTAATCGGTCGAACCATCGCTCATAATGAACGCTTATTTATTTTTACCGTTAGGCGAGGTTCAGTCGGTATCACTTTATGCAATGACTGCGGCTTAATCGTAAGTTGTGAACACTGCCAAGCGCCCTTAACTATCCATCAAGGCCTTGATCGGAAATATGCTTTTATCTGCCACAAATGCGGCCAAACTTACAAAATCAAAGACACTTGCGCCAATTGTGGCAGTTGGCGTTTATCACTTCTTGACGGCGGGATTGATAAATTAGCCCAAGAAATAGAAACGGCTTTCCCCGATATTAACTTATTTAAAATTGACAGCGACTCCGCCAGTACCGGCAAAAAAGCCAAAATCATCGCTGATAAATTCACCGCCGGTACCGGTCAGGTTTTACTTGGCACCGAGATGGCTTTGCACTATATTTTTGAACCAATAGAAAATACCGCCGTCGCTTCGATTGACGCCTTATTCGGCATACCTGATTTTCGAGTCAGCGAAAAAATATTTGGCCTATTAATCCGAGTCCGATCTTTAGCCAGTAAACGCTTTTTGATTCAGACCCGCAATCCGGAGGAAAAAGTTTTTACCTATGTCCTGAAAGGCAATTTACTTGATTTTTATCGCGACGAAATTGAAGAACGAAAAACTTTGGGTTATCCGCCCTTTTCTACCCTGATTAAAATCAGCCGGACCGGCCGACTGGACACCGTCCGAGCCGATATTAATGATCTGGCCGGTGAATTAAAAGATTATGAACCGCGAATTTACCCGGGCCGACGAGAAGAGGCCAATGATAAAGTAACAATTAATCTTTTAATTAAACTGCCACCGGAAAATTGGCCTGACCCGAAACTCTTGACCCGGTTGCGAACCTTACCGCCAACTTTTATTATTGCCATTGACCCGAAAGAAATTCTATAGCAAAATGATAATAACTTATGACGAAAATCAGCCAAAAAGATAATCCCTGTTTGCGGCAAAAAGCGACACCGATTAAGCCGACCGCAATCGGCCGGCCAGCCCTTAATAAAATCATCAAAGAAATGAGGGAGGCCTTGGCCGGTGAAGCCGACGGTGTGGCCCTGGCCGCTCCCCAAATCGGTGTTTCCTTGCGCTTATTTATTGTCTCGGGAAAAATATTTCCTCAAACAGGCGGCCAAAGCGGCGAGGATTTGGTTTTTATTAATCCGGTTATTACCAAGTTATCCAAAAAGAAGAGTGAGGTGGACGAGGGTTGCCTGAGTATTCGTTTTATTTACGGTCGCCTCCGCCGGGCAGAGAAAGCGACAATTGCCGCTTGGGATGAAACCGGCCGGAAATTTACTTGGAATGGAAGTGGCCTCTTGGCCCAAATTTTTCAACACGAGACCGATCACTTGGACGGCATCTTATTCACCGACCGGGCCAAAGACCTAAAAGAAATTAACCCGGACGATTTACCAACCAAAGAAAATGGGCCGCTGATATGATTGAAAAACCGCCATTTGTTTTTTTTGGCACCGATCAATTCGCCGTCGCCGTTTTAGATCGACTAAAAAAAGCCGGCCTTAAACCGGGATTAATTGTCACCACGCCGGATAGCCCACAAGGTCGCGGACAAAAAACCAAACCCTCGACGGTGGCCAGCTGGGCGAAAGAAAATAACCGCAAATTTATCCGACCGGCTAAATTGGACGAAAAAGAAATCCGCCATCATTATCCAATCCTCCTTGATGTGTCGGCTGAAATATTTATCGTCGCTTCCTATGGCAAAATTATCCCCGAATACTTAATTGAACATCCACCGAAAAAAACTTTAAACATTCACCCGTCGCTTTTGCCCCGCCTCCGCGGTCCGGCGCCGATTGCCGGCGCTATTTTAGCCGCTGAAGAAACCGGCATCACTATTATGGTATTGGATAAATTAATGGATCATGGTCCGATTATCGGCCAACAAACAATTGACATAAGCGGGCAATCGGCCGGCCAAGCCGGCCTGACCTTGGCCCAAGCCGGGGCCGATTTACTCGTCGACCTCCTGCCGGCTTGGCTGGCCGGTAAGTTAAAGGCCGAAGACCAAGACCATCATCTGGCCACCTTCAGTAAAAAAATAACCAAGACCGACGGTTTGATTGATCCGACCGGTGAGGCTGGTGGAAACTATCGTCGCTATCTGGCTCTGTCACCGACCCCGGGTACTTATTTTTTCCAACAGACGAACGGTCAAAATACCCGAATTAAAATTACCGCCGCCCATTTGGCCGACAACCGCTTTATTATCGACCGCGTCATTCCGGCCGGTAAAGCGGAAATGTCCTGGATTGATTTTTCACGAAACATTAAATAATTTACACCGGCCGGCTAAAATCAAGTAATCTCACCCGGACCAAAGCCAAATTTAAATGGTCCAACAAAAAAACCGCCACTAGCCAAAGAGCACGATAGCGATTTATTTTTATCAATTTAACGGCGGCGGCGGAAACGACGAAAATCCAAACCGCGCAAAGCATCTTTCAGTCGGCGACCACCACGCTTCTCCATGGTTTTTTGCTTTTTGCGAGCGGTTTTAATTTGCCGAACAATTTCTTTTCGGGCCAGATTAACCGCCGTAAAGATATCAAAGTCATTTTCGCCGGCATGTAAAGAATTAAGGTGTGACAGCCGAACGGTAAACTCCGCCTTGTAAATGGCTCCGCTTCGATGATGGTCCGAGATTCTTCCGATTTCAATTTGGGCCATGGCTCCCTCGTCATTTTTATCCGCAAACCGACCAATCCGCCACACGGCGCTTTCAATGTGTTGGGCCAAGGCCGGAGATAATTCGATGCCGGTTATTTTAACATTATGCTTCATCTACCAATTATATCATCATCAACAAAGCAATCAATAACCAAATGTGGATGGTAATCAAACAAAGAAATATCTTCTTTGTTTTAGCTAGATTTTCTCGGCCAAGAGCAAGTTGATACTGCCGGAAACATTAAACGGAATGCCGGCAATAATGATAACTTGATCACCTTTGGCCACCAAACCTTTTTTTAATAAAGTTTTTTTGGCTATCGCCACCGCTTTCTTAGTGGTATTAAAAGGTGGCACCAAAACCGGATAACAAGCATAGGTTAAAGCCAATTGACGGTAAGTTATCTCCTCCGGTGTCAAAACCAAAAGCGGCACCGATGGCCGATAACGAGCCACCATTCGAGCGGTATAACCGGACCGACTTAAAGCGACAATCGCCCGGCCGTTAATTTCATGAGTCATATTGATCGCGGCATAACTGAAGGCATCAACCACCGATTTAAATGATAGATGCTCGCGGGACAAACGATCTTCATGAAAAGTGGTTTGTTCAATCCGACAAGCAATTCGTTGCATTAATTCCACCGCCAAAATCGGGTATAAGCCGGTAGCGGTCTCTTCCGACAGCATTACCGCATCGGTGCCGTCAAAAATAGCATTGGCGACATCGTTAACTTCAGCTCGAGTTGGGAAAGGCTGCAAAGCCATGGAACCGAGCATTTGGGTGGCGGTAATCACCGGCCGGCCGGTTTGATTACATTTGGCAATAATATCCTTTTGGACAACCGGCACATCTTCGGCCGGAATTTCAATCGCCAAATCACCACGAGCCACCATCACGCCGTCAGCCGCCGCGATGATATTATCCAGGTCTTCAATCGCTTCTTTGGTTTCAATTTTGGCAATAATTTTGGCCCGGCCTTTTTGACTGTCCACCAGCCGACGAAGTGATTCAATATCGGACCGGGAGCGAACAAAAGACATGGCAATAAAATCAACTCCGTGTTTCAAACCAAAAAGGACATCCCGCCGGTCCTTGGGGGTCAGCGAGCGAATAGACAAAAGCGGATCGGGAGCATTTAGTCCTCGGCGGCTTTTTATCCGACCGCCAACCAGGACTCGGCAAATAATATCGGTTTTATTTTTAATCGCTTCCACTTTCAGTTTTTTCTTGCCGTCATCCAAGAACAAAATATCTCCGGCCTTAACCTCTTGCGGTAATTTTTTGTAATTCAAAGAAACAATGTCTTGCCGGCCAACCACTTGACGCGTCGTCAAAATAAAAGTCCGACCGGCCAGTAAATTTATCTCTTTGTCGGCAAAATCACCAATGCGAATTTTTGGCCCGCCCAAATCCTGTAAAATCGCTACCGGCAGTTTTAATTGCCGACTTATCCGACGAATGCGATCAATCGATTCTTCGTGTTGACGGTAATCGCCATGAGAGAAATTGAGACGAAAAACATTAACCCCTTTTTTAATCAGCTGTTTGACTATCTGGTCATGATTGGAAGCCGGACCAACCGTCGCCACAATTTTAGTGTGTTTACGATACATACGGGAACCATCCTATAACATTATTGCGATGAGAGCAAACTTTTTGCTATCATTGGCCCATAATCATTCTAATAAGTAAATATGGAAAAAGATATTTTAAATTTCCCGAGCCAATTCTCTTATCAGCCGGAAATCATCAACGAAAACAATTTGCGTCGACGGTCGAACATTATCGTCCTGGGAATGGGTGGCTCTCACTTGGCCGCCGGCTTGCTTAAGTCTTGGGACAATCATTGTTCCATCTTAATCCATTGGGATTACGGCCTACCGGCTATTAGTGACGAGCAATTGGCCGACAGTTTGATTATTGCCATTTCTCACTCCGGTAAAACCGAAGAAATTTTAAGCGGTTTGGCCGCCGCCCAAAAAAAGGGCTTAACCCCGGCGGTCATTAGTTCGGGTGGGCCACTCATCACTGAAGCCAAAAATGCCTCTTTACCTTATATCCAAATTCCCGCCGACGGTCTCCAACCTCGTCTGGCCTTGGGTTTTATGTTAAAAAGTTTACTTAAATTAGCCGGTTTTGATGAAAAACTGACAGCAACAGAAAAGCTGGTCAACCTAACCCCGACCGACTGGCAAAAACCGGGACAAGCTTTGGCGGAAAAACTAGCCGGCAAAATACCGATTATTTACGCTTCGCCGGAAAACGGCGCTTTAGCTTACAACTGGAAAATTAAATTCAATGAAACCGGTAAAGTTCCCGCTTTTTACAATCTACTGCCCGAATTAAATCATAATGAAATGAACGGCTTTGCCGCCGGCCAAACTAAAGTCTTATCATCCAATTTCGCTTTCTTATTATTAGCCGATGAAGAGGACCGACCGGAAATAAAAAAGCGACTGGCGGTTTTGACTCAAGTTTTAACCGCCGGTGGCCACTCGGTAACCACTCTGCCTTTAACCGGCAAAAATCGCCTGTTCCGTTTGTTTAATTCATTACTCTATGCCGATTGGACGACCTATTACACCGCTTTGGCTTACGGGCAAGAACCGGCGGCCGTTCCCTTGATTGAAGAATTCAAGAGACAAATGGCCGAATAAGTTTAATTAAAAAAACCGGCCTGAGCCGGTTTTTTTAATTAAAGCCGATGACCAAGCAACCGGCTAAAAATCAATGATGCTCTTAATTCTTAATCTCGTAAGTCAAAGTGATATTGACTTTGATTTCTTCCGAACCGGGCTCAATGACCGGCGGAGCAAAAGCCGCCGACTCCATTACCATCCCATCACCACCCAGACCCATCCGATACATATCTGAAAAATTATTTTCATGAACCGACATCAAACGACCAATTTTAAAGCCGGCCGACTCGGCCGTCATCGCCGCTTGGCGCTTGGCTTCGGCAATCGCCAAAGATCTGGCCTCATTGGTTAAAGCCAAGGGATCGTCAAAAGTAAAACGGAAATCCGAAACATTATTGGCTCCGGCTGTCACCACCCCGCTTAAGACCGGGCCAATCAATCCAAAATCCCGAATAGTTACTTCCGCTCTTTGCAAAACGGTATAGCCGACAATCTCGCCCGGTAAACGACTATTAATCGTCGGCCGATTAAAATCACGCCGTGGGGTAATCGTGTATTGACTGGTCTTAATATCTTCACTCTTAATTCCCTCTTCGGCTAAGAAAGCCATGACGGCATTCATTTTGGCCGTATTGTCCGCTTGCAGGGCGGCGACATCGGTACCACCTTGACTGGTGACCCCAAAAGAGAATTTGGCCACATCCGGCACTGCCACTACCGTCCCCTCACCGGTTGAACTGAAGGACGGCGGATAAGTTGTCTTTTCGTATAATTTAACATAAGACATAACGGCAATCGCCACCGCCAGTAAAGCGATAATCCCGGCCAAACCGAGAACATTTTTGATCTTGGAATGCATCATTATATTATTAGCTTAAAACTTATTAATCACCTTATTTGAACCAAACCAAAGATAATCATAATCCAAAAAAAATAATCGTCAATCAGGTGAATAGAAACACGGGCTTTACAAAATAAAAAACCGGGTATAGACTTGACAACGGAAGTGCCGTTTCGGATAGGCTGAAACGGAAAAAAATTAAGGGAGTTTCTCTAAAATGGGAACTTTGACAGCGGAGAGAAGGGTGCAAACCGCGCCCGAAGAGGTGGCAGCACTACTGCCATCTCTACCCAAACCCGAGAGCCAGTTCAAGGCCCTCACCAAGCGGAGTGACGGTCACTTCGCCAATGTGTCCGGCCGGCCGACTCGTGGGGATTTCCAGGCCCTGACTGGCGAAGATCAACTGCTGGTCTACAACCTGGCACCGAAAGACCTCCAGACAATGACAGCCAAGCTCAATCTGCCGATTGAGTGGCGGTGTAGCCAGAACCTGACCAATGTCTGTCAGGCTTTGAACAACCGCCTGATGGTTGTGCCACTCGTCCGGTCGTTGGTGATCGGCCGTTCCTGGTCGTCAACCAAGAAGCTGGAACAGCCGGCTTGGGGTTTGACGCTGGCTGGGGGGATTTTCCTGTCCCTCTTGTTGCCACGGGACTGGCAGCCGGGATTGATCATCGGTTGCGCCGGCAGTCAACGGGGTCATATCGGTATCCCGGTCATCAGTCGCGAACCCAATGGTAAGATTGCTGTTGACTGTTGTGTCAGCGAAGACGACACGGCCGAACGGTTGGTTTTCCCGTTCAGCCGGCCACCCGTCATGCTCGGCGATTCGCGCTCGACCTCCAGCCAGTCTGGCGCGCTCCGCTAATCTCTCTCCCAAAATTTTAATGATGAGCTTGAACGGAACCCGCGCGGTTCCGTTCTTTTTTTGTCGGTGATGAGTTTAGATAAATAAAATTAAAAACAGAATAGCCGCCAGGATTATTCGATAGACACCAAAAGGAATAAAAGAGTATTTTTCAATATAAATAAGTAAAAACTTGACGGCCAACAAAGAAAAGCCCAAGGAGAAAATAAAGCCCAACATCAACAATCCGAATTCATCGGCGGAAAAATCAGCCGAGCTTTGGATTAAGTCCCAGCCGGTGGCCGCCGCCATCGTCGGGACGGCTAAAAGAAAAGAAAATTCCACCACCGTTTTTCGATCTAGGCCAAGCCAGAGACCACCCAAAATACTGGCCGCCGACCGCGACACCCCGGGGATAAGCGACACCGCTTGGCATAAGCCGATAAAGCCGGCCGACTTAAACGGCATTTGTGCCATTGTTAAATTGACCTCCTCGCGTCCGGCCCGCCACCATTCAAATAAGATTAAGACTAATCCACCCAAGAAAAACATTATAACCACCGTCATTTGACTTTGTAATAAAACCTCCTTGATAAAATCATAGAAGATGAAACCCAAAATCAAAGTCGGGGTAAGAGCCACCAGTAGGCGGTAAATAATTGCTTGGTTAAGAAATAAGCTCCGCCAATAAAGGATAACAATGGCTAAAATCGCTCCCAATTGAATGGCGATATGAAAACTGGAACTGAAGCCACCGGTGTCAATGCCTAAAAATTTAGAAACAATAATCAAATGACCAGTTGAAGATACCGGTAAAAACTCGGTAAAGCCCTCAACCATACTTAAAATAAAAACATCAAAAATATTCATAATTTGATTTTATTAAAACAAACGACTTAAAAAGATAACGACGACAACCACCAGTACCTGGGTGGAAATACCAATCATCGGCCGACCGGCCAAACGCAAATCGGCATGACAAAAGTCGTGCAATTTTTGAACATAAATAAGTGCCGAATGTCGCCATTTACCAAAAATTACTTGGACGACATCCGGCAAAATCGCCAAACCGGCGCCGATATAAGCTAAAGTCAGTACCGACCAACCGGCCGGATAAAACAATAAACCGATAATCAATAAACCTAAAGCCAAGTCAAAACCGACTTTCATTAAATCAAAAAACAACGCTCGACCATAAAGCAAATGAACCCCCCGAACTTTCTCGGCAGTGACCGATGATGAAGATTTTAATTGATAATCCCAATGAGGAATAGCATCCAAAACAAAGTGGCTGACCAAGGCCGCCACTCCGGCCAAAGCCGGATTAGCCTGCAAAATGACGGCAACATTGGCGCCGACAATGGAATGTGTTGCCATGGTCATAAAGTTTTAATAACCCAAACAACGATTATAAGTTCTAACCTCCCGATTATAAGCGCTAACGATGGCTTCGGCCACTTGAATCAAATTATTGTAAGTATTGACCAACTGATTGTAATCGACAATGACCGCTTCGCGTTCGGCGACATCAGTATAAACTTTCGTTCGCAATTCTTGACCTCGCTCAGTTATAGTTTCCTCCAAATCATTAATCTCCGCCTGATGAGTGGTAATCTGCTCCACTAATGATTGATTGGGCGGTAAGCAAACGGTTTGATTCTTGCCAAAAACTTGAACGGCCAACATAACAGTATGGTCCTTAAATTGCCCGATGGCGACAGCCACGCCGATTTCTTGATAATGAACGCTTAAAATATTTTCTCGATGACCGGGGCTTTTCATCCAAGCGGAAACCAAGTCATCACTGGTCAGAAAAATTCCTTGGGCTAAATTTTCACCAATAACGGCGTAGCGATAACCATATTGCCCGGCCAGATCAGCCACCCCCTCCCCGGTCGGCGAAAAGTGCTCAAAGTATTGGTTGGCAAACATGTCATTGACTTTAGTCTCAGCAATAACATTCAAAAGTTGATTTTCCCGTAATGGCGTCCGACCATAGATAACCCGTTCATTATTGGTTTGATTGATGACTCCGCGGACATCAACCGTTACTTCATTAAGCCAATCGGAATTATCAGCACCGTCAAATAAAACCAAGGGGTCAGACAAACCGATAATCCGACCGACCACTTGAAGAGCCTCCAGACGACGTAAATAATCGTCGGCGGTACTTTGCACCTGAGTTTCAATATGACGAACATATTCCGCCACTTTTTCTCCGCCGTTTTTAATATTGGTCGTGACCAATTGATTGTAAAGAAAAGAAACACCAAAACCGGTCAAGCCGATAAAAATCGCCAGACCGGCAACCACAAATTTAAATCCTAAACGACCGTTATCCATCGGATAAATTATAACATAAATCAGATATCCGCCTCATCCCCGGGTATTTACAATGATTTTTCACTCGCCCTCATTTACTTAACAAGCACAGAATCTGCCCTAGCCTCAAATCCCCGTTTTGACCGATCACGGGCGTTCGACATTCATAATATACCCGAGGAATACCCCCTGAATAAATTAAACGACTTGCTCTCTGTTACAAAGAATCGTATTATTTGGCTATGAATGAACTATTGGCTTATTTGGCCGACGCTACCAACCCTCGTCTGCTCTGGCTCATCTTTTTGGCGGTCGCCGGTTTATCGGTCATTATCAGTCTGATTTTTACCTATCATTGGTATAATTACCAAACGGATAAAAAAATGTTTTTGTCGGCCGGCTTGATTTATGCCGCCGGTCTGATTTTTTTATTATCAATGATGGTCACTGCCATTTTAATCTTCACTAATGCCGGCCAATAAACTAAAAACTTACCACGGCGAAAAAATCTTTTTCCAAGTACGCAAACATTGGTTTATTATGCTGGTCGAAGGATTATTTCTTTCCGCCTTGGCTTTATTGCCTCTGATTGCCATCTTTATCCTCCAAACTCAAATGTCTTTGACCATCAGTCCCCAAGTCTTTTGGTTAGGAGGATTTTTCTACGCCAGTTGGCTGATTTTAATGTGGCTATTGTTTTGGCTGGCTTGGACCGACAACTATCTGGATGTTTGGCTGGTAACCGATCAACGGATCATCGGCATTGAACAAAAAGGAATTTTTAACCGCGAAGTTTCCAGTCTGCGCTTTGATCGGATTCAGGACATTACCGTTTCGGTTGAAGGTTTTTTGCCGACCTTATTATCCTTCGGCGATATCCATGTCCAAACCGCCGGCGCGACCGTTGAAATTATTTTTAAAAATGCCGCCAGACCATATGTCGCCAAAGAATCTATCAACCGTCTGCATGGCCGGGCCTTAAGTCGCCAAGACAAATCACCGGCCGAGTAAAATTCCGATCCGATGTTTATCCTCAAGAAAACCGCCGGCTTTAAGCCGGCGGTTTTTCAAGATTCAGAAGAATCTGCTTACATTCCGCTTTCCGGAGTTTCAGGCGTTGTGCCTTCCGTTTCCGGAGCGTCCCCGTTCGGGGCGGGAGTCTCTCCTTCTGCGCCGGTTTCCGGCTGCTCGGGAGTCAGAGGAGTAACAGCATCATCTGTACCGTTAGGAGTCAGATTGTCCATAGGAATTAAAGTGTTAGCACCGATTAATTCCGACCTTTACAACATTGCCTACTATAGCAAATTAATCGTTCGTTATCAATCTTTTTTGACCATTCTGTCCACAATTAAAATTAAGCTGGATTTAATTTTGTTTGTAAAGAACTTTATCCACCCCATCGCCAATCAAAATATGGCCAACAAATAAGGTTAGGCTTAAAATTAATTAAAGGTCGAATTATCATTAAACAATGATCCCTATGAAAATTTTACATCTGATTGCCTTTATTTTAGTCATTGTCGGCGGTTTGAAT
This sequence comes from Minisyncoccota bacterium, assembly GCA_040879645.1. Classification (GTDB taxonomy): domain Bacteria; phylum Patescibacteriota; class Minisyncoccia; order Phycocordibacterales; family XYD1-FULL-46-19; genus JBBDJY01. The sequence continues at coordinate 19,300 of JBBDJY010000002.1, forward strand.
TGGCTACTGGTCGGCGCCTTCGGCTTGGATCTGGTTGATTATCTACTCGGTACCATACCTTTAGTCGCTAAGACCGTCTATATCTTAGTTGGCTTAAGTGCCGTCTATCTCCTATTAACTCACCGTCGAGACTGCCAACACTGCCAAGTCGACAATCGCCCGGATACCGCCGTCACTCTCTAATTACCGTCTAGATATTTTAAACCGACCCCATGGCCGGGTATTTGGTTTGACCGGTTAATTTTTATATATCCTTAAAAACAAAAACCGCCCCAAGGGGCGGTTTTTGTTGATCAAAACATTTTATTGCTTCGAAACATTGGTAGCGTACGGACCTTTGTCGTTTTGGCCAATCTCAAAAGTAACAGCATCCCCTTCACGCAATTCGTCGAATGAAGCATTCTTCAATTCGTTAGCGTGAAAGAAAAGGTCTTTTGAGCCTTCTTCTCCGTGAGAGATGAAGCCAAAACCCTTATCGGTCAAACGTACTATTTTTCCTTCTTGCATTGTGCTTACAAACAAAAAATAAATACACCAAAACGGTTTTTCAAGCTTCAAACAAAAACTCAACCTATTTTTTATTTGCCAGCAACCGGTTTGATTTCCCTATTATACGCCCCATTTGGACAATGTCAATGGTCGCCTAAAGAATCAGTCTGAAAATTGAAATTAAAAGCTATTTTAAGGACAGTTAATGCAATAACCGGGATGATCAACCGGCCGAGAACTATGGGACCGACAAGGCCCCTCAATGCAATAATAAACACTGCTGTTAATATCAAAATCTTCGGCCCAAGTCGTCTTGGGAAAACGACATTTATCCGGCTCACCAATCGGGCAAAAACGAACACTGATTTGGTAAATTTGTTCTTTCGGCTCGTGACTTAAACTACCCGGCGACCAATTATCCCAATCAAAGACACTGTCCGGCCAAGCGGCATCCGGCCAAATTCCGGGAGCCAAATACTCTTCCAGGCCCGGTGGAATATCCCGAACGACATCTTCGGGATACCCGCCATACGATTGATAGTATTGTTCCAAGGATTCAACGACGCTTTTAAATTCTTTTTTGGCCTTGACTAAATAAGCCATTTGGCGGACAGATTGAAAAGACGATAAAACGATTGAAGTCAAAATACCGATAATCGCCAGAACAATTAAGATTTCCAACAAAGTAAAACCTTGTTTGGTTAAAATTTTCATTTCTAAAACCAATTAATCAGCAAAAAGACTAACTTTCAGTCTATCACAAATTTCGATTGGCGACCTTAGTCAATCCTTGTTTAATCAACTTCTTCAAGGACGGTAGATTGCCGGCCTCGGTGATTTCATCGGCGGTGACCAATAATTTCAAAGTCTTGTCTTGTTTAATTAGTATCACCGGCAAAGCCAAATGACCGAATGACGGATATTTCTTCTGAAATTGATTGCGGTAATAAAATTTTTTTTGATAAGGCAAAAATTGCAAAAATTTTTGCCACTTTTTTTGCAGACCGAATAATCGATGGGTGGTCAGGGTTAAAAGACAGGGAGATTTGGCCGGCCGAAGCAAACGGATAAAAAAAGTCGCCAGGCGTGAGAACCAAGACGAATCAAAATTATAAACAAAAATAAGTGTTTTAACATTCATAGACTGGAGGATTTTTCCGATCGGCCGACACTTTTTAATCGAAAATTTTAATCAGATAATCATTGATTTCTCGCTGAGACCGGTCATAAAAAGATTCTCCCGTTTGCTTTAAATCAGACGCCAAGTCCCGACCGACAAAACGCCAATGCCAAGGTTCATACTGGTAATACTCATTACCTTCGGGATAAGACAAAACAAAGCCGAAACGATGAGCCTTGGCCAAAAGCCACTGATAGGCTTCGGTTTGGCCAAAGCCGGTCAGTGGATGGCCATCTACTTCAGACGAAGTAAAATCAACCGTCGTTCCCAATTGATGTTCGGAATAACCCTGATCGGCCGAAAAGCGATTGGCTCCCTCACCGTAAAAAACTTGATATTGGGTCTTAAGATCGGTCTGAACACCAAAAGAACGGTAAGCGGAGACAATTTTTAAATCAAAACCGTCTCGGGCGGCCGAATTTAACAGCTCAATTAAATACGATTCAACCTCGGCATGAATTTGTTGGGGTTTATTTTCGTCATAAAAATATTGCCGATCAATCAAAGTCAGACGGGATGGCACATAATGTTCGTTTAAAAAATAGGTCTTGGAATATTTTTGCAATAATTCGGCATCGGTCTTACTCAACTTATCCAAAGTATCGACAATATCCGTTGCCGCCTTGATTTGCCCGCCAAAAGAATCAACAATCGCCGTTTGCTCGGCCAATTCCGCGGTCAAGCGATTTTTATCTTCTTCGGCCTCGGCCAGTGATTGTTCCAATTCGGCAATGGTTTGTGATAAGGTTGCCACTTCATCGGTCAATAAACGATAGTGGTAAAAATAAAAACCGCCGACGCCGGCCGCCGCCACTAAGGCCAAAAACAATAAAGCGATGACAATTTTTATTCTCCATTGACGCATGGCAAGTATTTTAACATATTCTTTGTCCGCCGGATATTAAACCGTCAATATCCTCTTTCCCTTCAAGGTAAGCTTAAGAATATTAGAATCATTCGAATTTACAATAACATGACCGTCGCCAAACCGAGAAAAGCCAAAAAACCGAAAACATCGGTCGCGGTGGTAATAAAAATCGTCGCCGAAGTGGCCGGATCTTTACCCAATTGCTTCATAACGAGCGGAACCACCGCCCCAAAGAAACCGGCAATCACCAAGTTGAAAACCATCGCCGCCCCGATGACCAAACCGAGAATCGGATCTTGATTCCATAAAATCGCTACGACAGTCACCAGTAAACCGGTAATTAAGCCATTGGTAAAACCAGCACCAACTTCTTTCATCACCACCGGCAGACCATTGGCCAATCGAACCTCGCCAATGGCAATACCCCGAACCATTACCGCCAAGGTTTGCGTCGCCGCATTACCACCCATACCGGCCACCACCGGCATATAAATAGCCAAGATCACCAATTGCTCAAGGGTGTCCTTAAACAAACTGACGGAAGCGGCGGCGATAAAAGCGGTCGCCAAGTTGATAATCAACCATTTATAACGCCGACTGACTTTCTGCCGGACGCTGTCAAACGGCCTTTCGTTTTCAGCGACACCGGCAAAGTCATATAAAGATGAGGCCGGTCCATCAGCGAAAAGGGCCAAGGCATCATCAGAATAAACAAGTCCCAAAACACTGCCATCTTGATCAAGAACAATGACTTTACTGTGCTCCGCTGCCGAAAAAGATTTAACGATTTCTTCAATTTCCGCTTGGTAAGTAACCGTTTTAACCGGCACCACTAAGGGTCGGAGCGGCGAATCATTATCTTCCCGAACCAGCGCCGACAACGGGGCCTCACCAATCAATTGCCCCCGGTCATGAACTAACACTTCCGGTAATTTACCGGTTTCTTGATAATGCTCATCAATCGCCGCCGCCGCCTCATCAATCGTTCCGCCCGCTGATAAAAACAAATAATTAAAATTAAGCAATGATAAAGCCGCTTGCGGATGAAAACGCAAAAAATATTCCGCTTTGGCTCTGATATCTCCTTTAAGTTGCCGGATAATTTTTTGTTGCCGGCCTTGATTATTTATCCGCGGTAAAATATTTTCCGCTTGTTGTAAATCCATTTGATCCAACAAATCAATAATCTCCCGGTCTTTTAATTTAAGCAATAATGATTGCTGGACATGGGGCGAGATAGACTCAAAAACCGCTCCCTGTTCGGCCAATGACAACCGACGAAAAAGCTCAAGCCGGCCGGCCGGATGATAAGTTAATTGATTGATTAAGCGTCTGGTGTCGTCAAGCATAACGGCTATTATAACAAGCCGGTCGGAAACTCACCATTGGCAAATAGTGTATAATGTCAGCATATGCTTCTAACGGTCGCTTTAATGCCGTTTATTCTCTTGTTTTTATTGATGGCGGTTTTCAATCGTCCGGCCTATATCGCCGCTCCGATAACCATGGTCGCCACCGCGGCGGCCGCGTGGTGGTATTGGTTCTTGCCGGTTAATTATCTGGCCGCCGCCGGCGTCAAAGGCTTGGGTGTCACCATTGAAATTATGTTGATTGTTTTCGGCGCCATCTTTTTGGTGGCTATTTTGCGCCGATTGAATGTTTTTGAACCGATGCGCTACTTGGTGATGACGATTTCGACCGATAAGCGAGTTCAAGCTATCTTGGTCGCTTGGTTTTTCATTGGCTTTATTGAAGGCATTGCCGGTTTTGGTGTGCCGACCCTCTTGGCCATTCCCATTTTACTGGCTATCGGCTTTCGGCCAATGACGGCCGTTGTTTTGGCTTTAATCGGCGATAGTGCCGCCGTTCTTTTCGGCGCCGTCGGCCTACCAATTACCATCGGCATTGCCCAAGGTGTCGGCTTGCCGGGAACCGAAGCGATAACCTTATCACTCGCTGTCGCTCGCGGGGCGGCTTTGATTAACTTGATATTAAGTCCGCTTATCCCCCTCTTTTTAATCCTCATCGCCGGTTATGAACAAGATCGCTCTTGGCGATCGGGTTTGACTGCTTGGCCATTAGCCGTTTTTGCCGGTCTGGCTTTTATGTTACCGTCTTTTTTCGCCGCTTACTTCTTGTCGCCTGAATTCCCCACCATTATCGGTGCCTTAGTCGGTGGTGGTTTGACTGTTGCCGTTTTGCGTCTCGGCTTTCTTTTACCGGCCGATAGTAAACCATTTGAACCGACGGGATTAAATACCGGCCGTCAATCTTTCTTTAAGGTTTTTCCGCCTTACGCTTTAATTGTTATTTTTCTTCTAATCACCCGCTTGCCGGCCTGGCCGGTTGGCCCTTGGTTGCAAGACCGGGTCCTGGAGACCCCGGCCTTATTCGGCACCGTCGTCCGAGCCTCGGTTGGACTGTGGTATTCACCCGGTTTAATCTTTTTTCTGGTGGCGCTAATTACCGGTCTGTTTTACCGTCTGTCACTTCGTGATTATCACCAGGCCTTAACAACAACTATTCGGCGAATCAGCTTACCGTTTATCGGTTTGTTTTTTGTTCTGGGTATTGTCCAAATCATCCTCTTGTCTGAATACAATACCGCCGGCCTACCCGGTATGCCCTTATTAATCGCCGAACAACTGGCCGAAGTCGGCCGAGCTTGGCCCTTACTTGCGCCTTTCGTCGGCGTTATTGGCGCTTTTATCTCCGGTAGTTCTACCGTCTCCAATTTACTCTTTTCCTCCCTCCAATACACCACCGCCGAAACTATTGGTTTAAGCGCCGTCTTAATTCTTTCACTCCAGGCCGCCGGTAGTGCTGTCGGCAATATGGTCGCCATTCACAATATTATTGCCGCCCAAACCGTCGCCGGCATCAGAAATGAAGAAGGTCGAATTTTACGCCGAACCATCGGGCCGGCCCTTATCTACGCCTTGGCCATCGGCCTACTTGGACTTTTGGCTACTTGGATTTTTATCTAAATCTCTTTCGCCGCCAAATCTGTCATTACTTGTTCATAGTCGGGAAAATAACCGGCAATGTCGGCTAAAGTGAAAGTCTTGAGAATGGTGGTATTCGGCTCACGGGTCAATAGAAAATCAACTGAGGCTTTAATTAAGGCCTCGGCCGACCAGTTACCGAGTTGTCGGCAATAGTCAGCCGGCGCTCGAACCAAGTGTTTAGTTGCCTCCTCACCAATCACCGTTACCAGATATTCATCCGACCCGTGTTGTTTTATCTCTATTTTATCCCGCATTATTATCCCTAATTAAACGCAAAAAATACAAAGACACCAGACCGGTCAAAGGTAATTGAATGAGCGGGCTTAAACCCAAACCAAAGACAGTCGGCATCGTCGGTAGATAAGACCACTGGCTAAAAAGATAAACACCTTTGATTTCAATCCACACCGCCACCGTTAAAGCAAACATAATAAAATAGACATATTTAGACCAAGTCATAGTCATAAACCAATCGGCCTCTCTCCAAACTAATGTTCCACCAAGGAGAATAGTCAACAAAATAATAATATCAACGGTTGAGACATAAGTAATTAGACGCACATAATCGGGAATTGGCCAGTCGGCAAAACTTCGGCCAAGGTGACCGGTGTAAAAATAAACGGCATGCCAACTTTCCCAAAAGAAATTGGTTAAATAAGCCATAGTGGCAAACAATAAAATTCCGGCCAATAAATTATTATTACTGATTATTTTATTCATCCGAATTTTCCGGCAAATTTAAATTGAGAAATGTTTGGCCCAAGCGCCAATAATCGGCAATTCTCTTTCCCGGCCCTGGAGAACATTAACGATACCTAAAATGGCGAGGATTAGCGTAATCAGATTGAGTAATTGAATTAATAGGGATAATCGCCACATAAACATACTCAAAACCCAGATCACAATCCACAAACTCAAAAGCACCAAACCCTGCTTGATGTGAAATTTCACAAAGGAGCTGTCGCGAGCGGTTAAGTAAGGAATGATCACCAATGGCCCGATATAGGCCAAAACCGCCATGGCCGTATGCTTATTACCTTCATTTAAAATCGGTGTATCTGGTGGCTTGTTTGCCGGCGACATCCCGACCGAAGTATTTTCTTCATTCATATCTATTTTATTAACAATTAATAATTACTTTTATCATATCAATTATCAATCCTTCGGCCAAGGAATTAGTCAAAGCCCGGACTACCACCGACCACCGACGAAGTTTGCCAATTAAGACCGGCCGTTCTTTCCATGGTTTGCTTTGTCTGATTGTCCCCCGCCGGCCAATTGCCCGGCACCAAGACTTCATCAATCAAGTTACAATCATTATCAAATAAACGCAGGCCTTCACCCTGATTCCTAATGGCACCAGTAAAAATGGTATCGACTTCCAAGTTAAGAGCTTCCATTGTCGCTTGGCGTGCCAGTAAGAAAAATTGGCCGGTAAAAAGAGTCTGTTGGGGTAGAGTCAGGTGAATTCTTTCATTTTGATTGATAATCTGCCAACCGGATAAGTCAATGGCCTGGCCGGTTAGATTGCGTAATTCCACCCATTCGTGAGTAGCGCCGGTCGAAGCCCCCATCCAAGCAATTTCACTAAAAATCACCGGTTCGCCACTTGGTCGGTCAGCGGTCTTAAAAACACAAGCGGTAACCGGTACTAAGTTAAAATCAGGTCTCGCGGTCGCCAAGAAAGTCGGCCAAGAAATAACCGTCGGTTGATTACCCTTGTACTCTCCGGTCAGAAGCGCCAGCCAAGCGCCGAGTCGGCTATTTGCCTCCGGCCAAGTTCCGGTTGGTAATTCCTTGGTTAATAACACTTTAACCGTACCGTCCAAATCGGTCCGATAGATAATTGAGCCGGCCAGATCAAGAATAGAAAGAACCTCATCGGTCGGATGACCATAATTATTCCGGCCGACACCAATCACCGCCAAACGCGGCCGAACAGCGGTGATAAAATTCTCACCGGTAGAAAACCGCGAACCGTGATGACCGACTTTTAAGATATCGGCCTCGAGATTATAACCTTTGGTTAAAAGCAAATCCTCGGCCGGATGACCGATATCACCGGTCAATAACACTTTGACCTCATCGGTTTTAAGCATCAGCACCAAGCTGGCTTCATTGCCATCAGCCAGAGCGAAAAAATCCTCATCCGGGGCTAAAACGGAAAATTGCTTATTACCAAAATTAATGACATCGCCGGCCGCCAAGGTTAAGACGGGAATATCCCGCTTGGCAATTTCGGTCATCAATTCCCGCCAAGCTTCGGCCTCCGACTCTTGGCCATTAGTGATGATAAGTCCGACATCATAATATTTAATAACATCAATAAAGCCACCGTAATGATCAAGGTCGGGATGAGTAATGATCAAAACATCAAGCCGACGACGATGATTGGGCCCCAAAACTTGATCCAAGGCCTCTAAAACTTGCCGACCGGCACCGGCGTCAATCAAGAAACGAGCCTCGGCCCGCCCGGATGACCCGGTCGGACGGGCCCACAAACCGGGACCGGCCAAAGATATTAATTGAGCATCACCTTGACCGACCGACAAAAAAGAGATTGCTTCCGTCACCCGACCGGCCGAGAAAACCATCGGCCAGAGCCATAGATTAAAAAAGACAAGACCGATAAGCAGTAAATAAACCGGCGGACCAACCAGATAATCACTCCACGATTTTGATTTGGCGATATTCTTTTTCACTTGACTAGCTGTCACTAAAACCTTGATTCGCCATCCCTCGGCGCAAACCGGTCGGCAAAAAATTTTGCACCTTCGGCGACCATTTGGCGCAAATAAAGATAATAACTCCATAATACAATAAAGCCGTCCCAATCCCCACCTCCGGATTAAAATAAAGCGGTCGGTAAGCAAACAGGCCGATGACGGTCATCGCCTCGTCAACCAGCCAAGCGGTCGGCCAAGCAATAACCGTTGCCAAGGGCGCAAAAACCAGTCCGGCCAAAACCGCCGCCAAGCCAAGCATCATCATCGCCGGCATAATAATCAAAACCACTAAATTGGCCGGCCAAGCGGTCAACGAAAAACTGGCGAAATTGGCGATAATAATCGGGGCCACACCCAATTGAGCCGCCGTGGTCACCGCCAAAATTTCCCGCCAATGCAAAAAACCGCTTGACCGGAAAAAGGTTAAACGCTTAATCGCCGGCGCCAAATAAATAATCGCCAAAGTCGCCAAAAAAGATAACTGAAAACCCAAATCAAAAGTCGGCGCTTTGGGATTGGCCAGAGTAATGATCAAAGCGGCAAGTAAAATTGCATTGCGCGGATCATAGACTCGACCCAAGTGACCGGAGGAACCGGCCAAACCGGCCATCAGTGAAGAACGAATGGCCGAAACCTTAAAACCGGTCATGGCGACGAATAAGCCAACAATTAAAAAGGCGACAGCCAAAGCCAAGCGTCGCCGACCGGGTAGAAATCCGTTTAAAACAGTCAAAAGAACAAAAATCAAAATCGCCATATGTAGTCCGGATAAAGCGGTCAAGTGGATGGTCCCGCTAGCGGATAATTGCTCCCGAAAATCATCAGTCAAGCCGTCACGATCACCTAATAAAATACCGGCTAAAAAAGCCGCTTGCCGAGGGGTAAAAGTGGCCTCTAACGAAGATTGCCATTGACCTTTAAAATCATAAAGTCGGGCCAAAATAAAATTTTTTTGCCGACCGACAATTTCCATTTCCGGATAAAAGATGGCCCCGCCGATTTTTTCTTTAGCCAAATACCGACCGAAAGAATCATTCGGTGGCGGAATAATCCGACCGTGGCCGGCAACAATATCGCCATAAGAAAGACGTGGATATGGTTCGGCATAAATAAAAACTTTACCCAAAGGCAATGAATCGGTTTCCGGCTGATGATTATCCGCCTCAAGTGTCAGATAATGTAATTCTACTTTAGCTCTTTGCCGGTCCGGTTGATGAGACGGACTATCAATAATCCGACCGACAAAATAAACCGTCTCCGCCGGTGGCCGAAAAGCATAATAAAGGCGATCAAAAACGGCATAATAAAAATTACCGACTAAAATAAAAACGACAACCAAGCCAATAACCACCAAGCGGTAACGAAAAACCGTCATGACCGAAATAATTAACGCCAGATAAAAAAGCAAGTCAACCGGTGCCAGACCCAAGCCGGCCAAAATCGCTCCGAGTAAAAAGGAGCCGGTGATGACAAAAAATGTATCGGCACGCGACATATTCGCTGGAATTATCTTAAATTATATTTTAAAATAATAATCATGAACATCCGAGAAAGTTACCAACGCTTTTGGTCCGATTACCGAATAATCATTTTGCCGGTTTTAATTTTAAGTCTGACCTTTGCCACCGGCTTCGGCTTGGGCTACCTGACCGCCACTGAAGAAAACCGGATTCCGATAATTATTGAAAAATACAGTTCTGACCTGCCTACCTACCGGTAGGCAGGCATTTAAAGATACTTACTGCAAACGACCGGCGACAAAACCGGTCGTCCAACACAATTGCAAAGAATAGCCGCCGGACGGACGATTAATGTGTAATAAATCACCGGTCAAATAAAGATTGTCGAATAACTTTGACCTCATCGTTTTGGTCTCAACTTCCGTCAACGGCACCCCGCCATCAGATACCACCGCTCGGTCTTGGCCCATTAAACCGGTAATGGTTACCGGCAAGCCCTTAAGTAATTGAACAAGTTGTTTGCGCTCAGCCTTGGTCAAACTATGAACCTTGCCGGCCGGATTAGCTACCGCCTTAAAATCAAGCAAGGTCTCGGCCAAACCCGGCGGCGTAATGTCGGCAACGATATTCTTAAAATCCTTGTTTTTATTCTTGTCAAAAATCTTTAAGATATTTTTTTCCAAAGCGCCGAGATCGGTATCCGGATAGCAATCAATCTTAGCCGTCACTACCCCACCGGGCAAAATTTCATTCACCCGTCTGGCTGAATTTAAAACCAGCGGACCGGATAAACCAAAATGAGTAAATAAAATTTTACCGGTCTGACTAAAAACTTTTTTACCATCCAGATAAAAAGTGATTTTCATAAACGACAGCGAGGTGCCGGATAATTTTTTTACCCATGGGTCGGCCACCCGTAAGGGCACAATATCGGGCGCCGGCTTATTAACCGTATGACCGAGTCGTTTAAGCCAAGTCCAACCGTCACCGGTGGAGCCGGTTTCCGGCCTAGATGCCCCACCGGTGGCCAAAATATAATATTTGGCTCGATAAGTACCGGCTTTGGCCTCGACCGCCGTAATCAACCGACCGGACTGATCCGCTTTAATTTTTTTAACCGGATTACCGACACTGATTTCGACACCGGTTCGCTTGGCATAATTAAACATCACCCGAAAGACATCTTCGGCCTTTTGACTGGCCGGAAAAACCCGCTTTCTCGCTTCCGTCACCAAAGGTAAACGACGTGACTGGAAAAAATCAAAAGTGTCCTGAACGCCAAATTGCGAAAAAGGGGATTGGAGAAAATCTTTGGCCGGTCCGAACTTGGCCAAAAATTCATTAGTATCAAAAGTGGCATTAGTGATATTGCACCGTCCCCCGCCGGTAATTTTTAATTTCCGGCCCAAGTCATCATTTTTCTCCAACAATAAAACTCGCCGACCGGCTTCGGCGGCGGTACCGGCCGCCATCAAACCGGCCGGCCCGCCACCAATGACGATAACGTCATACTCTTCTACTATTTGCTTTTCTTTTTCTTTAGCCATTCCCCCATTCCTAGCGCGAATCAAACATTCAATCAATCATCACTCTTGCTTCGATTAAATCTGTTTTAAATTTTCATCAATATTTTGAGAGATAATATCTAAATATTCTTTCTCTTGCTCTTTGTCTAATTGGATAAATTCTTCATTTTTTGACCATTGCCCGCCATACATGACTTTGATTTTATCCAAAGCGGTATCAATATCATCTAAAGCAAACACTAGGATTGACTTGGCCGGCGGGAAAAATTGCCAGATAGTGGGGTCAATAATATAAACTTGATTTTTATCCGTGATTATCGCCAAAATATCATGCGCCCGATCAGTCCCGCAAACATCAAAACCTTTTAATATAAATATCCGATTGGATTGATTTAAGGCCTTTAGCCAACCGGCAACCAAACGCGAAACTTCGCTGCAACTATCAGCCAATAAAATCCCGGGTTGATTTCGCCGACCTACCGGCAATAGCCGAATAATCCGTTCTTCAATTTTTTTAATTACATTTTTGTTCATAAATATATAATACCTCCGCTTCGCTCTGGTGGACCCCCGAGGAGATTCGGCCACTCTCGTGGATATTTTTTTCGTCTACGACTCAAAAATATCTCACTCCCTTGGCCTCCACTCACCGCCACTAATCTTTCGTTCCTCAAGATTAGGCTTCGCAGCGGCTCGGTTCGAATCTCCTCGGTATCTCACAAAATACAGTCGGTAACAGCTTCGCTGTTACTTCCTTATTTTGTGGACCCGAGGAGATTCGAACTCCTTGCCTCTACAATGCGAATGTAGCGCTCTACCAATTGAGCTACGGGCCCATTGCCGATAGTTTAGCACTTGGGATAATAAAAACAAAAAAACCACTCTTGTTGGGAATGGCTTCTTGCTTTTAATTATTCGCCTTTTCTACGGCAACTGACTCAATGACCACATCCTCAAGTGGGCGGTCATTGGCCCCGGTTTGGACTTTGGCAATAGCGTCGGCTACTTCCTGACCGGAAATCACCCGACCAAAAATAGTGTAATCGTTGGGTAAAGGATAGTCGGCCACCAGAATAAAAAATTGACTGCCATTGGTATTCGGTCCGGCATTAGCCATCGCCACCACTCCTTTGCGGTAACCAACTTGGTAAGATTCGGTGGTTGGATTTAATTCATCGGCAAAAGTATAACCCGGGCCACCGGTACCGGTGCCGGTCGGATCGCCACCTTGGATCATAAAGCCGTCAATCACTCGGTGGAAGATAACTCCGTCATAAAAACCATCTTCCGCCAATTTAATAAAGTTGGCGACGGTTTTTGGAGCGTCAGCATCATAAGTGGTAAATTGAATATCGCCGTGATTAGTCTTTAAAGTAATTAAGTGATTCATATTGTTATTAACATCAGCCGAGGTGTCAGTCATCGGTTGATGATTATTTGGTAATTCTTCCGCCACCGACTTCGGCCAAAAAACATAAGCGACGACGATTAAAGCGAGGATAATAAAAACGATGGTCAAGGTTTTGGTATTCATAAAGCGTATTTTAAAGCAAACCGGCCGGCTGTCAATCATTGTCACTCCTTCGGCTAATTTTTAATTTAGACCTTGTCCGTTGCAAGTTCTTTCTCATGTCCACGCAAGGTAACTTGCTGACTGACTAACCGGCCACCCAAATAATTAACCAAAATCGGCGTAACCGTACTGGTCACAATGATTAAGGCAACAATCGAAGCCAGGAGGGCTTCGTCAAATAACCCCTGACCAAAACCAAGAAAAGCGATAGCCAAATGAGTAGATAAGGATGGCATAGTGGCAACTCCCATAAAAAGACTTTCCCGGTAATTAAAACCGATAATTCGGCCGGCCAAAAAACCGGAGAAAATCTTGGCGGTAATCGAACCAAGGATAATCACTCCGGCCAAAGCAATAATATTAAAAGCGTTAAAGAAAACCGTCATATTGGTATTGGCCCCCAAGACGACAAAAAAGACCGGGATGAAGAAACCGTAGCCGATGGCATGCAATTTAGCTTTAAGAATTCGACTCTTGATTGACCGAGACAAGATCAGACCGGCAAAAAAGCCGGCGATAATCGCATGCATACCGATCAATTCAAAAAAGACAACCAAACCGACTAAAATCAGAATAATAAAACGCAATTCTTGTTCAAACAGATCTTGTTCTTCGGGAAAACTTGTAAACACCAAGCGTAAACGAGGAATAACCCAGGCTAAAATAAGCAAGAACAAGACAAAAACCGGATACCACAGCAAGATGGCCGGCTGAAAAGCCGGGTCAATGAATTGCAAGAAAAGCGACAAGAGGATTAAACTGACGGCGTCAATAGTTACCGCCCCGGCCAAAACTACCCGACTTAACGGCGAACTCAAGAGATTTTTGGCCTCAAGGGTTGGTACCAATAAGGCAACCGAGGAAGACATAAAGACAATTCCCAGCATAATGGCGACAATCAGCGAATAGCCGAAAGCCAAAGCGATAGCAAACCCGATTAGACCGGGAATTAAACCGGAAAGACAAGCGATAATCGCTACCGAACGGACTTTCGGTCCGCCGGCTAAAAAGTGAGTTTCCAAGCCGGCCATAAACATCAAGAAAACCAGACCGATACTGGCCAGAAAATCAATCGTCTGATTGGATTGGAATAATTCCAAACCATGCGGACCGATGATAATACCGCCGGCAATCAAAGCCACGACCCACGGCACGCGCATCCGAGAAAAAAGCTGAGAAAACAAGACCGCAGCCAAAAGAACAACAAAGAAAGAAACGAATTCCTGCATAGTTTAAGAATAACATATCTACAACCAGAAAAGAAAACGATCCTTTACCTCCACACAAACGCACTGTTCGACACCAGCCAGAACCGCAGAATTTTAAAGCACACCAATCAAAGAATTAAGATCGGAAAAGATTTTCCGTTACTTCCGTCCATTGGTCAAATTCTCTTAATTGGCCATTAATCATAATCGGTGTATTGGTATAGTTACGAACAGCTTCCGTCGGATCACCGTAATTTTTTATCAAGTCATTCCATTCGGCCTGAGTTAGCGGAAAGTCAAAAATCAAATCATCAACTAAAGTAAAATTCGCCGCATAATTATGGCAGTCAACTTCAAGTAAAGCCGCCAAAACAATATGTCCGTCCTCAAAAGCAACCAATAAGCGATGGTGACCGATAAATTGAGTGTGATAGGGCGGTTGCCAAACCGTCGCACCCAAAACCGGATGAACGATAAAATCGGCTTGCCATAAATTCCATTGGCCGGCCAATTCGGCACTTAATTCAGCCGGACTTAGACGACAAGCCCCGGCTTCGGCCAAATACGAATTACGACCCGACATAATATAATAAGCCACCAAAGCGACAACCGCTAAAACCAAAATAATAATGACGAAGGTTTTTTTGTTCATAAATAATCAGTTAAGATTTTTATTCTACCACAAAACAAAAAATAAACCGCCACCGAAACAATCGGGGGCGATTAAGAAACTATGGCGGATATTGGTAAATCACTCCGCACCGCTCACAAGACAAAATAAGAACGGGGGTCAGCTGACGCCAAGTATCCGGTCCGAACTTAAGCAAAGCCGGCGGCCCGAAATATTTCCGAGTCTTCGTCTCGATGATGTGATGCAACCGACACCGCCGACAAAGAATACCGGTGTCTGTCTTAACTTCGGGCGGACAGTCCCGAAGATCGGCCTGCTTGAGAGCGGCCCGAAAAGATTCTTCCCAGGCCTTCTCTGCCTCAACTGAAGCAAAAAACGGTTTACTACGCCCCAAACCAACCTTAAAGCCTTGCGGTTTGACCTCGTCCATTTAAAAAACCTCCTTTCTTGGCAAATCTACTGTCATTATACTAATAATCCGACTTAAACAAAATCCCGGCTGACTTTAGTCAGCCGGGATTTTGATTCATTTGGTCTAAATCAGAATTTCTACTGTCGCTTCATCTCGCAACTGACTAACGAAAGTAGCCACTAATTCTTGTTGTTTTTGTTGGACAACAAAACCGGCCATTTCGTCACGCATTTCATCTAGCGGTGGTAACTCTTGTTGACCGGCAAATTGTTCATAAGCTTCGTCAATTTCCGCCTCGCTAGCCTCAATTTCACTTAAAGACAATTCCTGTTCCAAATAAGTTTCAACGGCCAAATCATTACCGATTCGCAACCGTAATTCCTCGGCGGTCACACCACTGGCCGCCAAAGCTTCATTAAAGGCCTCTTCATCGGGAAATTGGCCTCGAATCATTTGCCACTGGGCTTCAATGTCGGCCTCGGTGACAACGATACCGGCCTTCTCGGTTGCTTGTCGCAACAGGATTTGAGAAATCAGCGTGTCTATCATCTGTTCGGTAAATTGGGCTTGTTCCGCTTCGCTAAGGGTTGAGACATCAAAACCTTGCTCGGCCGCCACTTGAGCCTGCAGAGCATTAAGGTCAGATCGAGTAACGTCTTCACCGTTAATGACAGCAATAACTGAACTTTCTTCTTCACTAACCGAATCGGTAGAATTTTCCAAAGTAAAAACATACCAACCGACACCGGCTAAAGCCAAAATGGCAACAATGATAATAATTAGATTCTTCATATGGCTATTTTATTATATTAATCTTGGTAATCCGACAACAATCCATCAAGTCTAACAAACTGGCCGAGTCCTGCAAGTTTTGGTCATTAACCGTTAAAAAAACGGCTTTTGGGTAATTCCGGTCATTTTGACCGGAATTATAATAAAAGGTACTAAACTTTTATATTGATTTTCCCACCACCCGACTCCGGTGGATGGTGGACGATGTCACTTTAAACAAAGAACAATAAGGGTAAACCGAATAAATAATGAACGGCAATCAAAAGCAATAAGATAGAACCAATCAAGCTAGAGATGATGATAAATTTGGGTGAACCGTACCAAAGTTTTTTACTGTAAAGAGCAATGGCAAAAACAATCATCTCATCAAGCATATAGACAATCAAATACAAAGCGAGGTAAGGCAAAAAAGCCGCACCGGTGACTCCGGCATCAGCCAGCAAGCCGACAAAAGCAAGGGGCAAAGCGGCCGAACAAGGAAATTCGACAATTGTCACCACTAAAGCAAAAACCGCCGCCCCGAGAAAAATCGCCCAAATCCCCCCACGGTTAAACGACGATTCAACAAATAAAAAAGCTCGGTTCATTAAGTGACCACCCTGACTGTTACAGGTCGGACCAAAACGCAAAGAATTAATGAAAACCAGTAAAAAATACAAACCGCCGGCCAAGGCGGCCGCCCCAAGGAGTAAAGAAAAGAAAGCTTGATAGGGTAATAAATAAACAAAAACCCGGTGCCAGACAAAAATCAAGAGGCCGTAAGCCAAGACCGTCATGACGATAAAAGTTCCACCGGCAAGTAAAGTCAGCCGACGCGAGCGGAAAGCCAAGACCAAAGACAAAATTAAAATCAAAGCCCCCAAAGAGCAGACATTAAAGCCGTCAATTGCCCCCATGGTTACCGCCAAAAAAGGCAAAGAAAATATACCGGAAATTGTTTCGAACATAGTGATTAATTTGCGATTATTTCATCGGCCTCATCGGCGTCTTTGACCGCCGGATCATTAACCGGCAACGACGATGACTGATCGACCTTCAATTTAGACAACTCGGCCATCACCGCTTCTTCGATTGCCCGACCAACACCGTCGGGATTATCAAAACCGATAAAGTATTCCTCGCCGATAAAAGTTATCGGTACCGTCCCAGCATAGCGTTCAATCCCATATTTGCTCGCTAATTGGCTAAAAACACTCGCCGTTGCCCGGTCTTCAACATAGTACTTGTGTAAAACCACCTCAGGATAACGCAGTAAAAATTCTTCCCAAAAAAGATTTTGGTTTCGACAATACGGGCAAGTTCGAGACAAAAAATAATGAATGTCCACCTGATCAGGCGAAGAAATCACTTCCCCTGCCTCCGGCCCGCGACCATTGTTGTAAACAAGCAAAGCCGAAGCCAAGAAAACCAAAACACCAATTACCACAAAAGTTTTATTTAAATTCATCGGTAATGACAAAATATTAAATTGCAATTAATAAAAATATATTACCATACGTCTAAAAATTAAGTCCAGTCAGACAACTTGAGCTCCAATGGTTAAAATCTCAGATTATCGATATTGTTCAAAGACGGCTTTAATCCCGGCAAGATTTTGTTCCCATTCGATGGTTTCGTGAGTCGCCAGCTCGACAGTAATAGCCGGAATACCGATCGAGGCAAGCCAACCCTCGGCATCACCGGTCACTTCATAGTGATCAAATGAACTGATTGATGGATAGCCACTGGCCTCGGCATAAGTCTGCATCAAAACCAATGTTTCGGGTAAAATTCCCGCCTCGCACTCGGAGGCATAAACGGCATTTGACTGACTGTGCCAAAAGACAACCGCCCCGGGCTGATTTGCCACTACAAAATCACTAAGAGCTCGGGCCTCCGGTTCGGAAAAGGGTCCGAATCCGGCGCTAACGGTTTGACCACGCCACATACTTTCCGGTTGCCACTTGCAATCAAAGTTACGATTAAGATCAACACCATTGGCGTTAAAGCGACCGGCCGAAACATCGCCGACCGGCACCTCCGCCACCGTAAAACGACCGGTCTTACCAACTACTTTGTACAGGCCATCGGGATTAGCCACGGGAATAATCGTTATCGTTAAATTATCAGGTATAACATCGGGATTGGCGGTTAAATAATCAAGCACTTGATAAGCCAAAAAAACGCTATTCCATTCGTAACCGCCATGAATACCGCCGACAAATAAAAGCTGGTCGGAGGCTTCTTCCGCCTTGAAAGTGTAGGCCTCGATAATCCGACCTTCGACCGATTGGCCGATAGTCAGGCGCGTCGCTATCCTTTCTTCGACCTCAGCCGGTTCAAGTAAAGGAACTTCCTCAGCTGATCGGTTAATAAACTTAAACCCTCCTAGGCCGAGAAGTAAAACGACGACCAAACCCAAAAAGATAAAGATAAATGGTCGACGCATAATTTAAATGATTTGAAACAATCGGCTAACGCGCATAATGTTTGAGAACAGCGATAACTCCGGACCGATTCTTCGACCATTCAATATCTTCATGTGACGAAAGAAGAACACTGATGGCCGGAATATTTTCTTTAGCCAACCAATTGACCATATCACCCGTAATTTCATAAAAATCGAACTCTTCGTAAGCCGGATAACCGGCCGCTTTAGCATAAAGATTAGTCAGGATATTGGTTTCAGCTAAAACATCATTATCACAAGCCGAGGCAAAAACTCCGCCGGCCGCACTGTACCAAACAATCACCGCCTTGGGCTGATTGGCCGTGACATAATTCTTAATTGCTTGGCTTTCCGGTTCGGAAAAAGGTTCATCTCCGCCATCAACGGGGGTATTTCGCCACGTACCGGTGGACTGCCATTGGCAATCAAAATTACGATTTAGATCAACCCCATTGGCGTTAAAGCGACCGGCAGTGGTATTAACCTTCAACCCAAGAGCCTCGGCTTGAGTAAAACGACCGGTCGTACCCATAACCTCTTCCAAACCATCCGGATTAAGGACCGGCACAACCGTTACTCTGACATTTTCCGGAATCACTGTTTGATCTCTTTTCAGATAATCCATCAACTCAAAAGCCACCAGTGAGGTGTTCCAAGCATAACCGCCATGAATACCGCCAACAAAAAGAATCTCGGTATCTCCCTGACCGTAATGATAAGCGACAATATCATGACCATCAACAGATTGACCAATGACCGTCTCGCCCTTTTGTTCGGCTTCATCCTCTTCACCATTTGCTGATAAATTGCTTGTCTCGTCCCCTTCGGTGGTCACATTTTCCGACCCCCGATCCACTCCTTCTTCCGCCGGGCTAAAAATCAGATAAGCACCGACACCAAGCAGAATAACTATAAGTACAATAATAAATGTTTTCATATAAACTAATGATACCACATTTTCTCCCGAAGTAAAAACTAAAATAAGCACCTAAAAACCGGAGCAGCTGACCGCTCCGGTTTGAGAAGTATCTCCCAATTCAACCCGACTTCGCCTCCAAAGAGTTGAACTCCGGATACCGATGCGACAAAGCTTCATTGAAAGCCTCCCTAATCCTTCGGATCAGCTCGCTCCCCGTCCGGGAACCGAGACCGGCAAAGCGTAGTTTCGGATCAACGTCGGGGCAGACAATGGTCAAACCATCGGTCGGGGTACCAATCAGTTCTCGCTCAGGGTGATAACTGTCGCTCCAGTTTCTGACCGCTTCACTAAGCCCCAGCTTAGCCGTACCGTAAGCTTCAACAAGAGCTGATGATGAGAGCGCCTCGCGCGAGACAATCAGCGTATTAATCGTCCCGGGATTATAAGCATAAGCGCCCTCCCGTTCATCCCACTCCAATTCGGGCAAAAGCGGAACCGCATTGCCAAGCCCGGCGGTAATCAGGCAAGATCCATCATCAGATCGACCTCGATACCGTTGAGGCACCGTGGTCAACATGACCACGGTGGTTTGAGGGTCACAATCGAGGTTGGTCGCCAGGGAGCGACAAAACTCAGGCATCTCTTCCACTTCGGGATATTCCCCTGGCTGCAGACTATAATTGATTATCGCCGAGACGGGCCTCAAGCCGCCACCAAAAATGGCATTACTAATACTCAACATCGGCGAGAAGAGACGAACACCGGTAACCGCCTCGGTCTCAATCAGATCAAACATCTGACTTCCTTTCGGGTTTGAGCTTAAAAGAACTTCCTACTCTCTCGAGAATCCTAGCATTAACCGAATCGGATTTCCACAATTAGTGATTTTTGCCTATGATAGAGTTAATGATCAACGAAATGATTATCTTGTTGGTCGCCGGCCTGAGTTTAGATCTAATCCTCAGAGACCCGCGCCGAATTTATCATCCGGTTCAGGCAATCGGCCATTCTTCAGTTTGGCTGGAGAAAAACCTTCGGCGTTTTTTGGAGAAGAATCTAAAAGCCGCCGGGGTAATTTTCCTGATAACGGAACTACTCTTTTGGACAGCCAGCTCACTTTTCGTCTTACACCTCAGTCTAAGAATTTCTCCCTGGCTCTACTGGATCATTTCTCTTTATCTGACTTATTCGCTCTTGGCCGCCGGCGCTTTAATTCGCGAAGTGGGAGCGGTGCGCCGGCTGTTAAAGGAAGGAGACCTGCCGGCGGCTCGAACCAGAGCCCAAGAGATCGTCAGTCGTGATTTGTCTCAAGCCGAAGAGCCCGAGATCGTTAGAGCGATGATCGAAACCGGCACGGAGAACATCTCAGACGGGATTGTCGCTCCGATTTTCTATTTCGCTCTCGGTGGACCGGTTTTAATGCTTTTTTATAAAGTGGTCAACACATTGGACTCCATGGTCGGATATCGCAATGAACGCTACCGAGACTTCGGTTGGGCCAGTGCTCGGCTCGACGATGGTCTAAATTATCTGCCGGCCCGACTGACCGGACTGCTGATCGTTTTGGTCGCCCTCGGTCTCGGTGATGATTACCGCCAAGCCTGGCGAGCCTGGCACCGAGACGGCCAAAAAGGCCCCTCCCCTAACGGAGGCATCCCGATTACGGCCTTCGCCGGCGCCCGAGACCTTCGTTTGGGTGGCCCTTGTCACGCTCGCGAGGGCAAAGAATCCGACATTCCTTTCGTTGGTGGCAAACGAACCCAATTTGGTCATCAAGAAATCACCCGAGTCATTATCTACATCTACGGCGTAAGCTTTTTAGCCGGATCAATTGCGTTGATCTCCGTCTCTCTCTTCGATTAAACCCGGCTGGCCTAAGCTTTTTTCTTCTTGGCCGCCAACCTTACTTTTTTGGCCGCCAGACGCTTCTTCGTTTTAGGCGATCGTGAGGTACGCTTTTTGTCAACACCGGTAGCTCTTTTTCCCATATTGATTTTCGATTAATTGATTAATCCTTTCCAATCCAGTTTAGCACGTCCCGAAGATTCTCAAAATCAATTCAACCACTAAATCGCGACATTGAGATAATCGCTTAAAACTTTTTATCGGGCCGAAGATTATCACCAAGACTATTTGCAAAAAAATCCCACCGGCTACACTTGCCACGCCGTCTTCTTCGATAGTTATTTAAAATGATTGAGGTTAACCGACAACTTGTTGTTCTCGCCAGATGATAAAAAGACCCTAATCGTTTATTAAACAATTAGGGTTGGGAAACCAGATACCAAAAAGTTAATCCAGCCTATGAAGCGATTGGTGGCTCATAACCGCAAGCCGGACAAAACAAACCCCCGACTGGCAAATCCCGACCACAAGTCGGACAACTCCCCTCCTGGTTGTCTTTGATCTCGGCTTCGTGCCTCGCCCGATGCTTGGCGAAACATTGCCCACACAGGCGCGGACCCCGTATGGTCGCGCGTCTCTCAATAATGGCGTCCAGATCTGGATCACAAATCCGGCAGACCGGCGCACCACTGAGACTAATATCGCGATCGCACTCTTCGCACTTCATCTTGCCTCCGGCCATCTCTGACTCCTTTCAATGTTTTGTGCTTTGAGAATTTTTGAGGGTTCTTTCTTGTTTGATTATAGCACAGAAGGACTGAGAATGATAAAATAGAAATATGAAGATAACTAAATTAGGCCATTGTTGCCTCCTCATCGAAACTAAGGGAAAGAAGATTCTCACTGATCCAGGGAGCTACACCATTGATGCCCATTCTAAACTAGAGAATATTGATTACCTCCTTTTTACTCACGAACACGAGGACCATTATCACATCGAATCACTCAAGGTGATTTTACAAAAAAATCCTCAGGTAGCTATCTATTCAAACAGTTCTGTCAGTGAGCTTTTGGAGAAAGAAGGAATAGAACACACACAAATAAACCACAATGACTCTGTCTCGCTTGATGAGATTACTGTTGTTGGGATAGGAGAAAAACACGCAGTTATGCATCAGAGTATTCCCCGGTCTTCAAATCTTGGATATTTTATTGATGGCAGACTTTGGTATCCTGGAGATGCATTCACCAATCCAGGACAATCAGTCGAAATTCTTGCCCTTCCGGTTTCTGGTCCTTGGCTGAAACTAGGTGAGGCAATTGATTACGCTTTACTTCTTAAACCAAAGAAGGTATTCCCTGTCCATGATGGCACAAGATTCGGATCGGCCCATGTTTTACCAACCAAAGTGTTGGAGCCCCAAGGAATTGAATTTGTCGTGATGGTTGAAGGAGACACTAAGGAATTTTAAATATTATGAATCCTATCGTAACAATTGATGACTTCCAAAA
Organism: Minisyncoccota bacterium; assembly: GCA_040879645.1. Classification (GTDB taxonomy): domain Bacteria; phylum Patescibacteriota; class Minisyncoccia; order Phycocordibacterales; family XYD1-FULL-46-19; genus JBBDJY01. The sequence goes on from JBBDJY010000002.1 coordinate 41,877, forward strand.
ATTAGACATCCGAGTTGGGAAAATACTTGAAGTTAATGATTTTCCCGAAGCCAAGAAACCAGCTTATAAACTTAGGATAGATTTTGGTCCGGAAATCGGAACCAAAAATTCTTCAGTCCAAATTGTCGCCCTTTATAAAAAGGAAGAATTGGTGGGAAATCTTGTCCTTGGTGTCGTCAATTTTCCTCCACGAAAGATTGGCCTGTTTGAATCCGAGGTACTTACCCTTGGCGTGCCAGATGCCGAAGGAAAAGTGATCTTAATTACTCCTGACAAGACTAATCCGTTAATCGGAGGTAAATTGTTTTAATCAATGGAGGTTTCGCCTCCCCTGGGGGGTCAAATATGTTGTATGGTTATTAAAATTGCCCAAATATATTTTTTCCTCATAATTTATTAAACTAATAAATTAAAATTGTATCGCGCCTTCTGAGGATAATAACTCAACTGATTTAATAGAACTATATTGAGTAAGTGTATCTTTTAGGACAGCAAGCAGATGAGAACTCTGACAGCTAGACAGAGCACTGATGGGATAACCAGACGGGGTCATATCGCTAGCCAAAAGGACTTTAGCTACTCCATTTACAATACTAACCGACTTATAGGTACCATAAGCAGAAAGTTCATCATCAAATAACATCTGAAGTGAAGTATCAGCCACCGCTGTGGTTTTTGGAACTTTATATACAACTTTTTTTGTCACGCTACAACTACTGGTCTCGACATAACTCTTATCTTGAATATAAAGAGACAAGTCCATTAATTCAGCATTTGAATCAACATCAAATCTGATTGGTATTTTAATCTCATCATCAAATTCTCGTAAATCGGAAGGGTTGTCTTTTGACAATATCAAAAAACCTGTTTCAGTACTTGGATTCTTAAAAGAAAGTTCGCTAGTAAACGGCACGTATTCATCAGTCATCCATTCCCCTTTCGCTGTGGCGTAATGTTGTCCAAGTATATTCCCATTTGCATCCTCAATTCTTAATGGGAAGCTACCTTCGAAATACCAACCACCACGAGCTTCACCATTAATAATAAATGGGTTTGAAACGACAGCATTTGCAACTGGCTGATTAACAAGAATCATATCGTTTTGTGAAGCCGGACACACAAATTCACAATTCGGTCCAGTTCTTCCAACCCAGCTACCGTCTGGGCACTCCATCGCATCCATAGTACAGGCAACTATATCATCAGTTTTTTGATTAGATTTATAAAAATAAATTCCACTGCCAATAATAAATATTGCCACAATTATAATTATGATCGGTATTACAAAACCTTTGTTTAAGTTTTTCATATAGAGAAACAATATCATAGATAAGTGAAATAATATAGGTTCGAATGTCCAACTGGAGTATCAAAAAATACCCTTATAAAATAAAGCGAAAAAGTTTGCTCCGAGCGATAGACAACATGCGAACCTCTGTGATGGTAAACGTGGCTTAAAATGAAGTAGAGTAAAAGAAAAACCCGCTAATTTAGCGGGTTCTCTTAACTTCAAAGTAAAAGGTTATTTATTTTTGTTACCAGTTGCTTTTGGACTACTTTTAATATAACTTACACAGTCACCTTGGTTTTTGAATGGAGGATTATTAAAAGTCATCCAACCATCTTTTTTACATTGTGATATCTCAGTTAGAGGTTCAATAAGGTTAAACTCTACAGTTTTTCTTATATTAGATTCACCACTATCTTCTTTTGGATTATAGATAAAACAATATTCTCCTGGTGTCATTGTAGACATATCTCCAGTAAATGAGAATGTTTGATTAGATAGATCGCTTGTATCAATTGTGGCTACATCTGATTTTCCATCTACATTACCAAACACAGTATTTATTCCAGCAGCACAAGTTCCTTCTCGGACAGCCCACTGAATTGAGTCTTCATCATCATCATCAAGATAAGCTTCAAAGTTTACCATACCTGAAACATTTTCAGCTGGTTCAGGAGCAGTAATCTCAGCACTTCTTGGATAGAGAACGTCAAATCTTGTCCAATCAAAACGTTCATCTGTCTCTGCACCAAAGACCATACGAACTTCAACATACTCATTAGCTTCTATTGTTTTTGTTTTTGTTTCATTATTTACACAAACGTAAGGGTATAGTCCATCTGTGACTGCTGGATTATAATTATCACCACCATTAGTCTCAAGTATCTGGCTTGTATCTCCATCAGTTCTATACTCGAAACAACTCCAAAAACTCCGTGTGCTCACAAATTCTAAATTAGTTGTTCCTACACCAACACTAACTTGATTTACATGTGCCCATCCGTTAGTTCTGTTAATATCATTTGTACTTGGGGTTACAGCATTAACATCAGCACCAACAACATTAGCTAGACCAAAAACTAAAACTAAACTCATTAAACTCAATAATATTTTTCTCATATTTTATTTCTAATAATTAAGACTAATAATATATTTTGACCTCATTATTGATTATAACACATCCTTTTCGTGTTGTATCAACCAAGGGAGGTTGAACCTCCTTTTGAGTTTAAATCAAATCAGACGACTTTAAAAACTGAAAGTTGAATAAAAAGAAAACCCGCCACCGAACATATAATGACGAGCCTTTCGTCTTATTGTTCGTGGCGAGTATCAAGTATCGGCGACCGACTGACTTCTCCGCCAGCTTTGGTAGGTTATGATCCACCAAGCCGAGGTGAGAAGACTGGTAAAGATCACCGACACATAGAGTCCGAGTGTCCAGAGAGTAGGGATGTAGATGGTCAAGACCAGTGATGTCACAAACCCCGTCGAGAACGCCGGCTTCTCTTTTGCCCGAATGGTCGGGATGAGAGAAATGAAAAAAAACAGTTGTCCAAAGGTGAAAACCACGTCTTGCCACAACATTTTGAATCTCCTTTCTTTTATCTAAGTCTAGGACCCATAACAATTACTAGTATGTATTTTGTTTTTTGTCAATTAAGGGGAATTTTATCAGAGGAGGTTTCGGTTCCTCTCGATAGAGAGCTTGGCACGATTTGCTTAATTTTAATTTTTTAGATAATATATCAATATAAGTTGATATAGTTATCATTGATTAAAAAATAGATGATTCCCAAATGCTGTCAAAACAAGGAGTCTACCGCCGAACTGTCCCGAGCAGTCAAATTTCTAAAGGTGGTGGCGGAGGAAAATAGAATGAAAATTCTGTGCCTGCTTCGGTCCGGCGAGAAGTGTGTTTGTGATATTTGGCAATTTCTTGATCTCCCCCAAAATCTCACTTCCCACCACTTAAAGGTATTGAAAGATTTTGGATTAGTAGAAGATCGTAAAGAGGGACTCAAAGTTTATTATTCTGTTAATAAAAAAGAAGTTAATAAGTACAATTTATTATTAAATAAATTTTTACAATCATATGAAAAATAGTATCAAGCAAATTCAAGTCTTGGGTTCCGGTTGCCCAACTTGCAAAAAGTTATTTGAACTGACAAAACAAGCAGTTGAGGAATTAGGACTAAAAACAGAAGTGGAGTACATCACCGACATTCAAAAAATAGTTGAAATGGGAGTGATGCAAAGTCCGGTATTGGCGATAAACGGCAAACCAGTTATAGCCGGATCGGTTTCGGATATAGAAAAAATTAAAAAGATTATCAGTGACTGTAGTGACGATTCCGGTGCGGCAGAGAAAAAATCAGGGTGTAGTTGTGGCGGTAATTGTTAGGAAACTATGGACGTCTTTTATCCCTTACAAATATTGGCCAATTGGTTAACTTATCAAGTTATCGATTTAAGTCCGGAAGCTCATCTCGGGACATCGGTTAATTTTTTTATTTATGATTCGATAAAAATATTGTTGTTGCTCTTGGTGATCAATTATTTTATGGCCATCCTGCGGTATTATCTGCCGGTAGAAAAATTGCGAGATTTTCTGGTTTCCCGAAAATGGTATGGGGCTGATTATTTATTAGCCTCAGCCTTTGGCACCATTACTCCCTTTTGCTCCTGCTCTTCTATCCCGTTATTTATTGGCTTCCTTGAGGCCGGAATCCCGCTCGGGGTGACACTATCTTTTTTGATCACCTCTCCACTGGTCAATCAGGTGGCGGTTGTTTTGTTTGCCGGACTGTTTGGCTGGAAAGTGACAACTCTCTATGTGATTTCCGCTATTCTTCTAGGTGTAGTTGGTGGTTTCATTTTGGAAAAATTAAAATTGGAAAAGTATGTGGCTGATTATGTGTGGAAAATAAAGAGTCAAAAAAATGAAATAAAGACTGAAAAAATTTCGTATAAAGACTTGGCAATAAAATTTTGGCACGAAGGTTTTGATTTAACAAAAAAGATCACTCCTTATGTGCTTTTGGGAATTGCGGTCGGGGCGGCGATCCATGGCTTCGTTCCGGCCGGATTTTTTGAAAGGTATATCACTGTTGAAAACTTATTCGCCGTGCCAATAGCGGCAATCGTCGCCGTGCCAATGTATGCCAATGCCGTCGGCGTTATCCCTATTATGCAATCACTGGTTGAGAAGGGCATCCCTCTCGGCACGGCGATGGCTTTTATGATGGCGGTGGTTGGTCTGTCTCTGCCTGAAGCTTTGATTTTAAAAAGAGTGATGAAAGCAAGATTGCTTATTTATTTCTTCGGGATAACAACCATAAACATAATTGTAATCGGGTATTTGTTTAATGCTTTTGTAAAATAACCTTATGAACAAAAAAATTATTATCGGTTCGGTTATCGGCATCGGGGTTCTGATTGTTCCGGTTATCTCCAACTTGATATCGTCAAAATCATTCGAAACAACCGAAAAAATAAAAATCGCCACTTGTCCGACTTATTATGAATTAAGTAAAAGTTTGAATTTGGAAAAATATCAAGTGATCAAGACAAGCTCTACCGCCCAAAGCCTTGTTCTTTTGGAAAGCGGGCAGGCTGATATGATTTTGGCCGGTCGCACACTTAAGCCAACCGAGCCACAGATGGATAGTCTTTTAATTAAAGAGGGTTATTCTTTTTTAAGCAATCAAGAGGCGACAATTTTTGTTGACCAATTAAATGGTTATAATATTTATACCGATCTGGATGAGGAAGAACTAAAGCAAAAATTTCCTATTAAAAACATTCAAGCCGTAGCTAGTGTCGATGAATATTTAGATAAAGGGATAATTATCACTTCTTGGGAAAACACTGATTACAATAAAGCGTCTATTGTTCATTTATTAGAAAAGAATGGGGAAAGGGTAAAACTGTCTCGACAGCCGACGATTTATTGTCCGAATGCCTGCGACGAGCAAGCTCGAGAATTAGCCTTGTATTTAAAGAATAAGCATCAGGTCACTAAATAACTAAAATCAATAAAATAGTAGTGGTTCACCCTCCTCGAGGGTCAAATGTGTTGTGATGTTATTTTAGACTTGTCTTGCCCTGAGCTCGCCAAACATACAATTTGGCTCTGATTGGTAGAGGAAGTTAGAACCTGTTTATGTAAATAGAAACACCCCGCCAAAGCTGAGTGCTTCATGCGGGGCGATTACTCTCCTCCAAATCTAGACGGAGAGGCTCTGGAGCAAAGATACGAACTCTCGACGAGAGAGAACTGTTTTTACCTCTTCTATCGAATTGGCACAGAAAGAAAACATTGCCCCCTCTTCCGAAGGAAAGCCATTCTGTTTCCACCACTTGGAGGCTTCCACCTCAAGAGAAGAGATTGCGTTCTCTTGGAGTACCACGTAGACCTTTTCCAGGTCAAAGACAAATCTTCCCGTCAAAACTCCAGTGGCGCCGGGGGTGTCTTCTACGTAATACAAACACGGTATTTCGACCCCAACCCACTTTTCTCGAACCTCCTCGGGAGCTTCTCCTTCAGGGGTTGAAACCACTCGAATCACTCCAAGATAATCTTCAAGCTCAATTGTTCTCATCGAAATACACCTCCTTTTTAAGATCAAGGTTTCGATTCTGGACACAAACAACTTTCACCTTCATTTCTAGCACAAATCAGAGAAAAAGAAAACCCCATCAGTTCCATATCCTACTCGGAGTAACAATCAGGGAAGGTCTGAAGGGAAGAAAGGGGTCAGGAAGAAAGGAAAGAAAGGGGTCAGGAGCATTTTTTATAAATGAGTCTACAATGAGGGAAAAGGGCAGGCCGAAGAAAAAATAAATCCTCCTGACCCCTTTCTCCTTATTTTATGTTGAAAAATATGAGTTTTTGAGCTCCCTTTGCTGAATCTATTTAGAGCCTGTTTGGTATAAAAAAAGAGCCAATCATTACAACTGGCTCAAATGAGATGGATTTTAACACCTACGCCTACACTTCCCTTGGAAATGTAAAACCCTCTTCGACTTCAAACAAAATGCGAACACCGCAACGGTCACAGAGGCCGACTCCTTCATTACATACGTGCATATTGGGTCCGATTAGACCACTGCCGTTGTAATACTCAACTCGACCACATTTTCTACACCGATGTCGCCGCATTATCACTACCCGCCTAAGACGACGGCCACAATGCCTTGATGCCCACCAACGAGTCTTTATCAAGCCCATCCAAGGACTCTCAACGACTCGTTCCTCACCTTCTATGTCTTCCCAATCCGGCAGATGACCAAGACAATCAACGGAATTTTTAACGCTCATCGCAATCTCCTTTCAATGTTGTTGTCTGAGAATATTACTACCAGTTTTCATGGTTTTAGTCAAGTAATCTACCTTGCCTTGCTTTACATTGCTCCCCGCAGCGGGAGAGGGGGGGTCGGGAGGAAGAGAAAGGAGAGAAAGGGGTCAGAGAGAAAGGGGAGAAAGGGGTCAGGAACATTTATTTCTTCTTCGGCCTGCCCTTTTCTCTCATTGTAGACTGCGATTTAAATTAGATAACCATTTATAAAAAATGATTCTGACCCCTTTTTCTTTTTTGCCAATTATGGCACATTTAGTTTATTCGTTATCACCACGCAATAAATAGAGAGGTGAAATTATTAAGAAATTTAAATATATAAGAAATGAGTAGTGCCCAAAAAATAGTAAAAAAGATATTGGCTGAAGCTGATATAAAAATTAATGGCGACAGACCACAAGACCTCCAAGTTAAAAATGAAAAACTCTTCAGCCGAGTATTAGCTGGTGGGTCTCTGGCTCTCGGTGAATCATATATGGATGGCTGGTGGGACGCCAAAGAACTCGACGAATTTTTTAATAAAGTCTTGTCTGCTGACCTGGGTAGAAAAATTGTACCGAGTCTTCAATTATTATCAGAGGTTATAAAATCAAGAATTCTAAACCCGCAAAGAAAATCGAAGGCCTTTGAAATTGGTGAACAGCATTATGATGTCGGAAATGATTTATACTCTAAAATGCTCGACGGTCGAATGACATACACTTGCGGATATTGGAAAGATTTAGACCAAGTCTCTGAAAATTTAGACAAAGCCCAAGAGGCAAAACTCGATCTCGTTTGTCGCAAAATCGGACTCAAAAAGGGTGATCGAGTTTTAGATATTGGATGCGGTTGGGGAAGTTTTGCCAAGTTTGCCGCTGAAAAATACGGCGCCGAAGTTGTCGGGATAACCATATCAAAAGAGCAAATAGAACTTGGTCGAGAAATGTGTAAGGGATTACCGGTTGATCTTTGGCTTATGGACTACCGAGATGTTAAAGAAGAATTCGACCACATAGTCTCTCTTGGAATGTTTGAACATGTTGGCCAGAAAAATTATCGGGAATATATGGAAATTGCTCACAAATGCTTAAAAGATGGGGGTTTCTTCCTTCTTCATACTATCGGAGGAAACAGAAGTGTGATATCCGCAGACCCTTGGATTGGTAAGTATATTTTTACAAATTCGATGCTTCCATCTATAAAACAGGTCGGTGAAAGTACGGAGGGTTTATTTATTATGGAGGATTGGCACAATTTTAGCTTCTATTACTATCCTACCCTACTGGCCTGGTTTCATAATTTTGAAAAAGCATGGCCAAACCTGAAAGATAAGTACGGTGATAGATTTTATCGAATGTGGAAATATTATTTAATGGCTTCAGCCGGTAGTTTTAAATCAAGAAAAAACCAACTTTGGCAAGTGGTTTTATCAAAGAACGGCGTACCGGGTGGGTATCAATCTGTAAGATAAATAGACAACCGTGCTTCCTCAACTTATAAAAAGAGCGCTCCCATGGCCTGGGAGCGGTGACCGGTTCCTGGCCCGACTGAAGTCATTCCGGCGGGGATTCCGGTCTGGTCCCCCCAACAAACCGGAGAAAGGGGTCAGGAGTATTTATTTCTTCTTCGGCCTGCCCTTTTCTCTCATTGTAGACTTGCAATTTAAATTAGATAACCATTTATAAAAAATGCTCCTGACCCCTTTTCTCCCTTTTCTCCTTTTCTCCCTTTTCTTCTTCGGTGGAATTTAAATTTTCTGATAATTCACTCAAGAACTCTGGGTCGGTCCAATATTGAGCAAAAATACTTTTAACTTGTTCTTCGTCTTGTTGATTATATTTTCTTATTTCCATATCAAATATTATAAACCTATATATAAAATAATACCGCCACAAGAATTGACTCGTGGCGGCGATCTGAGCAGCGTTGCAGATTCGATTACACTTTCTTCATCGGGAATCCATCACAGCAGACTCCGTGATAATGTGTGTGGTCAGGACACGTATAAAATTCTGTGACAGCCCCGAAAACGTTAACGAGGATCGCGAACCACGCTTTCTCTTCGCATCCTTCGTGCATACACTCAGTATCACCCGGGATCAGCGGGTACGAAGGACGATTGACTGTCCATACGCCCATTCTGCCGAAAAGACGCTTCAAAAATACATCAAGTGGAATTTCGTCAAAACGTTCCTCAACCCGTAGATCGTTGACATCGAGCCGAACCACACTATTGAGCGGATCAGGGTAGTCAAAAATCCGCCCATACCACGTTGGGAACTGAACTCCCACTGGTCCATCAGGGTTTTCATCATGGGCTATTTTGACCACCACACCTTGGTAACCAAAAAATCTGAAAGCATCGTTAATAACACGAACGATACTCCCCACCCGAATGTTTTCTACGCTCATCTCCTGAGACATTGTACTCACCTCCTTTCAAGGTTGCTTTCTGACTATATCACTACCACATTCGCAAGAGTTTGTAAATCAAAATAATACCTTGCTTTTCTTTACAATAGCTCACGGAACATGGCAGTATTATAAGTATCTTTTCAGACCACGAGTACATGCAAAATATGTGGCAACAGCTGGTTTATATTAAATTGTTGGAGAAAAAAGAGGTTCTTGGAGTTTAGATATTTTGACTAATTTTTAGCAATTTTTGATGATTAAACCCGAGCGTTACTTTTTTATAACTTCTCTTTATATTGATTGATGAAATTTGGAAATTGAGAATGAAGTGGTTCTGGTAGTGAATCAAGGGTAAACCATTCAATGATTTCAAATTTGTGTGGTTCGCCATTATTAACCATTGTTTTGTTAATTAAAACTTTGAAGTCAAGAGCGATCCAATGAGTTTTGTTGCCCTGATGTTCTCTGTGCACATCTCTGTACCCAAGAAATTCATAATCTAAAACATCTGTGCAATACTCTTCTAAAATTTCTTTTTTCAAAGTATCCTCCACAGTATCTCCAAATTCTAAACCACCACCCCCAGGGTCCCAAGTTCCATGTTCGTCTCGACACTGGTTACTTCGTTTATTCAGTAAAACATTACCTTCACCATCATGGCAAAAATAAACAATAGTAATACCAGTAAAGTCTTCTCCTTTTTTCATAAAGTGATTCTAACAAAAATAAGGTTATAAATCACTCTGTTCCTGTACCACCTCAGCTAATTTATAACCTCCACACACCAAAAATAACCCTCAAAACAAGAGTTATTTTATAAGGTTATAACAGTGTCAGACTGCTCCGCGGGCAGGACGAAGTTAGAACCTGTTTGGTATGAAATAAAAAGAGATATTGGAGAATTTAGAGTTTTTAAGAGTTTAAGAAAATTACAACTTCGGAACTAAAATTAGATAGTCTTTTTCCAAAGCATCCCAGGATAGCCATCATCTGGATCTTTAATAATACCTCCTTGAGTAAACCCTAAACTTTCATAAAATCGCCAGGAACTGTTATGGGTTTCAGGGCTATAACCAATAATTTCTGTAAAACCTAGCTCTTTAGCAACTTCAATCATTTTTTTTGTCAATAAACTTCCAATCCCCTCATTCTTTCTTTTGGAAGAGATTAGATACAACTCAGATGGATTTTTGGTATCGGCCTCGGCACTTAGGAAGCCTGGGGCTTTTCTTATTCCCGCCACCCCAACAATTTCTCCATCTTTATCGGCAACATAAAAAATACAATCAGTAGAATTTAAATTTTCTGATAATTCACTCAAGAACTCTGGGTCGGTCCAATATTGAGCAAAAATACTTTTAACTTGTTCTTCGTCTTGTTGATTATATTTTCTTATTTCCAT
>JBBDJY010000003.1:0-49452 GCA_040879645.1 Minisyncoccota bacterium
TGAGGATAAAGAAGAATTGAAGAAATTGTGGCGAAAGCTCGCACACAAATATCACTCGGACAAGTCGGGTGGCAATGATGAGATGATGAAAAAGATCAACAAGGCGTATGCCGAAGGTGATTTAGAAACATTGCGCACAATTGATCGAACTGGAGCTGGAGATGATATAGAAACGCAAACCATTGAATCACTGAAGAATAAATTGGCTGGACTTGAAACATCAATCAAAAAAATTTATCAAGAATATGAATCACTCAAAAAATCTGAGTGGTTCATATTGCGAGAAAATATAGAAAAAGCAAAGAAGCACAATCGAGATATTTTGAGCGAGCTTGCTGATAAAGTTTTGTCTGATGTTACCAAAAAGGAAAATCAAGTTGACGAGTTAAAGAAAAAATATGGATAATGATAAACAAATTCAAAAAGTTCCGAAATACCCTATTGATAAAATTGCCGCAAAATCAACTTTGGCCACACGGGGATTGCGAGAACTCGGGCTATTAAAGGACAAGAAACATTTTACTATAATCTATACTTGCCAATTTTGCGGAAGATTAATCAACTATTCTTCATCCCCTTGTGCTTTTTGCTGTAATTTTCCGAAAACAGAGAGAGAAGTTATCGTCGCACAAGCGCTCTCAAGTGAGAGCATGGAAATAGATTCGTTGTTGGCAGTTTCAAAAGCAATTAAGGACGGGGAAGATTTAGAAATCGTCATAGCAAATTTAAGAAATTTAATAGATGATGTTTTGGAAAGTCCTTCTAAATTTAATAACTATCCGTCATTATTTAAACTCACAGCACTTTATTTGAACGATCCAGATACTATTATTAGAGCAGAAGAAATAAATAATAAAGTAAAAATATTTTGTGCTAATTGTAAGCATGAAATTATATTGGCAGATAAGCCCTGTTTCTATTGTACGGTTGAAAAAAATGAGAATACAGAAAACAGGCTGGCACCTTTACAAAAGAATGTGATTGCCCTGAATGGTTTTTTGTTGTTCGCAGAAAATTATTTGGATTTTTCGAATGATAAAGACGCCATGACAGAATTAATCTTTGTATCTGTCTATCTGCTTAATCGTCTGTTGGAGAAAGATGAGTTGCCAGATGAAGATTTAAAAAAGTATTGGCGCGAACTTTTGTTACAAAGTGGATACTTCGGGAGTGAAAAAACTTTAGGTGCTGCAATTGAGATGGATGTTAATGCCAAACCTTCAATGGTTTTGGAATCCGCACAGGATAAAGTGAGCAGTGTGGCTCTAAATGAAATGATAAGATTGGTAGAAAATATCATATATCTTTTGAAAATTTAAATATGGATAATGATAAACAAATTCAAAAAGTTCCGAAATTATCGCTTGAAAAATTAAGCGAGGACTCAAAACTTGTAAAAAGAGGTTTACGAGATATCCAGAGACTGGAAAGCAGCCCGCAAGATGCTCAAATTCTATTTAATAAAGGAATTGAGTTATATAAGTCAGAAAAATATCTTGAGGCGATTGAAATTTTCGATGATGTACTTTTCATAGATCCCCAATTTATAGAGGCGCTAAAAAGAAAAGGTGCTGCATTACATCGGTTAGAGAGATATCAGGACGCCATCGAAGTCTTTGATGAAGCTTTAGAAATTGATCCAAATTTTAATGACGTGCAAATCCGCAAAGAAACCGCATTGTGGCATCTTAGAAAGCAGGAAGAGATGGGTGAATTTGATAAAGTAATAGAAAATAATCCATCAGATATATCGGCGTTATTTAATAAAGGGCTTGCTCTAGATAAGCTTGCAAAATTTCAAGAAGCAATTCTTGTGTTTGATAAAGTATTACAGCTTTATCCGAGAAATAAAAAAGCCCTATTAAACAAGGGGATTCTTTTATATAAGATTGATAAACTTCGTGAGGCCGTCGAAGTGTTTGATGAAGCTTTAGAAATTGTTCCAAATGACACCAATGTATTAAATGCTAGAAGGTTGGCCGTAGAAGAAATGAAAAAACAGCAAAATGGACAAGGATAAACAAATTCAAAAAGTTGATAAACTTTCGCTAAAAAAACTTAGCGAAGATTCAAGTTTAGCAAAAAGAGGTTTGCGTGATATTGGCATTTGGCCAAAGATTCAAACACTTCTCAAAGAAATTGAGGAAAATTATTCAAAAAAGAATTACGATCGCTGTATTGAGCTTTGCGATGAAGTATTAAAAACAGAACCTCTGGCCTTATTACCTTTATGCTATAAAGCATTCAGCTTTGAACAGCTTGCAAATTATAAAGAAGCAGTAATCTGGTACGACAAGGCATTGCAAACAGAAATTACTCTTGAAGAAACACCGTCTGAACAAAAATTTGAAAAAGAAACTAAGGTTCGTCCAAAATTGGATTTTGAAATACTAATCGGGAAAAAAGCGTTTAGTCTTCTTCGTCTAGAAAAATATGACGAAGCTATTAATTGTCTAAATCAAGCATTGAAAATATTTCCAAACAATTACATAAATCTATCAAACAAGGGTTTTTGTTTTGAGAAATTAGGAAAAATTAACGAAGCATTGGAATGCTATGAAAAATCTTTAATATTACAACCAAGTAACGATAAGTATTACGATTTTCAAGGATCTGTAGATGGATATTTTGAGCTTGTTTACAAAAATAATACTGAGTCTGACTTTTTGATGAGGGTGGATAATTTTTATAATTTGGACGAAAAAGAAATTTCTCTCTTGTTATGGAATAAATTTTTAGAAGAAAGAGAGAAAAATCTTCAAACACTTCTTCAAAAAGCAAAGAATCTTTTCGATCAAGAAAAATACAGTCAGGCAATTGATATTTTTTCAATTTGTATTGAAAAAAATGATAAAATATCTTATGCGTGGCAATTTAGAGGCGACTGTTATTGGAAAATAAGAGAGTTTAGCAAAGCAACAAAGGATTATTTAAAATCTATTGAATTAGATCCCACGAACGCTGCGGCGTATGACAATGCCGCAATGTGTTTTTCTCTTTTAGATGATCATGTTAAAGCGCATGAATATATTGATAAGGCAATTTCTCTTGAAGCAACCGAAGATATGCCGATGATAAGAAAGGCACAATTTTTTGAATATCAGGAAAAAATTACAGAGGCACTTAATCAATATAAAAAAACACTTGATAGATTTCCAAATAGTAAATATGCGAGGATTAAAATAGCCGAATTATCAAAATAACTTAAATTAAAAATATGTATTGTTCAAACTGTAGTACAAAAATCGAAGAAGGCGACAAATTCTGCAAAAAATGCGGGCAAGAGCAAGAACGTACAGTTATAGATAATGAAAAAGTAGAAGAGAATGATTTTACAGAAGCGGAAAATCAATATGATGAAATCAACGACGAAGAAAATGAAAACGAGGTTATTCCAACGGAAGCTTTTGAAGTGCAACCCGTCAGAAAAGAAAGTTTTCTTAAAAAGATTTTTAAAGGTGTGGGCACGGGCGGTTTAGTTGTAGGTGGTGGATTTCTCTATATCTCATTTACTATTCTGCAATTTTTATTTGTTGCTTTTGCGGGTCTGTCAATGATAGGGTTGGCAATTTCGCTATTTTCAGAGGGTTCAATAATCTGGGGATTAGTTGCCCTTTTTATTGGAACTCCCCTTGCAATCGGCTTTGCAATCTACTTCTTTATATTCTTTCTGTTTTTAGGAATTATTTCGTTGATCATCTGGGGCGTTATTTATCTTTTTGGATTTAATGTTTCATTTGGTAGTGTGTGGGACGGCATTTGGTTGGTTATAAAAATATTGATTTTGGGAGGCATAGCCTTCTTTGGAGTTAGTTCATTTATAGAGGCGGTAAAAAATAAAAATATTTTATCTTTTTTCAAGGAAAATTGGTTTTATATCCTTATTTTCTTTTTCCTCTTCTGGTTATTTTTCTAAGATGTAAAAACTATGGAGCAAAACAAAAAGAAAAACATATCACTACTTATCGCCGCCACATTTTTGTTCATTGCTTTGTTTGACGGTTTGCCCTACGGATTTTTCACACTGTTGCGATTTGTAGTGTTTGCAAGCTCGGCGCATGTCGCATGGATGGCGTACGAAGCACAAAAAGAGAAGTGGATTTGGATTTTTGGGTTTCTAGCAGTGCTCTTCAATCCGTTTATCGTCATTCACCTTGATCGCGAGATTTGGAGCATTATTGATTTGATTGTAGGAGCGTTCATGATTATTTCTGTCTTTATTCTCAAACTAAAACCGACTTCAACCGGACAGGACTAGTTAAAAAGATTTTTGAAATTGCATCTTAAAAAAATAGAGATATGAATCAAAAAATTTTGAAATGGCAAAAATTAATCAAGCACTCTGTCGATGAAGTTATTGATGTAAATTTGAGAAAACACGTTTTTGATAAACAAAAAGAGATAGTATTGAGCAACTCAAAACTTCAACAAAGAAATATTTTTATTGATTATTTCTTTCGAAATTATGCGGAAGCTCAAGTGCTAGCTATATCAAGGTTGGTAGAGGATAAACCTGTAGATAGTTTTGTTGCACTGCTTAATGATTTACTCACGAATCACGAAGAATTTATTCAATCAGGAGTACTTAACAAAACGTTGGTCAGTAAAATGAAAAAGGAAGCGGCGGATGATTTTATAAAGAATCATTTTCAAAAACAGATAGAGAATAGAGCAAAAGAGTTTTCTTGGGAAAGAATCAATTCTGACAAATTTGATCTCCTAAAAGAAACAGCAAAAATAAAACTTCTTCGTGATAAATGGGTGGCGCATAGAGATATCAAAAGGAAGGTAATCAATGTTCAGTACGATGAAATAGATCGAGTGATTAAGTTTATTGAAGAGAAGGTTGATGGATACTATACCCTTTTAACAGATGCATCGATGGCTTCTTTTCTGCCAACAGGCATAGAGGGAGATGAGGAGATATTTAGTTTTGCGTGGGCTGATATTAAACAACACACTAGAGAAATATGACCACTACTCTTGAAGTATTGAGCTTTGAATATTCTGATGAAGATGTCGCTTTATTTCAAAATGACCAACAAAGGCATTGGGAGAGTATTGAAAGATATTATCCGTTGTTACGATTAAGGTGCTTGGACGAAATTCCAACACCTATCGAAACTAGTCAAAGAGAGTGGATAACAACACGATCAAATCGACTTCTTACCACGTCAATCATGAGATTGCTTTATTTAGCGGAGTCTTTTCGTGACGCATGCCTCAAATTCAATGGTCCGGCTACTGCCATACATGCAAAAGCGATGATTGAGCCCGTACTTCATATTTCAAACATCGCTTGGATACTGGAACATCATAATGCAGATTTTGAACAAATTCGCAGAGAGTTTGATCAAATGGCCTTTGGGCGCAGAGATGGGGGTGGCTTGACTACGCGAGCGAGGATTTCAAATCGACAACTTTATACTCGCGCCGATGAACTCATGCAGAGATTAGGGAACGGTGCAGAAAACACACCAGATATAAACGTATTCGAAACCCTCTATAAAGAGGCCAACGCGACAGGACATCATAATTTTGAAGGCAGAGATATATTGATAGGAGTAACTGATAAAAATGATGTCTGGAGACCTAAAGATAGGAAAGAATGGTTTATATTCATGAGTAGTAATATTTTCCAGTTTTTTCTACACACCAGTACTGTGTTATCAATGTCACACATTTTTGTAGGGATGATTGATCACTATCTCAACCAATTACCTGAAAGATTGTCCGGAACAGAAAACGCTAATTAGCACACTTTGTTTGTGCTATCCGTTGTGTAATAGCACAATCCGCTTTTTTAGAGTTATCACGGACTCAAACGAAGCCGCAGAGCGAACACGAACAAGCACCGAGCAGGCATCACGAGCGAAGCGAGTGGCCAGTGCGAGGTGCTTGTGAAGTGTGAGAGGACTCTCAAGCAACCACTAAACGCGGAGAGGAAGCGCCTCGGGCCGACGCTAGTGGCGGAAAAAGGGCGACACTACGCCACCAACCATGCTATTTTTACTTACTAGCCCTTTTGGAGGAGTGAAGCGAGGGAGGCGGGGTCGCGAGCGCTGATGAGATTTTATGAAATAAAATCAAGCATCAGTGACTTGTGACCGATTTCCGCCCCATCAAATATGGAAATATACAGAAAAATAAAGAAGTTTACTCTCTCGAGTAAACTTCTTTATTTTGTATCTATCAGTAACGATAGTTTTATTTTAACTTCAGTAATTATCTTTGATTTTGCTTTAGCTATGAATTTCACATTTCGCACTTTCCAGTCGAGCGATCGGATGTGGTCAGATAAAATAACACCTGATACTTTCTTGTCTTTGACTGCCACTTCAAACGGATACCCCTTTTGCACTGAAGTAATTGGGCACATAAGTGCCAAGTTAGTTTTTTGATTATATGATTTTGGTGAAATTACAATCGCCGGCCGTACTCTTGCTTGTTCCCTTCCTTTTGTGGGATTAAAATCAACCCATACCAAATCACCCCTATCCGGAATAAAGTTTTTTGCTACCATACTTCATTACCACGCGTCTCTGACCAATTAGTTTCATCGTGGAGATTATTAGTATTAATCTCAGCTAGCATAGATTCAAGAGAAAACTCCTCGGCCGTTGGTTCGATAACGATTTGATTATTTTTAAGTACGACAGATACTCCAAGACCTTCTCGCAAAGATTTTTGTTCCGCGATACTTTTAGGTAGCCGAACTCCCAGACTATTGCCCCATTTTTGAATTTTTGTTTTCATTATAGAGAGTATATACAAAGTATATACTCAGGTCAAGTGCTTTCTCTGCCACAAATTCACCACTTTCGATAAATTATACTAAGTGATTCGTGAATGATTCCCGCCCCACCAGCTCACACCTCGAAAGCGAAAGCTTCCGGAGTGTTTTGTTCTTTATCTCAACCCTGTTTTATTCTATAATAGTAATTATTGATAAAATAATTTATGGACACATCTAATTGGTATTCACAATTAATTAAACCGACTTGGGCTCCGCCAAGCTGGTTGTTTGGGCCGGTCTGGACGGTGTTATATGCGATTATCGCCGTTTCTTTCAGTACGGTGTTTTACAAAGCCTTGACCGGTAAGTTGCCGTGGCTGGTGGCGTTACCCTTTGCCTTAAATCTCATTTTTAATTTTGCTTTTACGCCAATTCAATTCGGACTCAAAAATAATCTACTGGCCGCCATTGATATTTTACTGGTGGCCGGCACCCTCATTTGGGCTCTGATTGCTCTTTGGCGGATTTCACCCGAACTTCGTTGGATTGTCTATATCAATCTACCGTATCTTTTATGGGTAACCTTTGCCACTTATTTACAACTGACCATTACTTATCTGAATATTTAGAATGATTAATTTAGATTTTATCGGCTTATTTGTCTTGATCGCCGGTTTTATCATTGGCCTTGGTGCTGTGACAGTGATTGATCTTCATGGTTTTTTGGGTCGAAAATCTAGCTATTGGACCGAAGCGACGATTCGGACTCACAAAGTAACAAAACCTTTAATTTGGCTTGGCTTAGGGTTGGTAATAGTCGGCGGCCTTATTTTTTATCGAAACGCCGGATTTTCCGGCATCCCTTTATATCAGGCGATAATCGCTCTCGTTTTGGTATTAAATGGACTGTTTCTGTCATTTTATGTCAGCCCGTTTTTGCTGGCTCGAGAACAGGCCGGTCGGCAACAAGAACTTTTGCCCCGATCATTGCAAAATAAAATCACCGTCAGTTTGATAATTTCTGATATTGGCTGGTGGGGCGGTTTAGGGCTTTTGATTTATTATCTGATTGTCCGCTAATGTCTGTTCCGCGAAAAATAGAGAAGACTTTTGACGAGCGATTTAAGCCGGAATTAACTCCCAAGCAGATGCTTGAGCTCGGCGTGTTTGGTGGAGTGTATTTTTCTGATCGGCCGAAAGAATTTCCCCAAGAATGGTTTAAGCGGGCAAAATTATCATCGGACGGGAAAAAACATAAAGACCTTAATTATTTTAAAGTCAATGCCGGTCAATCGTTGGCCGTTTGGCAAGCCAAAGGCTGGATTCGGCCGCAAGATCCTCGAGGTTGGTTTGAGTGGTACAGCCGTTATTATCTGGGCCGGCGGACGGCGGATGACGAGCGACAAATCAAAAGATGGCTGGCGATGCGTCGACATATCGCCCAAGTTAAAAATAATTGCCGAGCCGGCGATATTTTTTGCCGGCCAAAACAAAGGCAAGCTCTGCTCCATTGGGCTTACGATTCAAGGACGATGTAATTAAGAGGAGGGTTTACTTTTTTATTACCCGTGGTACGATAAAATCAGATAAGGGAATATGGTATTCCCCGATAGAGAGGAGGTTTTGATGACAAAGAAGAAAGAGACCGGTTGTGACTTTGACGAGCAGGGGGTCATTCATTACTTGATTGAGAACGGAATTCCGGGTTACGGAGTTTCGTCTCCCGATCCCTATTACGACTATCGTCCCAGGCGTTTGCCGAGGAATGTCTTCGGACCGCCTCGTCACCATCGGAAGACGAGTGTCGGGCGCATCACTTAATTTTAAGGGTGCAGTAAATAGTAAAGAGAGCGAGCTTTTCGAGCTCGCTTTTGTCGTTTATCACTTATTCGTTGATTGGCAAATCTGTCTTTAATTAATCGTTCAATCGTGTTATACTTGCCAAGTCATGGCTAAAAAAGCGCCAATTAAAAGACCATTTCGGGGCAAAGGGCCTTTAGGTGGCAATATGTTCGGCAAATTTGGCGGGCAGGTCTTAATGACCTTGCTTATTTTTATGCTAATCGTCGGTCTTTACGCCGCGGTGTCCGAGCAGGAGGGAAAGACAGAAGAAATTTCCATTTCGGAAGTGGCCTTGGATGTCTCGGCCGGTTTGGTGGAATCAATCGTGGTTAGAGACAATGCGTTGTCTGTTCAGTATGCTGACGACTTGGAGAAAAAATCTCGTAAAGAAACCGGCACCGCTTTGTCGGAGATTATGGCCCATTACGGTGTGACGGCCGAAGAATTGCAAGCGGTTAAGATTTCGGTTGAAAGTCCAACCGGGGTCGGTTATTGGCTTTTGAATATTTTACCCTTCCTCATCCCCATTCTTTTTATCATTTTATTTTTCTGGTTTATTTCCAAACAAGTTCGCGGGGCCAGTATGCAGGCTTTTACTTTTGGTCAATCACGAGCACGGATTATTGATCCGAATGATAATAAGCAACGAGTAACTTTTGACGATGTCGCCGGTGTTAAAGAAGCCAAAGAAGAATTATTGGAAATCGTTGATTTTCTGCGTAATCCAAAAAAGTTTTTGGATATCGGTGCCCGGATTCCCAAAGGCGTCTTAATGATTGGCGCCCCGGGTACCGGCAAAACGATACTGGCGCGGGCGATTGCCGGCCAAGCTCGGGTACCTTTTTTCTATCTTTCCGGTTCGGAATTTGTCGAGATGTTTGTCGGAGTTGGCGCCAGTGTTACCGGTGATACCCCGGTTTTAGTCAAGACAAAAAACGGCGCCAAATTATTGCCGATTAAGGATGTTGTTGATCCTTATTACCAAAACGGCGAATCGGATTTTGTTAAACCGGCCGGTGAATTGAAGACTTTAGGTTTTAAGCCGTTAGCTTCCGGATTTCGTGGCGAGAACTCAAAGCAAAAGAAAATGTTCGGGGGTAGTCAGTGGAGCCAAGCCAAAGGTGTTTTGCGCCATAAGGTGGATGAAGTATATGTCGTTAAATATCGCGGCGGTACGATTCGCACGACCGGCGATCATTCAGTTTTCGTCCGGGACAAGAATATGATTAAACACAAGAAGGCCGAAGAATTGCAAGCCGGAGATATTTTAGTTAACTTGCCGTTCAAGGTTCGTAGCCACTTTATTCCCGGTTTGGGCACGACTCATAAGGTGCGAGCTCATGAGTTTGCCACCGGTGGGCAAATCTATCTTGATTTATATACGGAAAAACACGAACAGGTGATGGCCGGTTGGCAATATGCCCTTGCCAGTACCGGTCATTTGAGTCAGGCGGCGGTTGGTTCGGCGGTCGGTGTCAGTCAAGCAACAATCGGTAACTGGCAAAAGGGAATCCATTTGCCCCAATTTATGAACAATAGTTTGTTGGCGGCCAAAACCCCCGGTCAACTGGCGGTAACGACAGATCTGATGCGCTTGTTTGGTTACTATACGGCCGAAGGCCGGACAATGAAGTATTGTACGGAATGGGTTTTTGGTTTGCATGAAAAGGCATTGCATGAGGATTGCGCCGGTTTGATTAAAAGCATCTTTAAAATATCACCTCGGCTTACCCCCGTTCCCGAAACTAATTCTTTGCGTATCAACATTTCCTCGCCGATTGTGGCTGATTTCTTTCATCGACACTTGTCAACCGGCAGTCATCATAAACATGTACCGGAATTCATTTGGGATTTGCCGCGCGAATACTTTTTGGCCTATTTGGAAGGCTATGCCAAAGGGGACGGTTATATAACCAAAGATGGTAAGTTATCGATGACCTCGGTATCTCGCCAATTAATACAAGAATTGGCTTGGCTGTGTTCGATGCATGGTATTCAAACCGGAATCCGAAAGACGGTTGCTCCGGCCGGTAGAACGATTAGACACAGAGATAAACCATTGCCGGAAACGACTGCTTGGAACCTGATTATCGGCCGGTCGTCTAATCCGTTTGTAGCATATGACGGTCCGGCCAATCAGTTCAAAAAACCGATTGTGGAATCGGTGACCAAGGAAAATTACGATGGTTATGTTTATGATCTCTGTGGTTGCGACCATGAGGCCTTTTTTGGCGGTGATAAACCTTTGCTTTTGCATAACAGCCGGGTTCGGGACCTCTTCAAGATGGCCAAGAAAGCCGCACCGGCGATTATCTTTATTGATGAAATTGACGCTATCGGTCGGCATCGCGGTTCCGGTATGGGTGGCGGTAATGATGAGCGTGAACAAACCCTTAATCAGATTTTGGTGGAAATGGATGGTTTTGAACCGACGGAAAAATTGATTGTCGTTTCGGCGACCAATCGCCCGGATGTTTTGGACCCGGCTCTTTTGCGTCCCGGCCGTTTTGACCGGCGAGTCATTTTGGAATTGCCGGACATTAAAGATCGTGAAGCGATTCTTAAAGTTAATATCAAGAAAAAGCCTTTGGCACCGGATGTTGATTTGCGGGTCATTGCCGAACGGACCCCCGGTTTTTCCGGTGCCGATTTGGCTAATGTGATGAATGAAGCCGCCATTTTAACCGCCCGGGAAGATCGCAAACAAGTCAGTCAATATGACCTGATTCGTTCGGTAGAAAAAGTGATGCTTGGCCCCGAACGCAAAAGCCATATTCTTTCAATTCAAGAAAAGAAGATTACCGCTTATCACGAAATGGGCCATGCGCTGGTCGCTTCGGTTTTGCCTAAGGCCGATCCGGTGCATAAGGTGTCTATTATTTCTCGTGGCCATGCCGCCGGTTATACTCTGAAGTTGCCATTTGAAGACAAGAAGCTTAATACCAAAGGAGAGTTCTTGGATGATATTGCTATGTCGCTTGGTGGCTATGCCGCCGAGAGGATGATTTTTGGTGATATTACCACCGGTGCTTCCAACGATATTGAAGTTTCTACTCGGCTGGCTCGTTCGATGGTTACTAAGTATGGTATGAGCGATAAGGTTGGTCCGGTCGCCTACGGTTCAAATGAGGGGCGACTGACTCCGTCTGTTCGGCCCGAGCCTAACGCTTCCGAATCTATCCAGTCAGTCATTGATGCCGAAGTGGCCCGGATTATGAGCGAAGCCTTGGCCCGAGCCGAAAAAGTTTTGCTTGACCACCGGTCAGCGCTGGATAATATGTCGCAAGAGTTGATTAAAGTGGAAACCTTGGAACGAGAAGACTTTGAAAAACTTTTGATAGTAAACGGCATTAAACCGAAAGAACGCCAAACCGGACCGGAGAGCGCTCCGGTCTTGGCCACCGACAATGCCGAACAACAAGACCGGTAAAGTAATTGCCGTTTACAAGCCGTTTGGTTTGACACCACTGGCCACTCTCCATCGTTTGCGGGAGAAGTATCCGGAGTATCGAGATGTTAAATTAAGCTATGCCGGCCGGTTGGACCCATTGGCCGAAGGAATAATGCCGGTTTTAATTGGTGAAGCCAATTACGACCGGGAAAAATATTTGGGACTTGATAAAGAATATGAATTTACTATTCTGTTTGGCGTGAGGACCGATACGGGGGATGTTTTGGGCCGAATCACTGACACCGGCGAAGCAAAAAATCTGACCGCCATTGCTTTGGAAAAATTTTTGGCCGACAATCTCGGGACAATTGATCAAACCTACCCGGCGTATTCGGCGCCAATTATTGCCGGCAAAAAAAGTTTTCGCAAGCAAGTAAAAATTTATCAAGCCGAAGTTTTGCATTTTTCTCATCAGTCGGCCGGTGATGTGGTGGTAGAAATTTTAGCCAAACTGGAGCGTTTTAATAATTTAAATCCCGGTCAAAATTTTCGCCAGTCGGAAATTTTGACCGGTTGGCAAAAACTCGCCGATACCTTACCGGCTGATCTTGTTTGGGCCCGGGCCGAGGTTAAACTGGCCGCTTCCAGTGGCACCTATGTTCGAGTTTTGGCCGAGCGGGCCGGTCAAGCTCTCGGCTGTCCGGCCCTGGCTTTGGCCATCAATCGAACCAAAGTCGGTGGGTATGAGGTAAGTCAGGCCTTAAAAATCTAGAATCAATTCTTGATTGCGGGACGAATTGATTTGGATTATGCTTTTAACCAAGCGCGCGTAGCTCAGTTGGTAGAGCGCGGAGCTTATACCTCCGTGGTCCCAGGTTCAAGTCCTGGCGCGCGCACCAAAAACCATAATCATTACCTTAATTTGAAGTTTCTTCTCTAATCTGGTAATCTCTCCTCAGATAACCTTGAAAGGAGGTGGTTAAGATGTCTCTAGTGTTTGTTCGCCATGGTGAATCGTCGGGTAATGTCATGATTCGAAACGGACAGTTTGATCCAGGCACGCCCAATCACGAGTACCCGTTAACCGAAAAAGGTGTTGAGCAGGCGCGATTTGCTGGTCAATTTTTGGCCGAGAGGTTTGCCCGGCCCGAATTCTACTTCTCCACGGCGCTTACCAGTGATCTTCTTCGGGCGACGATGACCACAGACATTATCCTCTCGATCATGAGGGGGGTTGGTCCGGCACCAAATAAGTGCCTTGCTGATTCTCGTCTCAATGAGAAATGGGACGGTATTTTCCATGATTTGGGTGACCGGAAGGTGAAGGAGTTGTATCCCGATCAGGTCCGTATGCGCCAGAAAAACGGCTACTGGCTGTATCGCGCTCCCGGTGGTGAAAATTGTCCGGATGTCGAATTGCGGATTCGCAGTTTCCTTCGCGATTATTGGGATGACATGACCTGTCGTCATCTGCTAATCGTCGGCCATGGGCGCTGGTTTCTGATCTTTCAGAAATTGTTCCATAGCTGGAGTGTTGGACGGTTCCTGGAAGAGAAGGACAAAGCCAATTGCCACAATTGCTCCGTCTTTGTTTACAGCAGTATGGCGTTAAGGAAGAAGGATCCTCCTGATCGCTTTCTGCCGTGGGAAGGGCGTTTGGATTACAATGAGACTCAATTTGCTTGAGTTGACTAGAGGGCCTCCGTACGAACGGGGGCTTTTTGCTTAAGAAGTCCTTTTGTGCTAGACCTTAGTGAGAGTTTTGTCCCTTGACTTCAAACTAAAGAATGAAAGGAGTTAGAGATGGCGATTCAGGTGATTTCGACGATTGGTGGCGGAAGCGGTCAATATGAGTTATTGCGCAGTTTGGTCAACTTTCCCGATTTGTCGTTACGAGCTATTGTGACGATGGCCGACGATGGCGGATCTTCCGGCGAATTGCGCACTCAACTCGGTGTTTTGCCGGCTGGTGATCTGCGTCAGTGTTTAGTCGCTTTGGCCTCAGAATCAGAGTCTGAGTTGATCAAGCTGATGAACTTCCGTTTTACAGACGGAAGTTACTCGGGCGACAATATTGGCAATCTGATTTTTGCCGCCTGCGAGAAACTGTGGGGGTTGGAAGAGTCGCTCCGTTTTTTGGGCAAGTTGTTCCAGATTCGGGGTGAGATCATTCCTGTGACCTTTCAAGACGTGACACTGATCGCTCGCATGACAACCGGTCAGATCATTCGAGGTGAGGATAAGATTGGTTCGGCTGATCTTCATCGGCTCGAGCAAATCTATCTTGAGCCGAAAAATGCCTTGGTCAACCCCAGGGCTATTGATTCGATCAACGAGTCGGAGGCGGTCATTGTTGGTCCGGGGGATCTGCATACCAGTATTTTGCCCAACTTGTTGGTCTCGGGGGTTTGTGAAGCGCTCAAGCAGACTAAGGCCAAACTGGTTTATGTCTGCAACCTTATGACCAAGGCGGGGCAGACTGATGGTTTGTCTGTTGGGGGCTTTACCACTTATCTCGAAAATTACATTGGCCGGGACTTTGACACCATTGTCTTCAATGGTGTCTTGCCTCCTTTGGAATTGTCGGAACATTATCGACAGGAAGGGGAATCTCCGGTCGTGATTGATAACAATCTCGACCAACGTTTTGTCGGTGTCGACTTGATTAGCAAAGAAGCGGCGGCGTCGGTGGAGGGAGATTCTCTGAAGCGCAGTTTGTTGCGTCATGATCGTCAGGCTTTGGCCGCGGCGATCAAGGAGGTGATCAATGGTCCCGACTTTGATTGCGTTTGACTTCGACAAGACCCTAGCTTATTTTGCCGGAACCGAGAGGGTGGAGGATTTGTTGGTCAATTTGGGGTTTGGTGATTTGGAAGCCTTAAATATTTACCAACAAGTTAAAGCCACAGGATTCTCTTTTGGCAAAATCATTGATTGTGTCAAAGAGAGGATGTTGAGACGGAATTGTCCGTTTGACCAATCTGACCAATTGGATTTTGCTGAAGATCTTGACTTCTGGTTGTCAACGCATCTCCGACTATACGAAGATGCGGAGGATCTCTTAAGTTGGTTGGATCGGTGGTCAACTCCTTGGGCGATTGTTACTTTCGGCGACAAAGATTACCAAAAGCAAAAAATACAACAGCTCCATCTTAAGCCGATGGAAATCTGTCATACAGCATCTATTGGTGCTAAGACAGAACCGTTGCTTGAACTGGTAGCCAAGTATGGCCGACCAATTTTCTTTGTTGATGACAATCCGGAGGAATTGCAACCGGTAACAGGTAATCGGTCGGGAAATATTGTCCCGTTTCTGATTGACCGTTGTGATCGACAGAACCCACCAAAGCAGTTTTGCGTTTTGTCTTCTTTGTCTGAGATCAAAGATTTCTGTTAGTTCGCATCCCGAATCGCCACATAGGCGATTCGGGATTTTTTTATTCAAAACACATTTCTTGCGGGCAATTGCCGACCGCCGGATAAAGAAAAAACTCGCCTATTAAATCATGAAAAAGCCTGGTCATAATTGGAAAATCTTATGCCAGTCGGCTGTTATTTTACTCAAAATGAATTTCTCGGTTGGCGGTTTCAAGTAACTTTAATAAGGTTGGATGCTTAGTCAGCTCCGGATCGGTGGTGATAATGGCCGTCGCTTCGGTGCGGGCGGCAGTGACCATTTTTAGATTTTTAATCGCTTCCATCCCCAGATCGGAAATACCCCATTGTTTACCGGCGGCCAGTGCCCCCGGGCCACGCAAAGACAAATCCCATTCGGCCAATTCAAAGCCGTTTTTTGCTTCGGTTAAAGCCTTGAGGCGTTTTAGCGAAGTCGTCGCTTGCGAATCGGAGAGAATATAACAATAGGCTTGATCGGTACTGCGCATTACTCGACCGCGTAATTGATGGAGTTGGGCCAAGCCGAAACGCTCGGCGCCTTCGATAATGATGATGGTGGCTTCCGGCACATTGACACCGACTTCCACTACCGAAGTGGCCACCAGGATTTTTGTCCGGCCGGTGGCAAAATCTTTCATCGCGGTTTCTTTTTCGCTCGGTTTTAATTTGCCATGAACCAAGCCGACGGGAAATTCCGGGAAGATTCTGTCGGCCAAGCGCTTGGCTTCGGTTCGGGCCGACTTGGCTTGCAGGGCTCGGGCTTTACCTGGATCCGGTTCATCAATGCGTGGGCAAATAACAAAAGCTTGTTTGCCGGTTTGTAATTTTTGTCTGATTTCTTCATACATCGCTTCGCGCTTGTCGGCGGTTACGATTTTAGTTATCACCGGTTGTCGACCAGCCGGCATTTCATCAAGTAAGGATAAATCCAGGTCGCCATAGACGGTCAAGGCCAAAGTCCGGGGGATGGGCGTGGCGGTCATCGAAAGCAAATGGGGCGCGCGACCGGAACCTTTTTTGACCAAAGCCGCTCGTTGTTTGACGCCGAAGCGATGTTGTTCGTCGATAATGGCATAGCCGAGGTCTTTGAATTTGACCGATTTTTGAATTAAAGAATGAGTACCGACAAGAATCGGAATCTGGCCGTCCGCCACCCATTTAAGCAATTGGGGGCGGGAAATATGCGTGTGTTCTTCTTGGTTGACTTTGGAAGGAAATTTTCGGCATTCACTGCCGGTGATCAAACCAACTTGGATATTTTTGTGGGCGAAGTAGGCGATGAACGATTCAAAGTGTTGTTTGGCGAGAATTTCTGTCGGGGCCATATAGGAAACCTCAAAGCCGGCCAAGACGACGGCGTAAGCGGTGGCGGCGGCGACGGCTGTTTTGCCCGAGCCGACATCGCCTTCCAACAGGCGCATCATCGGTTCGTCTTTTTTTAAATCAGTGGCAATATCGGCAATGACTTTTTTTTGCGCCTTGGTTGGCTTAAAAGGTAGGCGTTGTAAAAAGTCGGTAATATCTTTTTGACGGAGGGAGATGGCTGGGCTTTTTGCTTGGCGGTAATTTTGTCGAGCTTGACTGCGAGCCAGTTGAATTAAAAAAACTTCGGTAAAGGCAAAACGCTTGCGGGCCGCTTCGGCATCACCAACTTTTTTTGGTTGGTGAATCCAGACCAAGGCCGTTTTCAAAATCGGCAAGTGGTATTTTTTAATCATTTCAGTCGGTAAGCTGTCAGTTATTTTTTCGTGAATTTTGTCCGCTAACAGTTGGCGGATATGGTAGTTAAACCAACCGGAATTAATCCCTTTGGTTTCGGGATAGATCGGATCGAGAGAGGGATTTTGACCATCATTAAAAAGCGAGGCCCCGCGCTTGGCGTAGTCGGCATTACTTAAAGACGGATTGATTAAGGCTGGTTCGCCATTTCTTTCGCTGACTTTGCCGGCTAAGCAGACAACATCACCAACGGCTAATTTTTTTGCCAAATAGGGTTGATGAAACCACAACGCTTTAATCCGGCCGGTGTCGTCTTTAATCGTTACTTTGCCGAGTGGGGTTTTTTGCCGAAAGGCCTTGCCGGTTTCGGCCTTTATCACTTGGCCGATAACAGTAGCAGTGTCGCCGGCTACCAAGTCTTTAATTTCTTTGTTTTCACCTTGGTGTTGGTAGCGGTGGGGGAAATAGAAAAGCAAATCAGACAGGGTCTGTAAACCCAAACGAGTCAGAGCTTTTTTCTGATCGTCTTTTAAGCGGAAACGCTGACTGATTAAATCGGTCGGGGTCATAGGTAATTAAAACATAGCAAAAGGACTATCGCTGTTCAATCAGCTCCTTCTTGCGCCACCCGGACCAAGTTATTTGGAACGGGGAATGCGATGTTTTTGATTAAAGCCCTTGGTGGTATTCATTGACCGGCTGACGCGGAAATTGGCCGGCGTGCGAAAACCGGCCTGCCCCGGCTTCTTCTCATTATTTAAATTTGACCTTTTGTCGTTTTTCATATTCTCATCTTTATTATAGCGCATTGCGTCGGATGATGTCATTAGTAAAATCTCCGGTCCAATCACCGGCGATTTTTATTTACCCCCGTGTCCACTAAATGGGGTACGGATCAGTGCGGAGAGGGAGGGATTCGAACCCTCGGTCCGGTTTAACCCGGACAACACATTAGCAGTGTGCCCCATTCGACCACTCTGGCACCTCTCCCAGTTTTGATTTTACTCTATTAAAACATCAAACTGAGCTAAAGTTAGCATATTTTCTAATCATGAGCCACCGCCAGGCCGAAGACGGTGCGGGCGCCGGCGGCCTTTAGTTTTTTAATGATTTCGGTCATAGTGGCGCCGGTGGTGGTAACATCGTCAATAACAATACACACTTGGCCACGGATGACCTCCGGCTTGGTGACGAGAAAAGCGTTTTGCAAGTTTTGCTTTCGCTCGGTCCGGCTTTGGCAAGCGACTTGGGTTTTAGTGTGTCTGGTTTTTGCGACAAGGTTCGGCATAAAGAGAAGATAGTCGGTGCCGTTTGCTACCGCTTGGGCCAAAACTTCGGCCTGATTGAAATTTTTTTGCCGGCGACGTTTTCGGCTCATCGGTACCGGGATTAAAATAATCGGCCGGGTTTTAAGGTAATTGGCCAACCACCAGTCATCGGCAATCAAAGAAAGAATTTTGTCTCGTAAATAGGGAGCGAAAATTTCGGCGGTTTGCGCAATTTGGCGATATTTCAAATGCCAAATTAATTCGCGAACCAAACGGAAGCGATAAGGGAAGACGGCTTCAATCCGGCCGTTGGTTTGTTCGGTTACGCTTTCCGTCAAGAGAGTTTCGCAATCGGGGCACAATAAATTACCGTCACGGTTGCAACCAAGACAACGGATGGGGAATAAAAAGTCGGCAACAATGTGGATAAGTTTTTTAAAAGCGGCGGTCATTTTACTTAAGCATGCTATAATTTTAATATATCTGCGAAATTTATCGACTGGGTTTTCGGTGATTTTTTGAAAAAAGCAAAACAATAATCCAACAGCTTAATTTTAGGTAATGAGTAACTTTATCAAAAAAATATTTTCCGGCGGTTTTCATTTGTTTAAGAAAAACAATAGTGTCATCGGTATTGACTTTGGTTCGTCGTCAATCAAGATTATTCAATTACGAAACGAAAAAGGTCAAGCGGTCTTGGAAACTTACGGTGAGTTATCCACCGGTCCTTATGGCAACTTGGCCGTCGGTCAAGTGGTTAATTTGCCGCCGGAGAAATTGAGTTCTTTGCTTAACGATTTGTTTATTGAAGCCAATGTTACCACCCGCGATGGCGCTTTGGCCATACCCTTGCGCTCCAGTTTATTGGTGCCGATGGAATTACCCGATGTCGGTGAGGATAATTTGGACGAGGTGATTCCGATTGAAGCCCGCAAGTATATTCCGGTACCGATTGCCGAAGTGGCCCTTGATTGGTGGGTTCTGCCCAAGACCGAGGCCAAGAAGGATGGCCCGATTAAAACCCCTCGCCTTGAGGTTTTTATGGTGGCGATTCACAAAGATACTCTGAGGCAGTATGAACAGACTGCTAAATTGGCCCAAGTTAATCCGCGGTTTTTTGAAATTGAAACTTTTAGCGCCATGCGTTCGGTTTTGCGCGACAATCGGGGGGTGTCGGCGATTGTTGATATCGGCGCCGCTTCCACCAAGATGGTGATTGTCGATGCCGGCACGGTTAAATTGTCGCATACGATTAATAAAGGCTCGCAAGATGTGACCTTGGCCATTTCGCGTTCAATGAATATTCCTTTTGCCAAGGCCGAAGAGGTTAAACGGAAAGTCGGCTTGGCCGAAAAGGTTGGTGCCGATGATTTAATCAAGGTTGCCAGTCCGATTGTGGAATACATTTGTGCCGAAGTGTCGCGAGTTATGGTAGACTATCAGAAGAAGCGTAATCGATCGGTTGATAAAGTTATTTTAATCGGTGGTGGCGCTTTATTGAAAGGTCTTAAAGAAGTGGCGACCGAAAATATTTACGCACCGGTGGAATTTGGTTCGCCTTTCAATCGGGTTGAGGCTCCCGCTTTTTTAGATAAGGTGTTGGGCGAAATCGGGCCGAGTTTTGCTGTCTCTATCGGTTTGGCCTTGCGGGCTTTGGAAGAACTTTAATCATTATCATTTTTATTATGGACAAGAATAGTCACATTCCATCATTCATCCCCCAAAAGCCGGACCGTTCGTCTCGGCCGATTGAGGCCGCTGTCGGCCTGGCAACGGTAGCTGGTTTTATCTTTCTCGCCATTGCTTTGGTTTTCTTTGCCGGTACTTACGGCTATCGCTATTATCTGACTTTGGGAATCAATCGCTCGTGTGATTCGGAAAGAGGTTGTGGTTTGCGAGAGTCTTTGGCCCGGGAGAAGGCCCAATTGGATATTGAACGTGTTTCTCGGCTGGCGGCGGTTGACGCCAAAATGAAAGCGGCTCGCGAAGTGATTAATAATCATACTAATACCCGCCCATTATTTGATTTTTTAGAAGCTCATACTTTGCATAATATTCGATTTACCGCTTTTGAATTTGATCAGGCTGAGGGTATTAAGTTGTCCGGTTTGGCTCAAAGTTATGAAGATATCGGCGTCCAGTGGCAAGTGTTTAAAAACAGTCCGGTGGTTACCGGTACGACCTTTTCCAAATTTGGCAGTGATGAAGACAAGCGGATAAGCTTTGATCTTAATTTGGGAATTCATAATGATTTTTTAAAGTATCGCAATAATTAAGCAAATATGATGCGCATAATTTTACCTTCATTTCTTTTTATTTCGGCCTTAGCGGTTTCTTTTCTCTTGACGCAACCGCTTTTGACCGATCCGGCCACCGCCGATTCAACAACCGGTGAAATTACCGGCGGAGTGATGTCGTTATTGGACGAAAAGGAAACTTTAGACATTGCTTTGGCTGATGCTCGAGCGTTGTCGGAGAGAATCAGTGAACTTGATGATCGCTTGGAGAGTATTCCGGCCAATCGGATTGAACGCTTGGACGCTTTTTTGCCGGATGATATTGATGAGATTCAATTAATCGTTGATGTCAATAATATCGCCGCTCGTTCCGGGATGCGGATTGCCGATGTCAAGGTTGGTGTTGACGAGGCTCGGCGAGATAAAGAAGAAGCCCCGGTCGGTCCGACGATTGAGACTTTGTCTTTGTCTTTTAAAACCGCCGGTTCCTATTCCCAATTAAAGACTTTTATTGGCGATTTGTCTCGTAGTTTACGAGTGATGGATATTAAGACGATTTCTTTTACTCTTAATGAGGAAGAAGCGGTTAATACTTATGACATTAAACTTACCACTTATTGGCTTAAATAAACATTATGGATCTTAAAAAAATTCTCATCAATTCGTTAATTATTCTCCTTTTATTGGCGGCTCTCTGGCTCGGCTACCAATATTTTTTTGGTGAAGAGACCGAATCGGGTTTGCCGGGGGTGACCAGCTCGCGGCCAAGTTCCGTTTCCACCGGTCAAGAGTCGGAATTTGTTCTTTTGCTCAGTCGTCTGCGTAATGTCCAATTGAATGCCGATTTTTTGACTGATCCGATTTTTTCCGCCGAATTACAAGACTATACGACAACTTTACCGGTTCGTGGCCAAGGCCGAAGCAATCCTTTTGCCAATTTTGGGACAGGTAATCTGACGGCGTCATCGGCCAATCAGCCGGCCACCGAAGGAGCGACGCCGGCGCCGACCGATGAAGAAGAAGAGGCGGGCAACGAACCAACCGACAGTGAACCGGTCGATTTCTGATTTTTTCTTTTGGGCCCATAATAATTTAAGATATTAATTTAGTCACTATGGCCGAACCGGCAACGGCGACAACTCAAAACTCCAATGAGCCCCGCATCTCTTCCGAGGTGCTAAAATTCGTGCCGGCTGACGCCGCCGAACACTACCGTTTTATTCCCTTGGCGGAAGAGGACGATGTTTTATTGGTCGGGATGGTTGATCCGGATGATATTGATGCTCGCGATGCTATACAGTTTATCAGCGCCAAGACCAATGTGCCGTTTAAAATCAAGCCGATTAGCCAAGAAGAGTTTGATAAAGCTTTTAAAAGTTACGAGGGTCTTTCCGGGCAAGTCGATCGGGCCTTGGGTCAATTGGATAATAAGCTTGGCCAGAAAAGTTTAAAAAGTGTCAGTGTTAAAACCGAACCGAGCGAGGAAGAAAAAAAATCAAGTGCCAATAATATTGTTGAAGATGCGCCGGTCACCAAGATTGTTTCGGTTATTTTGCAACATGCCACCACCGGTAACGCCTCTGACATTCACATTGAGCCGACGGCCGAACAATTAAAAGTCCGGTTTCGGGTTGATGGTATTTTATACACCAGTTTGTTTTTACCTAAAAAGGTTGCCGATGCGGTGGTGGCCCGAATCAAGATTTTAACCAATATGAAGTTGGACGAAAAACGCAAACCCCAAGACGGGCGTTTCTCGGCTAAGGTTTCCGGCCGGAAAATAGATTTTCGGGTTTCCACTTTCCCGACTTATTTTGGCGAAAAGGTGGTAATGCGTATTTTGGATCCGAAAAAACAATTAATCACCTTGCATTCACTGGGTTTTAATGATAATCATCTGGCGGCGGTTAAACGAGCGCTTAATAAACCTTATGGTTTGATTCTTTTGACCGGTCCGACCGGTTCGGGTAAAACCACATCGCTTTATTCAATGTTGAGCGAAATCGATCGGGAAAAACATAATGTCGTCAGTTTGGAAGATCCGATTGAATATGACATTTCCGGCATTAATCAGTCGCAAGTTCGGCCGGAGATTGATTATACTTTTGCCAATGGTTTACGCTCCATTTTGCGCCAAGACCCCGATATCATTATGGTTGGGGAAATTCGTGATTCGGAAACGGCCAAGTTGGCCATTCAGGCTTCTTTGACCGGCCACTTGGTTTTTTCCACTATTCACACCAATAACGCCTTGGGGGTGGTGCCTCGTTTAATTGATATGGGCGTTGACCCCTATTTGATTCCGCCAACCTTGGCTTTGGTGGTGGCTCAGCGTTTAGTGCCGGCCCTATGCCCCGACTCCAAGGAGACGACACCGGTCGAGGGTAGTATTAAGGCGATGATTGACAAGCAACTGTCCGACTTGCCGGCCGAATTTCGCGACAAAATTCAAATTCCCGAAACCGTTTATCGAGCGGTTGGCTCACCGTCTTGTCCGTCCGGTACCAAAGGTCGCATCGGCGCTTTTGAAGTGATTGAAATGACCGATGAATTGGAAAAACTGATTTTAACCAGTCCGGGCGAACAAGAAATCTATGACCATGTGCGGGAAAAGGGTTTTATCTCTTTGCGCGAGGATGCTTTATTCAAAGCTTTTGCCGGCACTATTCCCATTGAAGAGATAAATAAGTTATAATAGAAGTATGTCGGAGACTAACCAAAAAATATTAATTGTTGATGACGATAAATTTTTGGTTGATATGTATTCAATCAAATTTACCGAAAGTGATTATGAGGTGGCCACTGCTTTTTCGGCTAAAGATGCTTTACGCTTGGCCGATGAGGGTTTGGCACCGGATATTTGTTTGGTGGATATTATTATGCCGTCAATGGATGGCTTTGAATTGGTGGCCGAATTGAAGACTCGTGAGTTATTTAAAAATACTATTATTATTTTCCTGACAAATCTTGGTCAGCAAAGCGATATTGATCGGGGTTTGGAACTTGGGGCTGACGGCTACATTGTTAAAGCCAGCGCCACGCCGTCGGAAGTGGTCGTTAAAGTCGCCGATATTGTTAAACATAAATAAAAATAACTATGCCTAGTCACGCCAGTAAAAATATTTTAGAGGAATTGATTTTGACGGTGACCAAAGAGGGGGCTTCCGATTTACATATTACTGCCGGCAGTCATCCGTCGATTCGGGTGGCCGGCGATCTTATCCCGCTGGTTAATTACGACATTCTTTCCGCTGACGATACAATGGGTATTGCCTCGGAAATGCTCAATGAGGATAATAAGCGGATTTTTTTTGAAGAAAAAGAAATCGATTTTTCTTACAGTCCGGATGGCTTAGTTCGCTTCCGGGGCAATGCCTTTTTTCAGCGCGGTTTGGTTGGTATTGCTTTGCGTTTAATTTCCACTGAAGTCAAAGAATTTAAAGATCTTAATTTACCGGAAGCTCTGAAAGATTTTGCCGGCCGTAAACAGGGATTCTTCTTGGTGGTCGGGCCGGTCGGTCATGGTAAATCAACCACTTTGGCGGCGATGATTGAGCATATTAACCATACGCGGACCGAACATATTATTACCATTGAAGATCCGATAGAATATCTCTTTACCAATGATCGTTCGATTATTGACCAGCGCGAAGTCCGTTTTGATACCAAGAGTTTTCCGGCGGCTTTGAAGGCGATGTTCCGTGAAGATGTTAATGTCGGAATGATCGGTGAAATGCGGGGTTTGGATACTATTTCTACCGCGGTCACCGCCGCTGAAACCGGCCACTTGATTCTTTCCACTTTGCACACCAATAGTGCCGCCCAGACCGTTGACCGTATCATTGACTCTTTCCCGGCTAATCAACAACGCCAAATCCGGGTCCAATTAGCCGGCTCCTTGCTTGGTATTTTTGCCCAGCGCTTGGTGCCGCGGTCATCCGGTGGCTTGGTGCCAGCTTATGAATTGATGATTAACAACAATGCGGTGGCCAACCTGATTCGGGAAGGCCGAACACCGGAATTGGATGTGGTGATTGAAACTAACTCCGATGAGGGGATGGTGGATCTTAACCACTCGCTGGCCGAATTGGTTCGGGCCGGCGAAATCACTTCCGAAAACGCCTATCGTTATTCTTATAATCCCCGTGGTTTGGATAAATTGCTTTAAATTTATTTCTAAAATATGCTTTTTCAGTATCAAGCGACAACTAAAGACGGCTTGGCCCAAAAGGGCAGTATTGATGCGCCGACGGCTGATATCGCCATTGAATCTCTGCAAAAACGGGGACTGATTATTTTGAAAATTAAAGAAGCTTCAGTCAGACCTTGGTGGCAAACAAATTTACCGATGTTTTCCGGTGTTAAAAACCGCGATATTGTTATCTTGTCTCGCCAAATCGCCACCTTGTTTGAAGCCAAGGTCTCGGTGTTGCAAACCTTTCGCTTATTAGCCTCGGAAGCCTCCAGCCCGCTTTTGCGTGACAAACTGACCGAGATTACCGATGATATTAAAGGTGGTCAGCCGATTTCTGACTCTCTGGCCAAACATCCCAAAATCTTTTCTGATTTCTATGTCAATATGGTTCGCTCCGGCGAAGAATCGGGCAAATTGTCCGAAACCTTTACTTTTTTGGCCGACTATCTGGATCGAACCTACGCCTTAATGTCTAAAGCCAAAAATGCTCTGATTTATCCGGCTTTTGTTATTTTGACATTTATTGTCGTTATGGTTTTGATGCTCACTTACGTTATCCCGCGTTTGAGTGAAATTTTGGAGGAAACCGGTCAAGAATTGCCGATTTATACCAAAATTGTCATCGGGATGAGTGATTTGCTGGTTAACTACGGCTTTATTATCCTAATCCTCTTGATTATCGCCGCCGTCGTTATGTTGCGCTATCTGCCAACGGCCGCCGGTAAAATGTCTTTGTCGCGTTTTAAACTCGGCATTCCCTATATCGGTAATCTTTACCGCAAACTCTACTTGGCCCGCGTTGCCGACAATATGAATACCTTGATTACCAGTGGGGTCTCGATGGTTCGCTCAATGGAAATCACCGCCGATGTTGTCGGCAATGAAATTTATCGCCAGATTTTTCTGGAAGCGGCTGAAGCGGTCAAGTCCGGTAATGCCGTTTCCGATATTTTGGCTCAAAACAAAGAAATTCCGGGTATTATGGTTCAAATGATACGGGTTGGTGAAGAGTCCGGTAAACTTGGCTTTGTTTTGGACACGATGGCTAAATTCTACCGCCGAGAAGTGGATAATGAAGTGGATACTCTGGTTGGCTTGATTGAGCCGGCGATGATCGTCCTCCTTGGTCTGGGAGTCGGGGTTCTCTTGACTTCCGTTTTGGTGCCGATTTACAATGTGGCCAACAGTTTCTAGTCGGATGGTTATCCACAGTCGGTATTAGTACAAAAGAATAGAGGGGGATTATAATATGGGGAGTATTAACATTAATGGTCGTTCGTTAATTTTTAATTATTATTAATTATTTATTATGTTAAATAAGAATAAAGGTTTTACCCTTATTGAACTTTTGGTTGTTATTGCCATTATCGGTATCTTGTCGGGTATCGTTTTGACTTCGCTTAACAGTGCGAGAGATCGGGCAAAAGCTGCTGCCGCCCAAAGCACAATGGCGGGAATATTACCGGCTTTGATTATTTGTGATGATTCTGGAAACGATATTGTTGCGCCGGTAGCAGGAACTGCTATTTGTGGAGGAGCTGAAGAATACCCTACTTTACCAGATGATTGGGATTATGATAATACTACGGGTAATTTCGTTGCTGATCCTTTTACAATTACAGCAGTCCATGGACCTGCAACTTATGACCCTATTGTTTGTGACATCACTGGGTGTTCGTCTACTCTAAACTAAGGTAAATGAGATTAATGGGGTCAGCCACAATTTTGGCTAGGTCTCAACTCAAAAAGAAAAGCCCCCTTTGGGGGTTTTTCTTTATACCTATTTGTCAAGGTGACACCTTCTGTACAAAAAGGTTTGACAAAAATAATCGGACTATGATACTCTAAAAGAGGTCAGCGCCATAGTGGCGTTTCTCCTTCCACTGAGGCGGGGTTGTCATTGACACCCCCGTCTCTTTTTATTTTTGGATTTGTCAAGGTGGCACCTTGACAAAAATAAGGGTAAAATAGAAAATAGATGGTATGGGTAACAGAACGGTAAATCTCGCTGAAGGTGAATATTATCACCTGTATCAAAGAGGGACCAATAAAGATCAAATTTTTTCTGACAATAAAGACCGCCTGCGTTTTCTCCTTTTGTTGCATATCGCTAATTTGGACCAAAGTGTGCATCTAAGTGATTATTGGAACAATGGCAATCCGGAAAGTGATGTATTTTCTATACCAAGTGGTAAAAAAAGAGCAAGTATCGGTGCCTATTGCTTTATGCCTAATCATTTCCATCTTCTAATGAAGGAAACTAATGAGGGAGGAATTAGTCGATTTATGCAGAAGCTTACTACCGGTTATTCTATGTATTTTAATAAAAAATATAATCGTTCAGGGTCATTATTTGAGAGGCCATTCAAAGTTAAACATATTAATGATGATGAATATTTAAGATATATGTTCGCCTATATCCATCTTAATCCTATTAGGGTTAAGGATCCGGAAGGGTGGGGTGGTAAAAAGATTAAAGATAAAATAAAAGCGCGAGATTTTCTTAAAAATTACCGTTATTCCAGCTATTTGTACTATACGGGAGTTGGTCGTCCGGAAGATGTGATCTTGGATCCGGAAGTATTTCCTGAATATTTTAATCAAGACAATACTTTTCAAGATTTTCTGCAAGACTGGATAGATCTGGACGAAGACGAAAAGGAGAATGAGGGGTAAAAAAGTGAGTATTTTGTCAAGGTGTCACCTTCTGTACAAAAAAGTTTGACGAAGATAATCGGACTATGCTACTCTAAAAGAGGTCAGCGCCATAGTGGCGTTTCTCCTTCCACTTGGGCGGGGTTGCCATTGGCACCCCGTCCTCTTTTTTATTTGACAATTTTTTTAGCTGGAAAATTTATCCGGATGTGTTATAATTAGTCAATGGAAACAAAGACAATCCCTCAAAGTATCCGAGAATTGTTTTGGGAAATTAAGCCGGATTCATTAGACAAAATGACGCATAAATCCTTAATTATTGAGCGGGTTATTAATTACGGCACACTGGATGATTGGCGTTGGCTCTTGTCTTGCTACGGGGTAGTGGAGATAAAGAATTTTTTGGCTTCATCAAGTAAGGTTAGGTTAAGTGGCGTCCGGGACGAAGCCCGGCAGTTGGCAACCCTGCTTATAAGATAAAATGCTTCACTTAAAGGTTTTAACAAATGAAGCAAAGACTATCTGGCCAAAACTGGCCGATTGGCGAACTGACTTTTATCTAGCCGGTGAACCGATTGATATTTTGTCGGTTCAAGAGATTTTGGCAACTAAGGCCTACACTATCGGTCGGCGTGGTTCTCTTAAGGACTATCTTGATCTGTTTAGTGGTTTGTCATCGGGGCAGTCTTCGCTATCGGAGATTATTGATTTAGCCGAACGGAAATACCAACTTGCTTTCAATGCCCGTTTATTTTTGGAACAGTTATTATATTTGGATGATTTGCCGGCTGAAGAAGTTATGATGCTCTCTTCGTCGGTGCCAACCAAGGAAGAAATGGCGGATTTTTTCCGACAAAAAATCCAAGCGCTTGAATTATAGTTTTTCCTGCTATAATACCCCTATGATTGAGACATTATTTTATATTATTTCTTTTCTCCTCGGCTTGATTATCGGCAGTTTTTTAAATGTTGTTATTTACCGTCAAAATACCGGTCGGGGGATTCTTGGTCGGAGTTTTTGTTTTGCTTGCCGGGCGCAACTTAGCCCGTTTGACCTTGTGCCGGTTTTTTCTTTCCTTCGCTTGCGGGGCCGATGTCGGACCTGCTACAGCCGGATATCCATCCAGTATCCGTTGGTGGAATTGTTAACCGGTTTTGTTTTTGCCTTACTTGCTTGGCAGTATTTTCCTTTTGACCGGTTTGGCGCTCTGTCAATCCAAGCCTTAATCGTCCTTTTCCTCTATTGGACGATTGCCGGTATCTTGATTGTTATTACCGTCTATGACTTTAAACACAAGATCATTCCCGATGATTTTACTTACGCTTTTATTATTTTGGCGGTTTTCGTGCCTTTTCTTGAACGCTTGCCGGCCGGCCTTGGTGAGGCTTTGGCTCGGACGGGGAATGGTATCTTAGCCGCCGGTCTTTTATTCGCTATTTTTTGGGCCTTGTGGCGTTATTCTGATGGTCGCTGGATGGGTTTTGGCGATGTTAAACTGGTTATTGGCATCGGCCTTTTGCTGGGCTTACTTACCGGCCTGACCGCTGTTTTTATCGCTTTCTGGTCGGGGGCGATTGTCGGCCTGCTGTTGATTCTTCTTGGTCGTCTTCGTTTTTTTAAAAAAATTACCGGCGGTTTGACGCTAAAAAGCGAATTACCCTTTGCGCCATTCCTTGTTTTGGCGACTTTACTTGGCCTTATTTTCCAATTTAATCTGTTGTGGTTTTAGTTTAAGAAACAAGAGTAAGGACGAAAGCGAAAAAAGTGAGCATTTTGTCAAGGTGACACCTTGATAAAATTAAGGTCCGCTTAATCTTATTTATTGTTTGTGGATAACTAATTACTTATTATTTCCGTCATCAGCCGGATAGTGGTATTATTCCTATATGAATAGCCGTTCTCTTTTTGTCGTTTCTTTACTGGGAATTATCGGCCTGTTGGCTTTTTCTTTTACTTATTTTGACAAACCGGTCGCCGCTCAATCGGGTGACCCGGTAGAGGCAACTGGTTACGCATGGAGTTCCAACATCGGTTGGATTAAATTTGACCATGGTCCGATTGATCCGGTAGTTATTGATTCTAACGGTCATTTCCAGGGTTACGCTTGGAGTCCCAATATCGGTTGGATTGATTTTAATCCTGCCGGACCATATCCGGAAGGGCCACCGGATGATCATGGCGTCCAAGTAGATAGCGATACTTTTCGGGGGCCGGTAACCGGTTGGGCCCGGGCGATTGCCGGTGAAGATTTTGCCGACGGTTGGGATGGTTGGATTAAAATGACTGATTTGGAAATTGTTGATGTCACTAACAGTAGTGGCGATATTATTGGTGGCCAGCTGGAAGGTTTTGCTTGGGGTTCGGTAGTTACCGGCTGGATTGCTTTTGATAATTTATTTACTGCTGGTGGCTGTACCGGTGTTTGTATTGATCAACCTGTTCAAACACAGATATATAATTTGAAAGTAAATGTTTATGATTATGATGAGGATGGGGCAGAAGATTATATTACTGTTACTTATGATGATGGGACTGACTATACTGTCACCGATTCACAGCCCTTTGAAGCAGACATCCCCGGAGGGACAATTATCTCTATTCAGGTCTCAAAAGATCCTAATCTTTGGTCTTCTGACTTTAGCGGTTGTGATTTAGGTGATCGTAACTGTAATTTTGCCATAAATGAACATGGGAGTATTTCGGTGACTTTTGGAGACCCTCCCGATCCGGAACTGGAATTTGAAGTGGAAATAATTTCTATGGATAGGTTTGGCCGAATTTTGGTTATCTGTAGTCCTAATCCTTCTTTCAATTGTTCCAGTCCATCTCTTTCTCGTCTTATTTTTAGAGTGAGAAATAATTCTGAAGATCCAATTACAATATCTTTGTCTGTTCTTGATGAAATAATAGACTTTACCCCGTCGGTTATTGGGGGTAATGAGTTTTTAGATGTCTCTATTATTAATATCGATCGGGAAGCTACTCATGCCACTGGCAAGGAAGGAGTATTTACTATTACTAATGGCACACAGACCGAAGAAGTTATTATTCGGTACATTGACACAGCTCCGACAGAAACTAAAAACTTGTAGTCGTTTTATGTCTTTATTAAAAAAAAATCACCGAGGATTTACTTTAATGGAGTTAGTAGTTGTTATCGCTATTTTTATCATTATCACTGCTGTTGTTTTAGCCAATGCCCCACAATTCAGAGAAAATGCAAATTTGGATTTAATTTCACAGGAAGTTTCTCTGCATATCCGGGGTGCCCAGGTATATGGCCTGGGTACGAGATTTGTGGAGGGTTCTGATTATGACGCTTTTGGTGTTCATTTTTCAACAGCTGAAGAAACAGATGGTGGCCCTTTGGCTAATAAATATCAATTTTATTTGTATGGTTCAATTGGTGGTGGGGTCGGATTAGAAGCTAATCTCGTTGAGTCTTACCGGCTATCCGGCGGGTCTTTTGAAATCTTCGAATTATCTGTTGATGGTAATCCCGTTAATCAATTAAGTATTCTTTTCCAAAGACCGGAAACTAAAGCCAAATTTTTTCATTCGGGGAGTAATAGTGAATGCTCATCATGTAATGAGGCCAAGATAGTTATTAAATCAATCAGAGAAGACAAAGAGAAAACGATTACTGTTAGGAGAAGTGGTCAGATTATAGTAGGAAATTAAGTATTGGGTTAGGATTAGTATAGTAAAGTGGGTGACTTAAAATAAATAATGATAAAGGTAAAATCAAAACCAGGCTTCACTTTGATCGAGATGATGGTATCGGTGGCGATTTTTGTAATGGTGGCAATGATTGTCAGTACGATTTTTGTGACTATGGCCCAGGCCTATCGTCGGGCACAGGCGATGAAAACGGTAATAGATAATGTTCATTTTGCCGTGGACACAATGGTTCTTGATCTAAAAAATGGCCGAGGGTATGAAGTTTGTGGTGGTCCGCAAGAAGGTGGCCATTGTATTGAGTTTACTAATTTAGATGGTAATAAGGTAGAATATAAGTTAAAGAATGGAAATTTAGTCGTTGAAAATGATGAAGAAGGAATTTTAACCGATCAAGCCAGTATTACTATTAAGCGTCTAAATTTTAATGTTCAAGGCGAAGAATCTTTTCATCAAAAAGTACAGATAGTCTTACAAGGAGAAGCAGAAAGTTTTTTAGGAGATTCAACTGAATTTAGTTTACAGACGGTAGTTTCTAAGAGGTATGTTCAAGAATAATATGGATAATAAAGAAAGAAAAGAAGGATTCAGTCTGATTGAGACTTTTGTTGCCATAACTATTTTAATAATTGCGGTTATCGGACCAATGACCTTATTTTCTCGGGCAATTGCCGATGGTATTTTTGCTAAGAACCAAGTAATTGCTTTTTATCTGGCTCAAGAAGGACTAGAGTTAGCGATTGACCATCGTAATTATGAGGGTAAGTGGTGGACCAGTTTTAGTTGTGAAGATGGTTGTTCTATTACTTGGCAAGATAGTGACGGAGCAGACTTGCAAACCGGAAATCGTGGCCCGTTGTTATATAATTCTGCCACCGGAGAGTATAATTATACTTCCGGCCGAGCATCAATGTTTTCCCGGCAAATATTTACTGAAATTCAAAATATTGATGATCCTTGGAATCCGAATGCGGGCGTTAGGGTGACATCAACGGTTTTCTGGTCTTATTTGGGTACTGCCAGAGAGACAAGTATTTCAACTTTACTATTTAGAAATGCCGAATAATTATGATTAGGAGTAGAAAACAAAATAAAGCCGGATTTGTTCTTCTTTACTCGGTATTGGTAACTACCGTTGTTCTTGCTGTCGGTTTAGTTTTAAGTAATATTATTACTAAGCAGATAATTCTTTCTATCGTGGCCAGAGACTCGCAAGTGGCTTTTTATGCCGCTGATTCCGGTTATGAATGTCTGCAATATTGGGCTAATGAGGGCATCTTTACCGGTATTGGGGCTGAAGATGATTTTGATTTTAATTGCATTGAGGGTGGGGATAATTATTCTAATCAAGATGATTACTTTCCTTTGTTTTTTGTCAGTGGCTCTTGCGCTAATGCCCAATTAATATCTGAGAGTGATGGTAAATTAATAGTTGTTGATGGTTTTAATCTTGGTACCGGGTCTGTTTGTCCTGCTCCGGATAATTCTCGTTTGGTTTACCGTGTTCGTAGCTCTATCACCTCGACTTCAGATTAAGTCTATTTATGCTAGGATATAGCTATGCCTAGCGGTAAAATCAGTAAAAGTGAGGCCAAAAAACGCATTGGTAAATTGCGGGCGGTGATTGATCGTGAACGCTATCTTTACCATGTCTTGGACGAAGTCGGGATGCCGGAGGCGGCTTTGGATTCGTTAAAAAAAGAATTGGCCGATCTGGAGGCCATTTTTCCCGATTTAATCACGCCGGATTCGCCGACCCAGAGAGTGGCCGGCCGGCCACTGGCCAAGTTTAAAAAAGTCCGGCATTGGGTGTCTCAATGGTCTTTTAACGATGTTTTTTCACCGGCAGAAATGCGCGAATTTGATGCCCGGATCAGGCGACTGCTTTCCGATACAAACCCGACCTATACTTGTGAATTAAAGATTGACGGTTTCAAGATTGTTTTGACTTACGAACAAGGTCTTTTGACGCAAGCGGCGACGCGTGGTGATGGCACGACCGGTGAAGATGTGACCGTAAATATCCGGACCATTCCCTCTATTCCCTTAAAACTTAAACGGCCGATTAGCGTGGTGGCGGAGGGGGAAATCTGGTTGAGCAAAAAAGATTTTGCCGAATTGAATAAAAAACGGGAACGGGCCGGCGAAGCGCTTTATGCCAATCCGCGCAATTTGGCCGCCGGCACGGTTCGTCAGTTGGATCCGAAACTGGTGGCCGAACGCCCGCTGGATAGCTTTATCTACGACTTGGCTTGGTCGGCGGAGGATTTACCGGCGACGCAGTATGACGAATTAAAAAAACTTTCCGCTTTGGGTTTTAAAGTTAATCAAGAATTTATCCTTTGTCGGAATATTGATGAGGTGATCGCCTATTGGCAAAAATGGCAAACCAAAGCTCCGCAACTTCCCTTTGGTGTTGATGGTGTGGTTATTAAGGTCAATGAACGGGCCTTCCAAGAGCGTTTGGGCTATACCGGCAAAGCGCCCCGCTTTGCCATCGCTTTTAAGTTTCCGGCCGAACAGGCGACAACGGTAGTGGAAGATATAAGTTTACAGGTCGGTCGGACCGGAGTGATTACGCCGGTAGCTAAGTTGCGGCCGGTCCTTTTGGCCGGCTCGACCGTCTCGCGAGCGACTTTGCATAATGAAGACGAGATTAAGCGATTGGATGTCCGCATTGGTGATACGGTCATTATCCAAAAAGCCGGCGATATTATTCCCGATATTATTTCCGTTATTAAAGATTTGCGTCCGGCTAAATCTCGGTCTTTTACTTTTCCTGCTCAGCTTGAGGCCTGTGGCGGACCGATTGAACGCATTCCCGGTCAGGCCGCCTATCGTTGCGTCAATCGCCGGTCTTTTGTCCAACTAAAGCGGCGGTTTCATCATTTTGTTTCTAAGGGAGCGTTTGATATTCCCGGCTTGGGGCCGAAAATCATTGATT
Source organism: Minisyncoccota bacterium (assembly GCA_040879645.1). GTDB lineage: Bacteria > Patescibacteriota > Minisyncoccia > Phycocordibacterales > XYD1-FULL-46-19 > JBBDJY01. Next base: position 34,063 of record JBBDJY010000003.1, read on the forward strand.
TATTGTTGGAACATCATTTATTAGCCGATTTTGCCGATATTTTTACTTTGGAAAAAGGCGATTTGTTGAAATTGCCTCGTTTGGCAGAGAAGTCGGCGGATAATTTATTAGCGGCAATCACCAAGGCGCGTAAGGTTAGTTTGGGTCGTTTTTTGGTATCCTTGTCCATCCCCAATGTCGGCGAAGAAACGGCGCGGGATTTGGCTCGTCATTTTCGGACTTTGGATCGTCTGCGCCAGGCCTCAAAAGAAGAATTAAATGATTTGTCGGGGGTCGGCCCGATTGTCGCGGCCTCGGTTTTTGATTTTTTTCGGGAGAAGGATAATCTCAAGTTGGTTGATAAATTGGTGGGGGAAGTTAAAATTACCGTTGGCAAGCGGCCGATCCACACCACCGGGCCGCTTACCGGTCGGACGCTGGTTTTTACCGGCACTTTACCGTCCTTAACCCGTCCCGAGGCCAAAAAATTAGCCCGCGAGCGGGGTGCGCGTATTGCCTCGGCGGTTTCGGCTACCACCGATTACTTGATAGTGGGGGAGTCGCCGGGCCGTAAGTATAATCAGGCTGAAGAATTAGGGGTTAAAATTATTAATGAAAAAGACTTTCGCCGTTTGGTCGGTTAAGATTAGTTTTTCCGGCTTTTTAGATTCCGGATATTGGTAGTTGGTCTGAAAAAAGAGGTACTCTCTTTTGGTCGTTTAATGTGATAATATTGACCTATGATTTCTAAAGAAGATATTAAACAATTGGCCGCTTTGGCTCGGATGGAATTACCCGATGACGAGGCGGTTAAATTGGGTGGCGATTTGGAAAATATCCTTGCCTATGTGTCCGAATTGGAGAAAGTGGCCGTACCGGATGATCTTGATCTCTCCACCGCCCCGCGGACTAATGTTTGGCGAGAGGACGGCGCGCCCCATCCGGCCGGCCGGTATTCGGCCGATTTGCTTAAGGCGGCGCCGGCGACCGAGAATAATTTTATCAAAGTGAAAAAGATTTTAACCAATGGCTCTTGATTTGGAAAAAATGACCATCGCTTCGGCCCGGGCGGCTTTGGCCGGTGGTGAGATTTCGGCCCGAGAATTAACCGAGGCTTATTTAACCAAAGCCAAAGCGGTTAATGATAACCTCCATTGTTATTTGGAATTGTTTGCCGATTGTTTGGATCAGGCCGATGAGATGGACCGTTCCGGTGTTGCTCGGTCGGATAAACCGCTGGCTGGCATCCCCTTGGCGGTCAAAGACAATATTTTGATTAAGGGTCGGCAAGCTTCGGCCGGTTCACGGATGCTTGCCAATTATCAAGCGCCTTACGAAGCGACGGTAATTACCAAATTGAAAGAGGCCGGTGCGATTTTTGTCGGTCGGACCAATATGGATGAATTTGCCATGGGCAGTTCAACCGAGACTTCGGCTTTTGGACCGACCAGGAATCCTCACGATCAGTCACGAGTCCCCGGCGGCTCTTCCGGCGGCTCGGCGGCGGCGGTGGCCGCCGGTGCGGCTTTGGCCGCTTTGGGTTCCGATACCGGCGGTTCTATTCGTCAACCGGCCGGCTTTTGCGGTGTTGTCGGCTTAAAACCAACCTACGGCGCCGTTTCTCGTTACGGCTTGATGGCGATGGCTTCGTCTTTGGATCAAATCGGTCCGATAAGTCAGACGGTTCTTGATGCCGAAGTTATTTTTCGAACGATGGTTGGTCGGGATGATTTGGATTCAACCACTGCTGATTATCCGTCGCCGGCCAAGAAAACCGGCCGAACCATCGGTATTCCCGAAGGTTTTTTGGCCGCCGGCCTTGATCCGGCGGTGAATGATAATTTTCGGCAGACGGTTAAGGATTTAACCGCCGCCGGTTGTGATATCCGAGAAATTGAATTGCCTCATATTAAATACGCTTTAGCCAGTTACTATATTATTATGCCGGCCGAAGTTTCTTCCAATCTGGCCCGTTTTGACGGAGTAAAATACGGCTTGAAAGTCGATGGCGACAATCTTTTGGCCGACTATTTAAAAACTCGCCAAGCCGGTTTTGGCACTGAAGTCAGACGGCGAATTTTACTCGGTACCTATGTCCTTTCCGCCGGTTATTATGATGCCTATTACGCCAAGGCGGCCGGTGTCCGTGGCCTGATTCGCCGTGACTATGAAGAGGCTTTCGCTTCCGGTATTGATGCCGTCTTGACGCCAACGGCGCCAACGCCGGCTTTTCCGCTTGGTGAGAAGACGGCTGATCCCTTGCAGATGTATTTGGAAGATATTTTTACCGTGCCGGCCAATTTAGCCGGCTTGCCGGCGATGGCCGTACCGTCGGGAAAAACTGAGGCCGGCTTACCGCTTTCCGTCCAATTTATCGCTCCGCATTTTCGTGAAGACACTTTATTTGATCTTGGTCGTTTGGTTGAAGACATTACCGCCAATCAAGAGAAAAAATAAACTATGACCTTAAATCTGGATTATTTATTCTACCAACTTTATTCCGGCTTGCTTGCCGTCTTTAATTGGGTGAATGCTTTTCGTCAGTCCGAAAAGATGCTTTGGCTGATCATTTTTTGGGCGCTTTTGGCTTTTTTATTGGCCGGATGGCTTTTCTATTTAAATCTTCGTTTGTATTTATTTAACCGCGAAGATGGTCGCGAGATGGCCGAAGCGCTGAAAAATGCCGGTCAAGTCAGTGTCAAAAAGAATGCCGACTGGGAGAAAATCCTTGCTTACTTGGAATTGGACAATCCTTCCGACTGGAAATTGGCGATTATTGAAGCCGATGTCATGCTTGATAAATTGGTCAGTCGGATGGGTTATCCGGGGAATAATCTGGGGGAACGGTTAAAGACAATTGAGCCGAGTGATTTTTTGACTCTCCAAGACGCTTGGGAAGCGCATAAGGCGCGTAATGCCATTGCTCATGAAGCGAGTTACCAATTAAGCCATCATGAGGCCCGGCGGGTGATTGGGCTCTTTAAACGGGTGTTTGAGGAGTTTTACTTTATTTAAAGACCGTAACGCAAAATACCGCCCAGCCGTAAATTTTAATTTACGATTGGACGGTATTTTGCTTTCTGGTTGCGGAGACCGGACTCGAACCGGTGCCTGGAGGTTATGCTTACTAACTACGGTTTTCACCGCCTCGCCAATTGGCGATTTGTAGTCTGGACTATACCTTCACCCCTCCGCTCGCGAGCGGAGGGGGCCTGCCGTCTAGTCTCTACACCTTCCCCTCCCCAGTTTTATGTTTTAGAATTTTCTAATTCTAAAACTGGGGAGGGGCTTGGCTCGGTATTGCCATTTGTTTAATAATAAACAAAGAAGGTTTCACCGAATTTGACAAGTATTCCATTAGGCGTTACCGCCTAATGAGCCCAATTTGAGCCTCCCGAGGTACCACTCCTCCACTCCGCGATGACTCAACTATCATCAGCATACCTTCTATTATTATTATTTGCAAGAGGGTTTCAAAAAAGAATCAGTTTATATTATACTATTACCTAAATAAAGTGATTAATTAAATTTTATGGCTAAAATTATTGAAAAACACAAATCCTTAAAATTAAGACTTTCCGGCTTAAGTATAAAAGAAATAGCGTCAATTCTTGGAGTTAGTAAAAGTACTGTCAGTGGGTGGTGTCGTGATATATCTTTATCGGACAAACATTTAAAACACTTAGAGGAAAAGAGAAGGTCGGCTGGCACCAAGGCCTTATTGTTAGCAGCTGAAAGAAAGAGGCAAAAAAGATTTATTGATTTAGATTTTTATAATAAATTAGGAGCGCAAGATGTCGGTAAATTAGATGATAGAAATATTATGATGGTCGCTTTGGGATTGTATTGGGGCGAAGGATATAAAAAAGGAAGTGAGGAATGGGGATTTACAAATAACGATCCAAGAATGATCAAGTTTATGATAATATTTCTTAATCGTGTATGTGGAGTTAACCGAGAGAATTTAATATTAAGAATAAGTATAAACAGTAGTCATAAAAAAAGAGAGAAAGTCGTTAAACAATTTTGGATAAGTGAATTAAAAGTGAAAGATTCTCAATTTACCAAAACCAGTTTTATTAAATCAATCAGTAAAAAAGTTTATCCAAATTTTGCAGAACATTATGGCACTATAAGAATTAAGGTTAAATCTGGTACAAATTTACGTCGAAGAATATTAGGTTCAATAGAATATTTTCAAAAATTTGCTGATGAAAATAATTAATTTAACCTTGCAAAAAGGCCTTTTTTGTGGATAATTTTAAGTATCCGCCGGCGTAGCTCAGTTGGTTAGAGCGGGAGCATCATAAGCTCTAGGCCGCAGGTTCAAGTCCTGCCGCCGGCACATTTTTGGACCAAAAACAGAAATTGTTTTAGATTGAGCTTTAGTACCACGGACGCTTTGAAAATTTATGAAATTATGTATAATGATGCAAGTCAGTTATATTTAAAGAAGAAGAAGGTTTTTGATAAATTCTTAAAATATAGAAATAATGCGGCCGTAGCTCAATTTGGTTAGTAGCACCCGCCTGTCACGCGGGAGGTTGCCGGTTCAAGTCCGGTCGGCCGCGCCAGAAAAAACCGACCAATGGTCGGTTTTTGTTTTTTGACCGCAAAATAAAAATTACTTGACGGTTAATAGTTATGGGTATATACTCATAACAAAAGGTCGAATTATCAATGCCTTAACTTATTTACTTATGCCTATAAACGATGGAACCGGACCTTTGGGACAAGGTCCGATGACTGGCAGGGGATTAGGTTCTTGCTTTGGCAATCTACCCCGGCCGAGAGGTCGGTATCATCTTGGTCGCGGTCGAGGTTTCTGTTTTAATAATGGCAATTGGGCGAACCAATTGTCTCGATTAGAACAGTTAGCCTTATTGAAAGAAGAAGAGAAAGATATTGCTACGGCAATTGCCGATTTGGAAAAGGAAGGATAACCCTCGGACAAAGCCGCTCTTTAGGGGCGGCCTTGTTTATGTCATAATCTTTAATATGCCCAGACCAAGATTATATCGACAAATTAATTTTCGACCGTCGGCAAGATACTTTAAACCTCGAGGTATTCCCTTACGGTTATTGTCCGAGGTAGATTTGTCTTTGGAAGAAATGGAAGCTCTGCGTCTTAAAAATATTGAGGGATTGGATCAAGGTGCGGCGGCGGAAAAAATGAAAACTTCTCAAAGTACTTTTCAACGGATTTTGACAATGGCCTATCAAAAGATAACCGATGCCTTGGTTAACGGTAAAGCCATCCGCATTGATGAGTAGTCTTTGCTACTTGATTTTTAATTGAAAAAAACTCTCTAATGTATTAGTATCCTATTAGTTGTTGGAGAAAGCCGGTTGTTGATAAAAATAACGCCGGGGTAGTTCAGTGGTAGAACGCCATCTTGGTAAGATGGAGGTCGGGAGTTCGATTCTCCCCTTCGGCTCCAAAAGTTATCTTTTAGGCCACCTTAGCTCAGTTGGTAGAGCGATCGCTTCGTAAGCGATAGGTCCTCGGTTCAATCCCGAGAGGTGGCTCCAGAATTAGAGATTTATGTTTTGAAGAAGCCGTAAGGTGGGACATGTTTCGTGTACCCCACGCTCTCGGGTATTTTGTATCTTTTTCTACAAAACTGGAGTGTCTTTACAATTTCGCTCGAACTTACTTTATCAAAAATTCGAGAACGTTATGCGTTTTCATAAAGGCCGGAGATAATCCTTGCCGGCGAACTTTCCGTCCTCATCGACAATCTCGTTGATGGAGTCGATGAGGATGAGTGCTGTTTTCATGTGTATATTTTACATGTTAAAATACATATATGACAAGTGAAATAAAACTTATTATTTTTGATTTGGGCGGCACGGTTTTTTCCAAAGGAAAGCAGGCGTTTATAGATTTGCTTTCGGAGAAATTAGGAATAGCGCGAGAACAAGTCGTAGCGGCAGTTGATGGCCTGCACGCGCTAAAATATCGTCGCAGTGAGATTTCGGCGGCAGATTACTGGGAAATAGTAAAAAGCCAACTGGCTATTCCTCCTGATGGGGATGATTTGGAGACAATTTGGTTCGACCAATACGCTCCACTCCCTGGAATGCAGGAATTACTTGCGCAGTTGCGGTCAAAATATAAACTTGCGTATCTTTCAAATAATACGCCGGAGCGCGTTGCTTATCTGCAAAAGAAATATAATTTTCTTGACTGGTTTGATGATGGATTATTCTCTTACGAAATTGGAACAGTGAAGTCTGATGGTGGAATGATACAACAACTGATGGAAAAATTTAAAAATGTGGCGCCGAAAGAAACTATTTTAATTGATGATCGTACACAAAATCTTACAGAGCCCGCCAGTCTTGGATTTATAACTGTCACTTTTGAAGACGCCAAACAACTTTGTAGTGCACTAAAAGAAAAAAGGGTGCGTTTGGACACGCCGACCAGCGCGCGGCGCGTGGCAGGTCATTCGGTATTTTTGATAAAATAGGTTCGAGCGAAGTACAATAGACACTCCAAAATCAAGCCAAAAAAGTCAATTAAATGCGAGATTAAATCTGTATCAATCAAGGGCGGATTTTTTGTTTGATGGTAAGTATCGGTAATTTTAATTAAAACACAAAAGAAGAAATGTCGCCAATTGCTGGCTGTCTCACCCTTTGCTATCATTAGCCAAATGAGTGAAGATATTCAAAAACAAATAGATGATTTGGAAAAGCAGATGCAGGCGCCTGATTTCTGGCAAGATAAAGATAAGGCTCAGGCTGTCGTTAAAGAACACAATCAGTTGAAGGATGAATTGGCCGGTGAGAATAAATACGATAAAAGTAATGCCATTATCACTATTTTTGGTGGGGCCGGTGGGACCGATGCCGAGGATTTTGCTCAAATGCTTTTTACTATGTATTCGCATTATGCCGACAAGCAAGGTTGGACTTTGTCGGTTAGTCATAAGAATGAAAACGATTTCGGCGGTTTCCGTAATATTACTTTTTTGATTGAAGGCAAGGGCAGTTATGGTATACTGAAAAACGAATCAGGCGTTCATCGCTTGGTGCGCATCTCGCCCTTTAATGCCAAAAAACTTCGTCATACCTCTTTTGCTTTAGTGGAAGTGATTCCCCAATTTGCCCGAGTCGGTATGGTCGAAATTCCGGAAGATGAGATTGAGGTGGAATTTTCCCGTTCCTCCGGTCCCGGGGGGCAAAATGTTAATAAGCGAGAGACGGCGGTGCGCTTAATTCATACCCCGACCGGCTTATCCGCTCACGCCGATTCCGAACGAACGCAAAAAGCCAATCGCGATAAAGCGATGCTGGTCTTGGAAGGCAAGATTTACCGGCGGCGGGAGGAAGAGACGATGGCCAAAGAGAAAAATCTTTACATCAGTAAAACGACCGACAATGAATGGGGCAGTCAAATCAGATCGTATGTCCTTCATCCCTATAAACTGGTTAAAGATCATCGGACCGAAGTGGAATCGCGCGAGGTGGACAAAGTTTTAGACGGAGAATTAGACCCTTTTATTGAAGCTGAAGCCAAATTATAATGATATATTTCGACAAAGTTTCTAAAATCTATTTTGATAATTCTGTCGCTTTAGACGATGTCAGTTTGACGATTGAACCGGGCGAATTTGTTTCTATTGTCGGTCATTCCGGGGCCGGTAAATCGACTTTACTCAAAATGATTTTAGCCGAAGAACGGCCAACGACCGGCTCGGTTTTTTTTGAGTCGGTTAATGTTCATGCTTTACCCAAAAATCAGGTACCGCATTTACGCCGGCGAATTGGCAGTGTTTTTCAGGATTTTCGGCTTTTACCCAATAAGACCGCTTATGAAAATATCGCCTTCACCATGGAGGCGGCCGGTCGGACCGATGATGAAATCGCTTCCGACGTGCCCCATGTTTTGGAATTGATCGGTTTGGGTAATAAAATGTGGCATTTTCCCTTTGAATTGTCCGGCGGCGAACGCCAGCGGATTGCTATTGGCCGGGCGATTGTCAATCAGCCTGAACTCTTAATCGCCGACGAACCGACCGGCAATTTAGACCCGCTCAATACCCATGAGATTATTCAGATTTTCAAGAAAATTAATGATTTGGGCACAACGGTTATTTTAACGACGCACAACAAAGGAGTGATTGATTCCTTGAGTAAGCGAGTCGTCACCCTTGAAAACGGACGCATTTCCAGAGATAATAAAGAGGGACGATATATTATATGATGTGGATAACTACTAAAAGAATAATTCGTGCCGGCTTTATCGGCTTTTGGCGTAGTGGTTATGTTTCTGTCTCTTCGGTTTTGGTCCTGACGGTCACTTTATTTGTCATTGGCATGTTGATGCTTTCCTCGGCTTTCTTGGAGTCAACGCTGACTAATTTGGAAGATCGAGTGGATATCAGTGTTACCTTCAAAGCCGATGCCCCGGAAGTCGAAATTAGGGCCTTGCAAGTGGCCTTGGAAGAATTACCCGAAGTTCGAAGCGTTATCTATACTTCTCGGGCCGAAGAGTTGCGGAATTTTGAACAACGCCATCAAGATAATTCTTTGTTAATCCAGTCGCTCAATGAAGTTGGCAATCCTTTTGGTGCTCGGTTAAGTGTTTTGGCCACCAATCCGTCGCAGTATGAGGTCATTGCCCGCTTTTTAGACAGTCACAGTGATAGCCAAATATTTAGTGAACCGATTATTGACCAAGTGAGTTTTAAGCGTGATATTATTGATAAATTGCTCGGGGTAATCGATACCAGCCGGACAATCAGTTTAACCGTCAGCAGTTTGCTTATCGCCCTGTCTATTTTAGTGACTTTTACCACTATTTCTTTGGCGATTTATGTCTCACGCGAAGAAATCTCGGTCATGCGTCTGGTTGGAGCCGCCAATTCCTATATTCGCGGTCCGTTTATGGTCCAGGGAGTGATTGCCGGTCTAATCTCGGCCTTTATCGCCACCAGTCTCCTTTATCCGAGCGTGGTCTGGGTGCGTAATGCCACCGCCGGCGTCTATGGCGGAGTTAATCTTGTCCCTTATTTTCTCGACAATTTTGCCCAAATTTTCCTTACCCTCCTTCTTTCTGGTATAGTACTGGGAGTGATTTCCAGTTTCTTGGCCGCCAGGAAGTATTTGAAAGTTTAGCGGTCCAGTTTTTAAGCCCCGATTAACGGGAAAAATCAGAATGGCGAAGAGTCCAAAATATATTTTTGTTACCGGTGGAGTGATGTCAGGCGTCGGTAAAGGCGTGACAACATCGTCCATCGCTAAATTAATGCAAGCCAGAGGCCTTAAAGTTACGGCCTTAAAAATCGACCCCTATATCAATGTTGATGCCGGGACGATGAATCCGACTGAACATGGCGAAGTCTTCGTCTTAAATGACGGCGATGAATGCGATCAGGATATGGGTAATTACGAACGCTTCTTGGATATTGACTTGTCGCGGATTAACTATATGACGACCGGCCGGGTCTATCAGGAAGTTATCCGGCGGGAACGCAATCTGGACTATGGCGGTAAAAATGTCGAGGTGGTGCCGGATATTCCCAAAGAGGTTATCCGGCGGATCAATAAGGCCGCCAATGAAGCCAAAGCCGATGTGACGGTGATTGAAATTGGCGGCACGATTGGCGAATACCAAAACATTATTTTTTTGGAAGCGGCACGGATGATGAAGATCGCCAAACCGAACGATGTCGCCATTGTGATGGTCAGTTTCTTACCGGTGCCATCTAAAATCGGCGAAATGAAGACCAAGCCGACGCAATATGCTTCGCGGACCTTAAACAGTGTTGGCTTGCAAGCCGATATCATTATCGCTCGCAGTGAAATGGCGCTGGACAAAAAGCGCAAGCAAAAAATCTCCACTTTTTGCAATATTTCACCCGAAGCGGTCATTTCCGCTCCCGATGTTGATTCGATTTATGATGTTCCACTTAACTTTGAAAAAGATAGTTTGGGAGATATTTTGACAAGTATTTTGAACTTAAAGCGCCGGCCGGCCAATCTGACCACTTGGAAACGTTTTGCCACCAAAGCGCGAAATGGCCGGACCGAAGTCAATATTGCCATTGTTGGCAAGTATTTTAATTCCGGCGATTTTGTTTTGTCTGATGTTTATATCTCGGTGATTGAAGCCCTGAAAGTCGCCGGTGTCTGGGCCGGGGTTAAAGTCAAAGTCCATTATCGCCATTCTCAAGAATTTGAAAATGGTGTCGGCAAGAAAAAATTAACCGACTTGGCCCGTTATGACGGTATTTTGGTGCCCGGTGGTTTCGGGAAGACCGGCATTGACGGCAAGTTGCGGGTGATTGAATATGCGAGGAAGAACAAGATTCCGTTTTTCGGCATTTGTTACGGTTTGCAATTGGCCACGGTGGAATTCGCCCGTAATGTCGTTGGCCTTAAAAAAGCGACGACCGAAGAAATTGACCCGGCCGCGACCGAATTGCTTATCGGAGTTATGCCCGAGCAAAAACGCTTACTGAAAGAAAATCAATATGGCGGAACGATGCGTCTTGGTGCCTATCCGGCCAAGATTAAAAAGGGGACACTGGCCTATCGGGCTTACAAGACTGAGATTGTGAGCGAGCGTCATCGTCATCGTTACGAAGTCAATCCGCAATACATTGAAATATTGGAGGATAAAGGGTTGGTGTTCTCCGGTCGGTCGCCCGATGGCCGGTTGATGGAAATTATGGAATTACCGGAAAAAGTCCATCCGTTTTTTGTCGGTACCCAATTCCATCCCGAATTCAGTTCGCGACCACTAACGCCTCAACCGTTATTTTTGGCTTTTGTGAAGGCGGCGATAACCAAGCGAAATAAAAAGCGTAAAAGTTAATTTTTATTAAATAATAATAAACAGATGAATGAATTAAAAAAATATTTACCGGCCATTGTTTTCACTTTACTCTACATTCTTGGTTTCTCTGTTTGGTTTATCGCTCAAGGTAATTATGAATTTATTCTATACACGCTAGTCCTCATCTTTTTTGCCGGTTTGATTACCTTAACCATCAATCGTTCACATTTTGATCCGCTTATTATCTGGGGACTTGCCCTTTGGGGTTTTCTTCATATGGCCGGCGGGGGGATTAAAATTGGCGGAGAAGTTTTGTATGCTTTGGTTCTTTGGCCGGTCTTTGATTGGGGTAATGAATTGATTTTATTTAAATACGACCAAATCGTGCACTTTTTTGGTTTTGCCGTGGCAACCTTGGTCGTTTATCATCTGTTGCGTTCACATCTTACCGGCCGAGTAAATCAGCCGGTCTTGTTATTTATTGTAATTATGGCCGGTATTGGCCTGGGTGCTCTAAATGAGATTGTTGAATTTATCGCCGTCTTGGCCATCCCCGATACCAATGTTGGTGGTTATTACAATACCGGCTTGGATTTAATCTTTAATCTTTTGGGTGCGAGCGCCGCCGGTCTTTATCTTTATTACCGTCGTGAACCCGAATTCTACGCGCCAAAATTCGGCGCTTTAAGCGGTAAATAGCGACAATCAACCAACCCTTGAATTTAACCCTTATTTTAGTAAGGTATAGGTATTGGGAGTAAAATGAGGGATTGTTTTATTCCGTAGTTTGAATATCTAAATATTTAATAAAAATAACAAAAATTGCCGGATCGTCTAATGGTAGGACAACGGATTCTGGATCCGTTTATCTAGGTTCGAATCCTAGTCCGGCAGCCAACAAGTGAGAGTGATCATGGCGCTTGCCTGCCGGTAGGTAGGGGCCAAATCACTGTACAGTGCTGCGGATTATACATATCAGACGTTTTCTCCGAGCCACTTTTCAATCTGCTCTACTGCATCCATAGCGTGTTTGCCGATCAAGATGCCGGGATGGGTGGCGCCTTTAATTTCAATAACCTCTTTCTCGTAGTAATCAGCCATCTTTTGTGCGGTTTTAATACCAATACCAAACGGTACCGATTCGCCTAATTCACTGCCAACAAACAATACCGGCATTGAGAGCTTGTCTTTTGGTACTGAAATGCCGAGCTTTCGCTCACTTCGGGCAACTCCGCTTTCCTGTCCAAGCATTTCTTTCATTTTCATCAGTTTTTCCTGCGGAATATCGGGAAGGGCTTTCATAACTTCCATCGGATCAGTGGGCATACCGGCATCCATCGGTGAGTAGCTTTCCGGGTATTGTTTCTCTTCACCTTTACCTTGGACTTCTTTGGAAGGGCTTGGTTCAATCGCCCCCACCGCGTTTGTTTCGTGATCTCGTGCGTACATAAGCGCGACGAGGCCGCCCATAGAGTGGCCAATCACGATCGGCTTGGAGAGTCCGTGATCGGATACAACTTGTGCCACATCATTGGCGTAATCTTCCATCGTTGCTCCCTCAACATCTCCACCACTTTTGCCGTGACCACGCAGATCAAGCGCATATACATCCCATCCTTTATCTGAGAGGAACTGAGTATAGTCCATCCACATAACGGACGATCCCCAGGAGCCATGAACAAGAATAATGGGGTTTCCAGGTGTTTTATTTTCTGCTTCCTGCCGGCTGGCCGGCGGGTTTGCTACTTGTGTAAATATATCCATATTGAGTTAAAAATTAAGACTAAATGCCCAGCCTGATGATAGCGCCAAAAGTGCAAGCGTTGCGCCAAAGAGCGCCATATTCTTCAAGAATTGTTGCATCTCCATCATTTTTACTTTTGGATCAGTTTCTTTCCAAAACGGATGCATTTTAGGAGTGACGAAAAATAAAAAGATGGCAATAAGCAAAAGTGAGATATTCACATAGGCACCCAAGATAACGCCAAGACCACCAAGAAGCATCAGGAGGCCGGATCCGGCCACAGCAAGCGCTGGGGCGGGAGTACCTTTGGATGTTGCGTACGCGGTCATATCTTTTAAGTTTTTAAAGTGCATCATTCCCATCATGAAGAAAAATCCTCCAAAAATGATGCGTCCGACAAGTAGTATTATTTCCATAGTGTTTAAGGCTAACTAATAATCAATATTTTTAGTATATCAGGATATAAAATTTGACAAAAGAAACACTTGTGTATAACATATGAACAGATGACAATATTTTCATATAAAAAAACAATATTGGCTGGTTTTATTATCCTATTTGCGGTGCTGGCTATTGTTTTTCGTCAAGATATTATTCATTGGTTGCAAACGATACGAGAAATTGGTTTGAGCCGACCATTTTTTGTCAGCTTTATTATTATTTTTTTGAAGATTATTACACCATCGATTGGTTTTCCGGGTACGCCTCTGACATTATTATCGGGTTCTATCTTCGGTAATTTATGGGGTACTATTGTTTCTATTATTGGTAATACCTTAGGGGCGCTCCTGGCTTTTTTACTTTCACGATATTTATTCAGTCGCTATGTGTACGAGAAAATATTACCTCGCTATCCACGAATTATGGAATTTAACGAAAAAATTAAGCGAAAGGGTATTGCTACGGTTGCCGCCTTGCGACTAATTCCCTTATTCCCGTTTAATGCGCTCAATTTTCTTTTGGGGGTTACCGGTATTCGCACGAGGGATTACTTTATCGGTTCATTTTTTGGAATGATTCCGGGCACGTTTATGTTTGTCTATCTTGGTAACTCACTGACGACCTTTTCTTTTGCTAATGTTGTAATAGGTCTTATTGGTATTGGTCTATTAATAGTAATTGGTAAAAAATATGAAAAACGAATCTAATATAAAAAAAGATTACGACATTATTGTGATTGGCGCCGGTTCGGGTGGTCTTAATGTGGCCGGCTTTATGAACACCGCCGGTTTCAAGGTGCTCTTAATCGACAAGTCAGACCAGTCGATCGGGGGTGATTGTTTGAATTTTGGCTGTGTCCCGTCAAAGGCGTTTATTCACGCCGCTCGCCAGGTGTCAGAGGCTCGAGCGTCGCGCGAGTTTGGTCTCGATGTTCACGGTGATGTTGATTTGAAAGCTGTGATGGACTATGTCCGTTCTCGTCAAGATATTATTCGAGAGCATGAAAATGCCTCACATTTTCGAGATAAAGGGATGGATGTTGCCTTGGGGTCCGCGCGTTTTACCGGTCCGCAGACAGTTTTGGTAGGCGAGGAAGAATACACGGCCAAAAAGATTGTCATCGCGACCGGCTCTCGTCCTCGTGCGCTTGATTTACCCGGCCTGGAACAGGTTAAGACGGTTTATACGAATGAAAATATTTTTTCTCTCGAGCGCCTTCCTCGAAAAATGGCTATTATCGGTGCCGGGCCAATCGGTGTTGAGTTAGGGCAGGCTTTTGCCCTGCTTGGTGTCGAGGTCTCTATTATTGGTAACGTATTTCTTGGTAAAGAAGATCCGGAAGTGGCTTTAATCTTACGACAGACTTTAGAACAATCAGGAATTCAGATTTATGAAAAGTATAAACCAATACGGGTTAAGGATGATCAAACGCTTGTCATTTCTCATCTAGATACCTTAGAGGAGAGACAGGTAACATTTGATACTTTGCTTACATCCGTCGGAAGAGAATTTAATACTGACTCTCTTAATCTGGCAAAAGCCGGTATCGAGGTAGACAAGAGGGGGGCGGTGAAGGTTGATCAGTATTTGCAGACAACAAACAAGCAGGTGTCTGCAATTGGCGATGTTATTGGACAGCATATGTTTACTCATGCGGCCGAATTACACGCAAGCGTGATTATCCGAAACTTTTTTACTCCTTTCTTTTTGAAGAAAAAACTTTCTACCGACATCATGGCCTGGGTAACCTACACCGATCCGGAAATTGCCACGTTTGGTTTGAGTGAATCGGAGCTGGATAAACAAAATATTTTCTATCAGATAATTACAAAAAATATTACTGAAGACGATCGGGCCATTACCGATAATCGTAGAGTCGGCCTATTGAAAGTGTATGTATCTAAAAAAGATCGAGTCTTGGGTGGAACGATGATTGCTCACAATGCGGGGGAATTGACTCAAGAACTGATGCTGGCGCAAGTTAATAACCTAAAGATATCGGCATTTTTGAAGAAGGTCTATCCGTATCCGACAGCAACGAGAATCAACCGATCATTATTCCTTTCATATGAAGCAAGAAAATTAACCGAAAGAACCAAAAAAATATTATATTGGCTCTTTCATTAGAAATAATAATTAATCATATCTATATGGAATATCAAAAAAAAGAAGATAAGAATCTATGCGTAGATTGTCAGACACGTTTGAGTAATTTATTGCATAAGCAATCACTCCCTGAACAACTCATTACCGGGCTCTCAAGGCCAAAGCGGACGGTGACGTTTACCATACCGGTCCAGATGGATTCCGGTGAAATACGTATTTTTAATGGGTACCGGGTCTTATATAGTGATGCAAGAGGCCCGGGTAAGGGTGGTATCCGTTTTCATCCTGATGTTGATTTGGCTGAAGTAAAAACATTGTCATTTTTAAT
>JBBDJY010000004.1:0-7710 GCA_040879645.1 Minisyncoccota bacterium
CGAGTACCTAGATTATCAATTAAAAAAGCAATTGCATTTCGCTAGAGAATTTACCCCGGGTTTTATTTGACACCTTTTTATTTCGTATTATAATTTTCTTTGTCTATGTCTAAAGGAGAACAACATAAAGACGATCCAGGCAATGGGGAAGAAATTTCTTTTGAAGAGTTTATTGACGAAGATAACGCCGCCGGGCAAGTGGATTTATCGGCCAAAGTTAAGAAATTAAAAGCCCAGTTAAGCGCTTGTCAAAAAGAAAAACAAGATAATTTACTCGGTTGGCAACGAAGCCGGGCCGATTATGCAAATTTACAAAACGATTTTGACAAGCGAAAACAGAGTTTTGTAAAATTAGGAACGGAAGCGGTCGTGGTTGATCTTTTGTCGGTGATTGATAGCTTTCGATTGGCTTTTGCCGATCCGTCTTGGTCATCGGCCCCGGCTGATTGGCGAACGGGAATAGAAAGAGTCTGTCAGCAATTAATCACCGCTTTGGAACAACATGGTTTGGCCCGAATCGAGGCCGAGGGCAAGCCTTTTAATCCGGTCTACCACGAATCAGTCGGCTTTATCCCGACCGACTCGGCCGACAACGACCAAGTTGTCCTGGAGGTGGTCAAAGACGGCTACTTACTTGACGACAAAGTCATTCGGGCGGCGCAAGTGAAAATTGGAATGTTTAAACAATAAACCGTTGATATTTATCAATTAAGCAATTAAACGATTATGGCTAAAATATTAGGAATAGATTTAGGGACAACCAATTCGGCCATGGCCTATATCGAAGGTGGCCAGCCGAAAATTATTGAAAATGCCGAAGGTAATCGGACTACCCCCTCGGTTGTTTCGGTCAGTAAAACCGGCGAACGTTTAGTCGGCTTATTGGCTAAACGTCAAGCCATTACCAATCCGCAAAATACCATTACCGGCATTAAACGTTTAATGGGGCATAAATATGAGGATGCCAATATCAAAAAAGATCGTGACTTGGTATCTTTTGCCATTCTGGCGGCCGATGATGGTGGGGTTAAGGTTAAATTTGGCGAAAAACATTCCCGACCGGAAGAAATTTCAGCGATGATTTTACAAAAATTAAAGAAAGATGCCGAGGCCCAAATCGGCGAAAAGATTGAAGAGGCGGTTATTACCGTTCCGGCCTATTTTGACGACTCCCAACGCAAGGCGACCAAGGATGCCGGTGAAATTGCCGGTTTTAGCGTCCGCCGAATTATCAACGAACCGACGGCGGCCGCTTTGGCTTACGGTTTGAATAAAAAGAAGGATGAGAAGGTGGCGGTCTATGACTTCGGCGGTGGAACCTTTGATGTTTCTATTTTGGATATCGGTTCGGGGGAAGAGGGCGAACAAAGTATCGAAGTCAAATCAACTGATGGCGACTCCCATATGGGTGGGGAAGATATTGACCAGGAAATCATTAAGTGGATTGCCGAAGAGTACAAGAAAGAATCGGGTTTGGATGTCAGTAAAGACCAATTGGCCCTTCAGCGTCTAAAAGAAGCCGCCGAGAAAGCCAAACATGAACTTTCCACCGTTACCGAAAGTGAAATCAATATTCCCTTTATCACCTCCGACGCCGACGGCCCCAAGCACTTACTTCTGAAGTTGACGCGAGCCAAATTGGAAGAATTGGCAGACAATTATATCCGTCGTTCCATTGATATCACTAAACGAGCCTTGGAAGCTTCCGGCTATGCCGTCAGTGATATTGATGAAGTGATTTTAGTCGGCGGTCAAACAAGGATGCCGGGTATTCAAAAAGCCGTTCACGACTTCTTTGGTAAAGAACCGAATCGTTCGATTAATCCGGATGAAGTCGTCGCCATCGGTGCCGCCGTTCAGGCCGGTATTTTCCAAGGTGATGTCAAGGATATTTTACTGCTTGATGTTACCCCCTTGTCGCTCGGTCTGGAAACTCTCGGTGGGGTGGCCACTAAATTGATTGAAAAAAATACCACTATTCCGGCATCTCACAGCCAGGTCTTTTCGACGGCCGCCGACAATCAGACTTCGGTTGAAATCCATATTGTCCAAGGCGAACGAGAAATGGCCGGGGATAATAAGAGTCTGGGTCGCTTTATCTTAGACGGTATCCCGCCGGCGCCTCGCGGGATGCCACAAGTGGAAGTGACTTTTGATTTGGACGCTAATGGTATTTTAAATGTTAAAGCTCGTGATAAAGCTTCGGGCAAGGAGCAATCGATTAAGATTGAGGCCCAATCCAGTCTGTCTAAGGAAGACATTGAAAAAATGAAAAAAGAGGCCGAACTTCATGCCGAGGAAGATAAACAGAAAAAGACCTTGATCGAAACTCGCAATCAAGCCGAACAAATCATCTACGCCGCCGACAAAGCCCTTAAGGAGGCGGGGGATAAGGTGCCGGCGGAAATCAAAACACCAGTGGAAGAAAAAATCAAGGCCTTGCAAGCGGTTAAGGATAAAGATAATGCCGATGAAATAAAGACGGCGATTGACGCCTTGTCGACGGAAATGCAAAAGATTGGCGAAGCAATGATGAAAGCTCAGACAACAGAATCACCGGAGGCGGCCAAGGATAATGGTGAAAAAACCGACAATCAAACTACCGATAGTGAAGTTCGCGATGCCGACTATCGCGAAGAGGATGACAAATCCGACGAAAAGTAGTACGCTGGGCCAAGTCTGAAGGATTACTTTAAGCTTAAGAACTATGAACAAGGACTATTACAAAATTTTAGGCGTGGCCAAAAACTCCTCGCCGGAAGACATAAAAAAGGCCTTCCGAAAATTGGCTCATAAATATCATCCCGATAAAACCGGTGGTGATGAAGCCAAATTCAAGGAAATAAACGAAGCCTATCAAGTCCTCGGTAATGCCAAAAAACGAGCCGAATACGATATGTACGGCAATGTCTTCAATAATTCGACCGGTGGCAACCGTCCCGGCGGGGCTTGGGATTTTGACTTTGGCGGGGCAACCGGCGGTCAGGGTTTTGAATTTGATTTGGGCGACATCTTTGGCGACATCTTTGGTGGAGCCGGACGCGCCGGCCAACGCCGCGGACGGGATATTTCGGTAGATATTCAAATTTCTTTCAAGGAAGCGGTTTTTGGTACGGCTCGGAAAATATTAATTAATAAAGTTGGTCAATGTGATGATTGCCGAGGTTCGGGGGCCGAAGCCAGTTCGTCTTTGGAAAAATGTACCACCTGTGGCGGTAGTGGCCAGATTCACGAAACCAGGCGTTCACTGATTGGCTCGTTTACCACTAAACGCGAATGTAGTACTTGCCATGGCCGAGGTCAAACACCAAAAACACCCTGTCGGGCTTGTAAGGGAGAAGGGGTGATAAAAAAGAATGAGGAGATAGATATCAAAATCCCGGCCGGAATTGTCGGTGGTGAAATGATTAGAATGTCCGGTCGGGGCGAAGCGACTCCCGGTGGCTCGCCCGGGGATCTTTATATTAAAATCCATGTGGACAAACACCCGGTCTTTCGACGCGAGGGCTATGATCTCTTGATGAATCTAAATATTAAATTAAGCGATGCTTTGCTTGGTACCGAGTATAAGCTTGAAACTTTGGACGGCCACCTTACCGTTAAAATTCCGGAAGGTATCTCTTTCGGCGAAGTTTTGCGGATTAAGGGCAAAGGTGTGCCAATGGGCGACAATCGCCGGGGCGACATCTTGGTTAAAGTCGTCATTAATACCCCTAAACGTTTGTCTCGCCGAACCAAGAAACTAATTGAAGAACTCCGCGAGGCCGGAATGTAAGCTAATCTGGTCTAACCAAAAACCCGCCAATATTAAATGTCTGTTTTAAATAATTTTAGATTTACTATATTTTCACAAAAACATGCCCGCTCTTTCGATAAAATTTCAGTTTAATGTTGAATCGGAAATAGAAAGAGTTCTCCAAACTTTAAAGAGCTCAGCTTGGTTAATTGAAAACAATTATCGTTTTCTTTTGCCAATTGAAATTAAAGGGGTAAAGAATATAAGTGAGCAAGCAATAATAAAGGCCGTAGAAACCGAATACGACCCAACAAATTACCAAATAGCGGCGGAAGCGATTTTAAAATCTTGGAAAGGAAATTGTGAGCAGGTGAAAAGAATCAACCAAAAGATGGTAGATTCATACCCGTTGGATAAAATTATAGTACGTTTAACCAAGTACGGAACTCAAGGAAGTTACCAATTACCTAATTCAATGATTGTAAATATATCAAACATTCCGCCGGAATTTTTGATAAAGACGGTTATCCACGAATCACTGCATTTAATGATTGAGAATTTGATAAAGAAATATGCCGTCACTCATTGGGTCAAGGAACGCATCGTGGATTTGATAATGGATTTGGAATATCAATCACGATTTAAAATGCAACCACTACCTGATTGGACTTTGGCAGTAGATTTGGTCTTTAAAGAAAACTATCCAAATTTAATCCCGATAATGGAAAAAGCCGCTCGATTATCTCCTAATTAAAATTTTTTTAACCAAAAACCCGCCGGTAATCCGGCGGGTTTTTGGTTGGAGACAATCTATTCGCGTAATTCCCGGTCGCAATCGTCAAACATTAAATCTTCGACCGGTTTATTCTGTTTTAAATTATCAACTATCTTTTTGGCGACAATCTCCGGTTCAAGATATTCGGCAAAATCAACCGGCCGGCCGGCATTAAATAAATCAGTCTTCATGCCAGGCGGATAGGTGGCGATGACTTTAATCGGACTGTCGGTCAATTCGGTCCGCAGAGAGTCGGTAAAGCCCTTAACGGCGTGTTTACTGGCCGAATAGGCGGCCGAGAGCGGTCGGCCGGATAAGGCACTGACGGAAATAATATTGATAATTGTGCCACTCTCTTGCTTCTGCATTTGTTTTAAAGCGGCAATGGTACCGTAAATCGAACCATAGACATTGACGGCAAAGACTTGGCGGATGGCTGCCGGTTTTAATTCAGTCACCGACAAACGGGGGAGCCAAATGCCGGCGTTGTTGATCCAGATATCAATCCGGCCGAAACGTGACAGGGCTTCATTTGCCAGATTATTTATATCTTCTTCTTGACTGACATCAGCCACGATGGCCGGTAAATTTAATTCTTCGGCAGTCTGATTTAAGTTTTCTTGGCCAATATCGGAAATTAACACCGAGGCGCCGGCTTGATTTAAATATTCGGCCAACAGTCGGCCTAAACCTTTACCGGCACCGGTGATGACTGCAACTTGTCCGTTTATTTCCATTTTTCCATTATAGCAAAAAGAGTCGCTCGGAGCATTAATATCGGTCGGCGACGGCAGTTGTACACACCCGAGGGAAAATAGCCAGAAAAATTTTTCGAAAATAGTATAATGAGGCCTAATTATCAGATTAGTTTATTAAAAGAGATGGAGAAAAAGGAAATAATAATTACCGATGGGACGGGTAAGGGCAGTACCGCTTTGTCCGCCTTTGACAGCGCCCTGTTTGCTGCCGGCATTGCCAATTATAATTTAATCAGATTGTCTTCGGTCATCCCTGAAGGTTTTACCCCCAAGGTGGAAAAGGTCGATTGGAACAGTCGGGAATACGGTCGGCGATTGTATTTGGTCTTGGCTCAAGAGACCGCCCGGAAACCGGGCGATGAGGCCTGGGCCGGTTTGGGTTGGGTGGAAACTACAGTTGAACCGACCAAGGGTTTATTTGTCGAGCATCACGGCAAAAACGAGTCCGAGGTGGCGGATTTAATTAATCGTAGTCTGACCGATATGGTAAAATACCGGCCGGAAGAATTCGGCCCGATTAAAAGCCATATTGTCGGCACTAAATATGAAGACCGGCCAAGTTGCGCCCTGGTGGCCGCTCTCTACCAAGTTGATAAATGGGATTAATCCGACCCATCTGTTAACCCTCCCCAACAAAACCGCTGAAATTCTCTCTCTTAGCCGGTAAAGATTGCAAACCAAGGATATTTTTGACTAAAATCAAAGTCATTTTGTCGGCTATTGCCCTACTTTTTGCTATAGACGGGGGTAATGTTTTATGGTACTATATTATGAATAATATGGATGATAATAAACAGAAGTTTGTAAGAGATAAAAATCTTCCTAAATCTATACGATCTGTAGTGCGTATGTATCCACCTAACCAGATCAATAGATTATTCTATGGTGGGTTACCTCACCTGGGGAACACACTTTTGAATTCTTGGAAATCTGTTGAGATACAAGAAGCCGCTAAAGTGTACGATGAGTACAGTCTATCCACAAACCTTCTCATTAAAGGCTTTAAAGAGCCGGTTGTAGATAAAGTAAGATTAGGTGTTGGTAGCCCTGCACGTTTTAAGTCTTTTGGTAGGTGTGTTATGAGTATAAAAAATGCCTTGAAAGATAGAATCCTTTCTGACTATCAATTAGCTGCGGGATATAGTGAGGATAAAGAACCGGTCATGACATATTTAAAGGCTTCTTATGATTTGGAAACAAATGAGAATAATATTATTTTCACACATTCAAGTACACAGGCATTTACTTTTATAATGGAAGCCATACTAGACTATGGAGATGTTGTTATTATGACAGCTCCTAACTATGGTCTTTTTGCTTTTATACCGGAGAGAGTCGGAGGTAAAGTCAGGCTTTTACCCCTTACGAGTATTGACGATTGGAAGATTAACCCTCAAGATCTAAAAAAACTTATTTTTAATACAAACAATGAACTTAAACGAGATTATGATGTCAATCGTGAAAAGTATGCTTTAAGACGCTCTGGTATACCACCAAGAGTTTCCGCTTTTCTTAATTTAAATCCGCACAACCCAACGGGAGTTGTTTACAGCAAGAAGGACGAGTCGTTATTGTTAGAAATTTCTAATATTTGTAAGGATGCTGGTGTATTTATTATAGATGATTTAGCTTATTCCGGTTTAGAATTCGACAGAAGTTCTACGGCACTACCCATTAATAGTTTAAAAGATCATTTTAATAATACAATATCACTATACTCTCTTTCTAAATCTTACGGGTTAGCTGGCTTAAGATCAGGTATGATTATTGCCAACGAAGTGATTATTTCTTTGATAAGAGATAAAATATTTCAAGGTCTGGATTCCCTGTCTTTATTACAATCGGCAGCTATGGGTTCAACTTTCTTGATTGAGAAAGACGCTGTTATGGAAAAAGAGAGATATTTTACCGATATTACTAAGAAATATTATGAGAGATATGTTTTTGTAAAAGCTATTATTATAGGAGCTGATAAAATTAAAAAGAAAGAGAGAATACTTCTTAATAAAATAATGCATAATAATAACCTTATTCTCGATATCAATAAATCTATGAATGGTATCAGAGACGTTAATATAGTACTTGATCCAGAATCAGGTTTTTTTGTTCTTTTAGATTTTAGTGAATTGATTGGAAAATCTTATAAAGGATTTAAAATTATTGATGATACGACCTTGTTACAATTTCTATACACCTCGGGTAATATTAAATTATTGACTGGTAAAGCATTTTGTTGGCCTAATCAGGACCAACTTGTTGCGAGAGTGACTATTGCATTTGACGAATACGAGGAATTACTGAAATCTTTTTTACGCCTCAAGGCATCTATAGAATTATTAAAATGAAAATATATATCGCTTCATCAGAAAAGCACGTAGGAAAAATTCAAGAGGATGTTTATATGCGTGATGTTTACAGGAATAATGGTTTTTCTTGCGAAA
>JBBDJY010000005.1:0-45482 GCA_040879645.1 Minisyncoccota bacterium
ATGAAGTTGGAATCGCTAGTAATCGCGGATCAGCATGCCGCGGTGAATACGTTCTCAAGCCTTGTACTCACAAATAAATGCGCCCGGCAGCGCACATCTCTAGGTGGTTAAAATCCACCCCTTCCCGACCCGTCGGGAAGCGTAGCGAAGATCAGACCTACTATCGCGAGACAGTAGGTTGAAGGGATCGGACGCAAAATATAGCCCATATATAAAACGCCGCATCGACCTATTATTGGGTGGTGAGGATAGGGAAGATGCCATAGAAACGGCTGTATGGGATGTATGGAACAGAGGTATACGTAACCCGGGGAGATCTCATGTGTCACGGTAGTTATGCACATGAGAAGTCAGCTGCGTCGTAGTACCATGCGTCAACTCAAGATACACTTGATAATGCATGGGAAGGACAAAACCGACAGTTTCAAGAGAGTATGTTGTTGGACTAACTGATGGAGAAGGATGTTTCTATGTAAATATATGGAAATCATCCGCTTATCGAGCAGGATACGGTATTCAAATGCATTTTCATTTAAAAATGCAGGAGAAAGATCGTGAATTGCTGGAAAAGATAAAAAACACATTTGGATGTGGTTCTGTGTATTTACAAAAAGAAACACGAACAAATCATTGCCAATGTTATCGCTATACAGTTAGTTCGCAAAAGGATGTGTTTAATACAATTATTCCGTTCTTTAAACAACACTCTCTACAAAGTGCTACAAAAAGAAAAAGTTTTGGAGTTTTCTGTCAGATTGCAGAGCTTCTTAAAAGAAAAGAGCATTTAACAGAAAAGGGAATTGAAAAGATTCGAACACTTAAAGCACAAATGAATCAAAAAACTGTTGGGCTCGCGTAGTGCGGGAAATCCGCTTGCTACGTGGGAACGCGAAGTTCTACTAAACTATCGCATTCGCCCGTCAACTCAAGGGAGCCGGGAATACCCGACGTCCCCTCTTGCAGGGGCCTACGGTAAGTTCGGTAACAGGGAGTAAGTCGTAACAAGGCATGGCTAGCGGAAGCTGGTCATGGAATTATTCCAAACGGAAACATTTGAGCCGCATTGCGGCCTCAAGTTAACCGGTCGATTTCCGCGCCTCTATAGAGCGCGGAAGAGTGTTGCTTGTCACTAGAAAACGCATGACAGCCGGAAAGACGGCATCCGTGGACGGAACAAAAGAGTATACTGATCTCTAAGACGCAAACAGACCCGGACTTTGTCCGGGTCTGTTTGCGTTTAAATTAATTGAGTAATAGAGCTGTATTTGGTACTATGGCGTAGTGATCATACGATCATGATTTTTGCGCGATTAGCTCAGCTGGTTAGAGCGCTCGACTGATAATCGGGAGGTCCCAGGTTCGAGTCCTGGATCGCGCACAAACAAATGAGCCGAAAGTGGATGCTTTCGGCGATTATTGTTTGTGACGGTGAGACAGGACTCGAACCGATCCCTCCCCAGTTTTGTGTTTTGGAATTTTCTAATTCCAAAACTGGGGAGGGAGAGTGGGGGCCGAGGGAGTGAGATATTTTTGAGTCGTAGACGAAAAAAATATCCACGAGAGTGGCCGAGTCCCTGCCTGCCGGCAGGCTGGATCGCGCACCAGAATTTGGCTCCCGGTCATTTCACCTGATTTTTCCTTTGCGCTCTCCTGAAAAAATCCTAAAAAGGAAAGGGAAATTTCTGCTCGACTCTGTTCTGACGAACAGGGCGGCTGGCTTCGTTTTGGCTCGCGGACAAAAATTTTCCCCCTCAAACTCCCCCAATTTTTGCCCGCTCGCCGAAAATGTGGATGGGTTGGACAAAAAGGCAAAGAAATGATAAGGATATTATATCCTTGGGATGGTCTCAAGGATGCAAAATTTCGCTCTTTGACAAAAGAATAACTGGAGGTAATCAGCCATGAATCAAAGCGATAAGGGTGTCTTCAATACCTTGGCTAGCGACTGGAGCGAAAAAGCCGATTTGCTTCACAAAATTTTACGTGAGCTCGGCGTGAATTTCGTATCCGGAGTCCCGTGCGGTGTTCTGCGGCACATCATCAAGAATTTCGAAGATGATGTCGCGGTGCTCCACGTGATCGCCAACCGAGAATCGGAAGCAGTCGGTCTATCCGCCGGCGCTTACTTCGGCGGAAAAATTCCGGTGGTCTATATGCAGAATTCCGGTCTTTTCTCCGCTTCAAACGACATTGCGTCTCTCCTCGTCCCCTACAGGATGCCAATCTTTTTTGTAGTGTCCTATCGGGGTTGAGAAGGCGAAGACGCCGTGCAACATCTAACCACTGGTCGGGCAACCGAACGCCTGCTCGAATCATTCAGTCTCCCATTTGAGGTTTTCGGAAATCAAAATCTGGAAAATCTCACACGGTCGCTGTTTGAGACGATGCGCAAGGCAGAGCTCCCAACTTTCCTTCTTCTCAAAAGGGGGTGGCACCAATGAACAGACAAGGATCAATCGAGGTCATTATGACAACAATTGGCATACAAGACGCGGTTGTTTCCACCACCGGATTGATCTCTCGGGAAATATTTGAGAAATTCGATTCGGAGAGGAACATCTATGCTCCCGGTTCCATGGGGCTCGCGTCTTCAATTGGACTCGGGCTTGCTATGGCACAACCGACAAAAAGAGTGGTGGTGATTGACGGAGACGCAAGTCTCCTCATGAACCTCGGCTCTGCTGTTACTATCGGGAACAAGCAGCCGACAAACTTGCTCCACATTGTTCTCGACAACGGAGCTTATGCTTCGTGCAACGAAGAACGATCAATGTCCAACGCCGCCAAATTCGATGTGCTGGCGGGCGAAGTTGGCTATCAATACGTGCGAACGGCAGATAGTCAAGACGGCCTGAAAAATGCTATAATGGATTTTGGACGAGGCCCGGGATTTATTCTCGCAAAGATTGAACTCGGCGGTCGTCGCGATTTTCGCCGTCCACTCAAACTCGCCGCGATAAAGAACAGATTCATGCTGTTCTTTGCGCGGTCAACACAAGGAGATCAACCATGATGTTCAAAGGTAAAACCATCTTCAATGCGTCGTTCGATGTGTTTGCCGAGACCTATCACTCTGTTCGTCCTGGATATCCTGCACAACTCTACGCGGATATCAAGGAACTGTGTGATCTCGGCAGCTCATCGCGACTTCTCGAGATTGGCGCCGGTAGCGGTATCGCCACGGTTGAAATTGCCAAACTTGGTGGCAAGACCGTGGCCATTGAACCCGGCAGTCATCTCGCGGCAATCGCACGGAAGCAGGCCGAAGGACTCAAGAACGTCGAGATTCTCGAAGGAACTTTCGAGAGATTCGAGTCGTCGGATCGCTTCGACGCAATTCTGGCGTTTACGGCCTACCACTGGATCGACGAAGGCATCAAGCACCGCAAGGTTCTTGATCTCTTAAACGATGCCGGTAGTCTAGTGCTCGTCTGGAACAGCTTCTTTCTTTCTGATTCGGTGGCGACCGCCGAGGTGAACAGAGCTTACAGTGAGTACCTTCCGGACGCTTATCCCAGCGAGTCATCCGTTGCGGAGGTGAATGAAGGAGTGCTCGCTAAACTCCACCGACGGGAACAAGAAGTGGTTCAAAACTCCCTGCTTTACACCGTCGCCTTGCGCAAGTACTACACGGCATACAACTACGATTTCGAGACGTATCCGAAACTTCTCAACACTTTCCCGAAGGTCGTGGAGGTGCCCGACAAGCAGCGTAAGAAATTCTTCGCGCGGATTTCGGAAATTGTGGGGCGGCATGGCACGATTGCCGTGCCTGTTCTCACTACTCTGATCGTCTGCAAGAAGAAAAGCGGTTTTCTTCATGCCATCGCCAATCCAACAGGAGGTAAGTGATGCTCACCATAGAGTTTGTGGCTCGTCTTGCAGAGCGTTATCACATACCTCTGGAAGACATTCTTTTTATCGCTCTCAACATCAACGGTGTAAACCTTGAGTGCGATTACAACAGAATGCGAATGGCCTTCCGGCTGGCGGACAGCAAGCTGTTCAAGTATGCCAAACAACGAGGCGAACTTGACTACTACTTCGCCCTGCCGGTGAACCAAGGCAGCCCCTAATAATAAGTTTACAAAGCATTGGACGAATTTTTTGGACCCTAGATAAAAGAAAGGCAAAAATGGCAAGATATCTTCATGAAAGATTTTGATTTTTATTTTAATTATACTGATCCGAACAATCAAAAGGTTTCTGCCATCTTGGCCCAAATGAAATTGGTTAGCATAAAGAGGTTAAAGAGAAAGATTTATGATGTTCCTAAAGAACTTTTCGATGAAATAAGACAAAAATTAAAACTTTTTCTATTTTTTAACTTCAAACAACCACAAGGGAGGCAGGTTGAGTAAAATGTATTTTTTATTGATTAAATGAAAATGCCGAGCAAGTAAACGGCTGACGCCGTGGCGGAATTGATAGACAAGGAAGCGGCCACCCGGTTTTAAGATTTCGGCGGTATCGGCCACCAAGCGTTCGGCTACCGGTTTGGGGGTCAGCGAAAAAGGAATGCCGGAAATAACACAATCAACCGATTTAAGGTTGATCTCTCGTAAAATAGTTTTAATGTTTTCCGACCGACCGTGAATTATTTTAAGTCGGGGGTCCTTAATGGCCGTTAATTGCTTAACAAAGTCGGCATTGCTTTCAATGGCGATTAAAAGACCGGTCGGGGGCATCTTGGCTAAAATCGCTTTGGTGATTGGGCCGTCGCCCGGACCATATTCAACAATCACCATCTTGGCGTGGTGAGGAATGCGGGCAATAATGCGCCTGGTGCCAAAACGGCTGGTTGGCGTAATTGAGGCCACTTGGCGGTCCTTGAGTAAATTTTTTAAATAGGTAGCCGTCAAGATACCATTGTTTGTTAAATCTTAAAAGAGCTAATTTCCGGCGGCCTCTCGACCGCGGTCTTGGAGTTTGTTTTCGACTATTTCAAATAATCGGCGGTGAAAAGCAAGAGCGTCGGTTGCCAAATCGGTAATTTTCTCGTCGTTTAGTTTTTCCGCCACGCCGGTTATCAAGTCCCAATGAACAATGGCGGCGCCGACAAAAAAGCCGGACCATTCCAACTGTTCTACCGGATTGTCCCAATCATCGCCGATATAGGTGTCGCGCATATTGCGTAATTTAAAGCCGGTGCCGTCCAGTTTTTTATTGACAATGCCGGTGACTTCATACTTCTCGGCCAGGTGGTTGATGGTTTGGCGATAGTTTTGATTTCGGTCAATCAGGTCATTAAATAAATCATCACCCAGGGCCTCGCGCAGAGCGACTTCGCCCTTTTCGCCGGTTTCCAAACTGACCGTGGCAAAAGCCAATACTTCGCCTAATTTTTTGGCCGAAAATTCATTCATTAAGTTATTATAGCAAAAAAGGTTTGGCTGGCAAAATAAGTTGGGTGGTGATAAAATCAATAAGTTCTATGGCTAATTATCGCCAATATTTTAAAGGTAAAAAGATTACCGTTATGGGCTTGGGCCTCTTGGGTCGAGGGATTGGCGTGGTTAAATTTTTGGCGGAAAACGGTGCCGACTTACTGGTTACCGATTTAAAAACCAAAAAAGAA
The DNA here is from genome assembly GCA_040879645.1 of Minisyncoccota bacterium. Lineage (GTDB taxonomy): Bacteria > Patescibacteriota > Minisyncoccia > Phycocordibacterales > XYD1-FULL-46-19 > JBBDJY01. Next base: position 5,579 of record JBBDJY010000005.1, read on the forward strand.
TTGGCGCCGGCAGTGCGTGAATTAAGTAATTTAAAAAATATCAAGTTTGTTTTCGGTAAACATCGACTTGCTGATTTTGCCGATCGGGATCTCGTCATTCGGGCGGCTAATGTGCCACCCGATTCGCCGTATTTGGCCGAAGCGAGAAAAAATAACATTCCGATTAAGATGGACGCTTCGCTTTTTGTGTCTTTGGCGCCAAAGATTACCACTGTCGGTATTACCGGTACGCGCGGCAAGAGTACGGTCACTCATTTACTCCATCAGATTATTGATCGGTATCTTAAGGGCCGGCCGAAAGATCGTCGCCGGCTTCATTTAGGGGGCAACGTTCGGGGTGTAGCGACTTTACCTCTACTTAAAAAAGTTAAAGCCGGTGATATTGTCGTGATGGAACTTGATTCGTGGCAATTGCAGGGTTTTGGTGAAGAGGAGATTAGTCCGACAGTGGCGGTTTTTACCAATTTAATGCCCGACCATCTTAACTATTACCGAGGTGATATGAAGCGTTATTTTGCCGACAAGAAAAATATCTATCGTTTCCAAACGGCCAAAGATTACTTGATTGTCGGGAAAAGTGTTTCGCCTTTGATCAGAAAAAGCGGTCGGGGACGGGGGCAATTTTGCGAAGCGCCGGCCGTCTCCTGGCCGACTAAATTACTCGGCCGACACAATCAAGACAATATTTCTTTGGCGGTGGCCGCCGCTCGGACTTTGAAAATCCCCGACCGGGTGATTAAACAAGCGGTGGCCGATTTTTCCGGTGTGCCGGGCCGTTTAGAATTGGTCGGCGAAGCAAAAGAAATTAAATATTATAACGATACGACGGCAACGGTGCCGGAAGCAACGCTGGCCGCTCTCGCCGCCTTGGCGGACTACGCCGGCCGGATTATTTTAATTGGTGGCGGAAGCGACAAACTGCTTGATTACCGACATTACGGCCAGGAAGTGCCGACAAAGGTAAAAAAATTGATTTTATTTCCCGGTTCGGCGACCGACAAGATTAAAAAAGTTTTGCCGGCTAAGTTTCGCCGGCAAACTTTATCGGCGGACAATATGACGATGGCGGTCAAATTAGCCCGGGCGGAAGCGACGGCCGGTGATGTTATTCTCTTATCACCGGCGGCGGCCAGTTTCGGTTTATTTACCAATGAATTTGACCGCGGCGAGCAATTTAATAAATTGATTAAAAAAACAACATGACCGCGACTAAGATTAAACCGTTATTACTGGATACCTTGCTGGCGATGCTTCGTCGTTCGGTTGGGACAAAGATGTTTCAAACCAATTTAGCGACTGTCGCCGGCCGAAAAAAAGATGTCACCGGCCGGGGGAGTTTGTCTTGTGCTTTTTATGTTTCCGCCATTTTGGCGATTTTTGGCCTGATTGATCACAATCATAGCGAAGTCGCCAGTACGGTGACGGCGATGACTAAAGCCGGTTGGCGAAAAAGCCAAGACTTAAAACCGGGTCGAGTAATCGTTTGGGCCCGTCCGACCGGGTCATCCGGGCAGGCCCGTCCGACCGGGTCATCCGGGCCGGCCCGTCCGACCGGGTCATCCGGGCCGGCCGGCCGGCCGGGGACAGACGGTCGGAGTCACGAGCACATTGGTTTTTATTTGGGTGACAATCGGGCCATTAGTCATAGTGACAAGAAACGCAGTCCGGTTATTCATCACTTTACTTTCGGGCGAACAACTAGTCGCGATTATCGACCACTGACCGCGATTTATTATCATCCAAAATTAGGATAATTCGGACGTCGGACGTTCGAATATTCAAAATAAGATTTAATGATTAATTTAACTAAAATAAAAAAAGTTCACTTTATCGGCATTGGCGGTATTGGTATCTCGGCCATTGCCCGGATGATGCTTTCGACCGGCAAGACGGTTAGCGGTTCCGATCAAAGTTCTTCGGCCATTACCGCTGAATTGGCCGCCGCCGGTGTGACTATTTACGAGGGTCATCGAGCCGAGCAAGTACCGCTTGATGCCGACTTGGTTGTTTATACCATTGCGGTGCCGCCGACTAATCCGGAATTAAACAAAGCCCGCGAACTCAAGCTGCCGACGGCCAGTTATCCGGAAGTCATTGGCGAGATTTCTCGGCAAAAAAAGACGGTGGCGGTGGCCGGCACTCACGGCAAAACAACCACGACGGCGATGTTGGCGAGTATTGTTCTCTCGGCCGACCTTGATCCGACGGTGGTGGTCGGGTCCATTCTAAAAAGCCGGCAATCTAATTTTATTGCCGGCCAAGGCGAGTTGTTTATCGTTGAGGCTTGTGAATACCGCCGGTCTTTCTTAAATTTATCGCCGGATATTCTCATTATTACCAATATTGAAGCCGATCATCTTGATTACTATCGTGATTTGGCCGACATCCAATCGGCTTTTGCCGACTTGGTTTCCCGAGTGCCGGCCGACGGGGCGATTATTTGTTCGCCGGCTGATCCGGCCACCGCGCCGGTTTTAACCGGCGCGGTGGCCGCGGTTGTTGATTATACCCAATTTGATCTCAATGATGTGCTTTTAACCGCTCCCGGCGAGCACAATCGTCGTAATGCCCAAGCAGCCGCCGCCACGGCTGATTGGCTCGGTCTTGGTCGACCGGTTATTACTAACGCCTTGGCCGATTTTGCCGGGACTTGGCGGCGCTTTGATTATCAAGGCCGGATGGCCGGCGGGGCCGAAGTTTATGATGACTACGCCCATCATCCGACCGAAGTCAAAATGGCCCTTCAAGCGGCCAAAACCAAGGCCGGAACCGGCCGGGTTGTTGCCGTTTTCCAGCCTCATTTATATTCTCGGACCAAACATTTTTTGGCGGAATTTGCCGAGGCCTTGGCTTTGGCCGAGGTGATTGTCGTTGCCCCGATTTATGCCGCTCGCGAAGTTGCTGATGATTCCGTTTCTGCCGATCAATTGGTCAGTATTTTGACCCGGTCCGGGGCGTCTGCTCACTTGGCAACTGATTTGATTCAGGCGGAAAATATTATTCGCGAGGTGGTCAAACCGACCGACTTGGTCATTACCTTGGGTGCCGGTGATATTTTTACCGTCGCCGCCAGGTTAATTAAAGTACCGCCAACGGCTTAATCACAGACCGGTTGCCGACCGATAATTTTTTGATTAGAATAATCAAGTGAGTCGGAATTGATTAGCAGTTATTAATTTACCGTTTTTATGGATAATATAATTTGGCGCAGTCGAGCGAATGTCTTACTGGGTTTGGTGGTGGCGGCCTTGCCTTTTTTGGGCCTACCCCAAAATTTGAAAAGTTTTTTATTTGTGGCTTTGGGCCTGTTAATTGCTTTATTTGGTTTTGCCAAAAGTCATTACGCCCTGAATCATGGTCATGACCAGGGAGGTGAACAAACAGACCAAGCCGAGCCGACGACGGCGGTCAATGACACGGTAAATACCTTTAACCATCAAACTTCCGACGAGGAAGAATTGAGCCGATGAAGCGAGTATTTGCCGGTAAAATAAATTTTATCATTATCATCGGCTTGGCCTTGGCCGGTGTTTTTGGTTTTTTATATTTTCAATCGGCCGGTGGTAGTTTGTCTTATGATATTCCGATTTATGGTTTGGCGAGTGATGTTTTGTTGACTGAAGAGAAAAAAGAAGTTCCCCATTTACCGACGCCGGAAGCGGTCAAAGCGGTTTATATGACCAGTTGTGCTGTTGGTACGCCGAGTTTTCGCGAACATTTAATCGACTTGATTGCCGGAACGGAATTAAATTCAATTATTATTGATATCAAAGACTATACCGGCACGATGTCTTATCCGCCGAATGATCCGGAGCTTCTCCACCTGTGGCAATCAGCCAAGTGTGGAGCACCTGATATGGCTGATTTTATCACTACCCTCCACCAACAAGGTGTCTATGTCATCGGCCGGATTACCGTTTTCCAAGATCCGCATCTTACCGCTCGGCGGCCGGATTTGGCGGTTAAAACCGCTTCCACCGGTGCCATCTGGCGGGATAATAAGGGATTGAGTTTTACCGATCCGGGCGCTCGGGATGTTTGGGATTATCACATTGCGCTGGCTAAAGACGCTTACGATCTTGGTTTTGACGAATTAAATTTTGACTACATTCGTTTTCCGTCTGACGGACCGATGAAGGATATTGCTTTTCCCCATAGTGGCAATCGGCCCAAGCCGGAAGTGTTGGAAGATTTTTTCAGTTACTTGCATCAAGAGTTGGTGGACACCGGTATGGTGACCTCGGCCGATCTTTTTGGGATGACGACAACTAATGTTGATGATTTGAATATCGGTCAAGTCCTGGAGCGGGCTTTACCTTATTTTGACTATATTGCGCCAATGGTCTATCCCTCACATTATCCAAAAAATTTCAATAATTGGCCGGATCCAAATAAAGTTCCTTACGACATTATCAAATTCTCTATGGACGCCGCCGTTCGCCGAACCATTGCCGCCACTACCATCGTGCCGGCCAAAAGTCATACTTTGATCTCCGGCACCAGTACGCCCGCGGTATATTCTAAAGAGGTTTTTTCGGCCAACAAAATCAGGCCGTGGTTGCAGGATTTTGATTATCCGGTGCCTTATACTCCCGATATGGTTCGGGCCCAAATCAAAGCCACTTACGATGCCGGCTTAAATAGCTGGATGCTCTGGGATCCTCGGAATCGTTACACTCGCTCGGCGCTTGAACCGAGTCAATAGTAGAATAGAGTTTTGGTCGAGGTTCAACCTCGACCAGCTTCGGAAGTCGAGGTTGAACCTCGACTCACCTCGATCAGCTTCGGGGCGAAGTTTTTCGGGGGACAAGCGTTTGGTTTTAACGCCAAGAGCGGTATAATAAAGACAATGAAGATTACTCCGCACATGAATTATTTCGCCCAGACCGATTTTCGGGGTCGGAAAACAACTTTTGGTATTAAATCGGAAGACCGGGCCAGGCATATCTACATTATCGGTAAAACCGGTATGGGTAAGTCCACCCTGATTGAAAATCTGGCGATTCAAGACATTAAAAACGGCGAGGGGATGGCGATTATTGACCCGCACGGCAAATCGGCCGAGATGTTGCTTGATTATGTGCCGGCCGAGCGAGTTAAAGATGTTGTTTATTTCGCCCCTTTTGATCTGGCCAATCCGATTGCTTTTAATATTATGGAAGATGTCGGACCCGACTACCGCCACTTGGTAGCCGATGGCTTGATGGCGACTTTCAAAAAAATCTGGCAGGATGCTTGGTCGGCCCGGATGGAGTACATTCTAAACAATACCCTGCTCGCTTTACTGGAATATCCCGATGCCACCCTTCTTGGCGTTAATCGGATGCTCTCGGATAAGGTCTATCGCCAGAGAGTGGTGGACAATATCACCGACCCGTCGGTTAAATCGTTTTGGGTGGATGAATTTGCCGGTTATACCGAGCGTTTTGCCGCCGAGGCGACACCGGCGATTCAAAACAAAGTCGGTCAATTCACTAATAATCCGCTCATTCGTAATATTATCGGCCAGCCGAAATCGTCTTTTGATTTGCGTAAATTGATGGATGAACAAAAAATCATCATCATCAACCTATCCAAAGGTCTGGTCGGCGAGCAAAATACCCAATTGCTTGGCGGCATGCTTGTCACCAAGCTTTATTTAGCGGCGATGTCTCGGGCCAATGCTTCCGATGCCGAGATGCGTCAATTGCCACCCTTTTATTTATACGTTGACGAATTTCAATCTTTTGCCAATGAGTCGTTTGCCGATATTTTGTCCGAAGCGCGAAAGTATAAATTGAGTTTGACGATTGCTCATCAGTATATTGAACAAATGCCGGAAGAAGTTCGAGCGGCCGTTTTTGGTAATGTCGGCACGACGATTGCTTTTCGGGTCGGGCCGATGGATTCTGAAATAATGGAAACGATTTTCGCCCCGACTTTTACCCAAGAAGATTTGGTTAATCTCGGTTTTGCTCAGATTTATTTAACATTGATGATAAATGGTGTCGGCTCTCGGCCGTTTTCGGCGGTGACCTTACCGCCAATCATTAATGTTGAGTCGTCGCATAAAGAAGAAATCATCGCCAACTCTCGCCGCACTTACGGTCATAGTCGGGCCGAGGTGGAAAAATACATTATTGATTGGACCGGCGAAGGCCGTAAGGCGGTGGGTGGTGATAAACATAAAAGTGATCGTCCGGCCGAACAAAAAAAACGGGAGCCGATGAATAATAATCACCCGCGACCGACCGGGCAAAAAAATTTCCCGCCGGTCAGTCATCGTTCTCGACCGAATGATTTTTCCGACAATCGGGACATGAAGGCCGATTCTCCTTCACCGGAATTCCACCCGTCAACGGGACATTCTCATCAGACCGAGAGGATGGAGCCGGCATCTAGTCCCGGGCCTTCTCGTCCGTTGACCAAGGTCGTGTCCTTAAAAGATTTAAATCGCCAGACCGAGCCGGCCAAAGCAAAACAAACCGAAGGTCAGCGTCACGCTCTGCGTGATGCCTTGAAAGATTTATTCGGTGGTGGTCAGACGCCCGATTCGTCGGCCGGCGACCAAGAGTCGGCCGGGATGATAAAAAAAGAGGCGCCGGTGGCCGGTGTGGCCAAGTCTTCGCCGACTGGTTCCGATTCTCGGCCGGGAACGGGGCCGGCCACGCCGACTCCCGAGGAAGCAAGGAAGCAAGCGAGTCCTGATGCCTCGGCTCGCGAAAAAAAAGAAGTGCCGGAGGCTAAACTTAAAAACATTTTAGGCCTGGAAAAATAAATGAAAAGAGTTGCCGTTTTTACCACTGCTTATCTGCCACTTATTGGCGGAGCGGAAGTCGCTATTTTTGAAATCACCAAGCGCTTTAGCGACTTTCATTTTGATATTTATACCGCTCGTCTTAATCGCCATTTACCAAAAGTGGAAGAGGTAGGGAATGTAACCATCTATCGTTTGGGTCTCGGTTTTTATTTTGATAAATGGTGGTTGGCCTTTGGTGGCCACCGTTTGGCTTTAGTTAATCACCGGCAACAACCCTATGACTTTATTTGGGCGGTCATTGCCAGTTTTGGCGGTTTGGCCGCTCGTCATTTTAAACGGCGGAAGCAAGCGGTACCGTTTCTCCTGACCCTGCAAGAAGGGGATGATTTGGCCGGCATTGAACGCAAGGGCCGGTTGCTGTTAGGTGCTTTTGTTGACATTTTTCACCGGGCCGATCGGATTCAGGCCATTTCTCATTATTTGGCCGCTTGGGCCGAACGCTTGGGGGCGACGGCGCCGATTGAAGTCATTCCGAACGGTGTTGATTTGCAAGTTTTCACCAAACGACCAACACAATCAAAAAATAATCCGTCGGTGATCGTTACCGCTTCGCGCCTCACGCCGAAAAACGGTGTTCATCATCTGATTACGGCTGTCGGCGCTTTACCTTTCACCGTCAGGTTGATTATCGCCGGTGTCGGCCGACAAGAAAAATTTCTGCGTCGGCAAGTTAATCGTTTGGGTTTAACCGAGCAGGTGGATTTTGTCGGCCGACTTGACCACGATAAACTGGCCGATCTTTTGGCCGAGGCTGATCTGTTTGTTCGGCCGTCATTGTCCGAAGGATTAGGTAATGCTTTTTTGGAAGCGATGGCCGTCGGCTTGCCGGTTATTGGCACACCGGTTGGCGGTATTCCCGATTTTCTTAAAATTAAAGAAACCGGTTTTATGGCTAAACCGGCCGATCCGGCCGATTTGGCCCGAGTGATGGCTTATGTTTTAGACAAAAACAATCAAGCGGAAGTTGTGGCGGTGGCCGAGGCCGGTTGTGACTTGGTTGTCAAAAAATACGATTGGGATACCATTGCCCTTAAGTTCCGGAATTTATTCAGTCAGCTTTAGTCTACTCGACTGAACCCTTGGAATTCCTTTGGCAGACAATTTTCTGCAAATTCAAAAAAATATGACCGACAGTAAAAATAAAAGAATATTGATTGCCACTCCGCTTTATCCGCCGGATATCGGCGGGCCGGCCACTTATACCGCTTTACTTGAGCGCGAATTACCCAAGTGGGGCTTTACGGTGTCGGTGGTCAATTTTGGCGCTGTCCGGCACTGGCCCAAAGGGATCCGTCATCTGGTCTATGGTTGGCGCGTTTTCCGCGCCGCCCGTAGGGCCGATATCGTCTATGCTCAAGACCCGGTGTCGGTCGGTCTGCCGGCGATGCTTGCGGCCAAGTTAAGCCGGCGAAAATTCATCCTCCGCCTCCCCGGCGATTATGCGTGGGAACAGGGGATTCAGCGCTTTGGCGTAACTGATCAATTAACCGATTTTGCCGGCAAAAAAAGCGGTTATGATTGGCGAGTTAAAATAATGAAAAGAGTGGAAACGATTGTTGCCGCCGAAGCTAAGCAGATTGTCGTCCCCAGTCGTTATCTTAAAAACATTGTTGTCGCTTGGGGTATTCCGGCCGGTAAGATTAAGGTGATTTATAATTGTTTTGATCTGCCGATGCCGACATCAACTGACAACCAACCAAATCTCACCGAGAATGAGGGTAAAATCGGGCCGACCATTTTAAGTGCCGGGCGTTTGGTGCCGTGGAAGGGATTTTCCGCTTTGATTGAAATTATGCCGACATTATTAGACAAATATCCCCAAGGGCAATTATATATTTACGGCGAAGGGCCGGAACGGACGAAATTGGAAGAACGGATAAAAAATCTTAAGCTGTCTGATAATGTTTTTTTACCCGGTCAATTATCTCAAGCAGAATTATTGGCCGAAATCAGCCGAGCGGATATTTTTGTTTTAAATACCGCCTATGAAGGCTTTTCTCATTTATTACTTGAAGCTATGGTGCTTGGTCGGCCGGTTATTGCTACCGCCGTTGGCGGTAATTTGGAATTGATTAAAAACGGCCAAACCGGTTTACTAATTCCTTATAATGATAAAGAGGCATTGAAAAATGCGATTATTAATTTGACCGATAATCGGTCATTAGCCAAACAATTGGCAATGGCCGGTCGGGAGACCGGTCGACAATTTTCCACCGATAACATTATGTCAGACTTGGTTCATTTCTTAAAACAGCTATGAAAATTTTAATGATTTCCAGTGACAAGCATATTTGTCGGTCGGATAGTCCGGTCAGGCAACGAATGATTGATTACAGTCACTTAGTGGAAGAATTACACCTGATTGTCATCGGCACCGGTAAACAATTGCCTCCGGAAGTTGTTGCTAATCGGCTTTTTATTTATCCAATTTTTTCTTTCTTTCGCTTAATCGCTTTAGCCAAGGCCTTGGTTTCTACCGGTTATCATTGGTCGGCAAAAGACATAGACTTAGTTACCGCTCAAGATCCGTTTGAACTTGGCTTACTTGGCCTTTATTGGTCCAAAAAATTAGATGCTAAATTGCAATTACAAATCCATACAGATTTAATGGCCCGTAATTTTCGCCGGCAGTCACTTAAGAACCGTTTGCGATTCATTTTGGCTCAGTATTTATTACCAAAAGCGGATTGCCTGCGGGTGGTTTCCGAGCGGATAAAAAAGTCCTTAGCCGATTTTAAATTATCCGGCCCGATTCAAGTCTTGCCGATTCAGACATCACCGCTTGAATTGCCCGCCGATGATTCTCAAATTACCGAACGGTCGCCAGGCGGTCGAAAAGTTTTTTTAACCGTTTCGCGATTGGAAAAAGAAAAACGCCCGGCGTTATTACTTGAGGCTTTTGTTTTGATTCGGGAAAAAATACCAGCAGCTGAATTAATTATTGTCGGTGACGGTACTCTTCGGTTAAAATTGGTCAAGCAAGCGCAAATCTCCGGCGTGGCTGAAGCGGTGCGTTTTGTCGGTTGGCGGGATGATGTTTCTTCATATTACCGTTTGGCTGATTGTTTTTTATTGACCTCGGCCTTTGAAGGTTACGGTTTAGTCTTGGCTGAAGCGGCCGCCGTCGGCTTGCCGATAGTTTCGACCGATGTTGGTATTGCCCGGGAAGTCGGGGCTAAAATTGTCCAGCCGGAGGCGGTGGATATTGCCGCCGCCGCTTGCCAAGTGATTGACCAACCGGCCTTATTTAAGTCCAAAAGTTTAGCCATGTCTCAAGCCGAATACTTTCGCCGGCTAAAAGACGGTTGGGGTGATTGTCTAAAAAAATGAAATTATTAATCATTACCCAAAAAGTGGATAAAGATGATCCGGTGCTCGGTTTTTTTCACCGTTGGCTAATTGAGTTTGCCGAGGATTGGGATCTAATCACGGTCATTTGTTTGCAGATTGGGGTGGTTGAATTGCCGAAAAATGTTAAGGTTTATTCTCTGGGCAAAGAAGATAATGTTTCAATCTTAACTTATCTTAAGCGTTTTTATCAATATATTTGGCGGTTTAGGAGAGATTATGACGCTGTCTTTGTCCATATGAATCAAGAATATGTTTTACTTGGTGCTTGGTTGTGGCGTCTCTGGGGTAAAAAAACCGCTTTATGGTATAACCATACCTCCGGCTCGTGGCTTACTCGATTGGCGGGTAAAATGGTTCATTTGGTCTTTCACACCTCGGCTTATGCTTACACCGCTCAATTCAACAATGCTCGATCAATGCCGGCCGGTATTGATTTGTCACGATTTAAAATTATCCCGTCGGCTGAAAAAATTTCCCATTCGGTTTTATCCCTTGGCCGACTGGCTCCGGTTAAAGGCATTCATACTTTGATTGCCGCCCTTAATCAGCTTGATCAGGAAGGTTTCCCGGCCAGGCTGAATATTTACGGTGAAGCGGATGCTCTGAATAGTGATTATTTTCACCGGCTGAAACAATCAGCCGGCCGGCGGGTAAAATTTTGCGGTAGTGTGCCCAATTATCAGACGCCGGAAATTTATTATCATCATGAAGTTTTTGTTAATCTGACCCCACCGGGCAATTATGATAAAACTGTTTTGGAAGCGATGGCTTGTGGGCTGATGCCGGTTGTGGCCAGCCCGGCTTTTGCCGATATAGTTCCATCGGCCCTGCGACCTGATGCAAGCGATCCCTCAAGTATCGCCTTATGTCTGAAATGCGCACTAGTGATTTCTTCGGCGGAAAAACAAAAATTAACGAATAAATTCCAAACCTATGTAGTTGAAAATCACTCTCTTGCTTTATTGTCAAAACAATTATCCGATATATTTACAAGCGTATGAATACAAAAACTACCACTAAAAGTAAGAATATTCTTTTTCTTATCAATAAATTCAAAACCGGCGGCGCCGAAAGGATGTTTGTCCGGGAAATAAATGAATTGTCTCGGCGCGGATACAATGTTTATGTGGCTACCTTGATGGCGGAAACACCGGGAGACAGTTGTTTGAAAGATCTGGAAATAGCACAAAATAAGCGTACTCGATTTAGTGGCCATTCTTTTATCAGTTGGTCTTTGTACCGGGCTATTCTAGATTATCTAAAACAAAACGATATTAAGGTAATATATTCCACTCTAGAACATGCGAATATTGTTGCCCGGATTACCGGATTATTGTCCCCGGTCCTCCATGTTTGTATCCGGGAATCAAATGTTGCTTCGGTTAAGGCTATTAAATTTAAGCTATTGGATTTGATTTTAAATATGCGAACCAATGTAATTATTGCCATCTCTCACGCCGTTCGCGAATCACTTTTGAAATACCAACCAGTTTATAAGAGAAAAATAGTAGTTATTGAAGTGGCGGTCCCAATTATAAACAAAAAATTAACCAAAATTCAAAAAGGACCTGAATTTATTATCCTTTCAGTTGGTCGTCTAACGCAACAAAAACGACACGATGTACTTATCCGTGCCTACGCTCGCTTTAGAGAGAAGCTGGCGTCGCCAAGTCGGTTAGTAATTATTGGCGGGGGCGGTGATTGTCGCTCACTCGAAACCTTGGTGGCGGAGCTTGGCCTGACCGCTCAGGTGACATTTACCGGTGTAATCCCTCATCAAGCGGTGTTAAAATGGTATGAACAAAGTAACGTTTTCGCGCTTGCTTCAGATTGGGAAGGCAGTTCAAATGTTATTCGTGAAGCGATGTCTTATTGTCTGCCGATTGTTTGCACCGATATCCCGGTTTTAAGAGAGGCGGTTCGGACGGGAGAGAATGGTTATCTGATATCGCGAGGTGATATTGAATTATTTGCAGACGCTCTCAAGAAATTAGCTACCAACTCTTCGTTAAGAGATATCTTTGGGGAAAATAGTTATCACCGGGTATCCAAAGACTTTAACTTTGATGACCATATGCAAAAAATACTTTCATATGTCGTTGTGGCGGATGTAATCAAAAATAATAATTAATCTTTAAAATATTTTATGAAATATTCCGTTCTGTTTAAAATAAAAACCGCATTTATATTGAAATTGCAATATCTGGCCTATAGATTTGGTTATAAAATAATAAAACTTAATACCCCAATCAATCCACGGTTTCAAAACCTTCTTCCGTTTCTTTTCCTCTCGGATCCCGATCATTTTTTCTTTGTTCATATTGGGGCCAATGATGGCCGGACGAATGACCCTTTATTTCATTTTGTGAATCAATACCGTCCCAGAGGTATTTTTGTTGAACCACAGAATAGTGTTTTTGATTCTCTTAAAAAAACATATGAAGGATATGAGGGGTTGCAGTTTGCAAATATTGCGCTTGGTGCGGTAGATGGAAAATGTCCTTTGTATATAGTGAAAAAAAACTTTCAAGCCAGTCTTAATAAACACAGAAGATGGGGCGGTGACTCTACCGCTTTGGCGTCTTTTTCCAAAGGACAACTTAAAAAAAGTATGATTAAGATTATGCCTAATTTTTTCTCTCAACACCCCGTCGACGATTATATATCACAAGTAGAGGTTACTGCCCTTACCTTTGGAAGTTTCGTAAAAAAATACGCAGTCAAACGGATAGATGTTTTACAAATAGACACTGAAGGTTTTGATTATGAAGTTATCAAAATGTTTGATTTTGATACATTTTTACCATCGGTCATTAATTATGAAAGTAAGCATCTTTCTCTTGATGATAAAACTGATTGCAAAAATATTTTAAGACAACGAGGATATTTTTTATTGGAATCGGAGGATGATACTTGCGCGATTAAGTTATAGTCAGGCAATTTTCATAAACAGTTTGTATTTGTTGCGCCGTTTTTTTTATTGAGAGGTGTTTTTCTGAATGTTCACGGGCTGTTTGTGATAACCGTTGGCACTGCTTTCCGTCTGATGATAAGCTGATCATCGTATTCGTCAGTGCTTCTATATCGTTGAGTGGAACAAGTAGGCCACTAATATTATCTTTCAAAAATTCGGGTATCCCCCCTGAATTTGATGCAATAATTGGCATTCCCAACGACATCGCTTCCAAGACTGCTCGACCGAATGGTTCTTTTCGTGAAGGAAAGACAAAAATATCGGATTGAGACATTAATCCATAAGGATTTTTAATCTCGCCGGTAAAGGTGATATGGTCCTGATTAAGTTCGTATTGTTCAGCTTGTTTTTCTAATTTCCTTCGGTCCGGGCCGTCACCGATAATCAGTAGGTGAGCTTTTGGTCTGGTGGCGAGATATTTTTTGAAGCTCTTTAAAAGCCAGGTCTGATTTTTCCACTTAATGAGTCGCCCGACGGTGCAGAAGGTTATTGTTTGTTGATTTTGTATCGAAGTATAATCTTTGAGAAGGGGTTTAAGGGGTTCGATGCCGTTGAATATGGTCGTGCATTTTTCTTTAGATATGCCATACCCGATCCAAATGTTTTTAATAAAATCTGATATGGCTATATATTGGCAAATATGGGTATTGGCAAAGTCTTGGGCCGGTTTTGGAAAACTGAGCATCTTGGCGCTACGAATATGACTTAAGCACGGTAGCTTCATTTTCCTGGCTACAAAAACACCGAGTAAATCACGGGCGGGACTGTCATTTAGGTGAATGATGTCAATTTTATGTTGACGAGCAATCCGGTGGATATCCCTGATGGCGAAATAATGGATACATTTATAAGCAAATAAGTAGAGTGACGGAAAAAGGCGAGCGATAGCTTTAAGGGTGTACATATATATTCGCCGGCGATAATAAAAACGTCGTGAATATACGGCGTCATGGAAAACATTGGTTGGGATATTCATTTCGCGTACTCGCCGGACATACTTTGTTTCATTAAAAAAGACCGTGTAAAATTGATACTTTGCAGGATCAAATTTGTCCATAGTCTGGATCATGCTTTCGGAAGAGCCACCGCCAGTTTCTCCCGATTCAATGTATAAAACCTTAATCATGGACTTAAATATAACATGGTCTAACCCGTGTATAAAGAGATCAATCCTTCTGGTGCGCAACGGGAAATCATACCAGGGCATGTTTGAAATTTAAGAGTAATCGTGAGATAATATATTGGAGTATGAAAACTAAGAAAGCCCTACATTTAATGTCCAAGATTATTAAAAGTCCTCGGGCATTTTACATATTTATTGCTCATTGTTGTAAACAGTACCGCTATAATGACTTGATTCAGTTTGCTAACGAAGAGCTCACTGACAAGGGTATTCCGGGACATGGTTATGTTCGTGTCTATGATGCGTTCTTGCGTTCTCGTCGAGAAGAAAATTTGTGTATATGTGAAGTGGGTTTGGTTAAAAAAAAATTGAGGAAGTCATCTGTTGATGATGAACATGCTCTGGCGCCCTCATTGGAAATGTGGATGAAATATCTTCCCAACGCTCAAGTGGTGGGTTTTGATATCCGTAAATTTAAAACACAGTATAGTCCCAGATGTGTGACGGTGCAGGGTGACCAATCCCGTCGCGCAGATTTACAGAAGATTCTTGATTATCATACGCATTATGATGTGATTATTGACGACGCCTCTCATGTTTCTGCCCATCAACAAATAACTTTTTCATATTTATTTCCCCACCTTAATTCCGGGGGGCTGTATGTGATTGAAGATTTAAAGTCACAACCAAGCGAACTTGAGAGTTCAAGTGTCCCCAAAACATTGTCTTTACTGAGAGATTTGTCTGTAAATGGAGTCTGGTCGTCTCCGGTCGCTAATGACGCAGAAAAAGACGCGGTGATTAAGCAAGTGGATAAAGTGTATTTTTTTGAAAGCATAGGTAGTGCTGATTCGCGTGAAGGAGAGGGGGCGTTAGCCGTGGTGATTAAAAAGTAATATACGTTAGTATTCCGTATGTCTGTTTCTATCATCACTTTTGCCAATTTGGGTCAAAAGAAAAACCATCGAACGGCCGGGATCTTGCCGGTGATACGAATTTTCTCCAAGAAAAAGAAGCTTGTTCAGGTGATTTGCCAGATAAATAAAAATTCCAATATACCGGGCGTTGTCTCAGCGACACCCTTTTTTATTCGGTATGTAGTGCGAGCGGTGGAAATTGTTTTCCATATATCACTGAGACGGGTCCACCAAAACTTACTTGATTATTTTGCACATATAAAATTGCGTCAAGCGGATATTCATCTCTTTCATGCCGGAGAATCATTCACGCGTACATTTCGTCGGTCTCGTAAATTTGGGGCCATTACGGTTAGTATTGCGACAATCTCTGATTTGGAAAAAAATCAGGAAATAGAAGATGAAGAGATGAAATTACTGGGGATACGTGATTATGAGACAAACGCCAAGCAGGCATTAAAAAGGTGTCCTGATTACAAAAGATTTGATTACATTATCGCGTATTCTGATTTTGTGCGAAAGTCTTATATTGAAAAAGGTTATCCGGCAGAAAAAATATTTACAGCCTATTCGGACATTCCTATTCCACCAATACCGCTCAAAAAACAGAATCCTTCATTTAAAATTTTATATTTGGCTTACATTTCTCCTCGGAAAGGCCTTCATTATCTTCTCGAGGCATGGAAAGATCTTCAACTTCCCGATGCCCAACTGGTTATTGTTGGCGGGTATGGTAGAATTCCGGAACAACTTAAAAAACAATATGAAGTAGCTATTGATGAAGATCCCCGCATCACGCGAATCGGGAGAACTAAAGATCCAAGTAAATATTACGAAGACGCTTCGTTGTTCGTGTTCCCGTCTCTCTATGAGGGCAACCCGAAGGTTGTGATGGAAGCAATGACCTATGAAGTACCGGTGATAACCACTGATCACGCCCAAAGTATTATTGAGGATGGAAAGAGTGGATTGGTCGTACCGATCCGAGATGTTGAAGCATTGAAAGAAAAGATTCGATTCTGCTATAACAACAGAGATCTGGCGGATAAGATAGGCAGAGCGGGGAGGAAGGCGATGGAAAATAAAAAACCATTCGGTGAAGCGGTATTTGAGATTTATCAAGATATTTTAAAACGAGAACATAACGTTTAAGAATATGTATGTTGAATTCGTTGGTATTTCAGGTTCGGGTAAAACTAGTTTAGCTGAAAGTTTAAAAGAGTCTTTAAGGGCTAGTGGCATCTCTTGTGTTACCAGGGAGGTCTTTTTTAAAACTAAAAAAAGTAAACTTTTTAAGTTAATGTGGACCGTTTTCCGATTGCCATATCTAAATGGTCTGTCGATTAAGATGTTATTTATTTTATATGCTAATAGAAAGATAGGTTTTAAAAGAGTTGTGAGAGCACTGCATGAACATATGAAACTTTGTTATTCTTTATCTGTGTATTCTAATTCATCGTCGGTCATTCTTTGGGATGGTGGTTTTGTGCAAAGGTTTGCTAATTTGTCTGCGATGGGTTTGGTAAGTGCTGGCGCGGTGGCGGATTTTATTTTTAAACAATTACTTCAGTCAACAATGCTGGTGTTTATTGATGTGCCTATCGATATAGCAATACAGAGGAGGTTTCAGCGTGAGGTTTATTTAAGGTCTTTATCCAATCGGCAGATGTCATATAAAAGCTCAGATCAAAAACAAAGAGAGGTAGAGTACTTAACTCAGGCCAGACAAGCACAACATGATATAGTAGCTATGTTAGATAAAAAGGGAGTCAGTGTTTTTACCGTAGATGGCACTTTGCCTGTTGAAGAAAATGTGGCTATTTTACACCAGGTAATGCAAGCTAAGCTGTTATGAAAATACTATATGCTACATATGCTCGATTGCCGACGCGGAAAGCCCACGGACTCCAAATTATTAAAACCTGCGAAGCTCTCACTTCTTTGGGGGTTGAGGTTGTCCTGTTGGTTGCCTTGCGGAGAGGGAGTGATGCCGAGGAGATTCATAGAGTCTATGATATTAAAAATCGATTTGTTATACACGCCATACATATTCCGTCATTTTTTTGGTTGGGGAGAGTCGGCTTTTGGCTGTCGGAAGGATTATTTGCCTGGCGGGTGAGAGGTTATATTCGTCGAGAAAAACCGGATATTGTCTATAGTCGGGATGAATTGCCTCTGTTGGTTTCTCCCCGAGAAAAAATAAAAGTGTATGAAGCCCATACTCCCAGATGGAATCTATTTACCAAGTGGCTGGTCGATCGGGTTGATTTATTTATTTCAATCACCGGCGGACTAGAGAGGTGGTACCAAAGTAAAGGCGTGTCGGGGCGGATGGCAGTGGTGCCGGATGCCGTTTCAGTGTCGCAATTTCGTAATGCTGGCAATCACACGACTTCTCGTTTAAAATGTGGTATCTCCGAATCAGGTCCGATTGTCAGTTATATCGGTCAATTATATTCTGAAAAAGGCGCTTGGCTCTTGGCCGAGGCGGCCCGATATCTCCCCGGTGATATTCATTTTTATTTCGTCGGTGGTTGGGCTCGCGAGGTGGACAGGTTTCGTGCCAAGTACGGACAGTCTCCGAATATTCATATCACCGGATATGTGCCGCATAACTTGGTGCCGTCTTATATGGCCGGTTCTCAAGTATTAGTGTTGCCAAATACCTTGACGGATGAAATATCGTCAAATTTTACCTCGCCAATGAAGTTGTTTGAATATATGGCCTCAGGTGTCCCGATTGTGGCGGCCGATGTGCCGGCGGTTCGTGAAATTTTAACCGAAGAAACCGCTTTGTTTTTTGAGGCGGATAAACCGAAAGATTTAGCGGCTAAAATACAAGAAATTATTAATCATTCCGAACAAGCAATCGCCAGATCGGAAAAAGCCCAAATTGAGGTTCTAAAATATTCTTGGCAAGAGCGAGCCCGAAAAATTAGTAATCTACTTGAAAGTATTAAATAAACGCCGTATATGAAAGTGATTTTTATTCTTAGTGCCGGACATAGCGGATCAACCCTACTTGATATTTTACTAGATACTCATCGGCAAGTAATCGGGGTAGGTGAGATCCACACATTTAAAAAGGATAGCCAAGTGCGTTGCGCTTGTGGAAAGGCTGTTCAAGAGTGTCGCCGTTGGGCGCCGATTATTAATCAAGTGGCAGTCTCGCCTTGTGGTTTAAAAACAAAGTTAAAAACAAAAGTTGAACATTTTCTTAACCTTGATGTATATAGATATAATAATTGCCCGGATGTGCTAATTGATAAGGATGCCTATATTAAAACAAACGAAGCGCTTTTTGATGAGATTCTAAAAAGGGAAGAAGGTCAAATTATTGTTGATTCCTCAAAAAGCATTGAACGGGTCGAACTTCTTTCCCTGAGTGATAAAATTGAACCAATCATTGTCCATCTGGTTAGAGATACGCGGGCGGTAACCTGGTCGTATATGAGAAAGTATAAAAAAAAGCGACACTATCTTTTTATATGGCTTTCGCATAATATTAAGATTGAATTACTAAAGTATCGTGTCCGTGCCCCGGCTATCCTTGTCGGATATAGTGAAATCGTCCGCCAGCCCCAAAAAACCATTGATCGAATTATTCGCCTGGCGGGTCTTCAACCCCAGGATATAATAGGAGAATACCAAACGGTACCGCATCATCAATTTGGCGGCAATGGGATGCGTTTTGCGCCAAAAGATATTATTGATGACAATGCGTGGCGTTCTGAAATGCCAAAGTGGTTACAGTATGTGGTATTTTTCTTTACCGGTTGGTTGGATTTGGTGTATCGGTTGCGAATGTGGATAATAAAATAATACATGCGTATTCTATATATTACTAGCGCGAATATTCCTGGCAATAAGGCTCATAGTATTCAAATTATGCGTCTATGTGAGGGATTTGCTAAAGAGGGGAATAATGTTGTTTTGTTTGTACCAAAACAAAAAGGCATTCAAGTAGAGGACATTCTATCTTTTTATGGTACCCGAGCAGATTTACTTTCCGTTAAACAAATTCCCACGGTTGGGATTTTTCCGCGGGGTACTATTTTATACTACTATTCTCGTTTCTATTCTTTTTTCTTTTTAAGTATTCTCTACTCATTTTTTATTTCAAAAGATGTAATTATAACCCGAGATTGGCAGTATGCCCTTTTTTCCTCACGCGTTGCGTATAATCTTCACGAGATTTTGCCGTCATATATTTCTCATACTTATGCTTTGGCTCTTAAACGAGCTTGCGCCATTATTATCCCCAATGCCAAAATCGCTCATTCCCTATCCGGACACAATATACCTTCCGAGCGGATTATAGTGGTATCAAATGGTGTTTCTTTTTCTGAATTTATGAATATCCCCAGTAAAGAGTCTAAGCGGGCTCTGGAAAAGATAATTAATATATCTATCTCTTCACGGAAAGTTGTTTTATACTCGGGCTCATTTAAAAAACACAAAGGAGTGGAGATATTGGCTCAATCTGCTAAGTTTTTACCGGATGAATATATCATCGTGTGTATCGGCGGCGATACTTTACAGGTGCGAAAGCTGGAATCCAAATTTTCGAAAAGCAACAATATTTTTTTCTTAAAATATATCGATCCGAGAGATATCCCCAGATTATTACTTGCCGCCGATATTTTAGTTGTACCCAATATCATAACTGCTGATCCTTCTTCCGGTGACACTTCGCCCATTAAACTGTTTGAGTATATGGCAACCGGAATTCCGGTTGTAGTATCTGATTTACCAACCATTCGGGAAATTGTAACTGACCGGGAAGTTTGGTTAACGAAATCCGGTGATCCGCTTGCCCTTGCAGATACTATCCAAAAGACTCAAATACAGATACCTGAAGCCGGAAAACGAGCCGACTCCGCGCGCAAACTGGCGCGCAAATGTAGCTGGAGGAATCGAGCACAACAAATAAGTAGCTTTGTTCACCAATGTTGTAATATATGAAAAGATTCTTAACTAAAAAAATGACAAGCGGGCGTAATGATTTTGTGCGCAAGTATCAAACCAAGGCCTATACTCTCGATATTGGTTGTGAAGGCAAGCGTTTCTTGGATGCTTTTCCTAATCGGGTCGGGCTGGATGTTATTCCCGGTGAAGGAGTAGATGTTGTCGCTGATGCCCATCAGTTACCTTTCGAAAAAAATACATTTGACGTTGTTCTTTGCTCGGAAGTATTAGAACATTTACATTCGCCTAAGCAGGCAATTTCCGAGATGTATCGAGTCTTAAAACCGGGTGGGATTCTTATTTTAACAACCCGATTTATGTTCCCGATACACGATGCTCCTGCCGATTATTTTCGTTTTTCCAAGGGGTCGTTGTATTATCTACTCACCGATTGGAATGTTATTGATTTTCAAAAAGAAGCCAATGCTCTCGGTACAATCGGGATTCTTTTACAACGGATTGTATATCAGACTGATTTGCGTGGCGGTAAAGTGACGAGAGTTTTACTTCTTCTATGCGCGCACCTTGTCTCTAAATTATCTTTTTTGGTGTTAGAAGAGTATAGTGACGTGAAGCGTTTAAAAAAAGAACCAATGGGAGTGTTTACGACCGGTTATTATCTTGCGGCCAAGAAACCGATTAAATAATTTACTATTACTCTCATTGATTAAACATGGAATATTGACGTCAAACGGTGTCGAAGGTCTAAGCTTTCAATTTGTTTTTTTGCTCATATCTTTGATATTAGGATTAATGTTTTAATCATACCAAAGTGTATATGAGGTGGTTTGAGGATATACTGTCCATTTACGATCTTAAGACGATTTTAATGAAGTTTTATATATTTCAATAATGGGCCCAGTAAAACTCATATTGGGAAGATAGTAGTAGGGATGGCGCATGTTGTTGATAATGTCCATATTTTCATACCACCTGTCGTTTTCAGGAAAACGGACAATAAGTTCCAGACTATTCCAGTCAATTAGAGATGTCTGTGTTAGGGCTTTAGTACGATTTGAATAATTCCACCAGGCTAACATTACATATTGAAACTGGTCAGGCGAGTACTGTGTTAATTGATCCTCCGATATGGAGTTGGCACGCACCACAAAGAAGAGAGGTGGATTGGAGTAGTTAAGTGGGCCGTTTTCTAGTAGGAACTTATCTTGAGTGGTAAAAAGTTGCGGCGAAGTTTTTTCTTTTTCTAATAGAGAATCTTTGTTGTGGGGCAGTGGTATGCTGTGTGTTGTGAATTGCAATATCCCGGCGTTGTTTGGAATATTTTTAAATATCCATTCACGGGCATTCTCTGTTGTGTTGGGGGCGAAGGCAATTAAGGATATCCATCGTAACGGCATTACTAGAATAGTCACAGCTATTACTAAAACAATTCCATACTTTATTTTTAGATGCCGGCTATCAGTCCGTTTATGCCACCAATACGATATTCCGTAGCCTGACATAAGGGCGAGAAAAGGGATCACGGGAGAAATAAAACGCGGTTCAAAACCTATCCCTCTTCCCCCCGCAAGAGTAATTGCCAGATAATAAATTACGATAAAAGACCCCAATAATAGAAAAGTTGTACGATGCCTTCTGAGTAGTACAGGCAGAGAAAGGAGAAAAAGAATAATTAGAACCGGTTCGTATTCGAAAAGTATTCGGGCATAATAACCGCTGTTGTCAAAAATTGACATACTATTAATACCCGCACTACTTATTTTGACGATACTGTCTACGGATAGCTCAGAATAATTATTAAAACCATATGGATTGGATACGTAAATAAGGAATAGAGCGGCGCAGATTACCCCATTTGCCATCCAAAAGTTTCGATCTAGAAATATTTGTCGCCACTCAATGGGGGGTGATTTTCTAAGCAGGTGGACGATAAAAAATGGTATATAGATAAGTATGCCAATAAAATGGGTTCCAAATGATGCAGCTACTCCGAGTCCTGATAATATATATAGACGCAAAATATCTTTCTTGGCGTAATATAGGTTCACAATGGCGTATAATGTAAGAAGAATCACGGTGATTTGGGGAATCCATACTCGGCCAGTATGTGATAATTGTATAAACATTAAGCTGGTGGCCAGAAGGAACGAACTCGCTAGTGCCGCTACTTGATCGCGGTATATAAGTTGGGCGATGCGGTATGTTGTATATATCGATACTGATCCCAGTATGACAGAAATAAACCGGGCAATCGGTAACAATTCAGCGTAATTGAGAACACCAAAAACAGTTAGTTCCTGAAATGACGAAAATATTCCCAAGAGCATGAATATGGTAAGAAAAATCGCTATCAAGGGCAGATAAATATAAACACCAAGAGGCATATGATAATTTGTTTCAAAAGCTGGTGTTAAAGTCGGTTCAGCTAGCATTTTTAGCGCACTGGCAAGTAAGATTGTTTCGTCTGAGACGCTATGAGGCAATCCGAAATTAAAAAATATTCCAGTTATTCCCATAAAAAAGAATCCCATCAGGATCATCCATATACTGTATTGGCAGATATATTTTTTGATTGTTTGCATATTAACTCACAGCCTATTATCGAAGCCGGTATGTTTGTTTTGTGTTGGACGGGTTCGGCGAATCAATATAAGGTTTCGCATGTATATGATGATAGCTAGCCCTTGTCCGATAATAAAAACTGGATCAACTCGATAAATTGCGTAGGCGAGTATAATCAATGCGCCAATAATACTCAAATACCAAAAAGCAACAGGCACATAACTCTCACCTCGTTTTTCGGAGCTGATCCATTGAATGAAAAATCTAAGAAAAAAGATAAATTGTCCAGTAAAACCTATGCCAATCCAAATTATTTCTGACAAAGAAGCGTTAATCATGGTAATTATTTTTTAATTTTAAAGATAAACGTGGGACTAAGAAAGCCGACTAGATGTCTGTTTTTAATACGGAATTTTTTAAATATATATGGGAAAAAGCCATATACGGTGTCGTGGTGTGGTTTTAAGGTGTAGATATCTCGGATATGAAAAAATTTAGTATGGGTGGAATTTTGTACGTCTGCGGGACGTTTTCCCAAAAGATGAAGTATTGCATAAATCCAAAAATAAGAATTAGGAGTTGTAAGTATTGCGCTACCTGTTGGTGTTAATACTCGACGAAACTCGCTTATAGTAAAAGACGGATTTTCCAAATGTTCAATTACCTCACTACACCAAATAACTTCGAATGTGTTGTCAGGGTAAGGAAGTGGCTGATTGACATCTACTTTATCGCATCCCTCGTATATACACTCGAGGTCAATTGAAGTCGGGTTATATCCTCTTTCTTTGAGTATGTTAGTGAAATACCCATCACGACACCCTACATCAAGAGCCCGAGTGTTTTCCGTCTTGTTGACGGGCACAAGATTTAGGGCGATTTGTTTCCCTTTTGTTGTATGTTTTAGTTGAGCTTGCCCTAAGTCAATAGGAATTTTTTTAAGTAATTCTATAAATGATTTCATCTTATCTTTGTTCTATATGAATAATGTCGTACGGTTCATCTTTGGTTGTGGCAAAATAATTTTTCGAGAGAATATCTGCAATTAAGCCGAAGGTAAGGAATTGCAGTCCAATTAAGAGTCCGAACATTGAAAAGATGGTAAGGGCGGTGTCGGATAGATCTAAGTTATAAGCAATCTTGTTATATCCTACCCAGATAGTTGTGATGCTTGATATAAATATCAATACCATACCAATTGATCCGAAGAGATGGAGCGGGCGATTGGCATATTTGCGCCAAAACCACACTGAAAACATATCAAGTAGCCCACGAATACCGCGCATTATCGTATATTTTGTTTTTCCATGAATACGTTGGCGGTGGTTTACTTCATGTTCCCCGATGCGGAATCCTTTAATTTTCAATATTCCCGGAATGAATCTATGCATTTCCCCGTATAAATCTATGTGAGTAAAACACTCTCTTCGGTACACTTTCAAAGTGCATCCACTATCATGGATACCGTCGTTAATAAAAATGCGCCTGGCCGTCCAGGCAAGTTTTGAAGCGACGCGTTTCCCAAAAGTGTCTTTTCGATGTTTGCGATACCCAGAAACAACATCTAACTTTTTAGTCTCAAGTTGCTCAATTAATTGAGGAATATCAGCAGGGTCATTTTGTCCATCACCGTCAAGTGTCACGATATATTCCCCTTGAGCATGTTTTATGCCAGCGTCAAGGGCTGCGGTTTGACCGAAGTTTCTGCGAAAAGTAATAATGGTGATTGACGGCAGGGTTCGTAGGCGGTCGGGAGTTGTGTCTGTGGATCCATCATCTACAAAAATAATTTCCCAAGAAGTATTCATGGTGGGCAGTGTTTCGGTAATTTCTGTATATATTTGTTGAATATTCTCCGCTTCGTTGTAAACGGGAATAATTATTGATATTTGTGGACTTTTTCGATTAATGGCGCATGTTGCAACCCGCACAAATTTTTGAGTTAATCAATGTACCCTGCTTTCTTATCGTTATGGTAATATAATAAGGTAAGAATTATCAAACGTCAAATAGTTTTGTTTAGGGGATATTTTATTTAGATTTATCCATATGTAACTGACAAGATAATTAATAAAATCACCAGTAAACAGACAAGCGGATATTATATTTTTTTAATAAAATAAATAGTTAATGTTTTAAATCGTGTATGAAAGACAACGTCTTTGCTAAATTCAAACAAGCCGAACAAGCAGCCGAACCCTGGTATTCTTTTTCCTCCAAAGGGATTAGGCCTCGGCTTAAGAGGATTTTTTTCCTCAAGCAAAAGTATTTGATTTTTACTTTATATCGTTGGGGTTTTAAAAAAGAGGCGCGAGCCCGTCTCTTTTTTGGTCGAAATATTACTTTACCTTTAGGTGATGCCAATGCTCTAAAAATGTACTTTCTCGGTACTTTGGGTGCTCCGCGCGAAAGAAATCTAACCGCCTTTTTAACCAGACACCTTAAATCCGATGATATTTTTTACGATGTGGGAGCAAATTTCGGCTTTTATACTTTTTTAGCCGAACATCTTATCAATACCGGTGAGGTCCATTCATTTGAGCCCAATGAGCGGGTGTTTAAATACCTTAAACAAAATACCACCGGTAGTGAGATATTGGCCAATCGGCAGGCTCTGAGTGATCAAGTTGGAACAGCAACATTTTTTGATTCGGTTATTGACAGCAGTGCCAGCAGTTTATTGCGACAAGCTAAGCGACCGGTTGATGACTATAAAAAAATTGAAGTGGAAACCATCACCCTTGATGAGTATGTCAAAACTCACACTCCGCCGACGATTATCAAAATTGATGTTGAGGGGGCGGAATACTCAGTTGTCAAAGGAGGCCTGGAAACGATAAAAAAGTACCAGCCGATTATTATCCTGGAAGTTTGGGGTGGTCAAAGGGGGATAAATTACCACCAACCGGCCGTAGAGTTTCTACATAATCTCGGATGCAAATCGTTCAAAATCGAAGATGACGGCTCATTGTCTTTGGTTCGAGTGATAGATTTTAATGCTATCAAACGCTATGAGAATTTCGTATTTAAATTTTAGCCCCATCTCTTTTTATTAAGGCGTGGAATGATTTATTTCCTCTCATTAGACGAGAATAAAACTCTTCGTAATCGGTATGAGTAACTCTGTTAATAGGGAATTGTTTTGTCGGTTTTCCCTGTATTTTTTTATACAGGCGAGATACTATTTTCCCGCGGAGTGTTAATTCATGGCATTTGTGGTCGCGAATAATGGTAAAATTGTTGTAACCGTTTTCGTGTAAAAGAAAACAGATACGTTCCTTTTGTTTGGTGGTGAGTATGGGAGGATGAAATTCAATAAACAATATCGGATTTGTCTTTAAGGTATCGCTCATTCCTTCTAAAATGGCATATTCATATCCTTCAACATCCATCCGTATGAGTTTTGGTGATTGTTTCATTTCTTCTCGAATAAATATGTCAACCGTGGTGGTGTTTACTTCCTCTTTATCTTTTATATTTTCATCTTGGCGATAAATCATTGATGACTGATTACCTTTTTTGTTGATGTAGATTATTTCTTTGCCTGGTTTGGACCCCATCGCTAAATTATAGACTTTTACATTTATACTATTGTTTAACTCAACATTTTTAGTAAGTGCCTGAAAGTTTTTTTGTGCGGGTTCTACTGCATACACGGCACCGGTGTTGCCGACAAGATTGGATTCCAAGAGGGCATAATATCCAATATTTGCACCGGCATCTAAAACAAAATCACCCTCGTTGAGAATATTTGAATTAATTAAGAAATCTGTTGAAAGATGTTCTCTTTTTTTATGTAAAAACAAATCTTTAGAAATTCCTTCATCTTCTCGTAAATCTAATTGCATTTTATATCCGTTGATATTTTGTGTCACGATAGGATGAAAACGTTTTGCTAATTCATAGGTTGGAGAAAAGTGAGGGGATAATATTTTAGTAAGAAAAATTAAAAAAGAATTTTGAATCCCGTATTTTTGTATTTTTTTAAATAAATATTTCATTAGATAGATATTAGAAGAGTAAGTAAATCATAGTCGTTTGAATATCCAGATGACCATAATAGCATTTGTCACATAAGTGAACAATATCGCGCTAACGGCGCCCCAGAGGCCATATATCGGCAATAAGATAAGAAGGAGAATAATTCGCATCAGGGGGGTAACGGTTTTTATAATATAAAGCTCGCGTTTTTTAAGGTGGGCGGTCAAAGTCTCAACCAGTATCGGAATGGGCATAAATAAGAGAGTCAGCGCAAATACTTGCGAGAAGATTACCGATTCAAGATAAAGTGGGAAGATAAATTTATATATATAAGGAGCGGCTAAGATATAGGCGGTAACGATGCCGGTCAGGATCAAGAAGAGTATAATCATTCGGTGAGGTAATGTTTTTTTAAGTTCACTAATTGGCCGTTGACTCAATTTAGGAAAAGCCGGTGTAATAATAAACTTTTTTAATGTTCTGATTTCTCGAATTGGAGCTATGGCAAATGCATATATTGCCAGCGGGGCCGCTCCAATAAAATGAAAGAGCAAGATTTTGTCTATGTGTCCGGCGATGATTTCCAGGATCCCCATCAGACTAAGATGTTTACTGAAACTAAGTGTCTTGTCGTTTAATCGAGTATTTAAAGTGTGAGTATATAAGGTGTAGTAGTAGGTAGCCATCGTTATAAGGGCTTGAGTGCCAAAATAAACAGCTACCAAAATTAGTGGGTTGTTGGTTATAAAAATTACCGTCAAAAGAGTAAGTGGTGGGATGAAAGTTTTAGGGAAAGAATAGTAAGTTTCCTTTTTGAATTCTTTTTTACCTTTGAGAAAGGGTGGCGTTAAGTTAAAACTGTTTATTATCGGCAGAGTAATGGCGATAATTAAAAGACCGTAACTTAGCAATGTATTGTTATTGAAGTAATAATAGACAGAGCCAGTCAGGGCAATGATAATCATACCCCAGCTCCACTTAAGATTTTCGTGAAGACCCTTTTTTATAGCTCCTTCATATCCGTTAGCGACAGCTTGAGTGACGGCAACCCCCATCCCGGTAAGGGAAAAAGCTCCGATGATTGCGGCCAGGGAAATAATGAATTTATAATTACCAAATACCTCTTGCGGTAGAAGGTTGGCAAAGGCAATAGATAATCCCAAGCCGGTAGCAATACTTGCTATACGTTTGACTCCAACCCAAAACCCGCCTTTGGTTAGGTAGATCATATCGGTTTTGGTATATTTTTCACTTTGGCGCAGGATATTATAAGCCGTTTGTCTGATTGATTTGAATTTCATGCGCTAACTATAAACTATTTATGTCTTTTAGGTAAGATAGATTCGTTTAAGAGTTAAGAGTTGTTTTCTTGGGTTAAACCTCAATCAAGAGATTCAAATATGTTATGGATGTTGGACGTTCATAACATCGTAATATCGTAAACACGACAGGGAATGCGAAACTGATTACTTTCTGCTATAGTGGGGCCAATATGCTGTCGGATCTGGATCGGATGATACATAAACTGGTTTTGGGAGGGATTTTTCTTCTGCCCTTTTTGCCTTTGATTGTGACCACGCCTTTCTTCTTTCCCTTTATTACCGGTAAGGCCTTTTTCTTTCGCTTGCTGGTTCAGGTGATTTTTGCCGGTTACTTGGTTTTGGCCATTCGGCACCGGAAATATCGTCCGCAATTTTCACCGATTACTTGGGCCTTGTTGGTTTGGTTTGTGATTGCCGTTTTGACTTCTATTTTTGGCGTTGATCCAATCCGCAGTTTTTACAGTAATTTTGAGCGAATGGACGGGGTGCTGACCTACATTCACTTACTTCTTTACTTTGTGGTTATTACTTCGGTCCTATCGGCCGACAAACTTTGGCGCTGGTTTTTCCAGACCAGTTTGGCTGTCAGTCTGATTGTCGCTTATTACGGTTTGGCCCAACTCAACGGTCGGATTGAAATCAATCAAGGGGGTGTCCGTCTGGATGCGACTTTGGGTAATGCCGCTTATCTGGCTTCTTATCTTCTTATCCACATCTTTATTGCCGGTTGGTTATGGTTAAAGGCGCGGATTGCCGGTTTGGCTCTCGGTTGGCATTTTTTATATGCCGGCATTATTGTCCTTCATCTATTTCTTCTCTACAAGACGGCGACCCGGGGTGCCATTTTGGGCTTATTGGGCGGCCTCTTGGTTACTGCTTTTTTAATTAGTCTGCGTGAGCGACACGATCGTCGCTTGCGTTTGGTGGCCGGTATTTCTCTTGCCTCTGTCTTATTGTTGGTCGGCGGTTTTATTCTGATTCGTGATGCTTCTTTTATCCAATCTAGCCCGGTCCTGTCTCGTTTTGCGACAATTTCACCGGAAGAAAAGACCACCAAGTCGCGTTTTTTGATTTGGAATATGGCCTGGCAGGGTTTTCAGGAAAAGCCGATTTTCGGTTGGGGACCGGGTAATTTCCGTTTTGTGTTTGATAAATATTATGATCCGGAAATGTACGGCCAAGAGCAGTGGTTTGATAGCTCGCACAATGTCGCTTTGGATTGGCTGATTGCCGGCGGGGTAGTCGGCTTTTTGTCATTCATCGCCATTTTTCTCGCTTTACTTTACGCTTTGTGGTTTAAGACATCACTTGGACCGGCGGAAAAAAGTTTGTTGACCGGTTTGATTGCCGCTTACTTTTTCCAGAACTTGTTTATCTTTGACAATATTGTCACTTATTACTTTTTCTTTACCGTTTTGGCTTTTATCCATTTCCACACCCACTTGGCAAGCGATGAGCCGAGCGAATCACTTCGCCGGCCAAAGTCAAAAAAGCGAGAAGCGGTTATTCCGTCTTGGACGACGGCTCATCAAGTCGGACTGGCTGTTGGTTTGGTTTTAATTGTCGTTTTGTTTCATCTTTCGGTGACTAAACCGGCCTTGGCCGCCGCTCGCTTAATTTCTTCCATCAAATATTCAAACGAAGGTCAATTGACTGAAAGTTTGGCCTCGCTCGATCAAGCGGTAACCGGCTCGCCAACCGCTCGGACCGAAGCACGGGAGCAGATTATTATGTTTGCCATTCGGACTTTACCTCAGGCGGAAGTGCCTGATGAGTTAAAAACCAAAATCTTGCAAATTACCGAAAGAGAAATTACCGCCGGTTTGGCGGAGAATCCGGCCAATGTCCGCTTATATGTTTTTGCCGCCAACTTAGCTCATCGCTTGGGCCGACTGGAACAAGCCGCCCACTATTACGAACAGGCCTTGGCGTTCTCGCCGAATAAACAAACTTTGATGTTTGATTACTCGGCTGTTTTGATGGATAAAGGAGAAATGGCCGAAGCGCTTGCGGTCGTTAAACAAGCTTTTGAGCTGGCTCCGGATTTTGACGAGGCGCGGATTCGTTACGCTTATCTTGCTTTCCTCACCGGTCAGACGGCCTTGGCCGAAGAATTACTACTGGAACGCTTTGATACTTTGGCGATTAATCATGATCTCTTGCTCAATTTATATGTTACCGAAAAAAGATTTGATTTAGTGGAAGAGATTTGGCGCTCTCGTTTGGCCGCCCGGCCGACAGATCTCTCGACGCTAATGTCTTATGCCGGCAGTTTATTGGTCCAAGACAAAGAGACCGAAGCGATTGTTGCCCTGGAAGAAGCCCGCGAACTTTTTGCCGTTAACAATGAAGATGACGACGAAGAGGCAATCAAAGCCAAAGACACAGCTAAAGAACAAATTGATCAAGCGATTGAAGCCATCAAAGCCGGCACGATTGAGGTTAATGTTGCCTCTTGATTTTCTAAACATTGAGGTTAAACCTCCATATCAACGTCTTGGTCGAGGTTCAACCTCGACTATCAATACCGAGGTTTAACCTCCATATTTCAATAACGAGGTTTAACCTCGTTATTTTAATCCTTCTGATTATTGATTGAGGTTTAACCTCCATCAGGGGTAAAAACTTGTTGGTAATACCGAGGTTTAACCTCCATATTTTAATCCTTCTGAGTCCTGGTTGTTAAAGGGCCCAAAAACTTGACTTTTTCGGTACTTTTTGCTAGGATTACATCGTGAGTGTTTTTCCCGCTTGCGGGAAGGAACGACAAAAACTAAATGACTTACGTAAGTCCCGCCCTCGTGGCGGGATTTGCGTTTTTAACTATCAATACTGAGATTCAATACCGAGGTTAAACCTCGGTATTGAAACCTCGGTATTGAGATTTTCCCTAATAACGAGGTTTAACCTCGTTATTAGGGTTTTTAAAATTTATGTTTGCCAAGTTGGCCTTTAACCTTTAAAATAATAGATGTTGTCGTTTGCGCTCGGAGGCGGCCGGCGGCAGCACTCACATAAGACATTTAGTTTTGGAGTTTCGCGCCCGCCGGCCTCTTGCGCGCGGAAGCAAACAAAAAGACCAAACACATCGTTTGGTTTTTTTGTTTGTCTTTTTTGACAATCAATTCAAAAAAATTTACTCGGCACGAGAACGGTCCGAGGTGCGAGTTTTTTGTCGCCACGAAGTTAGGCCCCGTACCGACGGTGACCGTGGTCGAGGTTGAACCTCGACATGGTGCGAGGTTTTTATTCGGCACGAGGTTAAACCTTGTGCCAGACGAAGGTTTAACTTTGATCACTGCCAACCCGAGGTTTAACCTCGGGCCGGAACTTGGTGTCGGTCGTTAATTAATTTGGTCGCAAAAATAATTTTGATGATTTAAATTATTTTTTTAATAATCTTTTTATCCGGTGTTAAAAATTTATTTCATTATTTTGGTAAAAACTTTTAATTTAATTTTTAAAAAATATTTTTGGTAAAAACTTTTTTATTTTTTTTTGCACAGTTATCCACATTTAATTTTTAAAATTGATTGTTACAAAGTTTGTTTTGATTGATAATTGTAAGTAGCGATTGTTACAACAACGCAACAACAACGCAAACAAAAATAAAAAGGTCGGCGTTATTGAAATTAAATTTTAAAAATAATATCTTCTTATCCTATGCCTGCAAAAAGAAAGAAAGTAGCTAAGAAAACCACTCGGCGCAAAGTCGCCAAGAAAGCTGCTCCGAAGAAGAGGAAAGTCGCCAAAAGAAAAACTGTTAAGAAAGTTGCCAAGAAGAGGACTGCTAAGAAAACCGCCAAAAGGAAGACTGCCCGACGACGCCGCTAGTTCGGAATACCAAACAACTTCCCCCGCCGTTTCGGTTGGGGGATTTTGTTTTGTGTGCTAAAATGATGTGTCTATCAAGTTAGTCTCCGGTCAAAAACTGGCCGAAATTAACGATTTTTTAATTTTACGCACTTATGTTTGAAAAGATTTTAGGCACTTACAGTGAACGGACGCTTAAGCAATACTGGCCGGTTATTGAGCGTATTAACCGTTTGGAATCAACCCTTACTGCTTTAACCGATACCGAGCTCAAGGCCAAAACCGCCGAGTTTAAAGAACGCTTAACTCGGGGCGAAACTTTGGACGAATTGTTACCCGAAGCGTTTGCCGTTTGCCGTGAAGCGGCCAAGCGGACATTGGATCAGCGACACTTCGATGTTCAACTTTTGGGCGGGATTGTTTTGCATCACGGTAACATTGCCGAAATGAAAACCGGTGAAGGCAAAACCCTAGTCGCCACTTTACCGACTTACCTTAACGCTTTGTCCGGTAAAGGTGTGCATGTTGTTACCGTCAATGATTACTTGTCTAGGCGCGATGCCGTTTGGATGGGACAAATTTATTCTTTTCTCGGTTTGTCGGTCGGCATCATTAATCACCAAACATCTTTTCTTTACGCTGATCGTCGGACGG
This sequence comes from Minisyncoccota bacterium, assembly GCA_040879645.1. Classification (GTDB taxonomy): domain Bacteria; phylum Patescibacteriota; class Minisyncoccia; order Phycocordibacterales; family XYD1-FULL-46-19; genus JBBDJY01. Next base: position 38,004 of record JBBDJY010000005.1, read on the forward strand.
AAGCGGATGTTAAGCGTGATGCCGAAGGGGCGTTTAATGTTTTTCCCGAATTTCTTCGGCCGGTATCACGGCACGAAGCTTACCTCGCCGACATTACTTACGGTACCAATAACGAATTTGGTTTTGATTATTTGCGCGACAATCTCGCTTATACCGCCGATGGCCTAGCCGGCCGGTCGGATGATGACCGTTACCATTTTGCCATTGTTGACGAAGTGGACTCAATTTTAATTGACGAATCCCGCACCCCGCTCATTATTTCGGCACCGGTCGCCGGGGCGGCCGGTCTTTACCAGACCTTTACCAAAATTGCCGCCAAGTTGGAATCAGGCAAACATTACACCGTTGATGAAAAATTAAAAGCCGTTTCTTTAAATGACGATGGCATCAGTCGGGCCGAAGAATTACTCGGCGTCAGTAATATCTATACCGAAAAGGGGATTAAGTATGTTCATCACTTGGAAACGGCTCTGCGAGCTAAAGCCTTGTTTGAGCGCGACAAGCACTATGTCGTCCGCGACGGTGAGGCCATCATCGTTGACGAATTCACCGGCCGCCTACAGCCGGGCCGACGCTGGTCGGAAGGCCTGCATCAGGCGATTGAAGCCAAAGAGGGTGTGGCAATTAAAGACGAATCGCGAACTTTTGCCACCGTTACCTATCAAAATTACTTCCGTCTTTACCACAAACTCTCCGGCATGACCGGCACCGCTTTAACTTCGCGCGAAGAATTCCAAAAAGTTTATGGTTTGGATACTTTAGCCATCCCCACCAATCAGCCCAATCAGCGCCTTGACCTGCCGGATCAAGTTTTTCAAACCGAACATGGTAAGTTTTTGGCCATTGCCCGGCGGGTTAAAGAATTGCAAAAAACCGGTCAGCCGGTCTTAATCGGTACCGTCTCGATTGAAAAAAACGAACGGTTGTCAGAATATCTTAAACGTTCCGGTGTCGCCCACGAGATTTTAAATGCCAAGAATCACGAAAGGGAAGGTCAAATTATCGCCGCCGCCGGTCGGCGCGGTTCGGTGGTCGTCGCGACCAATATGGCCGGTCGGGGCGTGGACATTAAGTTGGGCGGGCCCGTGCCGTCGCCGGAAGTCTATCAAGCGGTTAAGGACCTCGGCGGTTTGTTTGTCATTGGCACCGAACGGCATGAAGCCCGCCGGATAGACAATCAATTGCGTGGCCGGACGGCTCGCCAGGGCGACCCCGGTACGACCCAATTCTTTTTGTCACTTGAAGATTCACTGATGCGCATTTTTGCTTCCGACCGGATTAAAAATATGATGGGCCGTTTCGGTATTGCCGAAGACGAACCGATTGAAAACCGGTTGATTACCAAGTCAATCGAAAATGCCCAATCCAAGATTGAGGGCCTAAACTTTGACGCCCGGAAACATTTGCTGGAATACGACGATGTCATTAACCATCAGCGTTTGGTGATGTATGATCGCCGGCGGAAAATTCTTTTGGGCGAGGTGGGCGAGGTTAAAGAGTTTTTAACTCAAGCGATGACCGTTTTAGCTTATTCTTCGGCTGATCAAGAATCCTGGTGGGCCGATTACGACGAGAAAATGAAAACGGCGCCCGAGGCCTATATCGCCAATGTTCGCCGAGCGATTTTGCAAGTGATTGATATGCTTTGGGTCGAGCACATTGAAGGCATTGATTATGTCAAAAACAGTGTTCGCCTAAGGGCCTATGGTCAGCGTGATCCGTTGGTGGAATTTAAACGCGAAGGTCTGCATTTGTTCAAAGATTTGGAATTATCCATTTTTGAACAATGCCTGAAAACCGTCGCCAATATCGGCGCCGAAGCAATCAAGGTGGAAGCGGCCAAGTTGGAAACAATCCATCAATCCGGTTCGTCTTTTGGTGGCAGTGGTTTGCCGGCCGGCGCCACTGGGGCGGCGGCCGGGGTGGCTGGATCAATTGCCGGGGGGGGCGCGCCCCCCGCCGCGCCGGCCCCCACCTTCCCCAAAGTCGGACGCAATGAGCCCTGCCCTTGCGGTTCGGGCAAAAAATTCAAAAAATGCCATGGGCAATAGTCGATTCTGTCACGAGGTTTAACCTCAATACCGAGGTTAAACCTCGGTATTGACCTTATTTTAGCCATGAGATTATGTCTGAATTTGCCTATTGTTTAGTGAATGAATGAATAAAATCGCACTCAGGCTCTGGCTGTCGATAAGAGATTGACAAATAATGCCTATTATCTATACTATAGGCATATGTCTAAAATCACCATTAATATTAAGGCCGATAAGGAAGTCAAAGAGAAAGCCCAGACGCTGGCTCGGGATTTGGGCTTACCCTTGTCGGTCGTTATTAACGCTTACCTGAAGCAATTTATCAGAAATCGGGAGGTCCATTTTGCCTTGGAAGGTGAACTTAAGCCGGCGGTGCGGCGGCGACTGGATCGATTGCATAAAGAGGCCGTCGCCGGCAAGAATTTGTCGCCGGCTTTTAGTGATACCAAAGATATGGACAACTATCTTGATTCCTTAACCGGATGATATGAAGTTGATTCTTCATAGAAATTTTGAGAAGAAATTTATTAAAACCCCTCTAAAAATTAGAGAGCAATTCAAAAGGCGACGAGATTTGTTTCTAAAAGACAGATTTCATCCTAGCCTTAATAATCATCCGCTGGCCGGCCGGCGGAAGAATGAATGGAGTATTAATGTTACCGGCGATTGGCGAGCAATCTATATTTGGCTTGATGAAGAGACGGTAATTTTTCTTGATCTGGATACCCACAGTCATTTGTATGGCAAATGATTTACTTGGATTTTTGCGGGACGAGGAATACAAAAAATGCCACGGGCAATAGTCACTAAAAACGACTTCAATCGTTTTGGCACGAGGTTAAACCTCGTGCCAAGGTCAATACCGAGGTTTAACCTCGGTATTGTGCCTTTAGGAAGTCATTAGAAGTCAGGTGTCCACCTGTCTTGACGGTACTTTCTGATACATATACAATAGCAATATCATGAGTAAGACGACTATCAATTTCAAAATTGACACGGAGATTAAAGAAGAAGCGCAAAAATTGGCGCGGAAACTTGGTTTGCCCTTAAGCGCTATTGTTAATGCTCAACTACACGAACTTTTACGAACCAGGACTTTGACGCTCAGCGCTGAGCCACGAATGACACCACAACTGGAGCGAATTATTGCCGATGTCGAGAGCGATCGTCAGACAGGAGCCAATCTTACCAAAACCTATTCCTTGAAAAAAGCCCTGGCTCATCTTGATCGCTTATGAGGATTGATTTTCATCGTCATTTTGACAAATCCTTCGCTAAACTTACTAACAAGCAAAAAGAACGCTTCCAAGAACGGCTTACTGTTTTTGTCAAAAATTTTACCGCGCCGGAGTTAAACAATCACGCCTTGCGGGGACGATATCAGGGTTATCGAAGTATTAATGTTACCGGCGATATCAGGGCGATTTTTATCTTTCATGGACCGAAGCAGGTGGAATTTGTTTTTATAGGTTCTCACCATCGGTTGTATCGTTAATGAAGCCAATACCGAGGTTTAACCTCGGTATTGCCTTAAAATTAAGATTGATTGAGGTTTAACCTCAATCAATCTTTTTTACTGACGGCGGTCTGATTAATCTAAAAATCAGCTTGTGCTATAATAAATTAACCAAATTTCTGATTGGTTGTTTTTAATTTTTCACTTCAAATGCCTAAAAACCCCCCTAAAAAAAGCTCTAAAGATATTTATCGGCAAATTACCGATTTCATTTACGAAACCGGCATTCATAGCCAAACTCCGCGGTCCGGTTTTTGGTTTTTAGGCAGTGGCGAGCAATCGGTCGCCGAGCACCTTTTTCACACGGCGATGATTGCTTACGCTCTGGCCCATCTAGAACCCAAGGCCGACAAACGCAAGGCCGTCTTGATGGCCCTGTTCCACGATATCGGCGAAGGCCGAACTTCCGATCACAACTATGTTCATCAGCGTTACGGTCGGCTGGCCGAAGGCGAAGCGGTTCGTGATATCGCCAGGAGCGTGCCTTTTGGTGATGAAATTTTCGCCTTGTTTAGCGAGGAACAAGACCGGCAAAGTCTGGAAGCCAAATTGGTCAGCGATGCCGACCAATTGGAGTGGATGGTAACTTTGCGCCACGAAGAAATCAAAGGCAACATTAAAGCCAAAGAGTGGATTGCCATCGCCGGCCGGCGACTTAAAACCAAGAACGCCAAAAAACTGGCCAAAGTTATTATTAAAACCCACCCCGATGCTTGGTGGTTTGACGGTGCCGACCAGTGGTTCGTTAATCGGGAGGAGAAGCATAAAAAATGGCGACCGAAGTCTGTTTAAAATATTAAAGTCCAAAATATGAAAACCCAGGCCTATCAAACAAAAATTGCCGACCTGTTCGCCCATTATCACGTTTCGGCCAGTGGTTTGAGTAAAGAAGAAGCGGCCCGCCGGCTCGAGGCATCCGGCCCGAATGCTTTGCCGGCCGCCAAGGTTGACAGTTATTTAAAGATTTTTGCCCGCCAATTTGCTAGCCCCTTAATTTATGTTTTGATTGCCGCCGGCGTCATCGTTCTTTTAATGGGCGAATACATTGATGCCTCGGCGGTGTTTATCGTTCTTTTGTTTAATGCTGTCGTCGGCGCTTTTCAGGAAGGTAAAGCCCAAAACACTTTGCTGGCACTTAATAAATTTACCACTACCGAAGCGACGGTCATCCGGTCCGGCCGCGAATTGATTATTCCGAGTGAAGAAGTCGTCCTCGGTGATATTGTTCTTTTGCGAGACGGTGATAAGGTGCCGGCCGATGTCCGATTGTTTGAGACCACCAACTTGCGGATTAATGAGTCGGCACTGACCGGCGAATCAACCCCGGTTTTAAAAAACGAAGAGACGCTGGCCGGTGATGATCTGCCACCGGCCGAACAGGTCAATCTGGCCTTTAAAGGCACTTTGATTATTGCCGGCACCGGTCGGGGATTGGTTGTCGGCACCGGCCTGGAAACGGCCGTCGGTCGGATTTCCGCCAAGTTAGGTTCTCTTGAGGCCGATGTTCCGCTCAAGGCGAACATTAAAGCCATCTCTCGAGTGATTATCATTGGTGTTGTTTTCATCAATCTCTTTTTATTTGTCGTTGGCCTGCTTTACGGCAACAGTTTTATTGATATGTTCAAGACGGTGGTTGCCGTCTCGGTGGCTTTGATTCCCGAGGGCTTGCCGGTTGTTATCACTTTGGTTTTGGCCGCCGGTGTTTGGCGGATGGGCAAGCGCCAGGCCTTGGTCAAGCGCTTGCAAGCGGTCGAAGCTCTCGGTCAGGCCAAAGTTATCGCCGTTGACAAAACCGGCACCATTACCAAAAACGAATTGATGGTCCAAAGTCTCTTTACCAACGGTCAATCCTTTGACATTACCGGTGACGGTTATAGTCCTGATGGCGAAATCCGCTTGGCCGGCCAAGTTCTTGATCCGCCGGCTCACCCCGAATTGGTTTTGGCCGGCCGGATTGCCACTTTTTGCGCTTCGGCTCATGTTGCCTATTCACCCGAAACCGAATTGTGGCAAGTGGCCGGTGATCCGACTGAAGCGGCTCTCTTGGTTTTTGGTCAAAAAACCGGCTTTCATCGTGAGGCCTTGGTGGCAGAAAATCCGTCGGTCGGCGAAATTCCCTTCACTTCCGACCTTAAATACCACAGTACTTTGCATCGCTTGGCCGATGGCCGGCACTTTTTTACGCAAGTCGGCGCCCCCGAAATTATTATTAACCGAGCCAAATATATTTTTCGTGATGGCGAGCGTCATAAAATAACCGCGAGCGACAAAAAAGATTTGCATCAACAAATGAAGGCCATGTCGGCCCGGGGCCTTAGAGTCCTGGCCTTCGGTTACCATGACGAGGCCGGGCCGACCTTAACCGAAGACGACTTACCGGAACTGACACTGGTTGGTTTGTTTGGTATGAGCGATGTTATCCGCCAAGAAGCCAAAGAAGCCTTGCATCGGGCTCGGGCCGCCGGGATTAAAGTGGTGATGATTACCGGCGACCATGCCGATACCGCGCGAGCGATTGCCGCCGAGGTCGGCCTATTCCGTCCGGGCGACGAGATTATCACCGGCGCCGACTTGGAAACTTGGGACGATGCCACCCTTGACCAAAAATTATCGCAAACCAGTGTTTTTGCTCGGGTAACGCCGGAGCATAAATTACGGATTATTGATGCCTACCGCCGGCGGAAAGAAATCATCGCCATGACCGGCGACGGCGTCAACGATGCTTTGTCGCTCGTCGCCGCCGACTTGGGCGTGGCCATGGGCCGAGTTGGCACCGAAGTCGCCAAAGAAGCCGCCGACATTATTCTCTTGGATGATAATTTCGGCAGTATTGTCTCGGCGGTGGAAGAAGGCCGGAATATTTATCAAACGATTAAGAAAGTGGTCCTGTACCTTTTTTCCACCAGTATTGCCGAAGTCTTGGTTATCATCGGCGCTATTTTGCTCGGCTGGCCCCTACCGCTCGCCGCCAGTCAGATTATTTGGCTCAATGTCATTACCGACAGTTTTTTGGTGGTTGCTTTGGCTGTTGATCCGAAGGACGGTACCTTGCTTGCTAAACCGTTTGTTAAACCCAATCGCTGGTTCTTTGACTCCTTGATGATTGTCCGAACCGTTGTTATGACCACCGTTATGACCGTCGGTTCGCTCCTGGCCTTTTGGTACTATTTACCCGATGCTTTGGTTCCGACCGCCGGCCAATTGGCCTATGCTTCAACCATTGTCTTAAGTGTCCTCGTTTTTTACCAATGGATGAACATTTGGAATTGCCGTTCCGAAGACCGATCAATTTTTAAGATGAAAATTTGGGAAAACAAATATTTACTATTCGCCGCCATTTTAGTTATCGGCTTGCAATTGGCCGCTATCTACCTTCCGCCTTTCCAGACATTCCTTCGCACTGTACCCTTGTCTATTTTTGATTGGTTACTTGTTATCTTAATTTCCCTATCTATTATTATCGTCGAAGAAATTCGCAAACTGTTTGCTCGTAAATTAAATACCTAAATACCGAGGTTAAACCTCGGTATTAACCCCTCGCAAAAATTTGGCCAAATTTTTGCGAGGACTTCCAACCAAAACCACCAAGCCCAAAAAACCGTTAATTTTGTCAAGGTGTCACCTTGACAAATCAATACCGAGGTTTAACCTCGTTATCAGAAAAACCCCCGCGAGCTTCGCTCGCGGGGCCTGCCCCCTCCAGCAATAAATTTGCCTCCCTGATTGAGATTTAACCTCAATCAGGAAGCCAATAAATTTGCTCCCTCCTCTATTTCTCCGTATAATAAACTCAATGACCAAAAAACTCCTCGCCCTTGTCTTCATCATCGCCGTTGTCGCCACCGCCTTCCTTGTTTGGCAAAAAGAAACGGTCCAAGCCGCTTGGTTTAATTCTGATTGGACCAAACGCGTCAAAATCACCATCCAATC
>JBBDJY010000006.1:0-33730 GCA_040879645.1 Minisyncoccota bacterium
TATTGGGGGTTTTGCTCAAAAAAAGTTCGAACATCAATCAAAAAACACCGCCAATGATCCGTATGATCCGTACCCCATAAAGTGGACACGGATTCAAACGTCCATTGGTCTTTCTTGTTAGAATCAATTTAACAGCTAGCACAAAACACTATGAAAACAAAAAATGTAAAATTGGTTGTATTTATACCAGTAACTCATGCTGATGAAATTAGACAAGCTTTAGGTGAAGCTGGAGCGGGCAAAATCGGAAACTATGATTTTTGCTCTTTCTCAACACAAGGAAAAGGTCGCTTTAGAGGAAATAAAAATACTAATCCTGCTATTGGTAAAGCTGAAAACTATGAAACTGTAGAAGAAGAAAGAATTGAAGTAATGATGCCTCGGGATATTCTCGATAGTGTAATAGAAAAAGTAAAATCAGTTCATCCGTACGAAGAAGTTGCCCTCGATGTCTACCCGCTGGAAAATTAAAAGTTAAGTGCTGTTAGAACCTCGAATTGCTATATTTAAAACGCTTGAAAATGCCTTACAGGGCAAGACCTGCCCTGCCTGCTTCTCGGTGGGCAGGGCCCCGGTCTGAGATAGTCCGCCAAGAAAATAAAACATCGGAGTGGACCAAGCGCCTCTTAAGATTAAAATGTTAGAATAGAATTATGGAAATGTTAGACATATTAAATGAAGATGGCTCTCCAACTAGAAAACAGGTCTCTAAAAAAGAAGCTCATGAAAAAGGGTTATGGCACAGGGCTACTCATATATGGTTTGTAAATAGTAATAAAGAGATATTAATTCAAAAAAGAGCTGCACATATAGAAAGTTATCCAGGCGAATATGATATTTCAGCAGCTGGACATCTCTCAGCTGGAGATTCTCCTATTGATGGTGCATTGCGAGAAGTTGAGGAAGAGTTAGGAGTCAAACTTAGTCCTAATGAATTAATTAAAATAGGAGAACTATCTAATCAAAGCACTCAACACAATGGAAAATATATAAACAATGAGTGGAATGACATCTATGTTGTAAAGAAAGATATTCCGATTAAAGATTTTATAATCCAAGAAGATGAAGTAGAGCTTGTTAAATATGTACCTCTTAAGGAGTTTAAAGAATGGGTTGAGTCTGGTGGAGAAAATTTAGTAATGCACACAGAAGAATTTAATCTGCTGTTTAATTATCTGAAAAATAACTAAGGTGTTGTTAGAACCTTAAATTACTATACTGTAAAATTTTAAAAAATACTTTACAGAGAAAGACCCGCCACGCCTGCCTACCGGCAGGCAGGGTCCCAGTCTGAGATAGCTCGTACTTGATCTATACTCCATAAAATAGATACGGGGAGTTTGGGTAGGTTCGCGATATTGCTTTTTCTTTATTTATGTGTTATTATTGAATAGGTTTGATCGTCAAAGTCAAAACAAAGGAGGCAAGATGGATATCGAGAAGAGGGCGGCCTTTACTCAGTCATTTGTCAGGCAAATGATTGAGGAATCGTCAAAAGACGACTTGATTCTTCTTAAGAGCCAGGTCAATGATCCGGAAAATAGGTCGGATTTTCGTGATTTTATCTTCGACCTCTTGGTCGCGGAAAAGGATCAAGGGGGTGAATTGGGATTAGAAAATCCCCAAGATCTTATTGGTTTGGAGGAGGATATATTCAACCTCTTGAAAGAGAGGGTTGAGGCCAGCGAATTGGAAGCCTAGCGTCAAGCGCCATCACCCTTAGGGTGGGGCGCTTTTTGTTTGGGAAAAGACAATCAACCGTCGATTCTATGTAATAAATGGTTTATGTATTATAATATTTAGCAGGAGTTTTTAACCAGGTAATTTTTAATTATGACAACACCAGAGAGTGGTCCCCAAAACAGTGGGGAAAAAGAGGGAGGTTCAATCAAGGGCGGACCAGAGCGTGAAGGTCTTAAACCAATGAGCGGTTTTATTGAGGAAGCCGACAAAGACAAGGTTATTGAATTGGGGGATGAAACCGATCGGCATCAAAGGGGAGAAGAAGCCAGGGAACCAATCTCATCACCGGTTGATGAAGAAGAACCCACCCCGCCGGTAGCTGGAGATCAAGCAGAAAAATCTCCAGAGTCGGCAAACGAACCACCGGCGCCTTCAGCCGATGCCGTTCGGATACCTGAAAAAGAGCCTGAATCATCGCCCGATTCTATTCAGGTGCCTGAAAAAGAGCCGGAGCTAACAGAAAAAGAAGTAAAGAGAGACTTGGAAAAGGAATTGAGTAAGGGATCTCCGGACTTGGATGAAGATAGTTCTGAATCAGCTGAACCTTTTGCGGAAGTACCTAAAGGGGAGCCAGAACCGAAAAAAGAAGATGAGCCGGCCGAAAAAGAATCAGCAGTAGTGGGTGATGGTAAGGTTGAAAAGCCGGCAGAGACAGGGGATGAAGGATCGGATATTCCCGCGTCAATCATTAAGCCAAAGCGTATTTACTGGCTACGAACAGAAAGCAATTCACCAATCAATGCGAACAGTGCTTCAGAGATTGAGACTGAGTCAAACCAAGAAGCGGGTTTAACCGGAGAAGAAAAGAAATATTGGGAGACGGTTAAGGAAAAAGTAAAACAATCCAAGGCTTTTGTTTTTGGTCAGAAGATAAGTGATGTTTTACCAAGTGTTGGTGTGGGGATGGTGGCCGGTGCCGGGGTGCGCAGTTTGCTTTCCATCGCTTTTCCGGGTATGACCTTGATTGCCGGCGCGACGGCCGGTGCCGGTGCGGCTGGCGCCAAATTAACTTATGAAAAATGGGCAAAGAGTGTTTATCGACAACAAAATAAATATCTTAAAGAATTAGAAAAAAGTTTTGAATTGAAAGAGGGTGATTCAGAATTTTGGGCTAAAGCCGGCGAACATGTTAACAAATTAGCGGATGAATTAAATAGAAAACAAGAAGAGATCAAAAATATTACGGCAATTTTGGCAACGGAAGAAAATAAAGAAGAAAAAGAAGCGAAGATTAGCAGTCGAGCGAATTTAGAAAGAGAAAAAGAGTCTCTGGGCGACCGGTTGCGTTATCTCTATGCTGGTATGCTGAAGGAAAATAAAAAACTTTCTGCCACCGATAGAACTAAGGCTTTTATTGATAGTTTTTATAAAGAAAGAACAGAGGCCGAATTATCGGCGGATAAATCTTTAGCTGGAGCCGAAAGTGAAGTTATTGAACGGGCTAGACTTTTATTACAATTTGACAAAGAATATTCAACTGATCCTATATCTAATATTGCCAGATTCTATCGAGACCAATTGGAAGGAAGAGAAAGCGAGCGTTTAGTCGAATTAAGAAAGCGAATAGCGCCGGCGATTTTACGGGGGGCGGCTTTCGGTGCGGTGGCTGGTGTGGCCGGCGGTTTCTTGGTTGACCAGTTTTCCGGCTTGGTGGGAGGAGATAATATCCACACCCCTTCTTATGACCCGGCACTTGAGGCCATGGTCCCCGGCGCGGAAGTACCGGTCGAAACCGGCGGAGTGGCGGAATCTCCGGAGGTTTCGAAATTGGTGGGAGAAGATAATATCCACACTCCCTCTTATGACCCGGCACTTGAGGCCATGGTTCCCGGCGCGGAAGTACCGGTCGAAACCGGCGGAGCGGCGGAATCTTCGGCGGTTCCGGAATCAACAGGGGAAAAAGATATCCACACCCCTTCTTATGACCCGGCACTCGAGGCCATGGTCCCCGGCGCGGAAGTGCCGGTTGAAGTTGGCGAGACGATGGCCGATCCACTCGCTGGTTGGCCGGATAAAGTATCCTTGGAAGCCGGTAGTAATCCTTGGAATATGGTTAAAGATCAATTGACCGAAGTCTTGGGTCGAGAACCGACTAATGCCGAGACTTTATCCGTGACTAAAGCCGTTGTCGGCGCCTCTGATATTAAAGTCGCCGAATGGGGGATTTCTGGCGCCATTGATCAGCATTTCTTGCCAGTCGGTTACGAATTGAATTTTGGTGATGAATCGGTAACCGAAGCAATGAAGAATCTTTTATCAGGTAATGCCGGCGCAAATGTTATTGCCGAAAGTGCCGGTTCGGTAGATGGGTCGGCGGGGATGCCGGAAGGAACTCCGGTTGAAACCGGTGGAGTGGCGGAATCACCGACAACTGAAACACCGACTCAAAGTGAGATTGAACCATCGCCGGTGGCGGAAGAAGATGGGGCCTCGGATGAAGCAACTCCGAGTGGAGATGGGTCAGAGTCGGCGTTGGCCGGTGAGAGTCCTCAAACAGGCATGGAAGATATTAGTCCGGAAAAGTTGGCCTCAATGAAAGAATTTTTTCAGACTAAAGTGTTTGTTGGTGAGTTTACTGGATTAAAAGATTTAGATATTACTGATCCGGTTATTCGCGAACATTTGCACAATATACCAATGAATGCTGTCCTCGATGGAGATAAATTGGCTTTGCGAGATTTGTCGGAGAATATCCGGGAACCATTGTTTAATTATTTTCAAGCCGGTTTGTCGGTCGACATGGACAGTGGAGCCGATCAGACTTTACTTGAAAAATTAAAACCCGGCAATGTCAGTTTGTGGGAATATTTCAAGTCTGCTTATGAAAAAAGCCTAAAACAATAAGCCGTTTAACATTTAAGTAAATTTAGTTATGACGTTTGAAGTAAATAATTATATTGACGGTTTGATTACTAAGGTTTTGACTGCTCCCGGCCTTGAGTCGTTGCCGGAAGAAGAAAAAACGGCCATGAAAGAAAAACTGGCCGGTCATTTCCAAAATTTGATTATTGACACCGCTTTTAATCGTTTAACTGCCGAGCAAGTGGTGGAATTGGAAGCGGTGATTAAAAGTGAAGCCGATAAATTGGAAGATAAAATGACGGAATTAACCGCTACCATTCCCGGTTTGGCGGTTGAGATTGAAGAGCGTTTGGCGCGAGAGGTGAAACAATTACAAGGGTTGGGTGGGGTTTAAGTCGAAGGGTTGGGGCAAGATTGGGGTTAAGGTCGCTATTTTAAGTGTAGAGTGACATAAATATCTTCTACCGCTTTGACGCCATCACCGGCGGCAATGTTGTTTTGATGATAGAGAGCGTCGGTACAATCGCCGGCCGCCCAGATGCCGAGTGTCTTACTTTGTTGATTTTTGGCATCAACGACAATGGCGCCAAAATTATTGGTGGTGACCAAGTCTTTAATAAAGTCGGTATTGGGGATAAAGCCGATTTCCACGAAGACGCCGCCGACGGACAAATCTTTAGTTTCGCCGGTTTTTTTGTCACGATAAGTAATACCGGTGACAAACTTATCACCTTTAACCTCGGTAATATCGGCCTCGGTTAAGGCGGTCATTTTCGGATTTTGCAACAGTTTTTCGACGGTAATCTTGTCGGCTTTAAATTTGTCAGTGTGATGGAGAAGGGTGACGCTTTTGGCATAGGCCAGCAATTGGCCGGCAGTTTCAAAACCGGCATTACCCCCGCCGATGACGACGACATCTTGACCGGAAAAAACCGGGCCGTCGCAAGAAGCGCAATAGGTCAGACCTTTTTGATCAAATTCGGCCGCCCCCGGGACGGTTAATTTGCGGCGGTAGGAGCCGGCGGTGACTAAAACCGTCCGACTGGCGGCGACTTCTCCCCGGTCATCAGTAATGGTAAACCCGGATTCTTTTTGTTCCACTTTTTTAACTTTCCGGCCGGTAGTAATCGTCAAGTTTTCACCTTCGTATTCGCGCAAATGGTCTTCCAATTGATGGGCCAAGTCATTACCGGAAATACTTTTGGTCCCGATCCAGTTTTTAATTTCCGGCGAGACGGTTGATTGACCGCCGAAGTCGTAGGTAATAAAGAGAGTTTTTAGGCGTTTGCGGGCGGCATAGACACCGGCGGCAATGCCGGCCGGTCCGCCGCCGACAATAGTGAGATCATAGATCATAATTAACTTTGATTACTTATTATTTACCTTTATTGGAGCGACGAAGGAAGGCCGGAATTGAAGACCAGTCGTCATCGTCGTCTTCCTCTTTTTCTTCCACTCGATTTGGTCGGGCTTTATTGTCAAAAGGGTCTTTAACCGTTTCTCGCATTTCTTTTTTATTATCCGGACCGGTGGTAGTTGGGATTTCGCCCGGGGCTTCATCGCCGGTTCGTTTTCTTAAATTTTCCGGGAAACCGCAAGCAATCACGGTTACCTTGATTTCGTCTTTCTTTAATTTTTCATCATAAATGGCGCCAAAGATGACTTTGCCGTCGGAATCAATGCTTTCGGTGATAACTTTGGCCGCTTCTTGAATCTCAAACATCGTCATATCGGTACCGCCGGCAATAGTGAAGAGGACACCCTTGGCGCCAGTGATGGACAAATCCAACAGTGGTGAATTGATTGAACTGCGAGCCGCTTCTTCCGCTCGGCTTTCACCGGTACCATAGCCGATACCCATTAAAGCCGAACCGGCATTTTGCATTACCGCTCGGATGTCGGCGAAGTCGACATTAATCATTCCCGGGATGGTAATAATGTTAGAAATACCTTCCACTGCTTGGCGCAAGATTTCGTCGCACATCGCAAAGGCCGATTGAGCGGTTGTTTGTTTGTCGATAATCCCAAGCAGACGGTCATTGGGAATGACAATAATGGCATCAACTTCTTTGCGTAATTCTTCAATGCCTTTTTCCGCCAGAATGATGCGGTGCTTGCCTTCAAAGAAAAAAGGGCGGGTGACGACGGCGACGGTTAAAGCTCCTTGCTCTTTGGCGATGCGAGCGATGACCGGAGCGGCGCCGGTGCCGGTGCCGCCGCCTAAACCACAAGAAACAAAAACCATATCAGCGCCTTTAATAACATTTTGTAAGTCTTCCAAACTTTCTTCGGCCGCTTTGCGGCCAATTTCCGGATCCATGCCGGTACCGAGACCGCGAGTCAGGTTTTTACCGATATGGACTTTTTTACTGGCGGCTGATTGATGAAGATGTTGGGCGTCGGTATTGGTGGAAATAAATTCCACGCCTTTTACCTTGGAATTAACCATATGATTAATCGCATTGGTACCCGAGCCACCGACACCGATGACTTTAATACGGGCGAATGATTCTATTTCCGGTTGGATTTTAGGCATAAATATACAGGGGGGTGATTAAACAATTTCCCTATATCTTAACAGACTGCCGGATAAAAGTAAATAAGGCCAAATAATTAAAATCGCCCGAAAAACAAGCGATTTTTAAGAATGTTGGTATTTGACGGCGGTTAGGGTAAGAGTTCCTTCAACCAGCGCATAAATTGTAATTTAGTCTTGCGTACGACCCTTAGGCCGAGTGATTCTTCCGCTTCGGCGTCAGCACCGAAAAGACATAAGCCGTAGGCAATCGCCCAGACGGCGTCTTTGATTTGATTGCGTGAGCTGCCAATGATTGCTTCATCGGCGGTCCGGGCCGGTAATTTCAGGTATTTTTTCGCCAAGTTGTCGATATTTTCCACCTTGGCACCGCCGCCGGAAATAATGATGCCGGCCGGCAAAAGACCGCCGAACCCTAATTTTTTTAAATGATTATCAATCAATTCAAAAATATCCGACAAGCGGGCTTCAATTATTTCTTCAAGTTTGCGACGGGGAACATCGGCCGATTTATGCCCGATTTTTATCGCTTCCGCATCGCCGATATCCACCTGCAGGCCGATGGCGATGTCATTGGTGATGTCGGTGGAACCGATGGGAAAAATTTGCAAAGAAATCGGAATACTTTCTTCAAAGACGACGGTGGTTGTCGTCTGAGCGCCGATATTGGCCAAAATACAACCGGAAGTTTTTTGTAATTTAGTCAAAGTGGAAAAACTGGCGGCCAGCGGGGCGGCCAAGACATCCTCGACTTGCAGACCGGCGCTTTCAATCGCATTCATTAAGTCGTTTAAGTGCTGGGTGGAATAAAGGATAAAGAGGGTTCGGGCTTCCAATTTGGTGCCCTTCAATCCTTCGGCCCGACCCAGGACTTTCCGACCGTCAAGTTTAAATCCAAGAGGGATACGGTGGATAATAGATTTATTTTTATTCTCCGGTAAAGCGGCTTCACTGGCGTCAATCGCTCGATCAATATCAAAAACGGTAATTTCCGAATCAATCCGGGAAGGGGCGACTTGGCCGTAAGCCACTCGGGATTCCAGCGAAATCCCGCCGATACTGGTAAAGACCCGTTTAAGCCGAAGACCGGATTGTCGTTCGGCTTCGGCGACGGCGGTTTTAATCGTTTCCACTACTTCATCAAATTGCCAGATGTAACCTCGTTTTAAGCCGCGGGAATTTTTTTTCACCAAAGCCAAAACCCGGGGCAAGTTACTGCCTTTTTTGTATTCGCAGACGGCCACGCGAATGGTGGCTGTCCCGATATCCAGACCTGTGACGATGTGCCGGCTCATGGGATGGATTGGAGGCTAAGTTAAGCGTTTTAATAAGTTTTTGTTCCTTAGCTTCCATTGTACTACCATGCTCGTATCCTTTCAAATGCAGACTGGCGTGGATAACAAGAAAAGCCACCTGTTGGAGGTAAGAATGATTGAATTGTTGGCAAGTTTTTTCCGCCCGGCCTAAGTCGATAAAAATCTCACCATTTGATTTAGCGAGAGGAAAAGCCAAAACATCAGCCGGATAATCTTTTTGTCGGTATTGTCGATTGAGTCGGCGTGAACGTCGGCTACCGATTAATACCAAACTCAAATCATAACGGCGACCGAGAACAGTCGCCGCTATTTCTTCATAGGGTAATGACGGCGTTGGCCGCCGGGTGAGATTATTTACGGAAACCATCTCTGATTTTGCCCAGCTTTTTCAGCTTCTCGTATAATTCTCGTTTGGTAATGCGCTTTAAGGCCTCGCGCTTTTTCTTTAAATCGGATTTTGGTCGTTCGCTGTATTTACGACTTTTAGCCTGATTGACATAACCGGAAGATTTTACCCGCCGAGAAAAACGACGCAATAAGCTGGCATTAGACTCATTATTACCTTTTTTGACCTCAATTAATGTTATCATTGTTTTTTAGCGTATCACTAATTATTGAGTCTTGCAACCAGGTTATTTAATTTTTTTTAAATAAGCCGCCAATTCGCCAATGGGGATAGTGTCTTGAGACCGGTTTTCCATATTGCGGACAATAACGGTATTATCAACCGCTTCTCGTTGGCCGAGGATAATAGCGTAAGGGACTTTCAGTTTTTCGGCGACGCTTAATTGGGCTCCGAGTGAATCTTTGGACAGCGATTGGGCCACCGGTACTTTAGCGGTACGCAAAATTTCAATCACTTCAAAACTTTTTAATTTGGCGTCAAAACTTAATTGAATGAAAAAGACTTTGGGATTTTTCATCAGCCGAGGCGGGTGTTTGGCATATTGAGGCAGGGCAATGACTCGGTCGACGCCGATTGACGCACCGACAGCGGGAACTTCTTTTTTGCCGGACAAGACTTTGGCCAAAATATCATAGCGACCGCCGGAAGCGATAGCTAAAGATGATCCGATTGACTCTTGATCGGCGCTGTCAATATCACTGGTACCGGCGGCCGGTTGGCCGGCGGTACTGGCCGGTGGTTTATAAAATATTTCAAAGACGGTATGGGTGTAATAATCCAAACCCCGGACCAAGGTATTATCAATTTCATAATTGATATTCATCATATCCAAATATTCCAAGACTTCTTTAAAGTGTTTTTTACACGGGGCGCAGAGATAGCCCAAGGACTCCGGCGCTTCTTGCTTGATTTCTTGGCATTTGGGATTTTTGCAGTCGAGGACACGCAGGGGATTGTGTTTGAGCCGTTCGCGACAATCAACGCAGATTTTACGCAAATTTTTGCGGTAATAGGCGGATAATTCCCGGCGATAAATTGGTAGGCAGTCGGCATCACCCAAACTATTTATTTTAACGGTCAGGTCGGTTAAACCGGCTTCTTTTAAAATGAGCATAGTCAGGCGAATAATCATCGCGTCGGTAATACTTTTTTTGGTACCGAGCACTTCCAGGCCGAATTGATAGAATTGGCGCCAGCGTCCTTGCTGGGGTTTTTCGTGGCGAAAGAACGGTCCGTGGTAATAAAACATTACCGGTTGAGGCCGAGAAGAAAATCCATGTTCAAAATAAGCTCGCATAACGGCGGCCGTGCCTTCCGGGCGGAGGACCAATTTATCACCCCCGCGAGTCTTTAGAGAATACATTTCTTTTTCCACAATGTCGGTGGAATTGCCGACCCCTCGACTAAAGAGACTTTCCTTTTCCAGGATTGGGGTTTCAATCGGTTTGAAACCGTAATACAGGGCAATTTCCGCCGCTTTCTCGAAAAAACCTTGAAAGAGAAAAACTTGGTCACCGATCAAGTCTCTGGCCCCTTTAACGGTTTGCAAGTCGTCGTTCTCACTGATTTTTTCTTCTTGGTTTTCGCTGACTGATTCTTTTTTTCCTTTAGGCATAATAGTGATGATATGAGCTATTAATAATTATTTGGCTGGCCGGGCAGGACGGTCATTTCCGATAAAGGAAAAAGCCGAAGAAAAGCTCGACCCTTGATTAATTTGGCGGTCAGCGGACCCCAAACGCGTGAGTCGGAGCTGACGTCGCGATTATCGCCCATCACAAAATACTGATCGGCGCCCAAGTTGATTTTGGTATTTTGATAGGGTGCTTCGTGCCGGACATACGGTTCGTCCGGGGTAATCACTTGATTGCCTTTAATGATTGATAATTGATTGTCTTGAATCACCACCGATTCGCCCGGCAGGCCGATAACGCGCTTAATAAAAAACTTGGCGGGGTCTTCCGGATAGCGAAAGACGATGACCTCGCCTCGTTTCGGTTCGCGGAAGTGATAAGATAATTCATCAACAATTAAGTATTCGCCATTTTGGAAAGTCGGGACCATTGATTCGCCGTTGACGATAAACGGCTGAGCGACATAAGCGCGAATGGGGATAACAATGATTAAGGTAATCAGAGCAAAACGGATAATCTCAACCACCGATTGTTTATTGATGCCGCCGGATTTTTTTTGCTCACCATCCATAGTTATGGTTAAAGATTACTTAATATTCTCTGCTATGATATTATAGAAAAGACTTTGACGCAAGATAATTTTTTGTTGTTTAAATTATATGTCTGATATTTTAGTTGCCGGTCTTGGTAACCCGGGTGAACAATACCGGTTAAGCCGGCATAATGCCGGCCGATTACTTTTTACGGAAGCGCCGGACTTGTGCCACTTGGACGATTTTTCTTGGCGTCGGGATTTAACCGCTCAATTGTCTTACGGCCGGTGTGCCGATACTTCATTTACCGTTATTTTGCCCGAAACCTATATGAATTTATCGGGTCAAAGCGTGGCCAAGGCCATGAAAAAAGAAAAATCGGCCAATTTGATTGTCGTCCATGATGATTTGGCCTTGACGCTGGGTCAATTTAAAATCAGTCTCAATCGTGGGGCCGGTGGTCATAATGGCGTTCAATCAATTATTGACGCTTTGGGGCATAAAAATTTTATTCGGTTTCGTCTGGGCATTAATCGGCCGGCCAAAGCCGGTTTATTGTCCCGAACCTTTCGGCAATTAATCGGCACCGGCCGGGGTCGGGATTTTGTCTTGGCCTCGTTTCGGCCGGAGGAAAAAGAGCAATTACTGGCCCTGCGGCCAATTGTCTGGCAAGCGGTGTCACTGATTGGTGCGGAGGGTATTCAGGCGGCGATGAATAAATTTAACCGTAATTAAAAAAAAGACCGCCATGGTCTCTCTTTAATGTTCGTGCCGGGCGAGGCCGAAAGAAAAAAGAAAACCATGGCGGTTATGGGAAAAGGGTTGGCCGTGAGGAGTGGAAATGAAATGAAGAGAGGGGCGGAATGATGAAATCCTCCAGCCGAGAACCCTTTAAAAAAGACCAATCAAAGCTAATTACATCTTAATCTTTAGAATTGAAATTGTCAATAGCTTGATAAAAGAAAAGCCCCGTCGCTTAGAGTTTGCCGATGGCAAAAAGCGACGGGGCCGGAGGGAGAAGATCAGGGTAGGCGTATCGCCCGTTAAGGTGGAAGCTGGAAGGGAGTCGGAATCAACGACATCCTGATCTAGAGAGAACAATCTCTATGATTTAGGATAATTCGTTTAATATTTTTGTCAAGTCGGAATGTGCCGCTAAAAACCCGCCTTATCTCTTTTGAAACAAGGTGGGGTTTTTAGTGCTTGGGTTTAGTCTATTTTTCTTTGGAGATTTCCTCGGTTGTCTTTTCTGCGGTTGTTTGGTCGGCCAGCGGTTTAGTCGATGTTTTAGTTTCGGTTTGATAAATCAGCGTCATTCGCTGTTCTTTGGGCTCAAACAAATTGATGGTAAACGGATAACTTTTACCCAATTCCAACTGTCGATGCAAATCGTCTTCACTTGAAAATTCGGAAATATGAACCAAGCCGGCCACTCCTTCTTCAATACTGACCAGGGCGCCATGCTTATTATATTTAATAACGACACCGTCAACTTTGTCACCCTTTTGGTATTTCTTTTCCGCCGCCAGCCAAGGATTTTCTTTCAGGGCTTTGATTGACAGGGAAATCTTATCATCTTTGATTTCAATAATTTTAGCTTTGATTGAATCGCCGACTTTGTACATATCGCGGGGGTTTTCCACCAAAGCCCAATCCAATTCGGAAATGTGGACCAAGCCCTCCAGGCCTTCTTCGACTTTGACAAAAACGCCAAAATCAACAGCGCCGGTGACTTCGCCTTCGACGACGTCACCCAAGCTGTATTTATCAATGATGGCTTTGCGTTCTTTATTATCCGTCATTTTTTCGGAAAAAATCAATTTGCCCTCTTTGGCATCCAAGCCAATGATGGCCACGCTTATTTTTTTACCGATTAATTCTTGCAATTCGGTAATGATTTTGTCTTTGTCGCCATCGGGGACGCGGGGATAGTGTTCGGGTTTTAACTGTGAAGCGGGGATAAAGCCGTCCAGCCCTTGCCACTCAACAATCAAGCCGCCCTTATTGGCATCCTTGATTGTCAATTCAATCATTAATTTATCTTTAAGTAATTGTTCGGCTTCGTGCCAAACAATCGCTTGCTTGGCTTCACGCAGAGATAGTTCAATATAGCCGTCGTCACCTTCCGGATCAATAACTTTGGCGGTAACGCTGTCGCCGATATTGACTTTTTTAATAATATCGCGAGCGTTTAAATATTCCCGGCCGAAGATAATGCCGGTGCCGAAAGGTGGTAAATCAACAAAGACCGAAAGCTTGCCCTTGGCAATAACCTGGCCTTCAATCAAAGAGCCGACATCCGGCCAGGCCGGTGTTGCTTTAATAATCTCGTCCATCAACTTACGCGAAGAATCGGTGTCTAAGGTCAATTTATTTTGGTCGTTGTCGGTCAAGGCGGTTTGAGTCTTGTCGATCAGAGAGTCTGATATCTCGGTTTCTCGAGTCGTCATAATTAATTAATAAAATTAATCCCGTCCGGCGGTTTTGGCCGAAAAAACGGAACCCCAGCTTATCCGGGATTGGTAATAGGTCACACTATAGACTAAATCACTTTAAATGACAAGGACCGGCGGCAATTATTTAACAATGACTCAATCCTTTATTTTATCCGGCGACTATGCTAAAATAAGCCTATGGTTATCACTTATTACGGTAAAGCTTTTATCCGACTGCAATTCGGAGATATGGTGGTGGCGCTCAATCCGATTGCCAAACGATCGGAGGTCAAGAGTGCCCGTTTTGGCGCGGATATCGCCCTTATTTCTTTGCGCCAGCCGGAATTTGCCGGTGCCGAAGCCCTTAATTTCGGTTCCAAGGAGCCGGTGGTCTTTGACGGTCCGGGGGAATATGAATTGTCGGATGTTTTTATCAAGGGTTATTTGTCGGTTGGTCCGGTCGGTAAAATCAATACCATTTACACCATTGTCTTGGAAGGGATGAAAATTTGCCATCTTGGCGTTTTGGCGGAGAATAATCTGGAACCGGATGTGGTGGAGGAGATAAGCGGAGCCAATATTTTATTTGTGCCGATTGGTGATGAAGGAACGATGGCGCCGGGTCCGGCGGCCAAGTTGGCCAGTTCTCTGATTCCCAACATTATCATTCCGGTATTGGACGGCGCCGGTAAAGAGGCGGATGTTCGCTTGGCGGAATTTTTGAAAGAAACCGGCGAGGCCGGGATTAAGCGAAGCGACAAGTTGTCTTTGAAGAAGAAAGACTTGGAAGGCAAGGAGGCCGAAGTTATTCCTTTGGAAATTACTTGATTATGTCATTGTTTGATTATCTGGAAAAAGTCAGAAGGGAACCGGAAGCCAAGCGCCGCCGTCTGTTATTTATCTGGACTTTCGCCGGCACGGCCGTGATTGTGTTATTATGGTTGATTAATTCTTTGGTTTTGATGCCCCGGGCCGATGATATTGATATTACCCGTCAGCGTGAACAATTCGGTCAAGTCAAGACGACGGTAAAAAGTGCCGGTGAGCGGATTTATACCGGTTTTGATTTTATTAAAGATGGGGTGATTAATTTGTTTTAATAAGCTATGGCCAAAGCCGAAGAAAATAAAAAAGACGACACCAGCCGACAAAGTATCATTCCGATTGATATCGTTAAGGAAATGCGCGAATCATATTTGGATTATTCAATGTCGGTTATCGTCTCTCGGGCTTTACCCGATGTCCGTGACGGCTTAAAGCCTGTCCACCGGCGAATTTTGTATTCGATGCATGAATTGGGTTTGACGGCTAGCGCCAAATTCCGCAAGTCGGCGGCGGTTGTCGGTGATGTTTTGGCCAAGTATCATCCGCATGGTGATTCGGCTTGTTATGACGCTTTGGTCCGCTTGGCTCAAAATTTTTCCATGCGCTATCCCTTGGTAGCCAGTCAGGGTAATTTCGGTTCGATTGACGGTGATTCGGCGGCGGCGATGCGTTATACCGAAGCTAAGATGTCTCGCTTGTCCGGTGAATTGTTGCGCGACATTGAAAAAGATACGGCACCGTTTCGTGACAATTATGACAGTACACGAACAGAACCGGAGGTATTGCCCTCGGTGATTCCCAACTTGCTCTTAAATGGCACTTTAGGAATTGCTGTTGGTATGGCGACTAAAATTCCGCCACATAATTTAAGCGAGGTTTTAGATGCTTTGATTTATTTGTCGGATAATGTCGAAGCGACCAATGATGATTTATGCCGCTTTATCAAGGGACCGGATTTTCCGGTCGGTGGTGTCGCCTTTAACGCTCAAGACATTCGCCATGCCTATTCCACCGGTCGGGGCGGTGTCGTTGTCCGCGGTGAGGCGGAAATCATTGAACAAAAAGCCGGTAACTTTGCCATTATCATCACCTCTATTCCGTATCAGGTTAATAAAGCGGATATGATTGTTAAAATGGCCGACTTGGTTCGCGACAAAAAGATTGACGGCATCAAGGATATTCGTGATGAATCGACCAGAGATATCCGAGTGGTGGTGGAAGTCAAAAACAGTGCTCAACCGCAGACAATTTTGAACACTTTGTATAAACATACCGATTTGGAATCAGTCTTTCATTACAATATGCTGGCCTTGGTTGATGGTGTACCCAAACTCTTGTCGCTCAAGTCCATCCTTCAGGAATTTTTGGTTCATCGGCAAACGGTAGTTGTCAGGCGGACAAAGTTTGAATTGAAACGGGCTGAAGATCGCGAGCATATTTTACTCGGCTTAAAAATTGCTCTCGATCATATTGATGCCGTGATCAAATTAATTAAAAAAGCCAAAGACACACCGGAGGCCCATCGTCATTTGATGAAAGAATTCAAATTGTCAGCCCTCCAGGCGACGGCTATTTTGGAAATGCGTTTGCAAAAACTGGCTGGCTTGGAACGGCAAAAGATTGAAGACGAATTGGCCGAAAAACAAGCTTTGATTAAAGAATTAGAGGCCATCCTCAAGGATCCGAAAAAAGTTTTGGCCATTATTCAAGCCGAATTTGCCGAAATTAAAGCTAAATACGGCGATCCGCGTCGGACTAAAATTATCAAACATGGCGTGCGCAACATCAGTATCGAGGACTTGGTGCCGGAAAAAGACAATGTTTTGGTGGTTACTTCCGGTGGTTATATCAAGCGGACCGATCCGGCCGAATACCGCTCGCAGAAACGGGGCGGTTCGGGTTTTATGGATTTAAATGTCAAAGAAGAAGACTTTGTCACTATTTTCTTGACGGCCAATACTCACAGTGACCTTCTCTTTTTTACCGATAAAGGTAAGGTTTATCAAATTAAAATGTATGATGTGCCGGAAGGCCGGCGGGCAACGCGAGGTAAGTCGATTATGAACTTCTTATCTCTTTCGCCGAATGAAAAAGTTACTTCGGTCTTGGCTTTTCCCAAAGCGGTGAAAAACAGCACCGAATCTTTGGTGATGGTGACGCGGGGCGGTATTGCCAAAAAAGTTTCGGCCGAGAATTTTAAAGATGTTCGTTTAAGCGGGATTATCGCCATCAAATTGGCGGCCGGCGATGAACTGTTCTCGGTCTTTCCGGTGGCCAAGGGTGATACGCCGATCCTCGCTTCGGCCGCCGGCCAAGCTATTCGATTTAAAGAATCCGATTTGCGTAAAATGGGTCGGGCGGCGGCCGGCGTGCGGGCGATGAAATTAAAATCAGGTGATCAGGTTATCGGCGCCGGTAATATTTCCGATCAATCGGCCGGTAGTTTTTATTTATCGGTCAGCGAAAACGGTTACGGTAAAAAGACTAAATTCTCTGAATACAAAATCCAAAAACGAGGCGGTTCGGGCATTAAAACCTCGCAAGTGACGGCGAAAACCGGCCGCTTGATCGGGGCACGAGTCCTTGGCGAAGAAGAAGAAATCATCACTATTTCCAAACAGGGTAAAATCATTCGCACCGGATTGGCGGAAATTCCGGCTCTTGGTCGGCAGACGCAAGGGGTGAGGATTATGAAATTAAAGGCCGGTGACCAAATCGCTTCACTCACTTGTTTGTAGCCAATTGGCAACGAATTAAAACCGGCCGGATTTTCGTAACCCCTAGTCGAGGTTCAACCTCGACCAAGAGAACTTAACCCTGATTGAGGTTTAACCTCAATCAACCGCAACCAAAAAAATGAATCAAATCACCGGTCGTGGATTAAACCACGGCCGGTTTTTACACATTTTACCTTGATTTTAACTGGCATGACATCGCTTCCTGACTTATAATAAAAGAATGTATAAGTCCAGTGGTATTCATTTCACCGATCCGGAACAAGTGATAAATAAATTGGATTTGGCGCCGGAAGCGGTGGTGGCCGATTTTGGTTCGGGACCCGGGGCTTACACTTTTGCCTTGGCTCGTAAACTTTCAGCCGGCCGGGTCTATGCGGTGGATATCCAAAAAGATTTACTGGAAAAGCTTCGTCGCGAGGCGCGAGCGGCCCATCTTGGCAATATCGAAATCATTTGGGGCGAGATTAGCCGAGTCGGGGGTGTTAAGTTAGCCGATGCCAAATTAGATGCCATTGTTGTCTCTAATGTTTTATTCCAAATTGACGCTAAGTATCAATTGGTCTTGGAGGCCAAGCGATTATTAAAACCGGGTGGCCGGTTACTCCTGGTTGATTGGTCGGAATCCTTTAGCCACTTGGGTCCCAGGCCGGAAGAGGTGGTGCCGGCCGCCGCCGCCGAGCAGATTTTTACCGAGGCCGGCTTGACTGCCGGCGAGCCCTTTAGTGCCGGCCCCCATCATTACGGGATAATTTTTACGAAAAAATAAAATGAAACCATTTCAAGTTGCCCTATTATTTATCTTCGGCTTGGCCGCCGTCATCGGGACGTTGATTTTTGCCGGCATTTTGCCCGGCTTTCGAGCCGACCGGACGGGTTCCGGCGGAACAGTGGTGATGTGGGGGACAATCCCGGCCGGTCAACTGGAAGCTTTTATTCGCGAATTTAACAATATCGAAAGAGACGGTAAGCTTACTCTTCGCTATGAAGCTAAAAATCCGGCGACTTTTACTGCCGAATATATCGAAGCGCTGGCGGTTGGCCGAGGGCCGGATTTAATTTTATTTCCTCACGAAATGATTGTTCGTTTTGCTGATACTCTGTCACCGATTCCGGCTGAGAACTTAACCGAACGGGCTTTTCGCGATACCTTTATCGAAGGGGCTGAACTCTATTTAACGCCAAACAGCACGCTGGCGATGCCGGTTTTGGTTGATCCGTTGGTGATGTATTACAATCGCAATATTTTTAATAATGCCGGTTTGACTTTACCACCGCAGAATTGGAGTAAATTGTTGATCCAAGTCCCGCGTTTGGTGGAGATTGATGCCCGGCGCAATGTGGTCTCGGCGGCGGTGGCGATGGGCGAATTTGCCAATGTCCGTCACGCCAAAGAGATTTTTGCCATGCTTCTTTTGCAAACCGGTAATGATATTATCACTCGTGATTCGGCCGGCAATCGACAAGCGACGCTTGATGACCGTTCGGGGGCGACAATTGCGCCGGCGGTGTCTGCTCTTAACTTTTTTGTCCAATTTGCCGACCAATCCCGCGATACCTTTACTTGGAGTCGGGCCTTACCGGAATCAAGCGAGGCCTTTGTCGCCGAACAATTAGCTATCTATTTTGGCCCGGCCAGTGAGTATGATACTTTGGGCCGGCGCAATGCCAATCTTAATTTCGACATCACCCTCGTGCCGCAACGAGAAGAGGACAGTCTGCGCCGAACTTATGGGCGATTTACCGCCGTTGGTGTTGTTGCCGCCTCTCGCCAGAAGCAATTAGCCTTTCAAACCGCCTTTCTTTTGTCTCGAGCCGACTACGCCGAACGCTTGGCGGCCGCCACCGGCTTGGCACCGGTCCGACGCGATTTATTGGAGACCACCCCGGCTGATGCTCGAGGATCGGTTATCTATCAATCAGCCATTATCAGTAAGGCATGGCCTGATCCTGATCCGGCCACCACCACCGCTATTTTTTCTCGGCTGGTTGAAGATACTTTACTTAAGCGCAAACCGGCCGAGCGAGCGGTGACCGATGCTAATAATCAATTAAATAATTTATTAAGATGAACCGCCAAAAAAAATTAAAGATTGGGATTGGTCTAATGGTCTTACTTGTTATTACCGGACTGATTTTGCCTTTGACACCGGTTTTGGCCCAATCGGCCACCACCACCGGACTGGTTCCTTGTACCGATGATTGCGACTTTAACCAACTTTATGTTTTAGTGGATAATATTATTGATTTTATTGTCTTTTATCTGGCGGTACCGATTGCCACCGGGGTGATTGCTTTTGCCGGCATTTGGTTGGTTATTTACGCCGGCAATGAAGGCAAAAGAAGCGATGCCAAAAAAATGATTTGGTCGGCCGTCATCGGTTTGGTAATTGTTTTATCCGCCTATTTAATTATCAAAGCGATTATTGTCGGCTTAACCGGTGGCGAAGTCGGCACGCAATTACAAGGTATATTTGGCCGGTAGTAAGTGGCCGGAAGACGGGGAATGATGGTATAATGGAAAGAATGAAAAAAACAATCCAACTGACGGGAAAAAATTTGATAAATCAGATTTTTGTTTTGGTGGTTGTATTATTTCCGATTATTGTTTACGGTCAAGGAGGAGATGTAGATTCCATCACCATCCAGAACCCCCTCCAAGCCCAATCCTTTGAACAATTTTTACAAGATATTTTAAGCATTGTCGTCCAGGTCGGTATGCCGGTCATCGCTCTCGGCATCATTTATTCGGGCTTTTTATTTGTCACCGCCGGTGGTAATGATACTAATTTAATCAAGGCCAAAAAAACTTTTTTGTGGGTAATAGTCGGCGCTGCTATTGTTTTGGGAGCGTTTGTTATTTCCTCAGCTATTAGAGGAACGATTGGTCAATTGTAATATATGAATATGAAATATTTAAAACTTATTTTAACACCCTTACTCATCACTATTTTTTTCATCTTGCCGGCTTTTTCTTTAGCTACCACTATTACTGGTGATGAAGAGCAAGGAGGAGGGTTTTGGCCGGGAGTTGAAGAGAATTATTTTAATGGTGACGGGAATCCACCGGTAAGTGGTAATCCCGACACTTTAGGTGGCATCCTCAATATGATTACCACCACCATCTTGAATCCGTTGATTGTACTGATTATGGGGATATCCCTTGTGGTATTTCTCTGGGGGATGGTAAAATACATAAGCGGAGCCGGTGACGATGCCGAAAGAAAAAAGGCCCGCCAATACATTATCTGGGGCATTATCGCTTTGTTCGTTATGATTTCCGTTTGGGGCTTCGTTAATATTTTAGTTGCCAGTATTTTCCCGTCCGGTATTCCGACCGCTCCGTCTGTCCCTAGTTTTCAATAACAAAAGGTCGTTTGAAATTAAATTTATTAAACATTAATAATAACAAAACAAAATGAATAAACTGACTAAAGTAATTTTTGCGAGTGGTCTTTTTTCTTTGCCGATTTTAGTTTCGGCTCAGCAGGGTCAAAATTTTGGAAGCATTCTGGATATGCTTTCCGGTTTTATTAACGATTTGATCCCCTTCATTATCGGTTTGGCGGTCTTGGTCCTATTATGGGGTATCTTCAAACTGATTACCTCCGGTGGTGATGAAACCAAAAGAAAAGAAGCCATCAATTTAATCATCTGGGGAGTTATCTTCCTCTTCGTTATGGTGTCGATTTGGGGCTTCGTCAATTTATTGTCTGGCACTTTTGGATTGGATACTGGTGCTCCGCAATCGGGCCTGCCAACAGTTCCCGGTACGACGCAGTAAATAACCTCATACGGATAGAATAACCGTGATTAATAATATTTGTGCCTGACATCCCGTTACTTGATAATATCAACCAAGTGATCATTAATCCGATTATCGGCTTTATGATTGCTTTGGCTGTGGTTTGGTTCCTGTACGGCTTATTTATCTTTCTGGCCGGTTTAGACAGTGAAGACAAACGCAAAGAAGGCCAAAAACATATGATTTGGGGGACAATCGGTCTCTTTATCATGATCTCGGTTTTCGGTATTATGCAAGTAGTCTGTACGACCGTCGGTTGTAATTAAAGAATTAATAAAAGCAAAAACCCTCCATTGTCTGAGGGTTTTTTGTTTATCTGATTAAAATCAACAACTAAAATACAAAAAACCGGCCAGACAACAAGTGTCGGGCCGGTGGGGGACAAAAGATTGGTTACCAAGAAATGGTGATGGGTTCTGCGACAGAGGAGGTTGATTGGAACTCCAGGACATCTGATCTAAGAGTATGGACAGGATTTTGATCAGATGAAATGGTTGTTCGATTTTTGTTTATTCTGACTCGGAATTCTCTTCGGGGGGAATCAAGAGTTCTCTTAACTCCTCGTGGGTTGTCCATTGGTTCTGACCACCCCGGTGCCGGTGGCGCCCAGATGACGATCTGCCGTTCTTTCACCGCAATTCGTTGTTGTGTATTACTCTCCTCGTACTTCATCCGCTCCAACTGAGCAGACTTCCGCATCTGCCAGTATTCTTTGGGATCTTCTCCCATCCAAGATGGAACTTGGAAGATTAAAGTCCCAAAAAGAATCAATAAAGTTAGCAAGAAAGTTAACCACTTGCGACCCCTATTGCCATCACTGCCAATCGGGAACCACAGAATGGCGTAGGCGAATACCGCCAAGTGGATGCTTAAGTACCACAAGGTGGATTCCAAGACGATTTTCGTCCACGATCCGGGAATCATGGTGAATACCGCCAAGTTAAAGATAATCCACCCAACGATCACTGACCACTGAGGCGTGGTTAGAGGCAAGTTGACCGACTTGACTCCTTGAATTGCCATTTTGCCAATCCCGTAGGAGCTGTTCTTCGTTTCAACTTGTTGTTGAGCCCTGTCTCGCTTAAGGCTGAACCATCGGTCAGTCATGATGATGACTGAACCGACGGCAACCAATCCGATGATCCAGGCCATCACTTCGTTTCCTTTCCGGGTTCTTCCTCTTTCTCTTTCGGCTTCTTCTTCAAGTCGGTTTCCATGGCAGCTGCGGCTGCCTTGCCCATGGCCAGAATCTGACTGAAACCGTCAGGACCGGCCACAATCATGGGACCGGTCTCCATTCCTCGTTTAGCCGCCTCAATGGCTAGAATCGTCATCTTATCTTCGGCGGGAAAACCTTTCAGACCATCATTGAGACCTTCCATGACAGCGGCGGTTTTGGCGCGAATTCCAGCGGCTTCCTCAACTCCGACCCGACCTGCGGCTCGACCTTCGGCAATCGATTGAACCGCAATGTTCAATTTCTTGCTTGGGCCGAAGGATTTGATCTGAACGGGCAACACCAGAATGCCCCAGAAATTAACCACCGCTACGGACATTATACTAGCCCTCTTTTTAAGAGGGTACTGATCAGAAAACAAGATAGTATTCGGAATTGACCTGTCTGACAGTTCAACCCCTTTAAACCCCGTTCCCTGGTACAGCCTTTCAATCAGTTTGTCGCTGACTAGCTGACCCAAGCCCTCCATGTTGGCGAGGGCCCGAGCGTACGTGCCAATCTGTATAGCGGCAGTGGTCTCTGATATTACCATGTCTCCCACCTGTTCAATGGCTTCTTGCTGATTCCTGAAAGTTTTCAGGAATCGAATGACATTGACCACGCGAAAGCGCATGATAGGGGAAACCCTGACGGCCACCCTCTTTCGCAGAGGGTCTTCTCCTGGCTCTCCCGGGACATGAGTGAAGGGGTAATTCCCTTCCAGCAATGGGTCAAGACGCAAATGAGGCTTCTCTGGGTTCTTTTCTGTAGGTGGGTCAGAGTCTTCGCAAGTGATGCGTATTGGAGCATCGTACTGATCCATCAGTTCTTGAGGGATGGGGGTCTCTCGTCCTTCGGCGTCTTGTCCATGCCAGGTGTTTTTGCCCGGCAGTTCTTTCTGAATGACTTGGCGAGTGACTCGTTCCAGACGACCAATGATTGGTGGAACGAACACGATACCACTGTCAACCACGTGATCGGCAATGTAACCGAAGATGACAATTCCACCTCGATCCTTATCGCCGTCTACGACGCGGAATCCGCCCAAGATGTAGATGGCCGAGAAAGCCATTAACCCGATCGGAGGGCCAAAGCCCCAGTTGAAAATCCAACTCAGCAAAGAGGCCAAAGCCACCATGCTTGCCAGAATGATTCCTACCGCCTTGATAATCTTCAAGTTGTAGGGCCAGTTTACCTCGGACATGTCCGCTTTTACGAATATGTCCGAGAATGAGAGTAGCTTTTTGAACCAGTTTGCGGTAAAGGCCACAATCATCAAAAGAAAGAGGATAAAATTCTTTAGCATTACTAATTCTCCTTTTCTATGTTCCAATCCTATGTCAAAGGTCTTGCCAAGAGGGCAAAACCGAACTGTTCTGTTTTGGATTATAACACTGTATTATTGAAAAAGTCAAGGTCTTGTTCTGTTTTATCCAAGCAAGACCAGGGGATCCATTCTCGTTTTCTTGTTTGTGGGCGAGAGAGGACTCGAAGCTTACAGCTTCAGTGCAGGTTGTCGATAATTGGCTTCGCTAGCTCGCCAATTATCTGACTAACCTTTTCGCGTCCTCCTCATCCTCACAAACAATAGTCATGCAAGATAAATATCTTGCACTCCTTTGTTTGTGGGCGAGAGAGGACTCGAACCTCCAAGGATTACTCCACTAGCTCCTAAGGCTAGCGCGTCTACCAATTTCGCCACTCGCCCGGCGAATCAGTCTAACTTTAGCAAAATGAAGGGGATTAGGCCAGATTATTTGTGCTGGAGAGAGGACTTGGTCACAAATAATTTTCCTGCGGAAAATTTTCGCGACCCCGCCTCGCGCATGGCCTTCGGCCAGCTTCGCGCGCTCCGGCTTTCAAGTCCTCTCTCTAACGTCAAAAACAATAATCGCCGAAAGCATCTGCTTCCGGTTCATTTGTTTGTACTGGAGAGAGGACTTGAAACTTACAGTTTCAGTACACCTTTTGGCTATTTTATTTCATCGCCTATCGGCGAATCACAAAATAGCTCAAAAGCTTTTCAAGTCCTTGCTCCTTTTGCTTCGCAAA
Organism: Minisyncoccota bacterium; assembly: GCA_040879645.1. Taxonomy (GTDB): domain Bacteria; phylum Patescibacteriota; class Minisyncoccia; order Phycocordibacterales; family XYD1-FULL-46-19; genus JBBDJY01. Next base: position 24,039 of record JBBDJY010000006.1, read on the forward strand.
AGTTGCGCCTCTCCAACCCAAAATTTCATTTTGTGCTGGAGAGAGGACTTGAACCTCCACGAGATTACTCTCACAGCGTCCTGAACGCTGCGCGTCTACCAATTCCGCCACTCCAGCTTGTCAAAATCAAATGTCATTACATCTGGTCCGCCCAGTAGGATTCGAACCTACGACCGTTCGCTTAAGAGGCGACTGCTCTACCAACTGAGCTATGGGCGGATTTTATGTCAGTATTTCAGTAAATTATTTTAATAAATAGTTCCGCGGTTTTTTTAAACCGTGTGCCCGGAGTGGGACTCGAACCCACACGCCCATAAGGACAACTGATTTTAAGTCAGTTCTGGCTACCAATTACAGCACCCGGGCCTAAAACACCACCATAATTTACCATTCTATTTTTGTCTTGTAAACAAAAACTTCCTAACCAAAGCAAATAAATTTGCTTTGTCCGTGTCCACTTTATGGGGTACGGATCACCGGAGGCCACGGCGGGAATCGAACCCGCGTATTAGGGTTTTGCAGACCCTTGCCTTACCACTTGGCGACGTGGCCTTTATCTAATCCGACGGTTGTTTGACTGTCTCCGCCGTCTCGTCATTATACCGTTCAGCCAGCTCAACATCCAAATGCGGAATGTTTCGGCGTTTGATTTTACCGGCGATGTACTCTTTCAGGTCCCGACGGCTGCGTTTGGCAAAATCGAGAGCGCGGTCAGCGTGAATCGGCGGCAGAACCGTTAGCCAAATTGTTGCTTGCCGACCATTTTTATCCATCGTGCAATCGGTGACGGTAATCAATGATTGGCGATTGGATTGGCGGTTGAAAAAATCAGCCGCTTGTTCTTTGATCAGCATCTTGAATTTATCGGGGTGAGGGGCGGGCATTTTATTTACTTTCGATGATAAAAGTTTCTAAGACATCACCCGGGGCAATCGCCGACTTGGTTTCGAGAAGTAGACCGCATTCATTGCCGGCCTCGACTTCAGTTACTTCCAATTTATTAACTTGCAGACCGGCAATTTTTCCTTGGCCGATAATTAATTCCCGGCGCCAGATTTTACCGCGGTCGGCCTTACTGATTTTGCCCTCAATGACTTTGCCGCCGAGAATGAATTTGTTTTTTGTTGAGCTGAAAAGTTTCAGGATTTTTATCTTCCCGGTGGAAATTTCTGTCTCTATCCGCGGTCGGCGACGTTCCATTTCTTCGGCCAGCCATTCGCTTAATTTGTAGATGATATCAAAGGTTTGGACGGTAATATCAAAACGCTCGGCAATATCGGTGGCGGTGGCATCCACTTTGACATTAAAACCGAGGGCCAGAGCGCCATTTGAACCGGTTAAGATCCGGATGTCGTTTTCATTTAGGGCCCCGATACCCGATTGAACGGTCTTTAGTCGGATATTGTCCAGATTTTGTTTGGCGATTTCTCGCTGAACGGCTTCCAGGGTGCCCAAAGTGTCGGCTTTCAAGACGAGGGGGATGATGACTTTGTCGTCGCTTGCTTTTATTTCGTCGTCGATTTTTTCGGTTGCCGGTTGGCCGATTTCTTTAAGGTAATTCTCGGCTTCTTTCTTGTGGTGAAAAGTGATAAAGACTTCACCACCGGCCGGAGTTTCGGTAAAGCCAAAAACGCGGACCGGACTGGAAAAACTTGCTTCTTTAATTGTTTGGCCGAGAAAGTCTTCCAGTCTTTTGACTTTGGCCAGCTGTCGACCAATAACGACAAAGTCGCCGGTGTGGAGGGTGCCGTCTTTAATGATTAAAGTAACGGCGGTACCGGTCTTCGGGTCGCGACCCGCTTCCAAAACAAAGCCGGTGGCGGCTATTGGTCGCCCGCCAGCAAGTTCTTCCAATTCGCTGACCAGAAGAATCATATCCAGCAGTTCGTCAATGCCGGCGCCGGTCTTGGCCGAAATATTGACGGCCGGAATTTTACCGCCATAGCTTTCAATCAGGATATTGTTTTCGGCCAAGTCTTGTTTGGTTTTTTCGATGTTGGCATTGGGTCGGTCGATTTTGTTGATGGCAACAATGTAGGGGATACCGGCGTTTTTGATTGACCCCAAAGCTTCCAGGGTTTGGGTTTTGACGCCTTCTTCGGCCGAAACGACCAAAATGGCAATATCGGCAATAAGTGAGCCAAGTTCGCGCATATTGGTAAAGGCGGCATGACCGGGGGTGTCCAAGAAAGTGATTTTTTTGGTTTTATTTTCGCGATCTAGGGCGACTTCATAGGCGCTCAAGTGCTGAGTAATACTACCGGCCTCGCCGGCGACGACATTGGTTTGGCGGATAAAGTCCAGCAAGGCTGATTTGCCGTGGTCAATATGGCCCATAACGACAACCACCGGCGGGCGTTCCGCTGTCTCAGCTGCTTTGGTTTTAACGATTTTTTCTTTAGCCATACTTTAAAACCCTACCGATTTTCGGTGACAATAGCAAGCCAAAGGGCCCAATCTCCAAATGTCGGTTGATGATTAAACGGTTGTCGGTTGTCCGCTTGCCTTTGGCTGTCTGGCGCCATCCATCGCTTTCTTTTCTTCGGCGCTTAATTCGTATTCCGAGCGATATTTAATAATTGGTTTGGCATAGACACTGACTTTGTCGCGCGAATATAAGCTGGAGATAATGACGCCGTCGCCGTGGTCGTTTAAGAAACAAGTGGCAAAACTTTGATTACTGCCGTGATCGCGAAAAGGATTAAAGCGGATAGTATGGCAACGGCTGATATCGTGAGTCAGGCGATGGTGAATGTGGGCAATAATATTATCCACTTTTTCGGCTCGGGCAATCAGACGATCGATTTCTTGACCAAAGTCGGCAAAGACCGATTCCAAATTTTGGGCTTTGGATCCGCGAAAAACTTTTTTTAGCCGGATTTCCAAAATGATAATCCAGAGCAAGAGCAGGGCGGACAAAGACGCTAAACCGATAGTAATATAGAGAAAGTGATCAGTTATTATCATCGTCTAATTATACTCCGCCACTTTGGTTTTTGCAAAAAGAGTGTATACAATAGATAAATGAAAAGAATCTATTTAGACACCGCCGCCGGAACGCCGGTGGCCAAAGAAGTCTGGCGGGCAATGAAACCGTTTTGGACCAAAAATTTTGGTAATCCTTCCGGTATCCATACTGAAGGGGAAATCGCCGGCCAAGCCTTGGCGGAAGCCAGGCAGGCAATCGCCGGTCACTTGGCGGCCCGGTCAAGTGAAATTATTTTTACTGCCGGTGGAACGGAAAGTAATAATTTGGCGATTTTTGGTGTGGCCGGTGCTTGGCAGAAAAAGGCCGGTCGGCCGGGGCATATCATTACCACCAAGATTGAACACAAAAGTGTTTTGCGACCGGTAGCGGAACTGGCTAAACGAGGTTGGGCGGTGGACTATTTACCGCTCCGAACTGATGGTAGTGTTGATTTAGTCGAGTTGGAAAAAACTTTGCGACCGAATACCGCTTTGGTCTCTGTCGGTTATGTCAACAATGAAATCGGCACCATCGCTCCGCTGAAAAAAATCAGTCGCTTACTTCGTCGGCAAACAAGTAAAATTTATTTTCATACCGATGCTTGTCAGGCGCCCCGTTTTTTGCCGATTAGACCGAATGATTTGGGGGTGGATTTATTAACCGCCAATGCCGCCAAAATTTACGGTCCGAAAGGTGCCGGTTTGCTTTATGCTCGTCAGACTGTGCCGCTTGAAGCCCTACTGGTTGGCGGGGGCCAAGAAGCCGGCCGGCGATCGGGGACGGAGAATGTGCCGGCCGTGGTCGGCTTGGCCCGGGCCCTTACTCTGTGCGAGAAATTAAGAGAAAAAGAGACCGCTCGGCTGACAATTTTGCGTGATTATTTAATCACTGAAGTTTTGCGGCTAGTCCCCGAAGTGGCAGTTAATGGCGGTCAAGACAATCGAGTGGCGAACAATGCTAATTTTTATTTACCCGGTCTCTCGGCCGAACGCTTGGTGATTGAATTGGATGCTCGCGGTATTGCTTGCTCGACCGGTAGTGCTTGTTCGTCAAACGACGGCCATGAATCCCATGTCGTGGCGGCGGTCAATCCGGCACCGGCCGCCGCTTCCGCTTCTCTTCGCTTTAGCCTCGGCCGAGAGACGACCAAAAGACAAATTAATTATTTACTTCGGACTTTACCGCCTTTAGTCCAAAAATTACGAGCTGATGAACAATGGCAAAAGTCGTTGGCTGAGGATAGTAAATATTAATTAGAAATTAATACAAAAAGCTGCCCGACCGGTGTTGGTCGGGCAGGGTAGTTGTTAGTCAGGGTCAGGGAGGCGTTCAATCAGTTCGACCGCCGGGTAACGACCACCATCAGCGCCGATTTGCGTCACGATGTTTGCCACGACCTCGACCAGTAATTCTCCGTCGTGGTAGACGAGAATGCGACCCTTTCGGCCGGTGGGGGCAATCGCTGGCTCGATTTTTACCACCACCCCAGCTTTTTCCATCAAAAATTCTCCTTGTTGGTTAAAGATCCAAGTCTCGAATCAAGGTAGCAAAATTTGATAAAGATGCAAAGCCTACCGGCCTTCCTTCTTTGTTGGTTGAAAGCCGACGACTTAGCTGGCATAATGTAATCATTAAACAGTTATTGTTTTATTGCTCATTAATTGTAATTTAACTATTTTATTTATGTTCACTTTACCTAAATTACCATACGATTATGATGCTTTGATGCCGGTGATTGACGAAGAGACAATGCGCTTACATCATACCAAACATCATCAAACCTATGTTGATAAATTAAATCAGGCCTTGGCCGACGAGCCGTCTTTGGTCGATTGGTCGCTTGACGACTTGTTGATAAAACTTGATGAAGTGCCGGAAAAAATCAGGCCGGCGGTCAGAAATCACGGCGGGGGTCACGCCAACCATTCGCTTTTTTGGCAAATAATGCAATCACCTAAGGAAGAAAATTTTCCGAGCGGAAAAATCGCCGAAATGATTGATAATGATTTTGGTGATTTTACTTCTTTCCAAAAAGAATTTTCGGCTGTCGCTGTTGGTGTTTTCGGTTCCGGTTGGGCCTGGTTGGTTGTCAAAGACGGTAAATTAGTCATTACTAAAACCGCTAATCAGGATTCGCCGCTCAGTCAGGGCCTAAAACCTCTTTTAGCTTTGGATGTTTGGGAACATGCTTACTATCTAAAATACCAAAATCGCCGGCCGGAATATGTTGATAATTTTTTCCAGGTGATTAATTGGCAAGTGGTAGCGGCTAATTTGGTCGACTAGTCGGGTCCGGTAACGAAAAATTTTCTCAGTTGCTAAAAAGCGATTAAGCCGGCTGTTTGCTTTTTAAGCGGTCTTTTAATATGATTAAAAGTAATGGAGGACTTAAATAAAAATCAAATTATTCTATTGGCCTTGTTTGTCAGCTTTATTACCTCGATTGCCACCGGTATTGTGACGGTGACACTGATGGATCAGGCGCCGGCTAGTGTCTCGCAGACAATTAATCGGGTGGTTGAGCGGACGGTTGAGCGAGTAGTGCCGGGAGAGACTTCTACCGTCGTTAAGGAAGTCCCGGTTATCGTGACCGAAGAAGAATTAATTGTTAAAGCGGTTAATACTTCATCGCCGGCAATTTTCCGACTGGCGCGCGAATTGGCCGACCAGTCCGAAGTTATCGGCTCAGTGGTTTATGTCGATGCCCGCGGTTATTTTGCCACCGCTCGTTCGTTATTAGCCGAGGCTGATCCGGCCAGTGTCTACTTTGCGGTTGATGAAGATGATACTCGCTTTCGTTTGACGGAAGTTGGCCGGGGGAGTCAGGCGATTTTATTTCGGGTGATTGACGATCGACGAGAAGAATTCTCCCGTGAGCACGCTCAAACCAAGCCACTGGCAATTAATGTCTCTGACTTAAATATCGGTAAAACCGTTATCGGCATCGGCGCGACAGCTGACGGGAATCATACGGTGTCTGTCAGTATTCTCTCGGCCCTATCCGGTCCGGCCACTGCCACCAGCACAGTGATGACGACCAATGCTTCGTCGCTTGATAATACCGGTGGAGCGCTCCTCGGTATACAAAGCGAAATGTTGGGAATTAACACTTCCGTTGGTCGGACGATTTCTGCTCGGGAAGTTAAGAGTCTCCTTGACGCTATAAAATAAAAATTATATAATCCACACCTATGCCACCATTTCAAAATTTTACATCTAAAGCCAAAGAAGCAATTAGAAAGTCTCATGAACTGGCAATTGAGCGTGGTCAAAATCATGTTAATCCGATTCACCTTTTGGCTGCCCTGCTCTTGCAAGAAGAGAGTACGGTGATGGCGATTTTGGATAAGTTGGATGTTGATACCATTATGCTGACCGACTATATTCTCGACTCGATGGAAGGCCCGGAAACCGGCAATGTCGCTTCACCCTCCTACCAAATCTATTTAACGCCGGAATTGGTGCGGATTTTTGATATGGCCGGTAAAAATTCGGCCACCTTTGGTGATGAATTTGTATCAACCGAACATTTACTTTTGGCGATGCTCGACCTGCCTAATCAAGGTCGGGACATTTTAAACCGTTTTAAAGTCAGCCGAGAAAATGTCAATCAAATTATCGGTGAATTGCGTTCCGGTAAGATTGAAAGCATTGATCAAGGGAAAAAATTCAAAGCGATTGAACGCTTTACTCGCAATTTGACTGATTTTGCCCGTAACGACAAATTGGATCCGGTTATCGGCCGGGACAATGAAATCCGCCGAATTATGGAAATTCTTTCCCGTCGGACCAAGAATAATCCGGTCTTGATTGGCGAAGCCGGCACTGGTAAAACGGCGATTGCCGAGGGTTTGGCCATTCGTATTGCCACCGGCGATGCGCCGGAATCCCTGCGTGACAAAGAAATCGTCTCGCTTGATCTCGGTTTATTGATTGCCGGTACCAAGTATCGGGGTGAATTTGAAGAACGATTAAAAAATATTCTTAAAGAAGTAGAGCGAGCTGAAGGCCGGATTATTATGTTTGTTGACGAAATGCATACTTTAGTTGGCGCCGGCTCGGCCGAAGGGGCGATTGACGCTTCCAATATGCTCAAACCGGCTTTGTCTCGGGGCGAATTACGAGTGATTGGTGCTACCACCATTAAGGAATATCAAAAATATATTGAAAAAGATCAAGCCCTAACCAGGCGTTTCCAACCGGTCTTTGTGGAAGAACCGACACCGGAAGATGCTATTGCTATTTTGCGCGGCTTGAAGGACAAATATGAATTACACCATGGTGTGCGCATTACCGATGATGCTATTTTAAGCGCGGTTAATTTGTCCTCCCGTTATATTACCGATCGCTTTTTGCCTGATAAGGCGATTGACTTAATCGACGAAGCGGCTTCAGCTTTGCGCTTGGAATTGGAGAATAAGCCGGCACTATTGGAAGATGCCGAAAGAAAAATTCGTCGCTTGGAAGTGGAAAAAGAGGCCTTGCGTCAAGAGTCTGAAACCTCTGCCTCGGCCAGTCGGCGAGTTCGGGAAATTGATAAAGAGGTTAATGATGCTCGGGAACAAACCAAAGAATTGGAATTACGTTGGAAGAATGAAAAAACTATTATTGCCGAAATTCGAGATATTAAAGGGGAGTTGGAGACTTTACGCTTGGAGGCGGGCCAAGCCGAGATGCGGGCTGATTTAACCGCCGCCGCCGAAATTCGTTATGGCAAAATTCCGGAATTGGAAAAAAATCTAAAAACCAAAGAAATTCGTCTTAAGCGTTTGCAGTCCGCCCGACAAATTCTAAAAGAAGAAGTGTCGGAAGAAGAAGTCGCCAAAGTGGTGGCTCGTTGGACCGGTGTCCCGGTGGAAAAAATGTTGGAAGCCGAAGCCGAAAAATTGACGCAAATGGAAGCGGTCTTGGCGCGTGATGTTCGCGGTCAAGATGAGCCGATTAAACGGATTGCCGAGGCGGTGCGTCGAGCCAGGGCCGGTATTTCTGATCCGGATCGACCGATCGGTTCGTTTATGTTTCTTGGGCCGACCGGTGTCGGTAAGACGGAATTAGCTCGCAAATTGACCGAATTTATGTTTAATGATCAAAAATCTTTGATTCGGATTGATATGTCCGAATATATGGAAAAGTATTCCATTTCTAAGATGATTGGTTCGCCACCCGGCTATGTCGGCCATGAAGATTCCGGTACGCTGACAGAAAAAGTTCGTCATCGGCCATATTCGGTTCTTTTATTTGACGAAATCGAAAAAGCTCATCCGGAAGTTTTTAACATTCTTCTGCAAGTTTTGGACAATGGCCGACTGACCGATTCCAAGGGCCGGACGGTTAATTTCAAAAATACGATTATCATCTTGACTTCCAACTTGGGCAGTGAATTCATTAATAATTTCCAGAAGATGGGCTTTGGCGCCGGCGATGAGCGGGATAATTTTGATGAAGTCAGAGAACGAATTACCGACAACTTAAAAGAACATTTCCGGCCGGAATTTTTGAATCGGCTGGACGAAATCATTGTCTTTAGCCCGCTGACCAAGGATGTCATTAAGGATATCGTTAATATCCAACTGGCGATTATTGAACGTCGTTTAGCCGGTAAAGGTATTAAGTTGGAAGTTTTGCCGGAGACTTTGGATTATTTATCAACCGAGGGCTACAATGTTGAATATGGTGCTCGGCCGCTCAAGCGCTTAATCCAATCCAAGATTTTAAATCCAGTGGCCGAATTTATCATTGCCCGCAAAGTGGATAATGGTGGTATCGTCAAAGTTAGTCTGAAAAACGGCCAGCCGGAAATTGAATTGAAAAAAACTTACAAAACCCAAAGTGCCGGTCGGCGAGTCAAAGAAGCCATACGAACCGGGTCATAAATCAGGTGGTTTGAAAAATCCTTTTAATCTGGCATAATCAAAAAACACTCTGATGAGTGTTTAAGCGTCGGTGGCAGAGCGGTCAAATGCTCGAGACTGTAAATCTCGCGCCCATAGGGCTACGCAGGTTCGAATCCTGCCCGGCGCACCAAATAAAACCCCGTAAGGGGTTTTATTGCGCCGGAGTGAGCAAACTGCTTTGCTCACGAGCAGGATTCGAAAAGCTTTGCGTTATTTACGAGCGGCTTTGCCGTGAGTAAATCGCAAAGGTCTACTGTTCATGTAATGAAAGAATCCTGCCCGGCGCACCAAAACAATGAGTCCGAGGCAGAGCCTCGGACAATTGTGTTTTGGTAGTGATGGGCAGGATGAGAACCGACCCCTCCCCAGTTTTGTTTTATCCAAACAAAACTGGGGAGGGAGAGTGGGGGCCGGGGGAGTGAGATATTTTTGAGTCGTAGACGAAAAAAATATCCACGAGAGTGGCCGAATCCTGCCCGGCGCACCAGAATTACAAGTCAGAGCTCGCCGTCTTGCCCAGCTTGGTGGCTCGCGCGTAGTATATTTTTGGCTCAAAACTGAATTCACGATTTCGTTTGAGGGGAAGAAAAAATTTTAATCCAAGAAGTTAGAAAAACAGAAACCGCAACCCCGCGGATTTTTGTCGCCATTGACATATAACATCTATTATGCTATGCTTTCTTTAGCTTACAAATTGGGCCAATTTGGCTCGATGGCACATTCCTAACCAAAAAGGAAGGAGCGTTCGACTATGAAGAATCAGCACGTATCGAAAGCCCACAAGTGGCTCGGTCACCTGCGCAACGGCACCGACCAGTACGACTCGTTCA
>JBBDJY010000006.1:33830-161028 GCA_040879645.1 Minisyncoccota bacterium
CTCGCAAGGGCAATCTCTCGCTCGCCGACATCGGCACCAGCGAGGAGGAGCTCGCGGAGCTTTGGGTCAAGGGCTGTACGACCAAGGCCCACAAGTGGCTCGGTCACCTGCGCAACGGCACCGACCAGTACGACTCGTTCATCGGCTATGTTCGCGAGGAAGCTCGCAAGGGCAATCTCTCGCTCGCCGACATCGGCACCAGCGAGGAGGAGCTCGCATCGTTCGCCAAGGTTCCGGCCTAACGTCGGTCGGGCCTCCTCTCCTGTCCAGAGCCCCAAGTGGAATCTAATTCCACTTGGGGCTCTCATTTTTTGTAAAATTGAATTTGTTTGCATAATCTTATATTCTTAATTCATTCAGGGTATTCGCTCCGAGAATTCTTGAATTTATTCGCCGTCAAAGAAAAATTTGAAATTGTCAGCGGTGCGGCTCCGCCGCCTGCATTTTTGGCCGAGGTTCTGCAGCGCCGCAGGCGCAGTTGGTTCGCACTAATTCAAGTATCCTGCACCAAAACTTGCTTTTTGTGGATAATTCTTTTAGTCTGGTTCAGACCTTAAGTCCGATTTCGGGCTTAAATTGCACCTTCCCAAACAAGAGGAAGAGAATAGGAGGATAGTGATGTCTGATCGAAACTTCAGGCAAAGGCTGGAGGCCCAGTGGTCTCGTGGCAACTTTGTCTGTGTCGGACTCGATAGCGAGTTTAGCAAGATTCCCAAAACGGCGCACCGTAGTGGTGATGGCTCGGGTTTGATTGAATCGGGCGTGAATATTTTCAACACCATTTACGCTTTCAATCGTGCCATTGTCGAAGCGACAAAAGATTTGGTGTGTGCCTACAAGCCGAACATGGCGTTTTACGAGGCGATTGGCTATCGAGGAGGACTTGATGCTCTGCGGCTGACGATTGAATTTGTCCACCAGGTAGCACCGGATGTTCCGGTGATTCTCGATGCCAAGCGGGCGGATATCGGTAATACCAATACCGGTTACGTCCAGATGGCCTTTGATTGGCTCAAGGCTGACGCGATTACGGTCCATCCGTATCTCGGCGGCGAAGCGCTCCAGTCGTTTCTTGAGCGAACAGACAAAGGCATCATCGTGCTTTGTCGCACTTCCAATCCGGGCGCGGGCGAGTTTCAGGACTTGTCTGTGGACGGCGAATCTCTCTATCGTTTTGTCGCGCGTCGCGTGGCAAATGTCTGGAACAAGAACAACAACTGCGCGCTTGTCGTCGGTGCAACATATCCCGATGAACTCCGCCAAGTTCGCGGAATCGTCGGCGATATGCCGATTCTCATTCCGGGGATTGGCGCGCAAGGTGGTGATGTCGAGAAAACCGTAACGGCGGGTAAAGATAGTCGTGGTCGGGGGATGATCATCAATTCCTCGCGTGGCATTATTTTTGCCTCGCCCGGTGCGGACTTCGCCGAAGCGGCTCGCCGCGAGACGGACAAACTTCGTAAACTCATCAACCAATACCGATAGAAAGGAGGTGAAATCATGACTGAGCAAGAAGTTCTGCAAGTCCTTGGCGAAGTCGGAGCGGTGATCACTGATAGTCACATTGTTTACACCTCCGGCAAGCACGGTTCGGCTTACCTCAACAAGGATGCTCTCTATCCGCATACGGTGGAAACGTCCCGTCTTTGTCGGGTGCTGGCCGATCGGTTTGCGGCTGATTGTCCGCAGGTGGTTATCTCCCCGGCGATTGGCGGTGTCATTCTCTCGCAGTGGGTGGCACATCATCTTTCCCGGATTAATGGGCGCCAGATATTTGGTGTCTATGCCGAGAAGTCCGAAGATGGTGATACTTTTGTCATCAAGCGTGGTTACGACAAATTCATTGTCGGTAAAAAAGTCCTGGTGGTGGAAGATGTTCTCACCACCGGTGGCTCCGCCAAGAAAGTTGTCGAGGCCACGCGAGCTATCGGTGGCCATGTCGTCGGTCTTGGTGTCCTCTGCAACCGCGGAGGGATTACGCCGTCAGAGGTAGCGGATGTGCCGAAGCTTGACGCGCTTATTTCGATTACTCTCGACGCGTGGGCTGAGGACGATTGTCCGCTTTGCAAACGGCAAGTGCCGATCAACACGGATGTTGGCAAAGGGCGTGATTTTCTCGCTCGCCGGTAAAGGTAAATCCATCAAGGGTTCGTTGTCTTAAGGACGACGAACCCTTTTTCTTTTTCAACTAATTTAACCTATTAATCGCAATTAATCCTGTAAGGACACCCTTGTTTGTTACTATATTTTTTTCTGGTAAAATTAGAATAGATAATGCTCATTGTTTTAGGATACTAACTTTGCAAACGGAGGATTGGTATGGGAAACTTTGTCTTGATTGAGCCAACCATTACGAGTGTTGTCATTGTCATCATCGGCGGCTATCTGACATGGATCTTTGCTCGCGGTCTTTACGGCCATCCGTCTCCTCTCCTTGATCCTGGAATCATCCGGGGAGACAATGATTCGGAGATTGCCAAGGATCTCTTGCGGGAAGACGTGCGCAAGATTGAGAAAGAGATGATTGCGCTGACCGACACCGGTGTTGATTGGTTCTGGGGAGAAGTGGAGAGCGACCTGCAAACTCTTGTTCAGGAGAAGGGGGTCAAACTCACCTTCGTCGTCAGTGAGCCAGAGTTTAGTCGGTCCAGTCACACCACTCTGGATCGGCTGGCGCAGTTTGACGGTGTGACTGTCGTCAAACTTCCTCTCTCACCTGAAGTTGATCTTCGGATTATCGACGACAGGCATATTCATATCTCCTGTCACGGTATCGAAGATGAGACCACCCGTCTCTATTGGCGGAGTACCGGGAAAGGAGCGCCCGAGGCATGGCTCAATTTCTGGGGGAAGTATGTTTCAGATCGTTTGTCACGCCGCTACCTCTTCTCATGTGTGTAAGTGTGTGTGGGGGATAAAGGAGGACAACTATGTTCTGGCCATTTTCCAAGTTGGTGAAAACCAGAAGCGAAACCCCGAAGGAGTGTCGTCAGAGTAGCGAACCGCCGCCTTACGATTATCCGCGCCATCGCTCGGAGATCTCTTTCGCTAGTTTTCCGCTACATCTTGTAGACCGACTGTCTCCACCAAATGATGTTCCGCCGAAGCGCGAAGATGATAATCAGACGCAATAGTGTCTTGGTCAGCTTATCCGGTTCCCTCCGTAAGGGGTCTTGCCAGTGCAAGACCCCTTTTTTCTTTACCGGTGTTTAGGTCTTGGGTCTTTGGTAGAGAGGGAAAATCGTGTTAGATTTAAATAAGCTAAAAGCTCCGAGGGCCTTTAGGTTGGTAGGAGACTTAACAATGGAAACAAAGTCGGTGAAATATGCCATTGGCATCCGGGTTATTTTTTCTTCTGCTCATGAAGAAAATTCTCGGTCCGGCCAAGAAGCGGAAGTGGTTGATTACGCTTTAACCTCTGACCCCTCCGGTCTTGGTCATATCATCAAATTTGCTGATGGTGATGAAATGACCGCCTATCCCGGGGAACTTACCCCAATTAAATAGTCAGGCTCGATTTTAACAGATCGAGCCCTTGTTTTTAGGGATTAATTTTGCTATTGACAATTCTATACTATATGTTATATAATAGCAGGTAGATAAAAGGCATGGGGCCTTTTGACAACTGAAGGAGAAAGACCATGAAAGCTCGTTGGTTAGCGCTTTTGGCGTTAGCACTGGCGTTGGTCGGGCTGTTTGCCTTGGCCAGTACCCGTCTGCCGAAGTCGGTCTTAACACCGATTCCGACTGAGACTGAAGAGGGCAAAAATACAGAAATGCCTTCGCCCACCTTACCGTCCTTGCTTGATTCACCGGAGTTCCGGGCGGATCAGGGAGAGGAAGATCCCGTCAACAAACGGCTCAAGGCATTGGGTTTTGCGCCGAAAGATCAGGTTCACCAAGTGTCAGCCAAGAGCTGACGGAAGGAGAAAAAAATGAAGAACTTGCTGTTGGCGGCCATCGCCGTCATGATTCTCTCGGCTTGCGCCGGGAGCGTGGCCGAGTCCCCGATATCGGCTGAAGAGTCGGCTCGGGCCTTTTTGGCCCACGGGCTGGAGGTGGATCACTTCCAAGGTGACTTCTCTTTCGTTCGGCTCTTGCCGGATGGACGTCGAGAAGTCCCCTACGGTCAGTTCCGCTTGGGAGCTGACTGGTGGGTGACCCGGCTGGATATCAATGGCCAATTAGTCATTGGGCCGGACGATGAGCCGATGTCCGGCTTGCCAATCAATACCGAAGGCAGTGTCACGGAATTTCATCTGTGGCTTCATGCCTTAAATGGTAATGGGATGGTGATGAAATTCGGTTCGTTTAGTGCCGAATTACTTCTCCCTGGCCAGGGGATTGAAGTGGAATTTGAGCCGGCTTCCAGTCGGCACTTCATTCCTTTCAATTCCTCGACTGTGGACGGCCAGGATCTCGGTCTGCGTTTTGCCGGCCAAGATCATTGGTGGGGTTACAGTCCTCACCAGCAAGGGTTTGAAATTTGGCTTGCGGTCATCACCGACCCCCGGTACGAAATTTTTGATGTTCGGACCGGAAGGGTTTTGTCCCGCGGAACTTTGGGTCAAGACCAAGACAAGTCCTCGACCATTTCCGCTCGCCATTTGGGTGGAGTCAGGCCGATTCTAGTCGGTGGGAGGGAAAATGAATTTTTGGCTCGCCAGAAATTCGACTCGGTTGTTTACCGGGATTCCGGCTGGTGGTCGGCGGCGGTTTACATGGCCGACCTGGAAGGTCGACCGACTCAGCTTAACGTCTGGGGCGGATTGACTACGACTGGCCGGATTGAAGTCCGGCAATGGACGGCCGTTGGTCAAATGCCTCTGATTATTGAGGCGACAAACAATCGCTTTGTCGATTGGGCTGGCCGGGTGATTTTGGATGAATTCTATGTCCAGATCCCGGCCGGATACGATCGGGTGGTCATCACCGTCATCGGCGAGACCGATGATGAGGGCTTTTACTTCGCTACTTATCGCAGCGGTAAGGGCTAATCCTTCAAAATATTTTGACCCCCGGATGCTTGTCATCCGGGGGTCTTTTGTTTTTCTTATTTTAGCTAAATGGTTTACTTTTTCTCGGGTTTTTGCTAAAGTAGCAGGGTTAGATAAATAATCATATGTCTCAAGATCACTTAATAAAACTGGCTTGTAGTAGCTGTAAGCGCATTAATTATTGGAGCACGCGGAATAAGAAGCGGGTGGAAAATAAAATTGTGCTGAAAAAACATTGCAAATGGTGCAAGAAGCATGTTGAGCACAAAGAGCTTAAGAAGTAGCCCCTTTGGCTTTTAATTTGAATTTATTAAACCGCCTTTAATCGGCGGTTTTGCCGTTGGTCAAAAAATGCTAAACTATCTTTGTTTATCCGGGTCCATCGGTTAAGTGGTAAACCACTGGTCTCCAAAACCAGGACTGCAGGTTCGAGTCCTGCTGGACCCGCAGGGGACAGAGTAAGCCAACTGCTTGGCTGGCATCAGGACGAGAAAGGCGCAGCCATGTCGCGCTTGCAAAATTATATTTTATTGTTATGAAAAAAGTCTACATTATCCACGGTTGGGGCGCCGAGCCACATCACGATTGGTTTCCTTGGTTAGCTGCTGAATTAAAAAAACTTGGCTATCAAGTAATCGTTCCCACTATGCCTGATACCGATGAGCCAGTAATTAGTCGGTGGGTGGAATCTTTAGCCGACATTGTTGGCCGACCCAATCACGAGACTTTTTTTGTTGGTCACAGTATTGGTGTACAAGCCATTTTGCGTTATTTGGAAACAATTAAGACACCGGTTGGTGGGGCGGTCTTTGTTGCCGGTTGGTTTAATTTAGACAACTTGGAAGATGAAGAAGCCGAAGATATTGCTCGACCGTGGCTTGAAACGCCAATTAATATGGAAAAAGTAAAAAAGAATTTACCTCGATCCAGTTTAATTATTTCTGATAATGATCCCTTTGGTTGTTTTGAAGAAAATAAACAAAAGTTTGCCGAGTTAGGTTCTAAAATTATTGTTTTGTCCGGAGCCGGGCATATTGGCAAAAGTGATGGTTTTACTAAATTACCGCCAGTTATTGATGAATTGGCCGGTTTTTAAAAGTCTCGGTGCTTGTCCACTACTTACGCTTATTCTTCATCGCCGATTAAGGTACAATTAAATAATGATGAGTACTTTGGAAAAACCCTTAAACAATCGGTATCATCACCCGGTTTTTTCAGCGAAGACTTCGGTCGGAAACCGTGATCCGATAAAACCAGCAGTAAAAGTTGAAACGAATAATTCTCCGGTCCAAGCGGTGAAAACCGAAAAAAATAATTCCCCCCAACCACCGGTGGAAGTTGAAGCGGTGGCGGACAAAGAAAAAAAAGATTCGGAAATTTCCGAATTAATCGAATTATCTACCATCGAACGGTCGGCTATTCCCGCCAAAGATTTAAATCGGGCCCGGGCCGCCATGACCAATGGTCAGACCGAAGAAAGTCAACCGATTGAAGCTGTTCCTGATTCAGCTCATTTATTTACGGTGATTGAAAAACCGGCCGAGGAAATTGAAGACAAAATTACCTCGGCCGAAGCTGAAGATAACTCGACCGAACCACTCGAGCCGGTTCCGCTGAATACGGTTTCGTCCGAAGTGGGTAATTCCATTAATGAAAAAGGGGAGGAAGAACTGGATGATAATCAATCGGCCGACAGACCACCGTCGACCGAGTCACCGGTCAAAGAACCACTTGTTTCGGGCCCCCTCAATGAACGTCCGCCCGGCGAATCAGCCAAACAAGTTAAAGCTCTGCATGATGATGACGGCAATATTATCGGCTACGAAAGAATCGGGGCCAAGTCGGCCGTGGCGATTGCCGGCGGAGTTGAAGCAAATGGTAAACCAAAAACTGATAAACGCCGAGAACAACGCTTATCAGACATTGATGCCGAAATGACGGAAATCCAAACGGCGATTGACAAATTGCAAGCTAAAGGCGAATCCGGTGACAGCCGACAAATGCTTTCGCTGACTAATCGACTGCAACAACTGGCTGATGTTCGAATTCTTTTGGTTAAGACGGAATCCGAATCCGGCTCGGCGATGAAGGCGGCACCGGCGGTTACTGAGTCGGAAGCGGTTCAAGTTAAAGAAGATCTTCCGCCGGCTCCGGCCGAAGCCGGAAAACAAGATATGGAGATAGCGGTGAACACTAAAAATATTTATGAGAAAAAAGTCAGCGCCCAAGCCGAAAAATCATGGCCGCGAGTTAGGCGTCATATTTTCAGTTTTAGCGGTTTTGGTGTTTATGAATCTTCTTTACCCGACAACACCGAACTCTACCAAAAACTAAAAGGACAAGTTATTGACCGCGTCAACTCGCCATTTTTTAAGGATTTACAGCCGACTGAACCATTAACTGAGCCGGTTGCCCAAATTCGTTCCGAATTAATTGATATTCAGGAACGATATCAATTACCACTGGAAGATATCTTTGAACATTTTGAATTGATGGTTATTGACATCGTCGGCCAAACGGCGCTTAAAGCTAAAGAGGAGGCGGATAAAGATATTAAGGAAGCCATCGTTAAATTGCATGAACAATTAAAAGAAAACCAGGCGACCGGCGCTGAACAAACTTTTGCCCAATTACGAGATTTTGAAACCGAATTATCCACCAACGTCAATCAGCGGCGGTTGGCTACTATCCAAGGGGTCGTGGTCGCTTACGACAATGTTTTGCGTCGGAGTTTAGATCTGGTTCGTTTTCGACGTCGAGTGACCGCCGGTTTGGAATTAGCTTTGGCTGAAGTTAATATTGGTGTTGTTAATACCGCTATCGCCGGCGAAGGCGGAATTTTAGGTTTGCGCGTTGCTGATCAAGTTTTGGGTAATATTTTAGGCGGGGTTATCGCCGAATTACCTGACATTAAACAAGCGGCTAAAGACGGCGTGTCCGCCGAATCATTTTCTATCCGCCACCGGCCGGCTGAGTCGGAAGATTCTTTGGTTGATAACTTTACTTTACCCGGTGAGACCGCTAACTGGCTGGCCGGTCAACCACTGTCGGTCAAGCGAGACCTGGCTTTATTTAAAGAAAATGTTTGGCAGACAGTCAAAGGTTTTCTCAAATTACATCAAGTTAATGATCCGAGTATGGACGAGATTAAATCGGCGGTGCTGGCGGTGGTGACCGCTAATAATTTTACCGTTACCGAAACCGTTTTCCGGCCAAGTCGGGTTTTGGATTTGACGCCAGCTCAAGAGAAAAGAGCGTCGGCCAAAATTTCCCCCGAGATTATCAGTCAATTATTTGTTGAGGCTAAAGACGAATCAGCCGAGAACAAACTATCAGCCGAAACCATTGCTTCGCATCTGGCCACCTCGCCGATGAATGAAGAATTAAAAACCGAAATCTTAAAGCAATTAAAATCAATGTCGGTCCCGGCCCTTAATCGTCTGGCGACGGCTTTGCTGGCGGAAAGCGAATTTTTGAATAATCTGGATTATTCTTTGGCTTATTACGACGATTGGCAACAAGCCGAATGGGATAAGCTGTTACTTGATCAGAAAAAAATGATTGATGATTTGTCTCAAGAAGAATTGGCGGAATTAAATCGTCGGCGTTTAGTTGATGAGCACAAATTTAATCGTTAAGCCAATCAGTGACCAGTAAATCAGCCTGTTTGAATTGATTAAGCCAATTAATCTGCTTTTCGCGTTTGAACCAGGTCATTTGCCGTTTGGCGTATTTAATGATGGCTTGTTCCAGAGTGACAGTCATTTTTTCTTTACTTAATTGCCCGCGGAGATGGAGACTGACATAGCGATATTCCAAACCGAGGTCATATAATCGTCGCCAACTCACGCCTTGGGCTTGCAAGCGACGGACTTCGGCGATTAAGCCGCGGGCCAGTCGGCGTTTTAACCGGTCTTTTATTTTTTGGGCCAAAATTTCTTTTGGTACTAACAAACCGAGCCACAAAACATCATATTGGCGACGGTTGGTTTTTTTTCGTGGCACGGTTCCCAATTGTCGGCAAATTTCAATCGCGCGGATCAGGCGGGGACGATTATGGCAGTCAATTGCTTTGGCTCGAATCGGGTCCAGCTTCTTTAATTCGGCAAACAGTTCCATTGTCTCTTGTTTAGCCAATTGTACTCGCAGTTTTTTATCCGGTGGCACCGGTGGTAAACTTTCCGTTGCTAATAAAGTCTCAAACCAAAAACCGGTACCACCGGCGATAATCGGGATTTTGCCTCGCTTGCTAATATCTTCAATCGCTTTTTTTGCTTGTCGTTTAAAATCGTCGGCGGTAAAAACGGCTGACGGCCGGGCGACATCCAGTAAATGGTGACGGATACCGGCCATTTCTTTTTTAGTTACTTTACCGGAACCGATATCCAGACCGCGATAGACTTGGCGGGAGTCGGCGGAGATAACTTCACCGCCGATTTGTTTGGCTAATTGGACGGCCAAATCGCTTTTACCTGAAGAGGTCGGGCCGACGATGGCGATAATTTTTTGTTGGCGGTTCATCGTGGTTAGTCTAATGAAAAAAGTTGGTAAAAGAAAGCCCCGCCAGAAAGCGGAGCTTTAGAGTTGTCAGCGAGAGTTAAAAGTATCAATAACTCGATTGACCGTGGCCGGGTCATTGGTGGTAACTCGAATTTCCTGGAAACAGTCCGGCGTTTCCAGAAGCAGAGCCATTTGCCGGCCGGCCGGCGGCAAAACAGAGATTAACGGGGTGATGTCAATCGGCCTTGGACGCTCCTTTGGGCGAAAAGGCTTGAGGCGAGTAACGGTTGGCAACATCTCCAGTTTTTCAATCGGCCGGCGAAATTCGGACAGAAGACGATGCGAGCCCTCCAGTGTCGGATGCTTGCGGCGTTTGGCTACTCTCATGGCCATTCTCCTGTTTGAAGTCTCGACTTAATCTATCTGGTATCTTAACAAAAGCGGGGAGATAGGCAAGTCGAGATGAGCCGGCTTATGGTTGATTTCGGACTTTATTTACAGTACAATATTGTTGCTTTAAGTAATGCCGGAGTGGCGGAATTGGTAGACGCGCACGACTCAAAATCGTGTCTCGCAAGAGGTGGGAGTTCAAGTCTCCCCTCCGGCACCAAAACAATGAACCCGATGCGGAGCTGTTCTCGCTTCAAAACAGGATGAGGGCAGAACATTGACAGCCAGTACATCTTATGCTATGATGGTTCTAGATTCCGAAACGCAGAAATCCCAAACACAGGAGGCTCAAAATGACATCGATCTATGACCTAAGTTGGGGCGAGACCTCGTTTCTCGCCAAGCTACAGCTCTTTTCCAAATCACGAAAGCAAGAGAAGGAGAAAATGAGATCAAGCGATGCTCGGGTGCAAGCCGGAGGATATTCCGCGCTCTCAAGCACCTACTACAGCATCGTCGGTACCGCATTTTCGCAACTCAAGGCGGCACTTCGTCCGAAGTGGCTCGCTCCAGTGAAATTCGTGGCGTGGTGCCTCACATGGCTCCCGCTTGCCGCGTTTTGTTACTGGCGCATGCTTCCGCTCTCGAACCGCATCGTCGAACTCATCGGCTACGACGGCATGTCGGCTGATCAGTGCGATGTTCGCCAAAGCGTTCTGCGCCGTAGAAGTCAGTACGACGAGGCGAAGAAGTGCATTCAAGCCGCGCTCGCCAAGAATCCCGAAAAGGCACACACGCGAGGATTGCTTCACGTTGGTCTTGCCGAGATATATCGGCACAGGGGAGACAAGCAAGATACGCGGACTGAAGTGCACGCGGCGCTTGCCGAAGCCGTGGAGGCGGAAAAGCAAGACCCGCGGCAAGCGGCGCGTGTCTACAGGCACTGCGCCGACTTGCTCGGACAGATTGGGGAAAGCGATCTCCACTTAACCGCTTATCTTCGTCGCGCGCAAGAACTGGCGCAGCGGGCAGGCGCACGCGATCAACTTCTCAAGCTGTAACGACGTGGCGTGTACGCCACCAACCGCTCTGTGTTCATTCACGGGGCGGTTTCTTTTTGCTAAAATGAAATAATGAATGTACCCCCACCAATCAAGGAAATCAAAAAATGGCTCATCAAAGAAAATCCACTCAATCTTTTTGAGAATGATTTTTCAATTACCGACGTTGACCCCAAAGAATGGTCGGGGCATTTTGATTACTTGATTGAGACATCGAAGCAGAAATTTATTTTGCGTTTCAAAGGTCCAGAGTGGGGCGAGACAAACGGGGTTATTGATGAATACAAAACACTCAAAAAGATTGAGCAATATGGAGTCGGTCCAAAAGTCTATTTTCTTTCCGAAAACTTTTTTGGCGAGCCAATGATTTTTGAAGAATATTTGGAGGGGAAATTATTAGGAGATTTTTCAGCCGATGAGCAGAAAAAATATTTTTTTGAAGTTGCAAGATTTATCCACAAAATAAATTCTATTCCATTTCAAAAGAATGAATTTCCGTTCCAAGAACCGATGACGAGCTATACTAAAAGTAAAAATGCGTGGAAAACCAGAATAGAATTTATTTTAGATTGCAAAGAAACCAAAACCTGCGGACAAGAATTACTAGCTTTTCTTCCAGGTATTGAATCAATTATCAATAAATTTGAAGACCGCCTGCAAAGAGTTCTTAATCAAGTTGGCAATTCTTTTGTTTTTGAAAGCGCACATTTAGGGCATTGTTTGAAAACTCCAGCAGATTTTCGTTTCTTTAATTGGGAGCAGGTGAGTTATGGCGATCCAAGCTACACCCTTGCTGTTTTTCTAACATCATTACATGAAAGGCCAGATTTTAAGGAAATAAAAAAGACAATGATCGAAACTTATCTTGAACAAAAACATATTCCTGAATTTACAGAACTTGTCGAGCAACGAATCACCGAGCGGCACATTTCGAATGTAATTTGGAGCGCATATATGAGTGTAAAAAAAGAGGGAAAAATTGTTTCAGATTGGTATAACAAGATCAAACGATTGGAAATAGGTTCGGACTTGGTACAATAGACACACCAAAAGGGTGGACCCGATGCGGAGCATCGGGCGATGGTGTTTTGGTAGCACGGAGGGGATACTTGAAAGCCAACAATTTTCTTTTTATCTGGTTATGTTAAAATACAGTCAATGACTGAAGATTTATACAATCATTCTATTTTTTGGATTGAAGTTGATAAAATCAAGGCTAATCCCTATCAACCCCGGACCGAATTTGACGAGGACCGTTTACGGGATTTAGCCGATTCCATCCGTCAATACGGGGTACTTCAACCTTTAGTGGTAACACGCAATGAAGTGGAAAAAGAGGATGGTGGTTTGGCGGTGGAGTATGAACTGATTGCCGGTGAACGGCGCTGGCGAGCGGCTAAAATTGCCGGCCTATATCAAGTGCCGGCCGTCATCAGATCTGGCGAACAATCCGATAAGATGAAGCTGGAAATTGCTATTATTGAAAATCTCCAGCGTGAAGACCTAAATTCGATTGATCGGGCTCAGGCTTTTGCTCAATTGGCCAATGAATTTGATTTGACCCATACCGACATTGCTAAAAAGATTGGCAAAAGTCGGGAATATGTTTCCAATAGTATTCGTATTTTAGCTTTACCGCAGGAAGTGTTGGACGCTTTGGCTCGACGGGAAATTTCCGAGGGACATACCCGGCCGATTTTAATGCTGGTTGATCACCCGGAAGAGCAAATTACTTTATTTAAAGAGATTATGCTCAAAAAATTAACCGTTCGCGAGGCCGAAGGTTTGGCTCGACGAGTGGCGGTTAATCGAGTTCGTAAACGAGAAAAGTATGTTGATCCGGAAATAATGGAATTGGAAAACCGCCTGACTGAGCGTTTTGGTACGCGGGTTAAAGTGGAAAAAAGGCATTTGGGCGGCCAATTGACAATTGAATTCTTCACGCCTGATGACTTGCGGAATATTATTGATCTAATGGAGACCAATGGTGGCAGTCTGCCCAATCAGGCTCAAATTCTTGAAGAGATAGCCAATAATCCCGGAGCTGATAATAGTGGGACGACTAAGACTTTTGATGATGACGATTTTGACGAAGAGCTTTACTCTTTAAAGAATTTTTCGGTTTGATGGTTGGTAAAGTATTTTTATTTTCTTGTTGTTGGAGATAAATACGGATTAAGCGTCGGGCATTGTTGGTGGTAACATAATTAAACCAGCGGGCGGTGGGGTGGCTTTTCTCTTTGGTTTCAATCCGGACGATATCGTCATTTTTCAATCTGGTATCCAGCGAAGAGTATTTGTTATTAACATAACCGGCGACGGCGTGATGGCCGATATCCGAGTGGATTTCGTAGGCAAAATCAAGAACGGTTGATGCCGGTGGCAATTCAATGACATCGCCTTTGGGAGTAAAAACAAAGATGCAGTCGGTAAAAAAGTCATTTTTAATTGTCGCCAAGTATTCGTTTGAGTCGGTGATATTTTTTTGCGCTTCTAATAGTTTTCCGATCCAGGCGGTCTTTTTACTTAAATAACCGCCACTGATTTTTTTACCCGATTCAACATAAGCAACATGAGAAGCGACGCCGTATTCGGCCTCGGTATGCATGATTGCCGTCCGGATTTGGATTTCCACCATACCATCACCGGTAAAGACGGCGGTGTGAATGCTTTGATAACCGTTTGGTTTGGGATTGGCAATATAATCACGCAAGCGATCCGGTACTGGGCGCCACTTGGCGTGGATGAGGCCCAGGGCCCGATAGCAGTCGCTCACCGAATCAACAATTACCCGAATGGCCGAAATGTCGTAAATGCGGTCAATATCCATATCATTGACTTTCAGCTTGACGTAAAGCGAATAAAGACTTTTCAGGCGATAATCAATGCGCAAGTTGTCAAATTCGTGTTTTGACAATTCGGTCCGTAAACTGCGCTGAATCTTTTCCAGCCGTTTGAGAGTTTCTCGGTTTTTTGTCTTACGCAATTTAATGGTCTCGGCATAGCCGGCCGGGTAAGCATAGGGAAAACTGGCATCTTCCAGCCGGCTTTTTAATTTGCCGATACCGAGGCGATTGGCAATCGGAGCGTAAATCTCAATCGTTTCCAAAGCAATGCGCTCTTGCTTGTCGGCCCGGATATATTCCAGAGTTTGGACATTGTGCAAGCGGTCAGCCAAACGAATAATTACCACTCGAATATCTTCAGCCATGGCGATAAAAAACTTACGTAAACTTTCGACGTGTCGTTCCAAGCCCTGATATTTAATCGTGCCCAGCTTGGTTACGCCTTGGATTAAAAAAGGAATGTCGGCGCCGAATTCTTTTTCCAATTCCTCCGGTGTGATCTGAGAGTCTTCCAGTACATCATGAAGCAAGCCGGCGGCAATGGTTTTGGCGTCAACTTTTAATTCGGCCAAAATCTTGGCGGTGGCAATCGGGTGGATAATATAGGGTTCGCCGGAAAAGCGATTTTGGCCGGCGTGGATTTTTTCGGCAAAAGCCAAAGCCCGAGCAACCAACTCACGGTCAATTTCGTTTAAATAGGGTGCCAGGTCGTAGATTTCTTGGAGATTATCAGACATTTTTTCATAGTAGCAAAAGCCTTTCTCTTGGACAATGGACAATTGCCATTGGCTTAAAAAGAAAAATCTTGGCCTGAGTTCTTGACCGGAATTTTACTAGTTGGTCCCAAGTTTTTCCTCTGACTTTTTATTTTCCTTGGCTAATTTATCTGGTCGGTGATTCGGGCAAGTCTTATCACTGCAACGGACGGGGATGGTTTTGGTGCCGGCCATTAGAAGCTGGGGGCAAGGGCCGGTTTCGCGCGGATAATGACAAATGTCACCGGTTGGTTTGGTTTTGATAATGTGCTTACAGTTCGGGTAATGGGAACAGCCGTAAAAGACACCAAATCGTCCGCGCTTTTCCACCATCGTCCCTTGGTGGCAAATCGGGCATGGGACGCCGGTATTGCCCGGATTATCTCCCGCTTCGGTATCGTTTTTAATAAATTTACATTTGGGGTAACGATCGCAAGCGATAAATTTACCGAATTTACCTTCGCGTTCAATTAATTGGCCAGCCCGACAATCGGGGCATTTTTCGCCGGTGGCTTGTGGGGCGGCCAGAACTTTACCCTCAATCGTCAAGGCGCCATCACAATCAGGGAATTTGGCGCAACTGTAGAATTTACCATTCTTGGCTAATTTGATTACCATCGGACCGCCACAGACCGGACATTTATTCTCGGCCGGGGCGTCACCAAGGGTGCTGATTTTGGGTAAATCTTTTTTGGCGGCGATGGCCTTCCGGAAAGGTCCATAAAAATCAGTCAGGGTTTTTAAGTAAGTATCTTCGCCACGGGCAATTTCATCCAATTCGTCTTCCATTTTGGCGGTAAAAGAATCACTGATGTAAGTCGGAAAATGTTCAACTAGAAAATCACTGACGACTTCACCGGTGTCGGTCGGAAAAAGAGTTCGGCCGTTTTTCTCGACATAACCACGGTCAATGATGGTTTTAATCGTCGGGGCATAGGTACTGGGTCGGCCGATGCCGCGTTTTTCCAATTCTCGAACTAGGCCGGCTTCGGAATAGCGATTTGGCGGTTGGGTTTCTCGGCCGTCACTTACGATATCAAGTAAAGTCAGTGGGTCATCAACTGCCACTTTTGGTAATTCCACATCTTCACCTCGGGCCCGGGGATCGGCTCGTAACCAGCCGTCAAATAAAATACGAGAACCATGAGCGTGGAAGGGGGGTAAATCGGGCTGGCCGGCGGTTAAGCGGGTCTTCATCGTTTTGGCTGGCGCCATTTGGCTGGCGACGGTTCGTTGCCAGATTAATTGGTACAATTTTTTTTCCGCTTCACCTCGACCGGCCCGGTCATTTCCCAAATTACTTGGGCGGATGGCTTCATGAGCTTCTTGAGCATTTTTGGTTTGGCGAGCATATTGTTGCCGCCGGTGATAGGTCGCTCCGTATTTGGCGACAATAATTTTTTCGGCTTGACTTAATGATTGTTCGCTTAAATTAACGCTGTCGGTCCGCATATAGGTAATATGACCGGCTTCATACAGTTTTTGGGCCAGACGCATGGTATTACTTGGCGATAAACCCAAACGGGATGAAGCGGCTTGTTGCAGAGTGGAAGTGGTAAAGGGGGCTCGGGCTCGGCGGTTTACTTCGCTTTCCTTAACGGCGGTTATTGACCAATCGCCGGCTTTGGCCGCCGCGGTGATTTTGGCCGCCTCGGCTTCACTCGCCGGTTCTTGTTGGCAGGTGAAAATTATTTCTTCATTTTTTTTGGTGGCTAATTTGGCGGAAATGACCCAGAAGGGAACCGGCCGGAAGGCCCGGATTTCTTTTTCCCGTTCAACCAATAGACGCAAGGCCGGAGATTGGACTCGGCCGGCAGACAAGCCATAGCGTAGTTTTTTCCAAATTAAACCGGAGAGATCATAACCAAAGAGCCGATCCAAGACCCGCCTGGCTTCTTGAGCTTGACGCAAATGCTCGTCAATTAAGCGCGGATGCTTCATCGCTTCGGTGACGGCCCCCTCGGTAATTTCGTGAAAAACAATTCGTTTGGGTTTTTTTAGTCCCAGTACCTCTTTTAAGTGCCAAGCAATAGCTTCGCCTTCGCGGTCGGGGTCGGTAGCCAGGAGGACTTCATCCGCTCGGCCGGCGGCTTGGGTTAAATCAGCCACCACTTTTTTCTTACCGGCCGGGATTTCATAATGTGGCGCAAAGCCGGCTTCAATATCAATGGCATTTTTATTAGACTTTGGCAGGTCGCGAATATGGCCAACGCTGGATTTGACGGTATAGTCGTGCTTGAGATATTTAGCAATGGTGCCGGCTTTGGCCGGCGACTCAACAATTAATAATTTCATATTTTTTGGCCGGAGGCCGCAAGTTAAATAATCAAATGAGGTTGAGTTTAAGTAGTACTACAAAGAAAAGTTTTTTGCAAATCAGCCGACTCTTTTTAATCCGTCGATTTTAGCGCAAAAAAGTAAATTGGCCGCCGATTTCTTTAATTAAGCCTTTGACTTCCAAGATTGAAAGTAAAGTGTTTAATTCGGCCGCCGGTAAAGAACTTTGCTCAATCAAACTGTCGCGCGATAGCGGACTGTCGGCCAAGAGGCGGCAGATAATTTCTTCCTTGCCGTCAACCAAATCAAGCCACTTTCCATTTGTCGGTTGGCAGTCAAAACCCAAAGCCAAAAGCAATTCATCCGGACCGGTAATTGGCGTGGCGCCATCGCGAATCAACCGATGCGGTCCGAACGATTGGCCGGCCAAAATCGAACCGGGGACGGCCAGAACATCCCGATTATAATCAAGGGCCAAGCGAGCGGTAATTAAGGTGCCGGAACGCTCGGCCGCTTCAATGACTAAAACCGCTTGGGCCAAGCCGGCCATAATCCGATTGCGTTGGGGAAAAGTGTAAGGGGCGGCCGGGGTTAATGGTTCAAATTCCGACAACAAGGCGCCGCCGGCTTTCATAATGTCATCGGCCAAACCGATATTGGTTCGCGGATAGAGAACTCGCCGGTCCAAGCCGGAGCCGGGGACGGCGATGGTCGGCAGACTTGACGCCAAGGCCGCCCGGTGGGCGATAGCGTCAATCCCCAAAGCCAAGCCGGAAATAATCGCTACCGGTCGGCCGGTTAAAGCGCCGATTAATTGTCGGCAAATTTCTTGACCGTAAGAACTGGCCCGGCGCGAACCGACAACCGTTAAATAAACATAATCGGCACCGGGCAGGTGGCCAAGTAAATGTAAGGACTTGGGCGGATCGGGAATTTCCCGAAGTTGGGGTGGAAAATCTTTCGGTTTTAATTCACGACTTTGAAAGGTCATTATATTATTATATCATTACTACCTGCTCTGGCTATTTTTATCTAATTATGGTATAAACAAAATAGATAATTAAACCAAGAAAGGAGGTGTTTATGACTGAAGTTTTTCGGTTGAAAAAGCACCCGCTTCTCAAAGAAAAGGTGAACCGGCTTCTCTTCAAGAAGTATGGCGATAGTCAGACCCGGACAAAAAAGGAGGTGGTCGATTTGATTATCGACTTAACTTCTGAAGCCTGGTCCGAATATCTGAAGGGGTCCGAACTCAAGCCGGCCAAAAGTCGACAATCGGCCTAGGAGGAGTGATGAGTAAGGCGGAAAGTCTCGATCTGCCACCGGCGGAGAAGAATTGGGAAGACAAAAAGCTTTTTCTTGAAGCGCAAACACAGCACTATCAAGAACGTTGGCAGGTGTCGGTCGTGATTGCCAAACGCTGGGCCAAGGGTGATTGGCCAATCATCCTCAAGCGCCAGTCGAGACAGTTTTAATCAAGGGGATTAGAGGAGGGTTATTCCTTCCTCTTTTTTTGTGGTATATTTGGGACAGAAAAAGGAGGTACCTATGTCAAACAATATCATTCCCGGTATCGACTTTAGTGGGGTGTCGGTCGCCTGCCCGACCGGCGGTCGGATTGAGCGGGAGAAGGTTGTCGCCTATTTTCGGCGCCATTACCCTATCTCGCAGAAGGAGGCCTTGACTTGGGCCGAGTCGCTTGACTCGGCTTTGGAGGACCATTGGCAGAGGATGGGTTCTCTCCGGTCTTAGTCGGTTTAGTGAGTAAAGGGAGCGCTTCGCTCCCTTTATCTTTTTTAATACTTTTGCTATTCTGGGAGAATGCTTGATATTAAATTTATTAAAGACAATCAAGGAATTGTCGCCAAAGCCATTACCGACAAAAATCGCGAACCGGTCGATCTTGAGCAAGTGATTAAGCTTTATGATTGGCGGAAAAGATTGCGATCGGATATTGACCAATTAAATCGTCGGCGAGCCGAAGCGGCGGCGGCTCGTAATATTGATCTTGGCCGGCAATGTAAAGAAGAGGCGGCCGACAAGGAAGAAGAATTACGGCGGATTGAAAAAGAATTTATGGCCTTAATGGTGCAAATTCCGAATATTCCGTCACCGGATACACCGATCGGGCCTGACGAATCGGCTAATCAAGTGATTCGGACCGTTGGCGATAAACCGACGTTTGATTTTTCACCCAAGGCTCATTGGGATTTAGGTCGCGAACTTGGTTTAATTGACAGCGAAAAAGGGGCGATGGTTGCCGGTTCGCGTTTTACTTATTTGAAAGGTGATTTAGTGTTGCTACAATTTGCTTTAATCCAATTGGCGTTGGGGGTGTTGACTAATCGGGATAAAATTGAAGCGATTGCCGCCACCGCTAATTTAGATATCTCCACCCGGCCTTTTGTGCCGGTCATTCCGCCGGCAATGCTGACCGGTCCGGTGTTGAATCGGATGGCGCGCTTAGAGCCGAAAGATGATAAATACTATATTGAAAAGGACGAATTATTCTTAGCCGGTTCGGCTGAACATACGGTTGGAGCTTTGCATATGGACGAAATTTTGGAATTGGAAAAATTACCTTTGCGTTATCTTGGTTATTCTACCGCTTTTCGTCGTGAGGCCGGTTCTTACGGTAAAGATACCAAGGGAATTTTGCGAATGCATCAATTTGATAAATTAGAGATGCAATCTTTTACTTCGCCGGAAAACGGTTTGGCGGAGCAAGATTTAATGGTGGCCATTCAGGAACATTTAATGCAGGCGCTTGAATTGCCCTATCAAGTGGTGATGGTGTGTACCGGTGATATGGGTTTT
Organism: Minisyncoccota bacterium; assembly: GCA_040879645.1. Classification (GTDB taxonomy): domain Bacteria; phylum Patescibacteriota; class Minisyncoccia; order Phycocordibacterales; family XYD1-FULL-46-19; genus JBBDJY01. The sequence goes on from JBBDJY010000006.1 coordinate 53,474, forward strand.
CCCGATCAGCGTCAAATTGACATTGAGACTTGGATGCCCGGCCAAGATACTTATCGCGAAACTCACAGTGCCGACTTTATCGGCAGTTTTCAGCCTCGGCGCCTCAATACCAAAGTTCGTCAACAATCCGGCCGGCCGGAATATGTCCATATGAACGATGCCACCGCTTTTGCCATCGGTCGGACATTGATTGCCATTATGGAAAACTATCAACAAGCCGACGGTACGATTGCTATCCCCAAAGTCCTTCAGCCACTGGTTGGCAAAGATATTATCAGTGCCAGATAGTTATGGCCAGAGAGAGTCGAGACATCATCAGGGCGAGACAAAAACAACAAGCACGCCGTCTTCGCTTACTTAAAACCTACCTTTGGCTTTTCTTTTATACTTTTGTTTTTGTCGGTTTGGTTTTATTGTCTCAACTTGACCGGCTGGCCGTTACCGATTTAGCCGTCAGGGGAGAAGAGGCGGTATCGGCCGATAAGCTTAAGCAGACTATCCGGCCCTTGCTCGCGGGTAATCATTTTTATTTGTTTTCTCGCCGGAATGTTTTACTCTTGCCGCGAGCGGAAATTCGTCAGACCGCTTATCGGCAATTTCCCCGAATTGGTGATTTAGCTATCGAGGTTGAAGATCAAACCCTTATTCTGACCGTCAGCGAGCGTCGGCCGGCGGCTTTGTGGTGCCAAGCGGAGGAGTGTTGGTATATGGATGACAGCGGTTTTGTCTTTGCGTCGGCACCGGATTTTTCCGATAATGTTTTTTTGAAAATCCATGGTTCACCCGTTGATGCGGATTCAACCGAGACTCGTTTGGTTGGGACAAGCCCCTTAGCTACTCGGCCACTTGAATTGGCTGATTTGATTTTATTACCTACCGCCCGGACGGTTTTAATTAACACTCTTCAGGCCGCCGGTTTGGAACAGGTGGAAATTACCAAAGTGACGGTAACGGCTGATCATGATTATGAATTTATCATTCGTCAATCTGTGGCCGAGGGGCCTTTGACTTGGCGTTTGCTCTTTGACAGTCGAGATGACTTTGACCATTCTTTAGCTAATCTGACCGCCGCTTTGGTCAGTGAATCTTTTAAGCGGGAATATGAGGATAAGGCCGGCCGACTTGATTATCTTGATTTGCGTTTTGGTAATAAAGTGTTTTACCGGTTCAAATAAATTTTCTTTTGCGTTATAATTGTTTAATGGCAAAATATTTTCCTCGGGGAAAATTTGTTTGGGCCGCTTTGACTTTAAGTCTTGGTTGGTTGTTTATGTTCTCGGTCTTTACTTTGAGTCAGCCGGTGGTTTTGGTTTTGAAATCAGGATCGATTAATGATTCTTTTGGTCTGGCCGGCAATAGGTTGTCGACCGCTACTTCTTTTTTTAATAAAGGCTTATCCTCAGACTCAACGAAAGTGGATTTTTCCGCTTTGGCACCTGATATTCAAGCGGTTATTTCTTCTCGTCCACTTAATTTGCCTTCTCGTGTTTCTGTCGGACGAGTAGTTACTCTAACTTTTGTCGGCGATATTATGCTTGATCGGGGTGTGGCCGCTTCGGTCCGAAATAATTTCAATGGTAATTACGAAGACTTATTCACCGAGCTTGGTTTTTTACGCGACCGGGATATTGTCTTTGGTAATTTGGAAGGGCCGTTATCCGACCAAGGACAAGATATTCATAATTTATATTCTTTCCGGATGAAGCCACCAGCCTTACCGGCTTTGGTTAAGGCCGGCTTTAATGTTTTATCTTTAGCCAATAATCATGCCGGTGATTGGGGCCGAGAAGCCTTGATTGATACTGTAGACCGCTTGGCCGGTGCCGGTATATTAACCCCCGGTGCCGGCAAGCGTCGGGCGGAGGCGGTCAATCCGCAAATTAAAAAAGTCGGAGATATTAAAATCGGTTTTTTGGCTTTCTCCGATGTCGGACCGGTTAATTTGGCCGTCGGCGACGATCAAGCGGGAATTTTATTGGCGACTGATTCTAATTTTACCGGTATTATCCGCCAAGCGACTGAGGCGGTTGATGTCTTGGTGGTTTCTTTTCATTTTGGCGAAGAGTATCAAACAAGTCCCAGTCCGCGGCAAATCGCTTTAGCCGAACAAGCAATTGATCTCGGGGCAAAAATTATCGTTGGTCACCATCCTCATGTTATCCAACCGGTCGTCGAATATGGCGGGGGACTGATTGCTTACAGTTTGGGTAATTTTATTTTTGATCAAAACTTCTCGGCCGAAACGATGGAAGGATTGGTCTTGGAAGTGGAGCTTTTAAATAATGATATTGCTGACTGGCGGACACGCTTGATTGTTTTAGACAATTATTTTCGTCCAGCCGAGGCAAATAATGATCGCTAGAGGTTGGAAGAGAGAATATTGAAAGGTGTTGTCTTTTTGAGGTAAATGTGTTATAGATAGCCTAGAGTGTTTGAAAATTAGGCAATGAAAGGAGGGCTAATGTTTTCCCCACATACAGTGGAAGCAAAATTTGTCTACTGGATTGTAGATAAATTTCTTTCGGGGTCGGATATTCAGGTGCTTATTCCCGAGGTACTCGGTGAATGGGTAATTGAATTTGGTCGTCAATTTGGCGAAGATCCGGTTTTTAGCATGAATGACCTATTTATTTCTATTGTGGAAACCCTTGAGATAAAGGAGAAAATGGAATTTGACAAACAGAGGAAAATCTCTCTGTCCAACTAACTGGTTTCTGACTTTGAGTCGGGCTTAACCTTGGAGGAAGGGTAATGTACGATATTAAAAAGGTCGAAGAATTAGCGGAAGTCTTTGACAGTTCACTGACATCGTTTCCTGAGCGACTCGTCGCTACGTTGGAAATCAATTTTGTCGCCAATCGGACGGCTGATGACGACCTCAGGGATTTGTGCGAAGAAGTTTTGACTAACCCTGGGTCTGTCAGTCTGAATGAATTTCTTTTAGCCTTGGCGGGAGTCGTCTATCGTTTACTGATAGTTGGCAGTGCCTGTGTTGCCCTCTACTTTGTCTACCATCTTATCTTGTCTTGGTTGATTGGTGGTTGATGGCGATTACGATTACTCGGGCCGGAAAGATTTTCCGGCCCGATTTTGTATTTTACTAATATCGTTGGCAGATTGATAAAAATGTTATACTGCGAAAATGAATAATTTTTGGCAACAATTAAAACAACCGTTTTTTGTTTTGGCCCCGATGGCTGATGTCACCGATGCTGCTTTTCGGGCGATGATTGCCAAATACTCTCGACCGGCCGGGCCGGCGGTCTTTTATACCGAATTTGTGTCGGCCGACGGCCTGTGTCATCCGGCGGCACGAGAAAAATTAAAACGCGAACTTTACTTTACCTCGGCTGAGCGACCGATTGTCGCCCAAATTTTTTCCGGCCGGCCGGAGAGGATTAAAGCGGCGGCCGCCTTGGTTGCCGAATTGGGTTTTGACGGTTTGGATATAAACTTGGGTTGCCCGGATCGTTCGGTAGAAAAACAACTGGCCGGGGCCGGCTTGATCAAGCATCCGACTTTAGCCAAAGAGATTATCAGTGCCGCCGGTGAGGGGGCGCCTGATTTACCCCTTTCGCTTAAGACCCGAATTGGCTATACCCGAACCGATGAACTTGCGTCTTGGGCGGAAACTCTATTATCGCTCCGACCGGCGGCCATTGCTTTTCATTTGCGAACTCGAAAAGAAATGTCTAAAGTGCCGGCTCATTGGGATTTGATTAAACTGCCACTTGATTTAGCTCGCGGGACCGATACGATTATTATCGGCAATGGCGATGTCAGCAATGTCGCCGAAGCGCGGGCTAAAGCCGAACACTACCGAGTTCCCGGCATTATGATTGGTCGAGGAATTTTCGGCCGGCCATGGTTGTTTGCCGAAACACAACCGACGGTGACCGAGCGCCTGGGTATTTGTCGCGAGCACATCTCTTTATTTGCCGAACTCTATCAATCGGGCGTGACTAATGACCGGCTGTTTGCCGGCCACACCAAAAGCTTTCACTTAATGAAAAAACATTTCAAAGCTTACCTTCAGGGTTTTGCCGGTGCCCCCGCTTTGCGGGCGGCGATGATGCTTTGTGATTCACCGCCGGCCGCCATGGCTGTTTTAGATAACTTTTTAGCCACCGGAGAAAATTAGCTCTCGGGGATTTCTTTGGTATAATCAAGCTATGTTAAATCTTGCTCTCTACCGCAAATATCGCCCGCAAAAATTCTCGGATATTGTCGGTCAAGATCATATTGTGTCTGTTTTAGCCGGCGCGGTTAAGAGTGATAAATTTGCTCACGCTTATCTTTTTTCCGGTTCACGCGGTTTGGGTAAAACCAGTATTGCGCGGATTTTGGCTCGGGCTCTCGGCACTGACGATAAGGATCTCTATGAAATAGACGGTGCCTCCAATCGGGGGATTGAAGAGATTCGGGCTTTGCGTGACGGTGTCCGGACGATGCCTTTTACCTCCAAATTTAAAGTCTATATCATCGATGAAGTTCATATGTTAACGACACCGGCCTTTAATGCTCTTTTAAAAACGCTGGAAGAACCGCCACCCCATGTCATTTTTATCTTGGCGACCACTGAATTGGCTAAAGTACCGGAGACAATCATTTCTCGTTGCGAGACTCATGTTTTCAAGAAACCCTCGCCGGCGGCTTTGGTAAAATTGATTAAACAAATTGCCGTCAAAGAGGGCTATCAAATAGAGGAGTCGGCGGCCGAACTCTTGGCTTTTCTCGGTGACGGTTCTTTTCGTGATACCATTGGCGCTTTACAGAAAGCCATCGCCGGCAGTCGTGATAAAAAGATTATTACCGCCGAGGTGGAAAAAGTCACCGGCGCTCCACCTCTGCTTTCCGTTTTTGCCTTTTTACGAGCCTTATTGGCTGGCCGGGCCGATGAGGCTTTGGCGGTTATCCGCCGCCTGACGGCGGAGGGTTCCGATGTTCGATTGTTTGCCAAATTGCTTTTGCGTTATTTGCGTTTGGCCATGCTTTTTAAATTTGCTCCCAATGCGACTGACGAATTAACTGCCGGTCTTGGCGAGGACGAAACCACTTGGCTTAAAGAAATAATCACCGGTCCGCAGGCGGCGTCCTTGCCGAAAATTCTCAAGGAATTTTTAGATGCTTACGATCAAATTACTTTTGCCTATCTGCCGGAATTGCCACTGGAATTGGCGGTGATTAAAATTATTGATGGTTTTAAGGCGGAGAATGATCAAGTATGACCACCAATAAAAAAATTATCCTGATTGTTTCTTTGGCTCTTTTCTTCTCCACTCTTTTGGTGCAAGGCGGTTTGTCCGGTAGTTTTACCCCGCCGTCTTTTTTGGTGGCGGCCGAGCGATTGTTGGCCAATTTTCTTTTTGGCACAGTTACCACCGAAAGTATCTTGGATAAACATCAAACCGGCCGAGTGCGAATTCTTTTAGTCCCCGGTCATGATAATGAATATACTGGTGCCCGTTTCGGCCATTTGCGCGAAGCCGATGCTAATCTTTTATTAGCCGAAAAAATCTATGCCGACCTCTCGCTTTGGCCCGGCGTGGAAGTCCTTTCGGCCAGGAATTTTACCGACGGCGAATACAGTCTCTGGCTAGCAAACTATTTTACCACCGAAGCCGAGGCTATCCGCCAATTTATGACCGAACGCCGGCAGGCAATGCAGGCCATGCTTGGTGACGGAACGGTCGAAACCAATGTGGACATTAACCACAACTTTGCTTTAGATAAAGTTGCTTTTCGTCTTTACGGTATCAATAAATGGGCCAATGAGAATGATGTTGATATTCTGCTTCATCTTCATCTTAATGACTATGCCGTCCGGCGTCATGGCACTCCCGGTATTTATTCCGGTTTTTCTATCTATATTCCTGAACGACAATTTCCTAATGCCGACGCCAGTCGTGATTTGGCGGAAGCCATCCGCGAACAATTGGCCGCCTACTGGCCGGCCAGTGACTATCCTAAAGAGGCGGCGACAATCATTGAAGCTCAAGAATTGATTGCTCTCGGTTCCAATGCTTCGCAAAGAAGTGCCTCGGTTTTGGTCGAATACGGTTATATTTACGAACCGCAATTTACCAATCCGGCGGTCAGTCAAGTTGTCTATCCACTGTTGGTCCAATTAACCAAACAGGGGATTACCGCCTATTTAGCCGGTCAAACCGAAATCGGTTCGGAAAAAATATTGCCGGCGGTTCTGTCGCTCGGCAATTTGGCCGAAACGCTTGAAGTTGGCGAACGATATAATAAAGATGTGGCTGTTTTACAGCTGGCTTTGCGGGGTGACGGTTTGTATCCGCCGGCCGGCGAGACTTTTAATGATTGTCCGATTACCGGCAATTTCGGCTCTTGCACTCGTCGAGCGGTTGTCGCTTTTCAAGAAAAATATCGTCAAGAGGTTTTGGATCCGCTTGGTTTGTCGGTCGGCACCGGGATTGTCGGTCAATCGACTTGGAATAAATTAACGGAAATCTATCGTTGATTATCTGGACGAAAATCATTTTTAACGCTATGATGACACCTAGATTGACCTCAAAAAAGAAAGGGAAAAAATGGTCACTGCCATTGATGTTGACCGACACTGGTGCTGGATCGGGCTAGCGAACGGTTCGGACATCTTCGGTTATTCTCAATTTGAAGTCTGTCTGGCTCTGAAACGGGCTGAACGACAAAAGCTTATCTCGCCGGAATGCCGGCGTCGATGCGAAGAAGCGATTGAGGGCAAACTGACACCGATTCCTTACAATGCCGGCATCAAAGACTTGGTGCATATCGCCGATGAAATATTTGGTCCGGCTTGGAATTACGACAGTCAAGTAAACTGAAACCACACCCCAAGGCGTTTTGCTTTGGGGTGCTTTTTTAACAGGTAAAATCAGCGGTGTTTAACTTGACGGGACTTTTTTCTTCTTTGTGCTATAATCAGGCCTATTATCAATATTATTAATCTAGTCTTAAAATTATGCCTAAATCAAATTCCGCTTTTATGAAACCGCTCACTCTTAGTCCGGAACTGGAAGCCGTCGTCGGCCCCGGTCCGTTACCGCGCTCGGAAGTGGTCAAAAAGCTCTGGGTTTATATCAAATCCAAAAATTTGCAGGATTCGGAGAATCGACGGAACATTAATGCCGATGAAAATCTGAAAAAAGTTTTCGACGGCAAAGAGCAAGTCAATATGTTCGAAATGACCAAGTTGGTCTCCAAGCACTTGTCTTAATTTATCCCAGCCGGCAAATATGGCCGGCCTACTTTACAAAAAACTGGCCTCCCGGCCGGTTTTTTGCTAGAGTAGTTAAGTAATTCTTACGGGGATTACTAAATTTGCCGGATCGTCCCTGCCTGCCGGTAGGCAGGTAATGGTAGCCTACACTCCCGATAGTCGGGGTTAGGCGGTGACGCCAATCTTTCGTTGGGGTTGAAATTAAATTGACAATTGACATCAGAATAATATTTGCCGGATCGTCTAACGGTAGGACAACGGATTTTGGATCCGTTTATCTAGGTTCGAGTCCTAGTCCGGCAGCTTGTCAAGACGGGGGATGTTGCGCCAGAACGCATATAATTTCCACCTAACTATTCAAAAAAAAGAAAACCCTGTCAGCGCGAAGCGCTAACAGGGTGGGAAAGAGAACTACTGCCTCTTCTTGGCGACCGACAATCCGGTTTCGTCACAGCGACAGAAGGTCTCCGCAGGGAACTATTGGTTGCTTAGTCTTTCAAGAACCCTAACCCTTCGGCCCGCAGTTTGTCCCGTACGCGCTTCAGCATCGCTTCGGACCATCCTTCAGGCAGATCTTCGGGCTCGATCGTGGCAAGGTCCCGCTCTGCGTCCTCGATTGTGTAGACATCCTCCGTATCAATGTTCTCGCGAAGCAATGGGGCGATCTCTTCCCAGAATTCCTTTTCTAGCGCTTCGATACACATGTACCACATCCCTTTCCCTTTGTTGTCAACTATCCGCATTTACTACGGACTAGCGTCTTTCCGCCTATCGGAAAGAATTCTAGCACTAATATACTCCTTATATATCAATCTGTCAAGACCTAAAGGAAGAGGAAGTGTCCAATCCGGAACAATATAGTAAAATATCCTTGATTAAAGCCATCCAAGTTCAAGGTATGTCCCGCTGCGGGCAGCTAGCGTTTTTTAACCATATTTTTCAATGTTTTTTAAAACACCCGTCTTGGACGATAGAACTTCTCTGTGATATTCTTTAATTATATGAAAAAAGTATTTTTGAAATATTTGCTGCCATTAATATCAGTAATAATTATAAACATCATAATTATATTTTACTGGACGCAGAAATGTAAAATGGCTAGCTCTATGCTAGAGGATTTTTTCTACTGTTCGGGTAAGGAGGGACCCTCACTAGGGATTATTCTTTCTTTATTGATATCAACTATTAGTATTTTCATACTATTTATTCTAATTTTGTTTATCAGTCTAGTCGTTAGAAATAAACAAAATAAAGCGGTTGTCATTATTTCAAAGATTCTATTAATTTTAGGGATATTGATATTCATTTTAATGAATTATATGTGGGTTAGAAACACACCTACATTGGAAGAATACAGAATACAGAGAGAAGAATCTCGTCAGTTCTCAGAGCAACAGCGAGAAGAATATTTAAAAAGTGACGAATATAAAGAATTGCAAGAGGAATCTTTTAAGAAGTCTTGTGAATCTGAAAAGGAGAGAAAATTAGAAAATCCAAATGTTCTTCTCCCACTTGGATGTGAATAATTTATATAGAAGCGATAATTAGGTCCAGACACCCTATTCTCAATATTTTTATGATTTAATTAAAAGTGAGTTCAGGGGTAGGGTAACAAAACACACACTCTTTTTGCAATAAAACGGTTCTAACTTCATCCAATGCCCCCAGCAACAGTTTTTAGCTTTATTTTCCAATGTTTTTTAAAATACCCTTTGTGGAGGTTAGGACTTTTTATATAAAAAATGTTAAAATCCAAGGAATGAAATCAAATATTTTAATTGTTGCATTGTTAATAGTTTTATTAGGTTTAGGGGGATATTATTTTCTTGATAACAAAAATAAATCGAGTCATTTCAAAAAAGATCAAACAACTAAGCAAGAAGATAATTTTGATTCAAGTATTATACCCAAAAGAGACTCCAATAATATTGATAATGCTGAAGATATAGAAACAGACCAGCCCATTATTGAAAGTTCAAATACAGGTGAATCATCTATCGTGAGTGAGAAACCGCTTGCTGTAAATTCTGCTGAACTGAATATTGGTAATATAGAAATTCGCGCAATTGTTGTAAATATAGATGAAACAGGTGATAAATATGGATCATATGGTCAGAAATTTACCCAACAAAAAATATCTGAAGTAGAAAGTGCACTTAATCGTTTAAAGTCTTTTATAAAACAAAGTTCATATGAAAAAGCTAATTTGACTTGGGATATAACTGGTGTGTACGAGCTTGGTTCTGGAGTATGTAACCATTCTTCTTATGGTGAAAAGACAGAAGATTTGATACAAAGAGCATTAAAGGCATCTGATTCCGAAAAACAACTTGATAGTAAAACTTATTATCTGGTGGTACACCCAAGTCCAGATTGCTCAGATGGTCAAATGTGGTCTTATGAAGGTAAGGGTACTTATAAAAATTATACGGTCAATGGTCGTACAATTAGCGCTCGTGGGGTAAGAATCTCAGACTTATCAGACTTTTATTTATTTCATGAATTTGGTCATAGTTTAGGATATAAACCAAATACAGGTATTGGACATCCGGATTATTTAAAATGCTCTCTTAGTGAATCAAACAACCAGACCACGATAAACCTATCAAACAGCTGCCAGCAAATTTATGACTGGAGTTCTGGAAATATTCCTACTTTTTCAGTTATGACAGGAAACAGAAGTACACTATCTGACTATTCAGTTTTGGAGAAAAATATAATTGGCTGGTTATCAGATTCAGATATAATGGAAACTACTTCGGGCACCTATGAGTTAGGACCAGTTGAACAAAAGAGTGATAAGTTAAAAGCCTTGAAAATTCCAGTTACTGGTATTGATTATGATATTTACTTATCATATAGAAAACCAAGTAATTCAAATACAAGTAATGGGTATAATGGCGTCATGCTTGAAACCCTAAAATATAATTCTATAATAAGTTTTTTAGTTACAGACAATTATGATATGGATAAATCTTTGGAAGTTGGGAAAAAATATCGTCTAGGAGATAACGGACCTACTATTATCGTTAATAGTATTTTAAATAATACAGCTTCAATTACAGTGAGCAAATAAACAGTGTAATCAAGGGTGGGCTATGAAAAAACATTACTTTCTGTGAGTAAACAGGTTCTAGTATCGTCCAAGAGACCTAACCAACTAGTGAGAGTGACCATGAGGCCTAAAGTGATTTTGACTTAGACTTTTTAATTTAACTAAGTATAATTTCGGTATGTCACAGATTCAAGCAGGAGTTTCTAATAGAAAAATGTCAGTTAAAGAATTATTCAGTTCTCCTAGATTCTATTTTTCCTTATTTCCTCATCTTTTTTCTTTATTTTTAATTTTTTCAAATAATTTAGGGTATTTTTATGTTTTCTTAATTTTTTATCTAGAGTTATTAGTAGACAATTTTATTTTGAGTTTTTCTGTTCTTTTAATGAAGACAGAAGAAGTTCAAAGACTATATAAAAGCAATTGGCCTAAGGTGCTTCTAGCTTTAAGGAGTTTTTTGGGAGGATTATTACTTTGTTTATTTTTTGGTTTGTTTGCTACATTTATTTTTTTAAGCACTGAAGGCTTTTTTATTAAAGATTTACTAACTAATAAGATTGTTCTTTTGGTGGTTGGGGTTTATATCGTAACTAAATTACTCAATCTCATTGTAGATATATTTAAACACAAATCTAGACCACAAATTAGACTGGAGGTCGGTAAGTCGTTTATTACAAATTTAGTAGCTTTGATGATATTTACGGTCCCGGGAATACATATATTATTGTTGCTTAATATGTTTGTGGAAAATATTCAATTTGTGGCGATAATTTTGTTGTTTGTGATAAAAGCTTACATTGATTCGGCTGTTGCTGTCCAATTAAGTAGGTGACAGTTAATTAATTTTTAAGTAAAAAAGTTCCAACATCGTACCACACAGCCAGCCAAAAAATTACAGGAAAATGGAGCCAGCCACTATTTAAGCCATAAAAAGGTGGCTTGACCCCATTTTTCATTTTCATTTTTCCCTTTACATTGTCTGACCGCGATCAAGTTTTGTTGCGGCTTCTCTTGTTGAGACTGTTCTGTTCATGAGGAAAAGGTGGATGATACCTATTGCAATAACCCAATACACGAACATAGCGAGAAGAGTTGTCCATTCAAGTACACTTCCCTCAATGGCGCTTCTTTTAAAAACGGAAGCAAAAGGTCCTGCGAATGGTGAGGTGACGCTATAGATAAAACTTGAAAAACCAGCATATGGATTTGCGCCCATCATTTTTAGAATAAACCTGAACGCTAAGAGTGTTTCAATAATACCAAGTATGTACCAAACAATCTGTGTGCCACGATATATCGGTTTTGTTGAAGCTGAGTTATATGATGAATTCATATTTTTTATAAATTAAAATTAATAAGTAACCTTTCTTTTTTATTACTTTATCAACCGTAAAACAACTAAAACAAGCACTATTACTAATAGCGCGTGAATGAGACTTCCACCAAAACTAAAGCTGAAACCAAGAAGCCATAGAATCAGTAGTACAACTGCAATTGTCCAAATCATATTTTATTATGTTAACTGTTAACATATAAGCCGTTTGAGAGGCATTAAGGTGACAAGGCTCAGTTACAAAAACTCCTACCTTAATCCCATCTTCTTATCATCTACTCTAAACAAGACGGCTAGCTCGTCAACTCCTCTACGGATTTGGACAACCACCGTATTGTTTTTTTGTTTTGTAATTTGGGCAATCTCTTTAATCGTTTTTTCTTCTTCAAACCGCATTGAAACAACTTTTCGATGTTTTTCTTTAAGAAGAGGGATTAGTAGCATTGCTGTTTTTCCGTCAGCCTGATTTATCAACCGTTCGGAGTCATCAAATGCTATTTGGAAACCTCCTTCTTCCAAAACATCGAGCGAGATGGATTTATTTTTTCTATATTCATCTACAATCAGGTTATTAAGAATATGAAAGAGAAATCCTTTTATATGTTTAATCTTATCTTCTTTCAACAGATATTCCCAAGTTTTTAGAAAAGTAGTTTGCACTAAATCATCAGAAAGATCCCTGTTGCCCAGTTTGAAGAAAGATTGTTTTAAAAGTGCCCTCTCGTGGTCTTTATAGGCACGAATAATCACCTCTTCTTTGATCTTGTCCATATATTAATTTATACATCATATTAACATTTTTGTCATCATTTTCTTTGTCATACAGCTTCATCAGTATTAAGGATCAGGATCCCCCTTATTTACTAATTAACAAATAAGAAAATGAAACAAATAACAACTATTCTAGTGGCTTTAGCTATACTTGCTCTACCAGCCGTATCTTTCGCCAGCACCTATGATGACCACATAATCCGTAATCAGTTTTTTAAAAAAGAAGGGGTTGGTTATAAGAAGACCATGGAGTATTTTATCAGCCTGGTAACATTAACCAAAATCGCTATTCCTCAAGAGTTTAAGCAGGAGATTAAAGACGCTCGCTCTAATCCAACCGAGTCAGTCTTCAAATAGTTGCGCTGTCTAAAGTCGCTCGATATACATCAAATCGGGATTGTAACGACCTTGGCCATCAATGAAGATCTGTTCGAAGTAAAGGAAGCGACCATTGGCAGTGAGAGACGGTTCGCCGACCGCGAACTTACTCGTGACTACCATCTCTGGTTGAGCCCAAGCGTTGGCGCCGAGGCGTTGAGAACGATAAATAGAGAAGGTGGTTTCCGGACCAAACGAAGCGCCGTAATAGAGGTACCCATCATGGAAAAACGGGGTCATACTGTCGCCATTGCCGTTGATCGGTTCGGCCAGAAGTTCCGGCGTTTGCCATTGGTTGCCCACCTTAACCGAACGATAAAGGTTCTTGCCGGAGAAATGAGCCGGCCGATCGCTCCAAAAGATCATCTCGTCATCGCTGGCGTTAACATGAGGATCAGAATCGCTATAGCCGTCCACGCTTACGGCCGCCACTTTAATCTTCGGACCCCAGACCCCGTTCGTTCGCACGGCGTAGCCGATATCTTCAACATCACCGGTAAAGGCATGCATAAAGTAGGCCTTATTAGCTCCGGCATAAGTGAACCCACCCACCGGCCCGCTTTGAGTCAACGGGTGGGGCACCGGCTCGCTCCACTGACTGCCATTCTTAACGCTATAGAATAGATCGGCGCGAGGCCACTGCCCACACGGATGAGGTTGGGGTTTGAGCGGATGAGTGCAAGAGTTGTCTCGATCGCGAACCGGTCCACTCACCAACGGTTTCGAACCCCCACTATAGATTAGATTGAAGACATCAACCGTCGTGTAAATGAAGAAAAATTCCTTTCCATCGGGAGAAATATAATCTCCTTCCTCCCAACCGTCATTACTGATCGATAATCGTTTCGGCGTGCTCCAACCGGTCGCCACTTTTGCCACGTCGCCGGCGCGAATTTTTTCCCAATAATCGTCGTTGAGCGTATTTGACTTGATTTTATCATCAGCTAGAACCAAGACCGCTAAAATTATCAGAAGCAAGAACCAAAACTTTTTTTTCTTTAATAATTTCATTTGATTGATTAACTAAGATAACTGGCCAAATAAGCCGTCAGGGTGACAATGGTCAGACTACCGGCTAAAATTACCGGCCAGAGTCGACGAAGAGAGACACCAATCATCGCCAAGATAATTATTAAAAGATCGTTGGGTAAAGGAGTAAAAGATAAATAGACATAAGTAGCAGCCAGAACCAACCATTCCGGCCAAACTCGCGTTCGCTCAATCAATTAAAGATTAAAAGGTTTGACTTTGTGACTTAAAACGGTCACACCATGTTGAGCGATTAAGAAGAAGATCAGATCTTCGTCTGCCGACAACGCATTTCTGATTGCTGAAGATTAAATGATAACGTTGATGCAGTATTCATTGTTGATGACTAAACGTTGGAGACCTCGGGTCTGACCCTTGATTCGCCTAAGCCGATCGATCAGTTTTTTTGTTTCTAATGTCCATTAATTTTTCCAATATATCTCCACCAGGTATACTAGTCAAGAGTAAGTTATCCCCTCGTTGAAGAAAGAGATATTCAGACTAGCGTCAGCGTCGTCAGACCCAAAAGAATCAAGAAACCCAAAATGTCGGTCGCGGTGGTAATAAAGACGGTGGCGGAGGTGGCCGGATTCTTGCCGAAGTAACGCCATAAAAGTGGGATGACGGTGCCGGTTAAACTGGTAATAATTAAACTAAAGATAACCGATAAGTTCGACCACTAAACCAAAGAGTGGTCTCTGGTTCAATATCACAGCGATGAGCACCACCAAAATACCGGTAATCAGACTATTGACCAATTCGGTCGGTGGATATTTTTACTTTACTGGTGCTGGACCGTCTTTTTGTTTATAATCACTAAAGATTTGAGTTTTTAATCATTTAATTTTAAGACAATGAAACAAGTAGATCCGAAAGCCGTTTGGTTATTTTTTATTCAATTTGTTTTTGTTGGCATTATCCCTATATTTATATTATCCGGTTGGGCGTCAATGCCTTTTTTGGCCATCGCCTCATCACTTAATATTAAAATTTCATTAGCTTTTGTCTTAATCAGCCTATTTCTTCTATTCTGCTTATTCTTTGTCTTTTGTTTTCTTTGGGCTAAATTAACCTATCATTTCTATCGTTACGAATTAACCGAAGATGGTTTTCGCAAAGAATTAGGCGTCATCTGGAAAACTTATGTGACCATTCCCTATGACCGTATTCAAAATGTCGATATCTATCGTGGTATTTGGGACCGAATTCTTGGCCTATCTACTCTTAATATCCAAACTGCCGGTGCCAGTGGCCGGGTTACCTCTGAAGGGCGTCTGCCCGGTCTCCGACATACGGTGGCCGAAGAGTTGCGCGATGAAGTCATTCGCCGAGCCCGCCACAATCGGAACCAAGGGCTTTAGAGATAATCAAAAAGCCCGGCGAAATTATCGTCGGGCCTAAAGGAAAGATCTTGTGATGAGGGAGGGAATAGATAGTCAGGGGAAATCGAGTTAGTCATCATATATACCACGGGGAATTGGTGTAAAAACCCCGGGCCTGAACTTATCTTTCTCATTATTTATTCGGACGAGAGAAAAATAATTATCCATGCTTGTTTTTATCGACGACTCGGGAGATGCCGGATTTAAACTTGATAAAGGGTCAAGTCGGTTTTTTGTAATTGCTTTGGTGATATTTGAGGATAATTTGGAAGCGGAAAAAACAGCTGTCGCGATCAAGGAGTTAAGAAGAAATTTAGGTTTTCCGGAAAACGTAGAATTTAAGTTTTTCAAATCAAAAAACTCGGTTAGGAAAAAATTTTTAGAGACTATTAGTCCTTTCCAATTTAGAATCAGATCCTTGGTTATAGACAAGAAAATTATCCAGAGCCAAGAGTTAAGAAATAACAAAAACTCTTTCTACAGTTATATTATTAAAATGGCTCTCAAATATAGTGACAGCTCAATTCTTGATGCCAAAGTAAAAATAGACGGGAGTGGTGATCGGATTTTCCGACGAAACTTTTTGACTTATTTAAGGAAACAACTTAATTCTGATAATAAGAAAATTATGAGTCAATGTCGTCTGGTTGATTCAAAAACTAACGTACTTATTCAAATGGCTGATATGATTACGGGGACTATCCGTCGATCATATGATGAGGATAAGAAAGACGGAGTAAATTTAAAGAAGATTATCGGCAAACATCTACAGGATGAGTGGAGGTTTAAATGACAACAAAAAAGAACCCTTGCGGGTTCTTTCCAACCACGACCCTAGACTGGTTGTCCCAGCCACGCCACCGTCCAGTGACAGTTCGGGGTACAGGTTTTTGTAAAATTATTATATCAAATATTTGATATTTTGCAAGAGAGAAGTGGATAACCCCGGCATACCTTGTTTGCTCAAAGATTTTTTAGACAAGTAACTTTAAAGAGTATTTTGATAAATATGAAAAACTATGAATAAAGAGTTTAGTCAAAAAATGATGGCGATTCGTAACCGGACCGTAAAGGAAATCGTAAACTTTTTTAAAGTTGAAGCGATTGAAGCGCATATTTTGGGTTCTTTGGCTAAAGGAACAAATGATGCTTTGAGTGATGTTGATATTTGGCTGACATTTGAAGATGAGAAAATGCCGACGGTGCTGGAAAAAAGAATGGCGACTTATGCCCAATTTGGACAAATCATTTTACTTAATGAAATGCCGAACAATTTTCCCTTAAATGGTGTGCAGACGGCTGTTCTCTACAAAATATCCGGTGAATTATTGCGGGTTGATTTTTATCTTTGCCCTCTTTCCAGTTCTCGGATTTTGCCCGGCTCAAAAATTCTTTTTGCGAATAAAGAAGTGCCGGTTGGAAGTATTATTCCCGAAACCAAGAAAAAACCGGGAAATATTTCAGATCGAATTACTTTTTTAATCAGCATGTGTTTTATCGCCATCAAAAAGGTAGTAAGGAAAGACCCGGCCTTTACGGATTTTTTACTAAGCGAATTTAGTAAAAGTGAAAAAGACATTCCCGCTCTGGCCACCGTGCCCAAGGCACACACTTTTGATATGATAAAGAAGGCTTTAGCGGCCCTGGAGACGGTCGCTGATCCAAAACAAAAGACGGCGATCAAAGAAATAGACAAATTTCTGACAAAAATAGAATCATTGAATTTGTGAGATTAAATTGGTAATTGATATGAAAAAACAAGATAATTCAATCGGTATTATTCCGGTTCATAAAACAGACGATGGCCCTTGGCTTTTTTGCGCTATTCTCCAATGTCAGGGTCACTGGACTTTCCCCAAGGGTCATCCCGACGCCGGTGAGGCTAAAATTACTACGGCCAAACGTGAATTGTTTGAAGAAACCGGCTTAATGGCCGAAGAAATTTGGCCGGATAAGGTTTTGATTGAAAAATACTCTTTTGAAAAAGAGGGGGTTGGTTATGACAAGACCGTGGAGTATTTTATCGGCCTGGTAAATTCAACCAAGATCGCCATTCCCCAAGAATTTAAGCAGGAGATTAAAGACGCCCGCTGGGGTACGGCCGAAGAAATCCGGCAATTATTGACTTTCTCGTCTATTAAGGAGGTGTTTGAGGAGGTGATTGTGACTTTATCAGAAAGACACAAATAGCGTGAATTCGGTCCGTTTTAAGCATAAATTCACGCGATATTGCCAAAAATACGTGAATTTGTTATAGTGCTATCATATGGCAACCAGTAAGAATTTCAGAGATCAAATTCAAAAACTCAAGATAATATTTGATTCTTTAGTTGTTGGTAAAGAATCGCTTTTGGCGATGATTGATGAGGTGGAAATCCCCGAGAATGTTTATAACTCCAACGCCATTGAAAATTCCACTTTAACTCTCAAGGAAACGGAGAAGATTTTACTTGACCAAGAACTTTCTCGGGATGTTTCAGTGCGTGAAGTGTTTGAGGCAAAAAATCTGGCGCGTGTCATTGAATATAAACGAAACAACAGTCAAAAATTAGAGCTGACAAAAGATAATATCTTATTATTCCACCAAATGCTCATCGGTGGTATTGATGATTCCATTGCCGGCAGATTCAGAAAAAAGGGAGAATATGTACGCGTGGGGACACACATCGCTCCGGCGCCGGAACATGTGGAAAGGATGATTGAAGAAATATTGCTTGAATATTCAAGTAAGCTGGAAACCTTCTTTCTTGATAAAGTTGCAAAGTTCCACCTAGACTTCGAGACGATTCATCCTTTCTGCGATGGGAATGGCCGGATGGGCAGGGTTTTGATTAATCTGCAACTTTTATCGTTAGGATTTCCTCGCCTCATTATCAGGAATAAAGAAAAGGATATCTATTATCAAGCATTTAGAGATTACAAAGACAAAAAAGAGACCAAAACGATGGAGAAAATTATCGCACTTGCTCTGACGGAGTCATTGCATAAACGAGTAACCTATCTTAAGGGCGAGCATATTATCTCTTTAGCTGAATATATTAAAAAACATTCACTTTCTTCATCGTCGGTAACCAATGCCGCCAAACGTCAGAGTATCCCCGCTTTTCGTGAAAAAGGGGTATGGAAAATAGGGGATGGTTTTAATAATTAAAAAGCCCGGCGAAATTATCGTCGGGCCTAAAGGGTGGGTCTTGTGATGGGGGAGAGAAAGATTATCTGGAAGCCGCTCGGGGCATGCGGGGCGCTTTCTTCTGCCCGAACTTCCAGAGTCGGAGTTGACTGTGACGGCTACGACGGTTGAAAACATTGAAGCGTAAGGGTTGACCGAAAGCATCTTTTGACCGCTCAATCTTTGCCACCAAAGAGTAGTCAACCTCCCAAACACTGTGGCATGCGCCATCGGCATCCGCCACACTGACGGAGCAGTTGTCATCGCAGTCACCCTTTTTCTCAATCAGGTGACGAGCGATGACTTAGTTGGTGAAGCTATCCAGTGGCTCCACATACCATTGGTACACATTCATCTCTAACCTCCTTTCAAAGATTTGTTCTTTCCGGGTCGCCTATGTCTAGTCTCACCAAACCATAACATTTATTTTAAGCAATCGTCAATGATTTGAAATTTTGTCAGCCAAAGTCTCATTGGTGGTGGACGAGTACAGTTTTTTGACAACATCTAATAATAGTGTTATCTTGCTTGGCAGATGTTCTTTAATTTCAGCAATTCAACCGAAAGGGAATTTGATGGCGATAAATCATCGGAAGTACAAACTGATTGGGGATAAGGTTAGCGAAGGATTACTCCGAGTCCAAACGAGTGAAGGGTACTTTCACATTGATCCACAGACAGGAGAACCTGCTTACTCGGAGCGGTTTGATTTTGTTGGTCATTTTCGTGAAGGCTTGGCCTGTGTCAGTTTAGGTTTTAATGACTGGTTTCATATTACCCCTGATGGAAAGCCAGCTTATAAAAATCGCTTTGAAATTGTTGGCAATTTCGGTCCGGAGGGCTTAGCCCGGGTTCGTAAACATGGGAGGTGTTTTCATATTCGGCGAAACGGTCTGCCGGCTTACAAGGAGCGTTATGATGATGTTTGTCCTTTCAAAAACGGGAAAGCTAAGGTCTTTCCGATTCGTAAGAATAAGCCATTCTTGATTGACGCTAACGGCGATTTTGTCGATTAATCTTGCAATTCCCCTGACTTCGGTCGGGGGAATTTTGTAAAAATATACATTAAAGATTTTCTGTTATGATAAGGTAAAAGTTTAATTGGTAAAATGGAAATTAATAACACCGCAAAAAATGATTTTACTCTAGTTATCTCCGAAGAAAAAAACCGGCGTTTTAATCGACTTCGGCGATGGTATGATAAATACGAACGGTATTTAATCCCCGGCGCTCTTCTTTTGGGCGTGGCCACCGATGCGCTCTTGTTTAAGAGTATTAATCTGACTTTGGCTTTCTTGATTTTAACCGGCCACTTAATTCTCTCCGGCACGACGATGGCTTTTATCCAAGGTTATGATGCCGGTCGATTTGCTCGCAAGGTCTTCCGTTATGTCCGACTATTTTCGCCGCTTGTTTTGCAATACACTTTTGGCGCGCTCTTGTCCGGTTTTTTGATTTTTTATTGGTTTTCCGGTACTTTTGCCGCCAGTTGGCCGTTTATTGCTTTGATTGTGATTCTGATGGTGTCCAATGATATCTTCAAGCAATACTATCTTCGGCTTAATGTTCAGATTGGTGTTTATTTCTTTATCGTCTTTTCTTATGCCGTTCTTATTTTACCGTTTTTGCTTCGGCGGATTGAAGCTTGGGTTTTTGTTTTAAGTGGGTTGTTGTCTTTAATTTTAATCTGGGGTTATTTGTCCGCTTTAGCTAAATTAGTGCCAACTATCCGGGCTCGTCGCCGGTTTTTTGCCGGCCTTATCGGTGGGATTTTTATCCTGATAAATATTCTCTATTTTACCAATATTATTCCGCCGGTTCCGCTGTCTTTGCGCGAAGCCGGTGTCTATTATTCGGTCACCAGACTGGACGGGGAGTATCGAATCGTGGCCCCGGATCCGTCGTGGTGGCGAAAGTTTTTGCCGGGCCAAGTTTTGCCGATTCGACCCGGTCGGCCTATCTATTTTTACACCGCGATTTTTTCGCCGACACGTTTGAATACCGACATTATTCACCACTGGCAATTCTATGACGAAGAAAATAATCGTTGGATTAGCCAGGGTCGAGTCAGTTATGCTATTGTTGGCGGGCGGGACGGTGGCTATCGGGGTTTTTCATTTATTAATCAGGCCAGACCCGGACGCTGGCGGGTAAGTGTCGAAACCCGTCGCGGGCAAGTGATTGGTCGGCAGACTTTCCGGCTTAAGACGGTGGATGAGATTCCGGCCACCGAGATTATTTGGCGGTGATGATGGCCTTCTGGCCTGTTGCTGGGCAGTCTGTTTATTTATGGAAAATGATTTATAATAGTAAAGTGATGATGGCCGTTTTTTCTCATTCACTCGGGTTTTTATATTAAGAAATTGAGCCGGCCGAAAATTTCGGCCGATCGGAAAATTATTAGTTATAATTTAATCATTAAAAATATGAATAAATATTTTAATTACAAAACTTTGAGCCTGACTGTTTTGTTGCTGGCTTTGATTTTGTCGGCCGGCGTGGTAATGGCCCAATCGGCGGGGAATTTGGAGCGGGTCATTGTCACCTTTGAACATGAGGTCAATGAACAAGCCGTCCAAGCGTTAGAAAACCGAGGCGGGCAGGTTTTAAAGTCCTTATCTTTGGTTAATGGTTTGGTTGTTTACATTCCCGAGCAAGCCATTCCGGCCCTATCAACCGTGGCCGGTGTTAAAACAGTTGAAAAGGATGCTGTGGTTTTTGCCACTCAAAAGCCCGAAAAATGCAGTCCTTGGCCGGGATGTCGGGATGATGGAGAGGAAGAAGAATCCATTCAACCACCGCAAACCGTGGAATGGGGTATTGAGCGCATCGGCGCTGACTTGGCTTGGGCTGAAAGCCGAGGCGAAGGGGTGAAGGTGGCGATTATTGATACCGGTATCAAAAAAGACCATGCCGACTTAGCCGCCAATGTTAAGGGCGGGATTAACTTTGTCGCTCCGACAACCGGTCCGCCTCAATCGCGTATTGTTGATCCCAACAAATGGGATGATGATAATGGTCATGGCACGCATGTCGCCGGCATTGTCGCCGCTTTGGATAACGACATTGGCGTGGTTGGTGTCGGGCCGGAAGTTTGGCTGTACGGAGTGAAAGTGTTGGATAAAGATGGTTCTGGTTATGTCAGTGATATCATCGACGCTCTGGCTTGGGCCATAGACAATGAAATGGATGTTGTCAATATGAGCTTGGGAACGGCCAGTGATATTAGCTCTTTTCATCAAGCCGTTGATTCGGCCTATGCCGCCGGCTTAGTCCTTGTTGCTTCAGCCGGCAATTCCGGTGACGGTAATGGCAGTACTAATACCGTTAACTATCCAGCCAAATACTCTTCGGTTATTGCCGTGGCGGCGACTGATATTAACGACCAAACACCGACTTGGAGTTCCGAAGGGATTGAGGTTGAATTGGCGGCGCCGGGTGTTAATATCCGTTCCACTTGGTATGATGGTGATTACCGAGCGATAAGTGGCACTTCAATGGCCTCACCGCATGTCGCCGGTGTTGCCGCTTTGCTTTTGGCCCTTGAGATTCCGGCCGGAGCCGACAGCAACAACGATGGTCAATGGTCCCCGGCTGAACTGCGAGTCGTTCTTCGTGATACGGCCGAAGACCTTGGTCCGGCCGGTCATGATGTCTTTTACGGTTACGGTTTGGTTCGAGCCGATTGGGCTCTTGGGCTTTAGTTACAAATTAAGCAAAACAAAAACTCCCCGATAGTAAATTAAAAATTTACAATCGGGGAGTTTAGCTTTTCCTGTTCGTGACGGTATGATTAAAACAGAATGGGGGGTATTTCGGCACGCCAATAAAACAAAAATTCCCCAAGACCAGAGTCGTGGGGAGAGGGGATGAGTAGTGAAGCATTATTCTTCACCACTGTAGTAGTCGCCAGGGAAGCGACAACCGGGGGGTTTGGGTTGGTACTTCGATCGCGATGGCGGTGGTCCGTATTCAATCACGGGTTGTTCGGTCAATTGGTTGAATATCCCGACCATCAGGGTCGACACCAGAGAGAAGAATCCAAAATAGAAAAAGATTGGAACAACGAAGAGGTGAGAAGCAAGATAGACCTTGGCCACAAATTGCCACTGTGACACCGAGTTGCTGATTTGGGTGAAAAAGCCATGCGGGTTGGCAATGACAAGTAAGGCCAAAACCCAAGAAAGAAGATACCAGCCCGATGTCATCATAAAAGGCCAGTTGTTTTCTCCCTTGTGGGGCAGGCCATTCCCATCGTAATGGGTGCCGTAGATTGTTTGCGCTCGATTGTGTTGGGGGTGACTCTGATCAACATAGGCACTCCAAGGCACAAGGGAGTTTCGCCAGCCCAAAATAATTCCCAAGAGACCCAACATTGTCCCTAGGCCAGTTACTGTCCACCAAACCCAGTCCGGCAAATTTTCCGGTTCCATTTCCGGCTCCTTTCTTTGTTTGCCAAGCACTAATTTGTCTACTTTTCAGATTATGCTTTTGTTTCAAGAAGTCAAGACAGAAAAATCTCTTTGGGCATAGGGCTTGCTTTTGAGGGTATTTTTTATGCTATGATGAGCACTTCAGCCTATGTCTAAATACTATAAAGCTAATCGGGGGCCGGCCTGGAATTATGGCGGGAATAATTGGAAATTAAGTCGGTCTAAGATTGATTTGTTTTTAGCTTGCCGGCGGTGTTTCTATTTGGACAATAAATTGGGCGTCAAACGAGTGCCGGGTTTCCCTTTTTCCTTAAACAGTGCTGTTGATCATTTACTCAAACAGGAATTTGACACTCATCGGGCAAAGGGCAAACAACATCCTTTACAACAAGAATACGGCCTTGATGCTCGGCCGGCCCCACATCCCGAGCTTGATGAATGGCGACGGAACTTTGGCGGCGTGAAGTTTTTGCACGAGCCGACCGGCCTGTTGGTTTCGGGAGCAATTGATGATCTCTGGATTAATAGTGATGATGAATATCTCGTTGTCGATTACAAAGCGACGGCCAAAGACGAAGCGGTGACCGAATTAAAAGAAGATTGGCAAGACGGTTACAAACGACAAATGGAAGTCTATCAATGGCTTATCCGACAAAATGGTTTGCCGGTGTCTGATACCGGTTACTTTGTCTATTGCACCGGCCAACTGGATCGCCAAGCTTTTGACAAGAAAATAGAATTTGAGGTTAATTTGATTGAATATGTCGGCGATGATGCTTGGGTGGAGCCGACGTTGGAAAAAATTAAAGGTTGTTTGGAAAGTAAGACGATTCCGCCGGCCAATTCTGATTGCGATCATTGCGCCTATTGGTCGGCCCGGCGAGAATTTGAAAAATAAACTCATTTAATTCCCGATTGACTTTTCCCCAAGACGTGGATAATATCTGGACAGAGTTTGTTTGATTGGCAAGCAAACAACAGAAAGAAGGTGATCAATGAAAACCTATCTTTTCGCCAGTCTTCTCTTGGTGGTGTCGATCTTGGTCTTCATGGGTTGTCCGCCCGAGGAGGATGACTTTGTTCCATACTTGCCGGGTGGTTCGGGTGAGCCGTCAATCTTCCTTACTGTGGTGCCGGCGATTGGCAGTCACGAGAATTTGCGTGGCCAAGTCTGGCATGTCTGGCCGTCCGAGAATATGGTTGCCGTCTACATTAAGTATAACGGTTGGTGGACTAAGCCCTATTTTAATTCACCGGTAACTAGTATTAGCTACCATGGTGGTTGGACATGCGACATCACTACTGGTGGTCAGGATCCACAAGCGACAGAAGTTGCCGCTTTTCTGATTCCGCTTGGCTATTCACCTCCTCAAGCTAGTGGATTTCCTTCTTTGCCAGCGGGACTTTTCGATAACGCCTTGGATTGGGTGATTGTAGCTAGGGATTAATTTTTTGTTTTTTGCCAAACGGCTTCCTTCGGGGGGTCGTTTTTTTGAAATTAGCGCCAATGTCTTTATCGCGCAGGTCGAATCTCACATTGGCTTTTAGTCAGCCCAATTCCGAACCGCTGGCGAAGTAAAATTTGACAAGCAAAAAAGGTTTGCTAGGCTGGGGACAGACGGATAAAAGGCGCCCTTGATATCGCTGGGCGATGGTGAGAATCCCCATTTGGTCTTTTGATCATAAGGTGGAGAGAAACCACAATCACTGCTTTTCCTGGTGTGTGAGGTGAAAAATCTCATTCAGTTCAGGAAGCCAAACGGTTGTTCGGAGGTTTAGGGATTAGATCTCCAAGCTCCCGTGACTGCGGCCGGTCGGAAACGGTATCTGTCGTTTCGGGCGAGTATGTCAACGATTGACAGCTCGCCTTTTTATTTTGGTAAAAAAGTAGCCAAGGAAGTTTTTATCCCGTTCGCGAGTGCGCGAACGGGATATCTTTGTATTTATCAATGGATTTAACAAGCTTAAGCAAAATGTGGATAAGTTAAAACCGGCTTTGGGTGAGTGGGGTATAATAAAAATACTATGTCACAATATCCGCAATTGGTTGAAGCGATTGTTAAAATGAAGGCCGCCGGTGCTTTGGATGAGCAGATTAAGACCGACTTAAAAAAAGCCGGCTGGACCGAGGAAGATATTAGTCAGGCCTATGTCTCTTTGCCTCCTATCGTCAGAGAGCCGGTGTCGCCATTAACTGAATCGCCCCAACCACCTCCACCATTGGTTGATCAGACTCCACCCCCGCCAACTCCGGCTTGGCCGACGGAAACGGCACCGGCTCGTCGCGGGCATAGGGGATTAGTTATCGGTTTGCTTATCTTTTTCTTGTTGATTGCTTTGGCCGGTGGCGCTTTTGCCTATTTAAAATTCAGCAGTTCTTCGCCCGGTGCGCCCTATGACGAAAGCAATTTTACTTCCGGCCTATTACAAAAAATGTCCGAAATCAATTCGGCCGAATACACTCTTAGCAGTGCCCTTTATACCGAAGCCCGCGAAGCTGATGCCGAACCGTTTAATATTGTCGTATCGGAACGACCGGATTTTGCCGAGCAGTACGAGCGTGACCGGGAAAGATTCCAAGCAGTAGAGGATATTTTGTGGCAATTAAGATCTCACTCCATCGGGAACAATAATACCTACCCTCAAACTTTAGCTGGTTTAAATATTCGCGAGACAAATGATCCGCTGACCGGCTCGCCATACCAATACCGCTCAACTGACCAAAGCCGTGATTTTAATTTAATCATTAATCTTGAAACCGATGAGGCAGTAAGGCAAGCTCGGCGCTTGTCGGACCAACCGACAAGACCGGGAGAAGATATTGACGACTCGGTTCCGACGATTGAAATTAATGACCGGAAAATAATTCTTAGTAAAAAATCACCCTCTTACTACTACCTGCCAGCCGAACAAAAAAGTCTTTTTGAACGATTAGCCGAAGGGGCTGCTTATTTACCACCGGAAATTGATGTTGATTCGGCGATAACGGTGGCAGTTAATAACGGTGATTGGCGCTTCAATTTAGACGGCACCGGTGACTTGGGCGATCTAACCTATCGCTTTAATCTTGATGCCCTCAAAGTGGTCAAAACATTTTACGGCCGGATAAACAATTTACCGGGCATCTTTTTCTTTGATGATATGTTGCCACCTAAAGGCCAGTGGGTTAAATGGACACCAAGTGAGGATAATAACTTTTTCCTTCCGGTTGATGATATGGAAGAAAGTTACAAAGAGAATAAAGATAAATTAGTGGCTTTTGTCAAAGAGGCGACCCGACTGGCCGACGAGGAGGGTCTGATTGCCTTTAAGGCGCCGGTCCGGAGAGAAACGGTAGCTGATGGCCGGTCTCTCTATCGCTATGAATTGGGTTTTCGGCGCGAAGTCATTTTGCCTTTTTTTGAACGCTTAACGGTTGAAGCAAATGAACAGAATCTGACTGGCGATTTTCCGGTCGCCGACGAAGTCTTTTTAGACTATCTGCGAAGTGATGAATTCTTGCAAGTTTTTAACTATTACGACCAAAATACCAAGTTAATTCTCTGGATGGATAGCGAAGGTTATCCGGCTTTGGTCGAGTACAGTGTCCGCATTGTACCTCCGGCCGGCAATCAAACCTTGGCCGACAAACAAATAATGCTGGTCTTAAAACTCTCGCTCAAGCAAATCAATCAGCCAATCAAGATCGAAGCCCCAACCGACGCCAAAACTTTGGAAGAAATATATAACCCTAATCCTCAAACTGACGCACCTTCATCCGGAGAATCTGGTTTAACTGAACAAGAACAAGAAGAAATCACTCGCTCGTTACAAAATCGTTAGATTTTAATTCCCACGAGACTACGTCTCGTGGGAAAGAAGTCTCGGGAGAAAGTGGATAGTTCCATTTTGGAACACACCAGACTGTTCAACATCTGGGGTCGAACATTTTCTGCCCCAGACTTCCTAATCATCCCAAAGCGTGCACGGTCGTGTACGGATAGGGAATACGCCAGTCGGCTTGTCCTGAGTCCGCCGCGGCGAACCGAAGGGGTGGCGTATTCATTTTTTAACCCCACCCGCCGTGTTTTTGGTTAATTTGGGTTGATTTTTGGGGGTTTTGAATTTCCCCGAGGCTAAGCCTCGGGGAATCCTCAAATCGGGAAAATCAAACGGTTGTTCGGAGGTTTAGGGATTAGATCTCCCAGTTTCCGTGATTGCGGCCGGTCGGAAACGGTACCTGTCACTCTGCTTAGGCGAGTCTGTCGATCGATATGACAGCTCGCCTTTTTTATTTTCCATAATTAGCACGAGGTTTAACCTCGTGACAATAACAATTTTTGAGAGATAAGGGGGTATCTTGAATTCATCGGTGATGGTATCTACAAATTGAGGTAATTGACTTTCGTTCTGATTCGATCAACGATCAGAGCATGACAGCTGAAACAAAAACATCTCCAAAACATGCATGCCAACTCTGTGGCAGTGAATTAAAATTAGTAGAAACAATTATAAATGATGAGTTTTACTGGAACGAGGTCGATCAAATGTATCAACGAGATAAGTCTACTGATATGTTTGAGCATATTGGTAAACAGCGCTGTTCAGAGTGTAAAGAAGATTGGACGGGGTTATAAAATTAAAAACCACCCCCGTTAAACGCCAGAGGGGTGGTGGTTTTTAATAATCACTACCTTAGGTTATGCACACTCGGGTAGTTTAAGCAGGTTGTCTGCTTTGGTTTCGTCTGCCACAGTCTTCACGTATTTTGTGCCACGTGGGGTTATACCCCCGATCAATTTCGCCTTGTTTCCATAAGCGTCCTGAACATAGGCTAGTCCTTTGTCATCAACAACATACTTATAAATTTCTAAGCGTGTTGAACGACCTGTTGCCCCTGTACTATCATTTTCCCACCCCAAACTACTTATTGCAGATTGAGGATTCTCATGATTTCCGGAATCTTTCTTGATGCAGGTGATGCGTATTGCCATTTAGATTTCCACAGTTATCGATTGATAATTCAGAATCGGTTTGGTATACCTTAAGTGCATTAAGCTTTAAGCGTTTTGATAGTCAACCCTGATCTGACGTAACCAGTATCAAACTCAATATTAAACTTCTTCTGAAAAAGCTGCCGCAAGGCGGCTTTTCTACTATATCTTACTTCAATATTTATATTTCTGTCAACATTGTCAATAGTTAATTAGCTGTGGAAAACTAGTTGATAAATATTGACAGTTTAGCTATAATCAATACATGCATCCAATACAAGAAAAATTACTAAAAGTTATTGAAGTAAAGAATATCGGAGGATTCACCTTGAGGGAGATTGGTTATTTGGTTGGAGAAAAACTACCTCAAAAAGTTAAGCATCATTTATCACAGCTCGAACGAAAAGGTTTTGTGGTGATAAATAAAAAGAATCAAACAATTTCGAGGGTTACGAGGACTAACAATACTTCCAGTAGAGATATTTTTGTTTCCCTGCCTATTGTAGGTTCTGCTAATTGTGGACCGCAAACAATTTACGCTGATCAAAATATTGAGGGGTATTTAAAAGTATCTAAAAAAATAGTTCCTAAAGTTAGTAATGTTTTCGTGCTTCGTGCTGAGGGGAATTCACTAAATAGAGCAAACATAAAAGGCAAAAATATTGAAGATGGTGATTTCGTAATTGTTGACAGTGAGAGTACTTCACCTAAAAATAATGATTACGTCGTTTCGATAATTGGTGGATTGGCAAATATAAAAAAATATATCTTCGATAAAGAAAATTCACAAATTGTCTTGCTCTCTGAATCTTCTCAACATTTTGATCCAATATTCATTCACGAGGATGATGACTTTAGAGTAAATGGCGAGGTGATTGATGTTATAAAGAAGCCTAAATTTAATAGTAATTAGTTGATTAATTGATATAATTAAATTCATGAAGACTGCTGAACACATAAAAATAAAAATTGAAAAAAAGCAAACATCTCCAGATTGGAATAATTGGAAAAATACTATCCAACAAATAGATTGTTTAACTGGACTTAAACATATTCCTGATGGTTCTATAGATCTGATTGTCACAGATCCGCCCTATGGAATAAGTAAACAATTAAACTGCAAAGGAAAGAGGCTCGGATCAACAGCTAAACTTGATTTTGATTTTGGTGAGTGGGACACTTTCAGTAAAGAGTGGTTTCATGTTGCTGTAAAAAAGACTCGTGGATGGATGATGACTTTTTGTGCTAAAAAAGATGTTGGTTTTTTTATCGATACACTAGAGAATGAAGGTTTTATAGCTGTGGATGTTTTAGTTTGGCAGAAACCTGATCCTGTCCCTCTTAATGCAAAATCACGTTTTTTAAACGCCTGGGAAGCAGTTGTTATTGGTAAGCGTCCTGGCTCAACTTGGAATAGTACCTATGAACATAATATAATTAAATGCCAAGCCCCGAAGGGTAAGAATCGTTTTCACCCAACACAAAAACCGGTTGAATTGATTAAAAAACTTATATCGTTAGCCACAAAGGAAGGAGACATTGTTCTTGATCCATTTATGGGTAGTGGAACTACAGCAGTTGCTTGTATTGAATCAAAGAGAAATTATATCGGCTTTGAATTATCAAAGGAGTACCATAAAATGGCTGTAAATAGAATTAAGGAGTTGCCCACTCAGCTATTTTAATTTTTGGTCTGATGAGTATATAAGTTTCGCCTTGATATCTCGCATATCCTTAACGGAGAGTGAAGCTTGTTTTCTTCGTATTTCTTTACCCTGGTCCTTATATCTTGCTTCTTTTGCTTTTAATTTCTTTTTTAATAACTGAACAATCTTTTTTGTATCCGCTTCGTATATTTTTTTAACGGCAAAATCATTTTTATCAACTGTGGCGAGGATTATACTTTTATCAGACATATATTTCTTTAAAACATCTTTGGAGATATCTTGAAAACTCCAACTTGATCCTTTTGCTACTTTATATTCGTACATATTACCGAAAGCGTCAGTAGCATCGTGTTTCGATTGTTCAGATTGAACTTTGTGTCCAAGACGTAGAGCAACTAATACTTCCCAAAACTTGTTACTCGTTAAAATATTACTGGTTTCTACTTGTTTTTCAATCTTCAAAATAATATCAACAATTTTTTTGATCCATTCATAATAAATTCCCGAACATAATCCCGTAGTTGTCTTTTTTGTGAGAGCTAGTGTTGTTTCGATCTGCCTAGGCCCCACATTAATCATTTTTCTATTATTGGTAATTCGTGTTGTTGCCTCGGCCAGATA
This sequence comes from Minisyncoccota bacterium, assembly GCA_040879645.1. Taxonomy (GTDB): domain Bacteria; phylum Patescibacteriota; class Minisyncoccia; order Phycocordibacterales; family XYD1-FULL-46-19; genus JBBDJY01. The sequence goes on from JBBDJY010000006.1 coordinate 83,510, forward strand.
CCTCGACATTATTATTCCAGGAACTTTATAGTACCAATCAAATACTGGAAATGGCACATTCTCATCTTGTATATGCGCAAAAATAACACCTTTAGCTTTTATTAATTTTTCGATTGTGGTGTGGGAAAAATCATTAAATGTCCAGGTGTGGTTAGAACTGCTCTCTTTATAGTGTTTGTATTCGAATTCATTACCATCATCATCTTTTGCATCTCTTGATCCTGAGTGACCAGGAATAAGCTTATGATTCAACGTATCAGCAATAAGTATCTCAAATATCTTACTATTTGTTATAATATCCGTAACACCGAAGGCCACATAGAAATCAGCCTGAATTTTCTTCAGTTGCTCTATAAGGTTTTCTATGTCATTAGTGTCCATATATGAAGACTATATCAATAAAAACTAAAATAAGCACTACTCACGAAAACGCATTAGTTTTTGGTGATGCAATAGAGATTTTAAAATCTTTACCTGATAATTCAGTGGACCATTGTTTTACGGACCCCCCATATAACATATCTGGGTATGATAATAAGAAAAAAATAGGCTGGCTTCAGTCAAACAAGACGTGGGTTAAGGAAAAGAAATTTACAAAAATAGATGCAAAGTGGGATAAATTTTCTGATGACGATTACGTTGCCTTTACCAAGGCGTGGATATCAGAAATCATGAGAGTCTCAAAACCAAATGGTAATATTATTATCTTCGGTTCGTATCATAATATTTATAAAATAGGTTCCATACTACAAGACTTTGACCGAAAGTTAGTAAACTCAATTACTTGGTACAAGAGAAACGCATTCCCAAACGTAACACAAAGAATGTTTTGTGAAAGTACCGAGCATATTATATGGGCTGTAAATGAAACACAGAAGAAAGCAAAGAACTGGAAATTTAATTACAAGGAAATGAAAGCATTGAATGGTGGTGTTCAGATGCGAAATATGTGGGACATTGTTTCAACTCCAACCTTAGAAAGAATTCATGGTAGACATCCATCCCAAAAACCAATAGAAGTCTTGAACCGACTTGTTGTTGGGTGTAGTAATAAAGGAGATGTAATTATAGATCCATTTATGGGTAGTGGAACTTTGCCTGTAGCCGCTGAAATTAATGGTCGAAAATATATAGGGATTGATAGTGAAAGAGATTTTTGTGAACTAGCTCTAAAGAGAGTAAAAGCTGAAGGAAATAAATTATTATAGTCAGGGGACGTTTCACCCCCCCCTCGGGCAGTGATTGAAACTTAAAGTACATCTCACAAATACAAGTTGTTAGAAAATATTCTGACGGTTAAGAAATCTAAATAGCCAGAGGATGCAAAAATAATCATATATTTATGGTAAAAAAAGTTAAATAAAGCCAGAGGAGGTTTCACCTCCTCTCAGGCGGTGATTGTGGTATAATATCTGAAAGTAGAAAAACAACCCCATGATCTTCGCCTTCGCGCGGTGGGAGGCGGGCAAGCATGGCACCAAAACCAGGGAAGAATTTGTGGGGATCTGTGTCGAATCGTTTGATTATAGCCCCATTTCAATACGCCACCCGTCTGGCGTATTCAAAATAAAAGCCAGAGGAGGTTGAACCTCTGTAAACAGTCGCCGTAAGGGGCTGTTTGGGTTATTACCCTTGTGTATTATTTATACTTATGATAATGTTATTAACATATTAGATTAATAAAAAGGTTGTATTTATGACCCCCGACTGGTATTATGGAAATAGTCTGGAAAGACAACAAAATTAAGAAACAAGTAGAAAAACTCCTTCGTTCCAACCCAGTGTGCCGGAAAAGAATCAGTCAATTGCTGAGCGCCCCTTGTTATCTGGATATCCCGGCGAATGCCAAACCACATTTTTTGAAGGGGGATTTGAATAATTTGTTTGCCATCGATTTTGATTATCCCGCGCGTCTCATCTGTGAACCAGTAGGAATGTATAAAGTCGAAGAAGGGCAATTTGTTAAAGAAACAATCACGACGATAGAAATTTCAAAAATTGAAAAGGATTATCATTAACAATGATTTTTATAAAAATATGATCAACAAAAATACAAAGGAATATATTGAAAGTAAAAAATCAGCTGGTCTCTATGGACTTTCTGTTAACCCAGCTCTTCATCCCGGCGAAACATTAAAGGATGAGATTGAATTTGTTGGTCTGACTCAAGCTGATGTTGCGGCTCGCGCGGGGTGCACGATTCAAACTATTAATAGAATCGTCAACGGCAGAGAATCAATAAGCCCCGATATGGCTTTGAAGTTGGAGCGAGTTTTTGAGGGTCGGCCAAACGCGCAATTTTGGCTCAATATGCAGTCGGCTTATGATAATGAGGCGGCGCGGGTGAGAGAGGAGCAAAGAGCCGAAGAGGAAATCGGTTTCTTTCAGTCATATATGGCAGAGACATTCAAGGAGCTCCAAGGCTTTGGTCTTTTTGGCAGGATAACTCTCGAAACGAAAGATGATCTAAAAAAAGCAGTGTTAGAGGTCAAAGATTTCTTTGAAGTAGCGACGCTTGAAAGTATTCATGAAAAAAACATTCTAGGGGTGGCTTTTCGTAAGTATGATAGGAAAAATCTAAATGAGTATAACCTGGCCGCGCTTATAAAATCTGGCGAAAAAAAAGCCAGAAAAGTTTTGAAAGATCAATCGCTTAAAATGTATGACGAAAAGAAATTTTTGGCGGAACTCCCAAGAATCAAAACTCTAACGGAAAAGAAGCCAGTAGTTTTCTTAAATGAATTACAAGAAAGATGTCGAGAATTTGGAGTGATAGTTGTTTATGTCCCCCAAATAACTCATACCTACTTTGGTGGGGCTACTACGTGGGTTAGCGGTCATCCGGTTATAATCTTGAAAGCGGAAAAGCAATGGGAAGATATTTTTTGGTTTAACTTCTTTCATGAAGCTGGTCACATTCTCAAACATAGTAAGAAGAAATTTTTTATTGATTTTGAGAATGGAAAGAAAACCGATTTAGAAATAGAAGCCGATGAGTTTGCTCAAAAAATACTTATTCCCGATTTTGAAACAATGACGGAAGGATTAAAGCCAGAAATAAACATAGAATTATGGCTTAAGACATCAGCCCGATTAGCGAAAGTGTCTGAAGGCATAATTGCTGGTCGAGTTTGTAATGAAGTAAAGAATAAAAACGCTTGGAAAATTCTGGGCAAATATCGCCCAACGATTAAAGAAAAAGTGACATTATTGGATTAAAAAATAGTATGGCAAAAGTAACAAAAACACAGAAAAATTTTTGGGAATCAGATAAAAATATGATCATCTTTCACTGTCAAAAAAGAAGGACGGTTCTGAAAGTATAGTTAGGTTTATTATACCAAAAGGTAAAACAAAAAAGTCTAAGGGTATTTATAAAGCATTGAAGTAAGTATTAAAACCATGAGCCAAAAAAGAACAAAACAAGGTCAGACAAAGCATGATAAGAAAGTAGAACAGCGCCTTGATAGTTACAAGAAACAAGGAGCTACTTTTATTCGAGCCGATCTTCCGGGAAGAGCCAATCCGCCAAAAATGGGAGGTAAAACCCCTGATTTGTATGTGCGCTTGAAAGGAAAACTAGTCGTTGAAGAGGTAGAGACAAAAAAGACAGTCGATAGTGATAAAAAGCAACAAGAAATCTTAAGAAGAGAAACAAAGAAAAAGGGAGGGATTTTTAAGGTATCCGTTACGAAATAAAAAAAGGGAAGTCCGACTTCCCTTAAGTCAGGGGAGGCTTCGCCTCCCCTCGGGCGTTGATTGTGGTATAATATTTTAAAATTATGACTCAAACACTCTATGATAAAAATTATTCTGGCATAGAGCGATTCATTTTTAAATATACAATATTAAGGAATTTCAAATATATTATCTTTAACCCCGTTGCGTATACATTGATTTCAATAATCAATCTATTTTTTTTGTTTAACATATATTATTGGGATAAAGGAGTCTTAGGTTTTTTTGTCATCATTTATAGTTGGAGTATTATCGGGACCATTATTTTTTTCTTAGATAAATATAAGATAATTATTTTTCTCGATACAAAAGATGTAGTTAAATGGCGAAGACATTTAAAGATCTATTTTTATATTATTGTTGGTTTTATGGGAATGGTGATGGGAGCTATTATGATGACCTTGGGATTGTTTGTTTATGTCATTGGTTTACTATCCAGACTAAATTTAATAGATCAAGCCTTGGTGTTAAAGATAATGCCTATAGCTATGTTGATTGGCCTTCTGGTCTGGCCGATTAAGGGAATTTTAAATAAAGAAATAAGAATTTTAGGAGCATTTAATCTAAAAGTAAAAGGAATATTGGCAGTGATACTAAGTATTATTATTTTGTTTTTAATAGTGCTCATAATATCTCTTTACATTTTTACACTATCCACAGTCAAGTTGTAAATAGGGTATTACTGTGTTATCTTGTCTCTATGTCTACCTACATACAAAACAACCGCAAAAGGGCGGGGCTTTCGCAAGCGGAAGTCGCCAAGGTGTTGGGTGTTTCTCGCCCTACCTATACAAAACTTGAAAAGGGCGAATCAAAACCGACCGAAGAACAAAAGTCTCTGTTGGCCGGTATTTTTAGGGTTTCAAAAGAAACTGTTGAAAAAGAAAGTAGCTTAAAAGAAATTAAATTTAAAGTTAAACCAAAAGAAGTTTCCAAAGAAAATGTAGAAAAGCTCAAGCAGGTTCTACTCTATATCATTGCTAAAGTAGGGGGTCATCCAAATATTGGACAAACGGCAATTTACAAATTACTGTATTTTATCGATTTTGATTACTATGAAAAATATCAAGAATATTTAATTGGGGCAAAGTATATAAAAAATATTCATGGACCTACTCCCGTGTCATTTGCCAAAGTAACGAGAGATCTCAAAAAAGGTGGAGAGTTGGTAGAAGTAAAAAGTAAATATTTTAATTACGATCAAATAAAGTATCTGGTCACTGTTGAGCCGGATGTTTCTTTATTGTCGGCTCAGGAGCTAAAACACATTGATGATGAGTTGGTGCGTCTGGCCACCAAGACAGCCAAAGAGCTTTCAGATTTATCACACCAGGATACTCCTTGGAAGGTTGCCAAAGACCGACAAGAACTTAATTATCGGCATGTATTTTATCGACCGGATGAAACCAGTGTTTCTGATAATTAATTTCTATGAGTACTTTTTCAACCCTTTCTGAATTTGAAAAGGAATTAAAAAAACTTTCAAAAAAATATCCCACCCTGCCAAACGATATAGAGGATATTAAACCCGTTTTACTTGAATGCCCGACCGGCATCGGCAAGAATTTTACTATTATCAAAGCCACTGAAGAAGTAAAAATAGTTAAAGTCCGTATTCATTGCGAGTCACTGCGATCACGGGTTATTAGACTTATTTATGCCTATCATAAAAATAGGATTGAGTTTATGTATCTAGAAGTCTATTTTAAAGGAGATAAAGAAAATGAAGATAGAGGGAGGATTCAAGAGTATTTAGACAGTATTGCGAAGTGAAAGAAAAAAGCAATATGCAAAAAATGCATATTGCAAAATCGGATAAACCGGTAACTTTGTATTCTCTTGACGTCATTCTGAGCGCCGGCTAATCGAGGTTGAACCTCGACCGAACCTCAATTCAAGGAGGAAAGTAATTGTCCGAGGCGAGGCCTCGGGCAAGGTGGTGGTTACTGGAGGAGATAACCCAGCCAATGCAGGATGGTAGACCCCGTCCAATGGAACAGGAAGATGGCAATCAAACCGATCAAGAAGAGGCAGGAGAAGAACCAAATGCCTCGACCAAGGTAGAAGATAATCGAGACGAGTTGCTCTTCCAGCGGTTTATCACAATAGTCGTTGATCCCGGGAAAAAAATTATCCCAGAGTGAGGCCGAAAGCAGGCGATCTTTCAGTGTAGGGGGGCGAGGGGGAGGGATCCAGTCCACCAGGTCGGGGTCGCAATTGGAAAAATCGCTGTCATAAAGAGCTGGCTTGTGCCTGAAGGGAGGTTCTTTGTTGTCCATAATAAAGTCTCCTTTTGTGGTTGAACAGTCTGCTTTTATCTTGCCATTGACTTAATCTCAAGTCAATTTGGTATAATAATCAGGTTATAATGATAGAGGTTGGATCTTGACCGAGGGAATTTCTTTAGAAAAAAAGGAGAGAAAAAGAGAGAAAAAGGGTCAAGAGAAAAAGGGTCAGGAGCTATTTGTTCACATTTAAAATCTGAAGGATGACTGTCTACGAAGATACAAAAAATTCCCCCGAGACTAAGTCTCATAGGGGGAGGTGAGTCAGAAGGAAATTATCCTGATGGACATCTTGTTGTTTTAGTGGTTGAGCGGCCTGTATTCGATCTTGGGCTGTCTGGTCAATAGGCGGATAATATCCACCATCAAGAATGACATCAGACTGAAGAATACAAAATAAAAGAAGATTGGGATGACGAAGAGGTGAGAGACGAGGTAAATCTTCGCGGCGTATTGCCACCCTGACACTATGTTGTCATCTTGGATAAACAGTCCGTAGGGATCGAGAAAGATAAATCCAGCCAAGACCCAAGATAGTATCAGCCAGCCGCACGCCATCTTGGCATTCCAGTCGTTTCCTCTCCGATGATGAAACCCGGTACTTTTGTCGAGACGCATAGAATAGATTTCTTGCGCCCGTATGTGCCGAGGGTGGTTTCTGTTGTAGTAAGCCTCGAAGGGGATACAAGAATCGCACCAACCCCAAATGATGGCGCCCAAACCACCCATCGTCGTCAGTGTTGCCAAGTAGAACCAGACAACATTCATTAAGTTTTCTGTCTCCATTTCCGGCTCCTTTCTTCAGTTGCCAAACACTAATTTGTCTATCTTTTAGATTATACCTTTGGTCCAGAAAGTCAATTGCCCGAGGCGAAGCCTCGGGCAAGGTGGTGGCTACCGGAAGAAATATTCTAACCAAGGTCGGCTGGAAGATTCTATCCAATATTTTATTTTGACAAAATACGGTTATTTGCTATACAGATAAGAGACAGCCGGCCGGAAGGTCGGCCTGTGATCAGGTCGGACGGTTTCTGGGTGATTGTTATAACGAAAGGAGGTAGCGATGGCAGGCGAAGTTATCTTGCCGGCACAGCTTAAAACCTACTTGTGTGAGGGCATTTGGCGCGGTTGGTTTGTCTTCTCTGACAAGACGGAGAGCGAGGAGTTTACTTCCCAACTGGAAGGGGTTCTCTGTCTGTACCTTTGCTGGCTTGAAGATTTGGTTATCACACCGGAGGTGGAAGTTATGCTGGCGGAGCTTGAGCGTTCTCACTTGCCTCCGATGCCGCCTCTTTTGGCCGAGATTGGGGAATGGTTTGAAGAGGTTCCGATTGAAGACGAGGAAGATGTCTGGCGATTGGCGAAGATCGCCAGGTGCAATTGATCGTTTATGGAAGGTAACGGCGAACGCTTGGCGTTCGCCGTTTTTCTTTTTTAACTTAAGCTGAAAGTGGCCACTTCTCCAAAGTGTTACTAACGCTTGATTAGTGTACAATCAAGTTGACAAATAACCCTTCGCTATATTATAATAATAGGAGAAAGGAGGGCCGATTTATGGTCCGAAAAGAGGTTGTGCCCTGTCTTCAGATTTGGCAAGATGATTCGGGTCTTTTGGCCGGGTTCATCATTTTTGAAGATGAAGACCGATCAATAAGTGGCAATTTTACCTCTCTGTGGGGGGCGATTGGAGAGGTTTTGGAAGCTTTCACTCAACGCCAAGTGTCGGTCTTTGGAGTGGTGGGTCTATTGGATCAAATTGAAGCGTCCGGACTCCCTCATAGTAATCAGAATTCTTTGCTGACTCTTGGCGCCCCGCCAATCAAAGAAATTAGACAAGTCTTTCTTGAGATGCTCTTGGAAAATTTTTGGCCACAAGAAGATTTTGCCAAGGTCTCGTCAAATTGAGGGTCAATACGGTAGGGCGAAGTGTTACCAACGCTTCGCCTTTTTTTATTTGGTTAGCCCAAGTAATGGCGAAGAGTATAGATCCAATCTTCATCTTCTTCGCCACTGGCCAGTTTTTGTTTTAACAGCCATTCCAGATAGTCGCGGTCGGTGGTGGCTACTTCGGCCAGGGTTCGGCCCAAGTGTTTACCAAAGGTGAATTTTTTAAACAAAGTCGGCCGGGCGGAAATTTCCATCATCCGTTTGGCGGTTTCTTCATCAGACAGACCGCCGGCTTTGATTTTTTCATATTGTCGGCGAAAGATTGCTTCGGCCACCAAGACATCAGCCTCAGCATCATGAGCTTGACCCGGGACTTCAAGATCCAGATAGTAGCGGAGGAATTGCAAATTATATTCGGGGATGACCGCCTGCTCGTCTAAGTGGCGGGCTAAGCGCAGGGTACAGATTGAGCGGGGGACGGTAAGGCCTTCGGCTTCCAGAATAGCGATATCAAATTTGGCATTGTGAGCGACCAGAATGTGTTCGGCTAAAAGTTTTTCCAAATTTTGCCGGAATTTACTTTCAGCAAAACTTTCTTTGTCGGCCACCATCTTATTGGTAATATGGGTAATGCTCATTGATTTGACCGAAATCGGCAGGGGTGGTTTGAAATAGGCTGTTTGTGTCCGGCCTTCCAATTTGTAGCAAACCTGACACAAGCGGTCTTTGGTCACATCATTACCGGTGGTTTCGGTGTCTAAAAAGAGAAATTCCATATGGAGATTATAGCAGTCTTGGCCGAATTAAACAGTCTTAAGCCCTTAGTGAGGCGTGATATAATGGGTGGATGATACCTTTGGCGGAAAAAATCAGGCCGAAGACCTTGGGCGAATTGGTCGGCCAGGTGCATTTAATCGGCCCGGGCAAACCTCTTAGGGTGGCGATTGAGAAAAAACATCGTTTCTCGTTTATCTTGTGGGGTCCACCCGGCTCGGGCAAGACGACTTTGGCTCGAATATATGCGAGGAGTTTATCCGCCGAACTTTTTGAATTATCAGCGGTGTCGGCCGGCAAGGCGGATATTCGTCGGATAGTGGAGAAAGATACCGACCAACCGAAAGTTTTGTTTTTGGATGAGATTCATCGGTTTAATAAAGCGCAACAAGATTTTCTTTTACCTTATGTCGAAAATGGCGAATTGATTTTAATTGGGGCGACAACCGAGAATCCGAGTTTTGAAGTTATTTCCCCCTTATTGTCACGTTTGCGAATTTTTGTTTTAGAAGCGCTTAGTGAAGTGGAAATCAAAGAAATAATTAACCAGACCGGACAAAAAATAGAATCAGAAGCGCTTGAATGGTTGGCGGGTTTTGCCGAGGGCGATGCTCGTCAGGCTTTGGTGGTGCTTGAAGTGGCGCGGGAATTATACGGTCGGGTCAGTTTGGAGGCTTTGCGCGAGGCCGCTCAAAGCAAACATTTGCGTTACGACAAAAAAGGTGAGGAACATTACAACCTTATCAGTGCTTACATTAAGTCTCTGCGGGCCGGCCAAGGTGACGCCGCTCTCTATTATTTAGCGCGAATGATTACCGCCGGTGAAGACCCTAAATTTATCGCTCGGCGAATGGTTATCTTTGCCAGCGAAGATATTGGCTTGGCTCAACCGACGGCTTTGGTGGTGGCCGAAAGCGTTTTTCGGGCGGTAGAAATTATCGGCTTACCGGAAGCGGGGATCAATCTTGCTCATGGTACCGCTTTCCTCGCCGGTGCCAAAAAAGACCGCTCGGCTTACGATGCCTATCTCTCTGCTATGGCCGATGTTAAGCGACACGGCTCTTTGCCAATACCGCTTAAGGTACGCAATGCACCGACTAAACTTTTGAAGGATTTAAAATACGGTGAGGGGTATGAAAAATATGACAAAGAAAGTTATTTACCAGCTAAGTTAAAAAACCAGAAATATTTGAAGTGAATAAGGTCGTTGTGGTATTATAGTGATATGGCCAAAGCTAAAGCTAAAAAAACAACGGTTAAATCCTATGGCGTTGACGAAGTTAAGCGCTATTTAGGGGCTTTGCATGAAGACCACAAGGCTGCCTTGAAGATGGTTGGTGAACAGTATTTTGATATTAAAAAAGAGTTGGATTCTCACACCGAGATGATTGGTCAGCTAATGATTGATGTTTCCGAGATTAAGTATGAATTAACCCAAAAAGTTAATCGGGTGGAATTTGCCCGTTTGGAAAAGCGGGTCTTAAAGTTGGAAAATTCCCGGCGTTGATTTGTCTATTGATTAACGAGGGATAAAAACTTTTTAATTAACAGTCAGCTTGTCTGGCTTTTTTTCTTGAGATGTGCTTTAATTAGCGTTCGGCGTTCGGTAAATACTCTTATTTAAAAACCGCCAACTTGGCGAGGACGCTTTAGTTGTTTTTAAAATTATGGAAATTAGAAATATCGCTATTATTGCCCACGTTGATCACGGCAAGACGACTTTAACCGACAAGATTTTGGAACAAACCGGTATGTCCGACGGCAGTGTCTCGATGGATTCCAACGCCCTCGAACAAGAGCGTGGTATTACCATTTATGCCAAAAATACTTCTTGCTATTGGCGTGATACCAAAATCAATATTTTAGATACCCCGGGCCATGCCGACTTCGGTTCGGAGGTGGAGCGGGTCTTGCGTTCGGTTGATAGTGTTTTGTTAGTCGTCGATGCCGCCGAGGGGCCGATGCCCCAAACTAAATTTGTGTTAAAAAAATCTCTGGAATTGGGTCTCAAGCCGATTTTGGTTTTGAATAAGATAGATAAGTTGGGGGCGGATGTAAAGAAAGCTCACGACGAAGTCTATGAACTGTTTTTTGACTTGGGAGCGGGTGATGAGCAATTGGATTTTGCCACCGTCTATGCCAATGGCCGGGAGGGCTTAAGTAAACTTGATCCGGCGGAAGATTTCCCGACTGATGGCCTTGGTCTGGCTCCACTTTTGGATTTAGTCTTGGCGAAAGTTCCACCGGCGACGGTGGCCGTTCCGGCTGATGGCGATTTATGTGCCCAAGTTTTTAACTTAGCCTACGATAATTTTCTTGGTCGGATGGGTATTTGCCGGATCTATGCCGGTAGTTTAAAAAGCGGCCAGACCGTAATCGCCAAGGATGCCGGTGGTCACTTACATTCGGGCAAAGTCAGTAAATTATTTACTTTTGAGGGTTTAGCGAAAAAGCCGGTAACTGAGGCCGTGGCCGGCGATATTGTCATGGTCGCCGGTTTGCCGGATATCTACATCAGTCAGACTCTGGTGGCCAATCCGGCGACCGAGGCTTGGCCGGCGATTGCTATTGATGAGCCGACTTTGTCTTTAAATATGTTGATAAACGATTCGCCTTTTGCCGGCCGGTCGGGTAAATTCTTAACCTCGCGGCAAATTCGCGAACGCTTACTCCGTGAGTTGGAAGTCAATGTCGGCTTGCAAGTTGATTTTGACGGACCGGCCGGGATTAAAGTCTTGGGTCGGGGCGAATTGCATTTGGCGGTGCTGTTGGAACAAATGCGACGGGAGGGCTTTGAATTGGCCGTCTCTCAACCGGAAACGATTATCAAAGAAGTGGCTGGTGTCAAACAAGAACCGTTTGAAGAAGTCACGATTTTAGTTCCCGATCAATATGTCGGCGTGGTGATGGAAAAAATTGGCAATCGCAAGGGGCTTTTATTGGATATGAAAAAAGAACGGGGGCAGACGCGATTGTCTTTTCGGATGCCGACTCGTGGCTTAATCGGTTATCGCAATGAATTTATTGTCGACACTAAGGGCGAGGGGATTTTGACCAATATTTTTCAGGCTTTTGCGCCGCTGGCCGGTGTGATTAATAAGACTAAATACGGTTCAATGATTTCCATGGAAAGCGGTAAGGTTTTGGCCTTTGCTTTAGGTGGTCTGCAGGACAGGGGAACCCTCTATATTACCCCCGGGACGGAAGTCTATGAAGGGATGGTCATCGGTAATACCGCCAAGGGCGAGGATATGATTGTCAATCCGACTAAGGGTAAGCAATTAACCAATATGCGGGCTTCCGGTTCGGACGAGACAATCCAGTTGACCCCACCTTTTGATCTGACACTGGAACGGGCTTTGGGTTTGATGCGTGAAGATGAATATCTGGAGATAACCCCGACAGATATTCGTTTGCGGAAAAAATATCTAACCGAAAACGATCGGAAGAAATTTGCTCGACGAAAAGGTTAAAATTTGCAAAATGTACACTTTTGATTGACAAACCTACTACTAGGTGCTACTATCAAAATACCTTATTGAATATCGAGCTATCGTCTAGTATCGCTGTTCAAAAGCGAAATTAGACATAATCGATATTGCATGAATAACTCATATCAAACCACCCGCCGAGGCGGGGGTCAGGCGACTTTTCGTCGTCAAGCCACTTCCAAACGAAGCCCTAATCGGTCTTTTCGAGGTGGAGGGGGTAATCGTTTTCGGGGCAAAAAAATCAGCCACGATAAATTTATCAATAAAAATCCCAGTGCGCCGGTTGAAGAAAATTACGCACCGGTTCACACTTTTCGTGACTTTGGTTTTGATCGTCAATTGACCAATAACTTGGTTAAAAAGGGCTATCAAATTCCGACCAAAATCCAAGATGAGGCCATTCCGCAAATTCTGAATGGTCGGGATATTGTTGGTCTGGCCAATACCGGCTCGGGTAAGACGGCCGCTTTTGTCTTGCCAATTATTCAAAAATTAATCAAACAAAAGAATCGGGAGACCGTCTTGGTGATTACGCCGACGCGCGAATTGGCTCAGCAAATCCAGGGTGAATTCAAGCAATTTGCCGATCGCTTGCGTTTGTATTCAGTTTTATGTGTCGGCGGTTTGAATATTCGCCAACAAATCAGAGAGATTAAACGCGAACCGCAAATGATTATCGGCACGCCGGGGCGATTAAAAGACTTGTTACAACAAGGAGAATTAAATTTGCGACCGACAACCACTTTGGTCTTGGATGAGGCCGATCGGATGTTGGATATGGGCTTTTTGCCCGATGTTAAATTTATCATTGGTAAATTGCCGGCCAAGCGTCAGTCGCTGTGCTTTAGTGCAACGATGGTGCCGGAGATTAGCCGATTACTGGCCGACTTATTACACGAACCGGTAACCATTTCGGTTCGCAGTTTGCGTACCGCCGAACATATCGGCCAAGATGTTATCCGAGCCCAAAGTAAAGAAGAGAAACTGGCCAAATTGACCGCTCTTTTAGCCCAAGCGCATTTTACTCGCGTGTTGGTTTTTGCCGAAATGAAGTTTAGCGTCCAGCGATTAGCTGATGATTTAACCAAAGCCGGTTTTCCGGCGGTGGCGATTCATGGTAATAAGTCACAACCTCAGCGCAGTCGGGCCCTGAACGCCTTTAAAACCGGCCAGGTCAAGATTTTGGTGGCGACCGATGTCGCCGCTCGGGGTTTGGATATTCCGGCCGTTAGTCAAGTAATTAACTTTGACCAGCCCAATACTTACGAAGAGTATATTCACCGGATTGGTCGGACCGGCCGAGCCGGCCTGTCGGGTCAGGCCTACACTTTTATTTAAAGGCCGCTTCGCTTAGACTGTTAGCAGAGGCAAACGATGGAGGATTATTGATGAATATTTCATCAATCAAGACGGCAAATTTTTTTCCTTGGTCTTTACCGCAAACGGCGACGATTGCTTCTTCCCAAGTTTCGGAACCGGATCAGCCGGCTAGTCGGCAAAATCGCGATTGGGACGCGTTAAACATTGCCGAGCAATATGACCGGTGGGCGAAAATCGTTTGCCCGGTCAATGCTTTGGTCGGCAGTCATTTTGATGCCCGTCGGTAGAGTCCGGGCCTTCGCTATGAGCGAAGGCCCGGTTTTTTGTTATTGACGGATCCGGCCGACCGGCTTTACGGGCGGATTATTTTGGTTTAATCTTTAATTATAAGGTCAATTAGATAATTACTAAATGGGGAGTTTTGATTTCTGATGAAAAAACATCTTAATCAAGTTTTACTTTCATTCATTACTGGCTTATTTGGCTGGCATGAAGCGGAAAAAATATTTGAAAAAATCCAAATTGCTTTGACGATAGTGATGCAATTGGCTTTTATCGGTGCTTTTATCCTCGGTTTTTTTGAGCGTCAATGGGTGATGATGTTCGTTAGTGTGGTGGCCATGCTCACTATTTGGTTACCGGTGTTGGTGGCTAATCGTCGCCGAGTCCATATCCCGATAGAGTTTGAATTCTTGTTAACCGCTTTTTTGTACGGGACTTTATTTTTAGGCGAGATTCGCGGTTTTTACACTCGGTTTTGGTGGTGGGATGCCATCTTGCACGCCGGCGCCGGTTTGGCCCTCGGTTTCCTCGGTTTTCTTATCCTCTATATTTTACATTACAATCAACGGTTGAATTTAAGTCCAGGCTGGTTGGCTTTCTTTTCTTTTACTTTTGCCCTGGCTCTTGGGGCTTTGTGGGAAATCTTTGAGTTTAACCTGGATTCAAATTTTAGTTTGAATATGCAAAAGAGTTTACGCGACACGATGTGGGATATGGTTATGGATACCGGAGGCGCTTTCATTACTTCCGTCTCCGGTTATTTGTATTTAAAGTCTAATCGGCGCGGTGTCGGTGTTTTTGAGCATTATCTAATGGCTTATCTTAAAAAGAATTTACCGCCGGTCAAAGCAGGGGAAACCGGTCGTAATTTTGTATAGAAAAACCGCCCGGCCGGAAAAACGGCTTGGGCGGTTGGCCATCGTCAAGCTGATTAATTGACGATGATAACGGTTAGGGTTTCAATCCCTTTGTCTTTGAAACCAAGCCGGTCGGCTAAAGTTTCGGAGACGTCCAGATCACGATCACCGACAAAAGGTCCGCGATCCAAGACCGTGGCGGCGACGACTTGGTTGGTTTCGGGATTGATGATAATCAATTTAGTCCCGAAGGGTAGATCGGGATGGGCGACGACCGGATCTTCTCGGTGGAAGATTTCGCCACTGGCCATTGGTCGGCCACAAAAACCCGGACCGTACCAACTGGCGGTCATCGTTTCGACTTTGACGGGGAGGCGGATTAATCCGGCCTCAAAACCGCCGGTTAGCAAAACAAATAACAGACTGATCATTCGCTTCCTTTCGTTTGCAAACAAAGAACTGACTGGATAGACATTAATATAATTTATTAAACCTGTCAAATTTTTAAATTTTTCGCCAAAACAGTTGATAAGTTTTTTGGTTTTTAAATTAAAAACAGTGTATGATGTAAGTGATAAACTTTTTAATATTAAAGTTAGCATTTAAACAAATAGTCCTATGACAAATGATGAGCAATTTATCTATTGGTTTGACCAACTGGATAACAATGATGTGGCGCGAGTTGGCGGGAAGAATGCTTCTTTGGGCGAAATGTACCAAAAATTGGTGTCTCAAGGAATTAATTTGCCCAATGGTTTCGCCATTACCGCCGGCGCCTATTTTTATTTTTTAGAGCAAGCCGGTTTGAAGGATAAAATCAAAGAAATTTTGAGCGATTTAAATACGGCCGATATTGATAATTTAATGGAACGGGGCAAGGAAGTTCGCAAGTTGATTTTACAGGCCGAATTACCAGCTGATTTGAGGGAGCAAATTTTTGAGGCTTATCGCGATCTGGAAAATGCCTACAATAAAAAAGATGTTGATGTTGCCGTCCGTTCTTCGGCGACAGCTGAAGATTTGCCGGATGCATCTTTTGCCGGCCAGCAAGACACTTATCTCAACGTTTCCGGCGAAGATGATTTACTGTCGGCGGTTAAGCATTGTATGGCCTCGCTTTTTACCAATCGGGCCATTTCCTATCGTCAGGACAAGGGCTTTGATCATCTGTCTATCGGTCTATCGGTCGGCGTGCAGAAAATGGTTCGAACCGACAAGGGCTCATCGGGCGTGATGTTTAGTATTGATACCGAAAGCGGTTTTCAAGATGCCGTTTTGGTTAACTCTTCTTGGGGGCTGGGTGAGAATGTGGTCCAAGGTAAAGTGACGCCGGATGAATTTTTAGTTTTTGAACCGACCTTAATGGCCGGCTTTGCGCCGATTGTTTATCGCCGTAAGGGTACGAAGAAGATTAAAATGATTTACGCCGCCGGTGGTGAGCGGACCAAAGATGTGGCGACGACGAAGAAAGAACAAGCAGCTTGGTCTTTAACTGATGACGAAATTTTACAATTGGCCCGCTGGGCAATTCAGATTGAACGGCATTACCATCGGCCGATGGATATGGAGTGGGGCAAAGATGGCGAAACCGGCCAATTATTTATTCTTCAGGCTCGACCGGAAACCATTCACGCCACCAAAGCGGTGACGGTTTTGGAAGAGTATAAATTGGAAGAAAGAGGTAAAGTTTTGGCCACCGGCGCGGCGGTCGGGGCGAAAATCTCTTCCGGCCGGGCGCGAATTATCCAAAGTGTTAAAGAAATCAATAAATTTGAAGCCGGCGAAATTTTAATTACCGATATGACTGATCCGGATTGGGAACCGATAATGAAAATCGCCGCCGGGATTATTACTAATAAAGGTGGGCGGACTTGCCACGCGGCCATTGTCTCACGCGAATTGGGGATTCCTTGTATTGTCGGTACCGGTGATGCTACTGATAAAATAACCGATGGCCAAGAAGTAACCTTGTCTTGCGCCGAGGGTGATGTTGGCCGAGTCTATGAAGGTAAAGTCGCTTTTACTCGGATTGATACCGATTTGACCGGCCTGGAAACACCGGAAACCAAAATTATGATGAATATCGGCCAGCCGGATATCGCTTTCCGATCATCATTTATTCCCAATAGCGGTGTCGGTTTGGCCCGAGAAGAATTCATCATTATCAATCAAGTTAAAATCCACCCCTTGGCCTTGCTCCATTATGACAACTTAAAAGATACCAAAGCCAAAAAAGAAATTACCGCTTTGACTGACGGTTATGACGACAAGGGACAATATTTTGTTGATCGGTTGGCGGAAGGGGTTGGCCAGATTGCCGCCGCTTTTTATCCGAAAGATGTCATTTTGCGTTTGTCGGACTTTAAGTCCAATGAATATGCTAACTTAATCGGTGGGGCGGAATTTGAACCGACCGAATCCAATCCGATGATCGGCTGGCGTGGGGCTTCGCGTTATTATGCCGAGGAATATAAACAGGCCTTTTTATTGGAATGCCGAGCGATTAAAAAAGTCCGTGACGAAATGGGTTTGGTTAATACCAAGGTGATGGTACCGTTTTGCCGGACGCCGGAAGAAGGCCGGAAAGTTATCGGCGTCATGGCTGAAGGGGGATTAGTCCAAGGTGAAAATGGCTTGGAAATTTATATGATGTGCGAGATTCCATCCAATGTGATTTTAGCCGATGAATTTTGTGATATTTTTGACGGCCTATCCATCGGTTCCAATGACCTGACTCAGTTGATTTTGGGCGTTGATCGTGATTCGTCTTTAGTCGCTCATATTTATGATGAGCGCAATGAGGCGGTCAAGCGGATGATTAGTCAAGTAATTAAATCGGCTAAAGCCAAGAATAAAAAAATCGGCATTTGTGGTCAGGCGCCGTCTGATTTTCCCGACTTTGCCCAATTTTTGGTTCAGGCCGGGATTGATAGCATCTCCTTAAATCCCGATACGGTAGTCAAAACCACCTTGGCGATTTTGGAAGAAGAAAAAACTTTGCGTTTGGCCGAAGATGGAAGTGACGACGAAAATTAATTTTTTACTTACCATCAATGGTGGTAATCGCCAGTAGGCGTTTGTATTTTTGGTCGCGGAAATTGGCGTCCGGGGCACCGGCTTTTAGGCCGAAACAACCGAAAGCGTAAGCAATGTCGGCGATAAAAGTGTCGGTTGTTTCGCCACTCCGGTGACTGGCAATGGTTTTAATGCCGGCGGTATGAGCCAGGTTAATGGTATTAATGGTTTCGGTCAGGGTACCGATTTGATTGGGTTTAATGATTAAGGAGTTGATGCTGTCGGCCTCAATCGCTTGTTGTAAGCGGTCTTCTTTAGTGACGGTTAAATCATCACCAATAATTAAGGCATTAAATAAGTGTTTCTTTAAATTAGCAAAAGCAGTAAAGTCTTCTTCGGCAAACGGGTCTTCCAAACCAAAGAGGGAATATTGACGGAAAATATTTTGATACCAACGACTTAATTGTTCGGTCGTAAAAGTTTGATCGGCCAGTTGGTATTGACCGTCTCGGTAAAAGGAATTAGCGGCGGCGTCCAAACCGAATTTAACTCGGTCCCGGTCGGTGACGGCTTCAGTTAATAATTCCAAGGGTAATTCGGGATCCGGATCATTAATGGCCAAGCCACCCTCATCGCCTTGGGTGAAGTCGCTTGGCGCGAAGCGTTTAGCCACCAATGTTTCCAAGTGAGCGAAGGTTTGCCGGCCAATGGCCAAGGCTTGGCGAATATCGTTGGTTTGGGGAATAACTTGATACTCTTGGATGGCACTGCCGTAAGGAGCATGGGCGCCGCCATTGATTAAGTTCATAAATAAATGTGGTGGGGGAGCGGTCTGGTTTTGAGGAGATAATGGTTTGAGATATTGGAATAATTCTTGATTGTTTTCGCTGGCGGCGGCCCGGGCAATGGCAATACTGGCGCCAATCATCGCATTGCCACCGAGGCGACTTTTATTCTCCGTCCCGTCGGCATCAATCATCAATTGGTCAAGTTTGTCTTGTTCGGATACTTCTTGGCCAACCAGTAAATCGGCAATCTCTTTCAAACCGGCTAAGGCTTCCGGTAAAGGTAAAGCCAGGGCTTCGCGGGCACCGGTTGAGGCGCCGGCCGGGACGAAACAATAACCCTCGGCCAAAGTGTCGGTTTTGACGGTGACCGCCAGTGTTGGTTTTTGTCGCGAATCAAGGATTTCTTGGCCGGTGATGGAAGTGATTTTAGACATATTATTTTTCGTTAGCTTTGGGATATTCAAGTAAGAGCATTAAGTCGGAAACATTAGATTCAATTCGACCGGTCATAATCAAGTCATTGGTCTGGCGGAAAAAGTTAAAAGAATCAATTTGTTTGAGATATTCACCAATATTTAAATTTAATTGTTCGGCCTTGGTTTTGGTTTTACTGTCAATCAAGGCGCCGGCCGCTTCAGTATTATCGTAACCATCCGAGGCGAAAGCGACAAACACTTGATTGGCTTTTAATTTTTCAAGCATCGTCAAAGCGAAAAAAGTATTGCGACCGCCCTGGCCGGTGTTTTTCGGGCCGACGATTAAGCTTAATTCGCCGGCGGCCACCAGTGCTTGGCCGGTTTTGGCTTGAGCGGTAAATAAATCGACCGCTTCGGTCATCGGCATAGTCAGATCGTTGCCGATAACGGTGGCGGTAAAACCAAGTTCCTCGGCTTTTTTTGCCATGGCGGCGGTGGCGGTATGACTGCTAGTCAGGGGAATATTGGTCACTCGTTCAAAGTATTTATTGTCTTTGGTCGTCTCTATCAGTTCAAACTGGCCCAAATTATATCGATCAATAATCGCTTGGGCGTCGGCAACCGTGCTATTGTCGCGATAGGTGGCACCGGAAGCCACCAGTTCGTATTGTTCGCCCGGCACATCACAGAAAATCAGACCGACGACTTCGGCCGGATAAAGGGCTTCAGCCAGCCCCCCACCTTTTAAAATGGAAATATGTTTGCGGACGGTATTTAATTCGTGGATGGTGCCACCGGTTGTTAGGAATTTTTGATAAAGGCGTTGGCCTTGTTCAGCTTCGGTTTCGGTTGGACACAGTAAACTCGAACCGCCACCGGAAACGACGACAATCACCAAATCATCTTCATCAACCTCTTTGCTTAATTCGAGAATTTTTTTGGAAGCGGCAACGTTGGCGGCCGAGGGCATCGGGTGGGTACCGACATAGGTGTCGATGATTTGGCATAAATTGTCGGCCATGCCGATGACCGTTCCTTTTTTAATCAAGCCCCCCAGGATTTGTTCCAAGGTGGCGGCCGCTTGGCAAGAGATTTTACCAAAACCAATGACAAAGATGTTTTTATAATCAGGTAAGTGGTAGGTTTTATCGCCAAAGTATAAAGTCTCGCCGTCCAAACGGACTTTTTCTCGGATAATGGCGGGAGTGTCGATAGCTCGATAACCGGCTTCAACTATCGTTATCGCTTCCAGTCGGCGTTGGTCACCCTTAGTCAAAGTCTCGGTATTTTTGATGTAAGATTGATTGGACATTTTAATTGACGATATTTGTTTGGTGGCCGCTTATAAACTCTTGGATATTACGGAGGGTTATCTCGCGAATTTCGGCTTTGGCTTCCGCTGTATTAAAAGCGATATGGGGTGTGACGATGACTTGGGGTAAATCCAATAATTCGTGGTCGGCCAAGAGAGCTTTATAATCTTCAATCGGCGTGGCGTCATTTAAAAGCAAAGACAATTCGTCATTGAGATGTTCTTCGCCTTCCAAAACATCCAAACCGGCACCCCGGATCCGGCCATCTTTAAGGCCCTTAAGTAAGGCGGTGGTTTCAATCAGTCCACCACGGGCGGTATTAATGATAATACTGCCGGGTTTACATTGGGAAATGTTGCCTTGGTTTAAAATGTGGCGGGTGCCGTCATTTAGAGGTAAATGGAGAGAAATAATATCAGCTTGAGCTAGCAGTTCGTTAAGATCCAAATAAGTCACACCGGTTTCGTTAATCAATTCTTGATTGGGGTGCAAGTCGCTGGCGATAACCTTCATCGCAAAGCCTCGGGCGATCCGGATGACATTGGCGCCGATATGGCCGGTGCCGATGACACCGATGGTTTTGCCGTTTAAGTCAAAACCCTCGTAGATTTTCCGATCGGTTTGACCTTCACGCCGAAGGACCTCATAGGCCTCGTTAACCTGACGGTTTAAAGCAAAAATCAAAGCAAAAGCAAATTCGGCCACCGTCCGGGCGCCGTAAGTCGGGACATTGCAAACGGCGATATTGCGTTTTCGGGCTTCAATCGTATCAATATGGTCAAAGCCGGTGGAACGGGTGGTAATGAGGGAAACTTTAGGTAATTTATCCAAAGTTTCGGCGGTGATCTCCGAATCAATAAACACTGAGATAATATCGGCGTCGGAGACCGGGGCTTCGGCCGGTCGGGCCTCGTCAAAAAAGACAACTTCGTGCTCGGCCCTTAATTGGCCGAATAATTCTTTATCTTTTTCACTGGCGCTGTAAATGGCAATCTTCATAGAAAATTTTGGTTAATTGCTTAAAAAGGCGCGATTAAATCTTGGTCAAGACTGGTTTGATTATAACGCAAAAAGATTGAAAATGGTAATTTGCCGGCTGATTGGTTACAACCATTGAGGTTAAACCTCCAGATTATTGAGGTTAAACCTCAATATCAGTTAGGAGAGGCCAATCGGCGGGGGATATGCTAGTATGGGCTTAATGGCTTTTGTTGATGAATTAACGATTATCGCTCGGGCGGGCGACGGCGGCGACGGCGTGGTCCGTTTTCGGCATGAAAAAAATCGCGAATTTGGCGGTCCGTCCGGCGGCGATGGCGGCCGAGGTGGTAATGTTTATATCAAAGCGGTCCGCGATGTCCATTTATTGGCCCGTTATCGAGCTCAAAAGGAATTCGTCGCCGACCGGGGCGAGGCTGGTAAAAAAGACGGTTTGACCGGGGCCGGTGGAGCGGATTTGGATATTTTATTACCGGTCGGTTCAGTGGTTACCAATCGAGCAACCAATGAGCAATTTCGTTTGAGTCAAGAAGGTGAACGCCATTTACTGTTGGCCGGTGGCGACGGTGGCCGGGGTAATGAGTCATTTAAGAGTTCGACCAATCAGGCTCCCCGGGAACGAACCACCGGCGAGCCGGGTGCGAGCGGCGAATTCTTTATTGAAGTGGAATTAATTGCCGATATTGGTTTAATCGGTTTACCAAGTGCCGGCAAATCTTCCTTACTTAATGCTTTAACCAAGGCTGAAGTCAGAGTCGGTGATTATCCTTTTACCACTTTAGAGCCGAATTTGGGCGAATGTTATGGTTTTATTATCGCCGATATTCCGGGCCTGATTGAGGGCGCGGCCGATGGTCGGGGCTTGGGTCATAAATTCTTGCGTCATGTTCGCCGGACCAAGTTACTGGTGCATCTGGTTTCGGCTGAGGGGAATGACTTGGTCGGTGATTATCAAACTATTCGCCGAGAATTGGCGCGATTTGATGAAAATTTGCTGACGAAAAAAGAAATTATTGTTTTGACCAAGACTGATTTATTACCGGATCAAAAAACGATAGCGGCGGCCGTCGATAAGCTAAAAAAACTCAATCCGCAAGTGGAAGCCATTTCTTTATTGGCTGATGACTCGATCAAAAAACTGCGGGAAAAACTACTGACGTTGGTTTAAGATTAAGTTTTGACCTCAATCTTCTTTGTTAATTATTTGTCGGGAATGCTATAATAAAAAAGTGAAAACTTTCTACTTGGGCCATAAAAAGAAAATCATTTATTGACCGAAGCCTAGAAATTAAACTTTTCAGTTTCCAATCGGGATTATATAATAATCTTATGAGTAATACCATCAAAGCTTATCATGCGGCCGTATTTTTTTGGGTTTCTGTTTTCTGGGCACTTTTCTGGGTAATTCGTTGGGGGTTATGGCAACTATCTTGGGCCATTCCAATAGACTACCAACATGTGTTCGATATGTTTTTTAGGCCCTGGCCTTTCATTATTATTATCAGTATTCTGCTGGTTTTGTTAAAAATAATCTGGGTAAAACAATGGTCACCGATTCAATACCGGACCAGAGGGCTTACAATTACCTTCTCGTTTTCTTTGATCGCTTCATTATTTTTTATGATTCATATGTTTATGAGCGATGAATGGGAGGCTTTTTACTTCCTTTCCTTTCTTTTCCTTCACGTCCCAATATTAATAATATCCGGAGTCTTGCTTTTTGCCACAATCAAGGGCTGTTCGCCCACAGTGGCTTTCATTAGGTTCGTCCAAGTGGTTATTATCTTTTTTGTTCTTTTAACCTTCTTGATTTTGCTTTTGTCTTTACTTTCATCGCTTTAAACGGGATAAAAAATAATCCGGTTATCGGTAATTATAATAGAATACGCGTAGCGCTTTCCTCGCGGCTCTGCCGCGATGACCACTAAGAAAAGTATGAAAACCGTTGGTTTTCATTATAAATCTCAATACCGAGGTTAAACCTCGGTATTGAAGAATAATCCTTGTTTTTTGAATATGGAGATATGGAGGTTTAACCTCGGTCTGGTATGGAGGTTTAACCTCGGTCTGGTAATTTTTGCTTTTGAAATTTGACCGGTGGCGGTATAATAAATAAATGGCAGTCAATAAAAAAATGATAATTTTAGGATTGGTTATTATTGGCATCATCGGCTGGCTGGTGTTTAATCAGTCGCCAAATTTACCGCCGGCGGAAAGGGAGGCTTTGGTGGCTGATTACTTAAAAGTCAATCTTCGTCAATGGTCGGCGGTCTCGCCGGTTTGTCGCCAACCTTTTGCCATTTATAATTTGGAATTTACCGATAAAAATGACGGCACGGTTTTTTATGAGGACGGCTACAATGTTTATTCGGCCGACTTTACTTATCGTCTCGACCGAAACAATCAAGTTGTCATCACTCATTTTGCCGAACCTTTCCCGATTCATTTATCCGGTGAAGTTTGTCCCGATTAAGTTTGGGCTGATTTTTGTTGTTAAAAGTTCACGGTGTGTATAACTTTAAAGCTTTACTTGGTTTCGAGGGTTATAATGTAGTTATTATTAGTTGGGGATTATAATAAAAAATATATGGATTCATCAATATTTCTTTCCCAAATGATCGGCATTTACCTGGTCTTGATCGGCTTGGTCTTTTTGTTCAAGCGCAAGACTTTAATGCCGGCGATGAAAGAAGTAATCCAAAGCAAGTCACTTCTTTATATCGTGGCCATGCTTGAGTTGGCTGCCGGTATTGCGATTGTCTTAAATCACAATATCTGGGCCTGGAGCTCAGAGCTTTTGATTACTCTCTTTGGCTGGCTTTTGATTGTGGAAAGTGCCGCCTATCTCCTCTTGCCTTACAAGCGGATGGAAAAATTGGCCCTGAAGTTTAATACGCCGGCCTGGTATGGCAGTTGTGGTGCCGGAGCGGTTATTATCGGCGCTTATTTGATTGGCGTCGGTTTCGGTTTGATTTAATCTGATTGACTGAATAAAAAAACACCGGCTAAACCGGTGTTTTTTTGGCGATAAGGGAATTATTTCTTGGTGACGATTTTAATCATCTGTTCCAGTCGGCGAATATCCGCCAAGAGGCGAGAACGATCTTTATTGAATAAGGTGATGTTAAAAATACTTTTACCGCCATGTTTGGCAAAAATTGCTTTGTCACCGACTTTTTGATTGACGGTAATGGTGTTAAAAGATTTAAGGGTTTGGACTTTTTTAATGCCGGTTAAAGACATAATCCGGCCTTCATCTTTGGCAAAAATTTTCAGGACGGCAGTATGGCCTTTAACTCGCCGGAAAGGCTTCGGTCGGCGGGGAATACGGATAAAGATATCGTTGGCCGTATGATTGATACCAAAAGACAATTCATACATTTTTTGCCGGAAACCACCGATGCGTGGCCCGACTTCAATCACTTTCCAACCTTTTTCTGTTTTTAAAAGTTCAATGTGGGCGGTGATACTACGCAGACCGAGAGCGTGGACGGCCTTTAGACTTACTTCTTCGGCCGCTTTGATACTTTCTTTATTCAAGGTGGTTGGCGTCATTGTTTGATAGGCAAAAAAGTCATCAAAGCCGACGCTTTTACCGGTTTTAACCGATACCAAGGGGCAAAAATAGACTTTACCGCGAGAATTGACATAACCGTCAACCGAATACATATCGCCGTCAATAAATTGTTCAACCAAGATTTGAGGTTCGCCCCGGCCTTTGGCTTCTTTGTGAATCCGATTAATGCGACGCAGAATTCGTTTGAGTGATTTTTCCAATTCTTCCTGATGGAAACAAATACTGACCAAGAGTGACGAGGCTAAGCCGGACGGTTTAATTACCAGCGGAAAACCAATCTTTTTATCGATTTCTTTCAAGGTAATCTTTTTAGCGTCGGAAACAACCATAAACTTGGGGGTGATTTTTCGGTCATAGACGCGAAAGCGCCGGCGCATGGCCAATTTATTGGTTGACCAAGTTAAGGAGTCGCCGGTCGGGGTGCGCAGGTAGGGGATATGAGGAATTATTTTTTGGAAAAAAGGAATCATTGCTTCCGACCGACAAGTGACGGCCAGTAAGCGGTCGCGGTAAGGAGAGAGGATGTCGGTGATCGATTTTTCCGAATTGGCATCAACCATTAAAATGTCTTCAAAAACCTCCAAACCTTCTTTATCCCGAATTTGCTCATAGCCCTTACTGTCGGTCAGTAAGAGATATTTGTATTTAACCCCAACCTCTTTATTCATGGTGGCCAGACTGCGGGCCACCGCCGGAATGACCGACCCTACCAATAAGATGGTGTCTTTTTTAACCTGATTATTCAAAGGCTTTTTTGTCATATGACTTATTTAGCTTAAAATCAACCGAACGGACAAATAGTAGCAACCACCAAAAATTTTTCAAGCCGGATATCTCCAGTTGTGTATAACCGCTCTTGACAAAAATGTTTTCTAGTTTTTTGAGCCGCCGGCGCCAACGACTAGCAGGCGGTTGGAGACTTTTTATGTTAAAATTTGATAATGAATAATACCAAAATTCTTTTGTTTGTTTTATTGATTATTCTTGCCGCTTCAGCCGGTTTGGCCTATTGGCAGTTATTGGACTCTTTTGGCCGGCAAAATCTGCCGGCCAATCAGTCGCCGGCTCTGGTCTCGATAACGATTGATCGGCCAAATTTAATCATCGAAGGCGATTTTTTGGACCGAGTTGAATTATTGGCATTTTTAGCCGGGACGGAATCAGCCGGTGAGCCGGTCGTTTTGGGGGAAGCTCAATTAACGGGCGAGAATCGCTGGATTTTTCCGATACCGGATCGACCACTGGCGGCTCGACGAATTACCGCTCAAGGATATGCCGATGGGAGGTTGGTCGGCGAAATTTCTTTGGGGGTAAGCGGTCCCAATGAAATTTACCGGGCCTTATGGTCGGAGGGTGATTCCATTTTACTTACTTTAAATCCCGGCCAAACCGGTTCATTTGAAAATCTGCAAATTAAATTTCGCGAAGTCTTGACCGATAACCGTTGTCCGGCTGATAGTCAATGTGTGCCTCCGGGCGAGTTTTCGCTTCTGGTAACCTTGTTGTCAGAGCGGGAAGAAGAGGAAGTTGTTTTATTTCATGACTCCGACCCTTATGCTTTCACTGATTATCTCGTTTCTCTGATTGATATTAAACCGGCCTTTGAAAGCGATCGTGAAATTAGTAATTATCAAATCACTTTTGCCGTCAGTAAAATTAATCAACCATAGTTTTCCACACATTGGTTGAAAAAATAAGGAAAAAACGCGCATAAAAGGTATAATTAAAATACCCGGCGTTAAATCCGGATAACCGGGAAATTACTGTTATGACATTCTTGTTTCCGGTCACAATTCCTTTCTTTTTTTCTGTGCCGGCAAGTAGTTTTTAGTCGCCGTTTTGGTAATGGTTTTCGGTTTTAGTCGGATATTATGCCTAATTCCCGAATATTCAAATTTAAATGAAACCGCGCATTCTTATGTTTGGCTGGGAGTTCCCTCCGCAAAATAGTGGCGGTCTGGGGACGGCTTGTTTTGGTATCTGTAAAGCGATGGCCAGACAACAAGTGGAGATGATTTTTGTCTTACCGCGCCGGCAACCGGTGGCCGGTAATAATCTGCCGTTGGTTTTTGCCGGTTTGGAGGAGATTCGTTTTGAGACGGTCGATACTTTGCTTTACCCTTATGTCACCGATCAGTCTTATGCTGAACATTACCAAGATATTGAACCGGGACCTTACGGCCCAACCTTATTTGATGAAGTTATAGCCTATGGTAAACGTGCCCGATCGATTGCCCGGAAGCATTCTTTTGATATTATCCACGCTCATGATTGGCTCTCTTTTCCGGCTGGCCTAGCGGCCAAACGAATTAGCGGTAAACCGCTTATTATCCATGTTCATGCCACTGAATTTGACCGGAGTGGCGGAGCGGGTGTTAATGAAAAAGTTTATGCCATTGAACGCGAGGGAATGGAACAAGCTGATGGGATTATCGCCATCAGCCATTGGACTAAAAATATTATTATCAAGCATTACGGTATTCCCGAGGAAAAAATCAGGGTGGTTCATAACGGTATTGATTCTGATGATATTGTTTTAATCCCCGAGTCACTACATCAGCTTAAACGAGTCGGCAAAAAGATGATTCTTTTTCTTGGTCGAATTACTTTACAAAAAGGCCCGGATTACTTTTTGGCCGCCGCCGCTCGTGTTCTCGAGTTGCGCGACGATGTCTTTTTTGTTGTCGCCGGTTCCGGCGATATGGAAAGAGCGATGATCCGCCGGGCGGCGGAATTAGGGATTGCCGATCGGGTGCTTTTTGCCGGTTTCCTGCGGGGGGCCGAAGCTCAAGCGATGTATCAAGCAGCCGATTTATTTGTGATGCCGTCAGTCTCCGAGCCATTTGGTTTGACTCCGCTTGAATCATTGGTCGTCGGTACGCCGGTGTTAGTCTCCAAACAATCCGGGGTCTCGGAAGTCCTTCATCATGCGATTAAGGCTGATTTTTGGGATATTGATGAAATGACCAATAAGATGGTGGCCTTGTTGCGCGAACCGGCCTTAAGTAAAACCCTGACGGAAAATGGCCACCGGGAAGCTTTGAGTTTGACTTGGGATCGATCGGTGGCCGGTTATGTTGATTATTACAAAACAATATTAAATAAATTAAGAAAATAATATGGCTTCCGTTTGTTTTTATTTTCAAGTTCACCAGCCTTACCGATTAAAAAAATATCGTATTTTTGATATTGGTCGGGATAATGTTTATTTCAATGATGCTTCCGGTACCAATTTGGATAATAAATGGATTTTTCAAAAAGTGGCGACTAAATGTTATTTGCCAACCAATGAAGTTTTACTTGATCTCTTAAACCGTCATCCGGAATTTAAAATCAGTTTTTCTTTATCGGGAGTTTTTTTGGAGCAAGCCGCCGAATATATGCCCCAAGTGCTTGATTCTTTCAAGCGCTTGATCGATACCGGTCGGGTGGAAATTCTGGGCGAAACTTATTATCATTCGTTGGCTTTTTTACATTCTCGGACGGAGTGGTTGCGTCAGATTATGCTTCATACTCGGCAGGTAAAAAAATTATTTGGCGTCGAACCGACGACTTTTCGCAATACTGAATTGATTTATAACAATGATATCGCTCACATTATCGAGGGCTTGGGTTATCAAGCAATTTTACTGGAGGGAGCCGACCACATTCTTGATTGGCGCAGTCCCAATTTTCTCTATCGGCCGCGACGGGGCAGTAAGTTAAAAATGTTGCTGAAAAATTACAAATTGTCGGACGATGTGGCTTTTCGCTTTTCGTCGCGCGATTGGAATGAATGGCCGTTGTCGGCCGAAAAATTCGCTCACTGGGTTAGTCAGGTCAACGGCAATGGCGAGGTAGTTAACCTGTTTATGGACTATGAGACTTTTGGCGAGCATCAATGGGCCGATACCGGCATTTTTGATTTTCTTCGCCACTTGCCGGCCGAATTACTTAAGCATCCGGACAATGATTTTTTGACACCGACGGAAGCGGCCGGCCGTTTTCCGGCCCGGGGAGTTTTAGATGTTCCGGATTATGTGTCTTGGGCCGATGTTGAACGCGATTTATCAGCTTGGCGGTCCAATGATATGCAATATGACGCGCTTAATAAAATTTATGCTTTAGAGAAAGACATCATTTCTCTGGGCGATAAAAAATTAATTGATGATTGGCGTCGACTGCAAACTTCCGATCACTTTTATTATATGTGCACCAAGTGGTTTAATGACGGCGATGTTCATAAATATTTTAATCCTTACGAATCGCCTTACGATGCCTTTATCACTTTCATGAATGTCTTAAATGATTTACAATTAAGATTGAAGCAATTAAAAAATAATTCAGTCGTCACGAATGAACAGTAAACATCTCATTCTCAAAACTTTAACTCTCGGTAACGGCAACATTCTGATTAACTTTGATAAGTTTGGCCAAGTCCGAGATTTTTATTATCCCTATATCGGTTTGGAAAACCATATCGGCAATCATTTACTGCACTCGATCGGTGTTTATGTTAACGGCGCCCAGTCTTGGCTTAATGACGGTTATTGGCAAATTAAAGTTGATTGCGATTCCGACACTTTCTCCGGCAAATTTACCGCTTTCAATGAAGGCCTGGGGATCGAGTTGCGGTTTGTTGATGTTGTTTACAATGAAAAAAACATTTTTATCCGTCGAGCGATTGTCCACAATCATTCCGAAGACGAGCGGGAGATTAAAGTTTTTTTCTACCAGCAATTTGAGCTTTACGAATCACGGATGGCTCATACCGCTTATTATGACCCCGAACACAAAGCGATTATCCACTATCGTAATAAACGAGCCTTTTTAATCGGTGGACAATTGGAAGGTCGGGATTGTTCCGACTTTACCACCGGCGTCTTTGAATCGGATGGCAAAGAGGGGAGTTATATTGATGTGACCGACGGTCAATTGGCCAAGAATCCGATTGAACACGGCCAAGTTGATTCGGTTATCGCTTTCGCCGCCAATTTCAAACCGGCCGAAGAAAAATTTCTTTATTACTGGGTCAATGTCGGCTTGTCGGTCGAGGAAGTACGGGAATTGGACAATTATATCAAACATAAAGGAGCCGGCTATTTAATCAAAACAACTCAAGATTTTTGGCATGCTTGGGTCACCCGTCGGGATTTTTCTTTTTACGGTTTGTCGTCGGAAGTCGTTTCCTTATTTAATAAGTCATTATTCTATATTCGAGTCCATGCTGATGTCGATGGCGGGATTATCGCTTCCGGTGATTCCAGTATGCTTCATATGGGCAAGGATACTTATGCTTATGTTTGGCCACGCGATGCCGCTTATGCTTGTCGAGCCCTGGACCAAGTTGGCGACTTTAATGTTACCGAGCGTTTTTACCAATTTTGTAATGAGGTGATTACGCCGGATGGTTACTTTATGCATAAATACAGCCCGGATAAATCACTGGGCAGTTCTTGGCATGGTTGGTTGCAACCCAATGGTGAATTTCAATTGCCGATTCAAGAAGACGAGACGGCGATTGTCTTAATCGTTTTATGGGATCATTACCGTTTGTCTAAAAATCTTGAATTTATTGAAGCTATTTATAATTCCTTGATTAAAAAGGCGGCTGATTTTATGGTTACTTTTCGTGATGAGGAGATGTTATTGCCCAAGCCTTCTTTCGGTTTATGGGAAGAAAAATTCGGCATTCATACCTACACCGCGGCGACGGTTTACGGGGCCTTGATTGCCGCCGCCAATTTTTCGCGCCTGTTGGGTAAAACCAAAAGCGAAAATCGTTATATCCGGGCGGCTAAGGAAATTAAGAGTGGTATTTTGCAGTATTTATACAATACCGATGAAGGAATTTTTTACAAAATGATCAATAAAAATGAAAACGGGGAAATCATTGCCGATCGGACACCGGATGTTTCTACTTTTTTCGGCTTATTCAATTTCGGGGTGTTAACCCCTGATGATCCGAAAATGATGGCGGTGGCCGAACAAATGAAGCGGGAGGCGGTGCCAAAGACCGACTTGGGCGGCTTTTGCCGGTATAAAGATGATCGTTATTATCGTCAGCCGGACAGTCGCCATTGTAATCCGTGGTTTGTGACCACTTTTTGGTACGCTCAATGGTTGATTGCCAAAGCCAAAAATGAAAAAGATTTGGCGGAGGTTAAAGAAATTTTGGCTTGGTCGGTCCGTTATGCCCAAACTTCCGGTATTTTATCCGAACAATTGGATGCGTCGAGTGGCCGGCAATTATCGGCCACCCCGCTGGTCTGGAGTCATGCCGAATTTGTTATGACCGTCGTTCAATACTTGAATAAATTGGAAGAATTTGGTATTTGCCAAGCGGCCAATCCTATTGATTAGTCATTGGCGATTTTTGTTTTTGATTGTTATAATAACCGTTATTAATAATTAATGTATTGGGACTATGTCTAGCCAAAAACCTTATGTCGGCAACATTCCTGCCGAAACCGTGGATAATAGTAATTTCCGTCAAGTTATTTATACCGGGCCAAAAAGCCAATTGGTTTTAATGTCGCTTAAACCGGGTGAAGATATCGGAGCAGAAGTTCATCAAGTTGATCAATTTTTCCGGTTTGAAGCGGGTACCGGACGAGCAATCGTTGACGGACAAGATTATGAAGTGGTTGATGGCAGCGCTCTTTTGGTGCCGGCCGGCGCTTCGCACAATGTCGAGAATACCGGTTCGGTCGACTTAAAATTCTATACCCTCTACGCACCGCCTAATCATATTGACGGTCGGATTCATCTGACGAAATCTGAGGCTGAAGCCGATACTGAAGACGAAGAGTTTGGCCATCGCTCCAGTTAAAACAAAAAAAGCTCCAAGTGTCAGCCGGTAAGAAGCCGACACTTGGAGCAGGAGCTACAGCATGGGGATGTCGTAGCTTTTCAACTATATCAGAATAGCAATAAAAAAGCAAGTTTTGGGCTTAATGGTCATTTTTGCTATAATCAAATGATGGAATTTGCTTTAACTATTACTGTTTCGCTGATTATTGGTGCCGCTTTGGCCGCCTTGCTTGCTTATATTTTCTTGGCCGGCCGTCACTCTAACGGGTCGGCGACCCCGACTGAACCAAATCGGGATTTTTTCTTACTGCAAGACCAAATCCGGCAATTAATTAAAACAGTAGATGACAAATTAGGCAGTTCAAATAAAGAGATGCAAGAGGCGGTTCGCCATCAATTCGGCGAATCACAAAAATTAATTAGAGATATTACCGAAAAAGTGACTAAAGTTGAGGAATCCAGTCGTCAGGTTTTTACCGTTGCCGAAGCGTTGCAAAATTTGGAAAAAGTGCTCAAACACCAAAAACAACGGGGTAATCTCGGCGAGGCCGGTTTGGAACTCATTTTAAGTAATGTTTTACCACCAGGGCAATACAAAATGCAATACGCTTTTCGAGGTGGCGACCAGGTGGATGCGGTGATCATGACCAAGGAAGGGATGATACCGGTAGATGCCAAGTTTTCACTGGATAATTACAACCGGATTATCAATGAAAATGATGATAATCGCCGAACGGAATTGGAAAAGATTTTCCGCGATGATTTGAAAAAGCGCATCAACGAAACGGCCAAATACATTCGGCCGGAAGAGGGGACCTTGCCGTTTGCTTTTATGTTTATTCCGGCCGAGGGGATTTATTACGATCTGTTGGTTAATGAAGTCGGAGCGATTAAAAGCAATACCCGTAGTCTGATTGATTATGCCTATCGGGATAAAAATGTCATTGTCGTTTCGCCGACGACCTTTGCCGCCTATCTCCAGTCGGTTATATATGGCTTTAGGGCGTTTAAAATTGAGGAAGGGGCCAAAGAAATCCGTCAACGAGTGGGGGAGTTAGGCAAGCATTTGGCCGCTTATGACCAATTTATGGCTAAATTGGGCAATTCGCTTGGGACGACGGTTAATCATTACAATACCGCTCACAAGGAATTAAAGAAAATAGACAAAGACGTGGTGCGTATTAATGGCGAGAGCGCCGGGATTGAACCGGTGGTTTTGGATCGACCCCGAACGGACGACTAGTCGTATTTTGTCAAGGTGTCACCTTGACAAAATACTATTCGGTGGATGAATAATCGGTATAATCTTGCCTAAAAGCTCATTTTATGTATAATAATCTTGTATGACATTCGCCATTATTGAAACTGGAGGTAAGCAATACAAGGTCGCCGAAGGGGAGACCCTGAAGGTGGAAAAATTGCCGGCCCCGGAAAAAGGTCAGACCATCACCTTTGATAAGGTGCTTTTGATTGATGACGGTAAGGAAACCAAAATCGGTGATCCTTATTTGGCGGGCGTGACGGTTACCGCCGATTGGCTACAAACCGGCCGGAGTAAAAAAGTCACGGTGTTGAAATTCAAGAATAAAATTCGCTATAAAAAAGTCTATGGCCACCGCCAACCCTTTACTGAAGTCAAAATTGCCGGTCTAAAAACTAAAACCGCTAAAAATTAAAAACCCCGGAAAACCGGGGTTTTTAATTAGTCCAATACCGAGGTTAAACCTCGGTATTGGAGGTTAAACCTCGGTATTGGATTTGCAGCAATCCCGGCTTTCCCCGGCTATTTTAATGGCGGTTTTTAAGGGCATCATCCAAGGTGCGATAGTCGGAATATTCAAGTTCGGTACCGGTGGAGAGACCGCGACCAAGGAGGGAGATTTTGAAATTAAGGTCGCGCGCTAATTCGGCTAATTCGCTTCGCAGGTATTCGGCGGTGGCATCACCTGAATCGGAGACGGCCAGAGCGATAATCACTTCTTGCGGTTTAAGTTTTTTGAGGCCGGCTTTTAATTCGGTCAAACGAATCCTTTGTCCCGGTTTTTTTTCTAAAACCGGAATCAGGCCACCTAAGACAAAAAACAAACCGGCGTAGACATCGGTCTTGCGAATTGTTTCCAAATCGGCATCTTTCTCGACAATCATTAAACTGTGTTTATCTCGGCTCTGATCGGAACAAAGATTACAAATTGTTTGATTGTTGCCAGTGAAATAACGGTAGCATTGCCGGCACTGGCCGGTGTGGACACGCAACTGGCTAATAGTTTCGGCTAAACGTCGGACATTTTCCGGATTATCTCTGAGGAGATGATAAACAAACCGGCGTGCTTGACGCGGACCGATACCCGGAAAGCGGATAAACATCGCGGTTAATTTTTCGATGAGATTATCCGTCATATCAGAAAGAACCGAAATCACCCTTTTCAATGGTATTAAAGCTGACTTTTTGTTCGTCAAAATACAGCTCAATCTTACCGACCGGTCCGTTACGGTGTTTTTCGACCAAGATCTCCACAATGTTTTTCTTTTCCGTCGAATCATCATATTTATCTTCACGATGGATAAACATCACGACGTCGGCGTCTTGCTCAATTGATCCCGAATCACGAAGGTCGGATAAGCGCGGCCGGCCACCGCGGGCCTCAACCGCCCGGGATAATTGCGACAGGGCAATGACCGGCACTTCCAATTCGCGGGCCAAGCCCTTAAGTGAGCGAGAAATTTCGGTAACCATTTGGACCATAGAATCGGATGAGCGCTGAGGAGTCATTAATTGCAGATAGTCAACGATAATTAAACCGAGATTATGTTCGGCTTTAAGTCGACGGGCGACCGCCTTCATCTTCATAATATTATTGGACGGTTCGTCATCAATAAAGATTGGTGCTTTAGACAGTGAATCCAGGGCATCACGAATACGGGAAAATTCATCATCCGCCGAGATTTTACCGGTACGCAATTTCCAAGAATTAACCCGGGCCTCGGCGGCGATGATCCGATCCACTAATTGTTGAGTACTCATTTCCAGAGAGAAAATAGCCGTACTGATATTTTGCCGGCAAGCAACGTTCCGGACAATATCCAGGGCTAGCGAAGTCTTACCGACGGACGGCCGGGCGGCGAGAATAATCAAGTCGGATTTTTGAAAACCGGCTAAGAGATTATCCAAATCGCGAAAACCACTCGGAATGCCGCGAATCCCTTCTTTTGATTTATTCAGTTTATCAAAGCGGTCCCAAGCATCGGCTAAAGTGTCTTTAATATTGGTAAAAGTCTTTTTGGTAAAATTAGTTAGGGCAAAAATAATTTTTTCGGCTTGATCCAAAGTGGAATCCAAGTCCTCGGATTCGTTGTAGCCAAGTTCTAGGATATTATCAGCCGATTCAATCAATTTACGCAAGGAAGCTTTTTTAGCCACTAATTCGGCGTAATATTTAATATTGGAAGCGGTTGGTACAGCGTTGGTTAATTCGGACAGATAACTGGCCCCGCCGGCTTGTTCCAATTTTTTTTGATTTTTGAGAAAAGAGTTTAAAGATACCAAGTCTATCGGTTCATGCTTTTCATTCAAGGCCAACATCGCTTGAAAAATGGTTCGATGTTTAAAACTGTAAAAAGAAGCCGGGATAACGGAGTCTCCGATTTCGTAAATGGAATCGGGTTTGAGCATAATTGCACCCAAAAGCGCCTGTTCAGCACCGAGATCTTGAGGCGGGATTTTTAGGGGACTTTTTTGAAATGGTTTTTCCGTATAGGTGGGCATCTAAAGATTGTAACATAAAGCCCTAATCGGCCGATGAGTAAAAACGGCTAAAAATAGTCAAACCGAATCAATTCGGGTAATAAGTGTGGACAACTCAAATGAGATTTTTTAATAGTCAGTGGCTTAGGCTTACGGCCGGGCTAGGTAGGCAAAATCATTTCCAGGGATTTAGGCAAGAGAATTGGGCCGGTTGGCGTGTCTTTGACGATCAGGCCGGTTTTGGCGATTTCTGCCCGCAGGCGGTCGGCTTCGGCCCAGTCGGTGTTTTCTCGGGCCTGTTCTCTTTTTTGTATCAGTTCTTTTACTTCTTTGCTTGGTTCGGGGGTGTTGATTTCATCAAGACCCAAACCAAGATAATGGTCAAGGTTAAGGAGGGTTTCGCACTTGTCGGCAACTGATAATTGCTCGTCGGCAATTAACTGCCAGAGGATAGGCAGGGCTTGCGGGGTATTAAGGTCATCAGCCAACACGGCTTGGTATTTTTGCCGGTAAGCATCATTAACTTGCCCGCCGGCGGTATGGTTGTTTTCTATCAAGAAATGGGCCAATTTAAGCAGGGCGACTTCAGCGCCGGCCAGCGCCGCCAGTGAAAAATTTATTTTTTGTCGGTAATGGGCGCCAAGATAAAGATAGCGTAAAGCTAGGGGATGATGACCTTTTTCTTTGATATCGTCCAAGGTTAGAAAATTACCGGCCGATTTGGCCATTTTTGCTTCACCGGTAACAACGAAAGCGTTATGGAGCCAATAGTTGGCCAGCGGTTTGCCGGTAACCGCTTCGGCTTGAGCTCGTTCATTAATGTGGTGGATGGGGATATGATCGGCCCCACCGGTGTGAATATCAAAGGTCTCGCCGAGATATTTCATACTCATGGCCGAACATTCAATATGCCAACCGGGAAAGCCGGTACCAAAAGGCGAGGGCCATTCTTGTTCCCGTTTGTCGGCCGGTTGGGAAAATTTCCATAAAGCAAAATCCCGGGGGTTTTTCTTTTCCGGATTTCTTTTAATTCGGCTTGATTTTGTTGATTTTTCGGTGACTGGATTCTCGTAATCAGGGTATTGGCCGGTGTCAAAATAAAGACCGTCACTTATTTGATAGGCGAGACCTTTGGCCAGGAGTTTTTCAATCAAGGCGATTTGTTCGGCAATATGGTCGGTGGCTTTGGGAAAGGAATATTCAGCAATCTTGATATTTAAGGCGGTCAAGTCTTTAAAAAATAACTCACTATACTCGGCGCTCAAAGCGGCCGCGGTTTTTTTCTCCCGACGAGCGGCGACTTCCACTTTATCTTCACCATCATCACCGTCATCGGTTAAATGCCCGACGTCGGTGATATTAATGAGGTGCTTGACGGTAAAACCTTCAGTGACAAAAAGGCGATGAAGAGTATCGGCAAAAACATATGAACGCAGATTGCCGATATGGGCCGGATAGTAAACCGTCGGTCCGCAAGTATAAATACCGACGGTTTTTGGTTTTAAGGGCGTGAATTCACGGCGAGTGCCACTT
Organism: Minisyncoccota bacterium; assembly: GCA_040879645.1. GTDB lineage: Bacteria > Patescibacteriota > Minisyncoccia > Phycocordibacterales > XYD1-FULL-46-19 > JBBDJY01. The sequence goes on from JBBDJY010000006.1 coordinate 120,319, forward strand.
AAGGTATCAAATAATTCAATCATTGGCTTTAGAATATCATAAGGTTGGTTCGGTTGCTACCGGTAAAAAATTATCAGCCAAACCATAATGATTAAAATAAATAGACCAAGACCAAAGAACCTTTGTCGGCGGCGGAAAGTCCTGTCGGTGGTAATGAGTAAAATTATCTCGTTTTGGTATTTAAGGGTTAGACTCAAGCGTTTAAGAGCCGATAGGGCTTTTTGCAGAGCCAGAAAGCGTCGTTTAATCAGCAGGCCGTTTTGTTCACGTGGGCCAAAAAAATGTAAACAAGCCGGAATCAAACGGCGAATGGTCGGTTCGTGGACATTGATGAGTTTTTGCCGGGAGTTAATGTCCTGACGATTTTTTTTCAAATGGGTCAGTCTGGCCGATACCGGTTGACGGTGGAGTAATTTTAATTTTTGATCTTCCGCCTTTATTTCTTTGAGTAGGGATAAGTAAAGGTCGTTTAAAATACCGCCCAAGATAAATCCGGCCGGGGAGTCTCGACCGATAATCGGTTGTTTCCGCCTATTTGCCGGTTGGAAAATTCGACTGAATTCGGCCAAAGCGGCGATTGGTCGGTCGTGCAGGGTAACGATTAATTTCGATCCGATAATAAAGCGGACAATTGTCACTGAATCGGTCTTTTGGTCAGCAAAAGAAGAAGCGGGCCAAGGTAAAGCCAAATAACCATAATCGTCAATGGTAAAAAATTCCGCACCGGTTTCAACCGGAGGAGTGTTCATGGCGAGTCGAGCTTTAATTTTATCAGGCAATTTATATTGGCCGGCCAGTTTTTCCACATCGGTCATTGACGGTCTTTCCAGGTCAAGCCAAATAATACCATTTTGTTTTAATTGTCGGATCACACGAGTGGAAATTAAAATTAGCAACAAGCGGAACGATTTAAGTATAGAGGGAATTTAATTTTTTGTATATTGTCGGTCGCTTTAATTTGACGACCAACCGGTCGTTTGCGATAATAACAAAATGAGACGCTTAATGGTTTTCCTGATTACTTTGTCTGTTTTTATCGTCGGCTGGGGCGGCGCTTTTTTTGTCGGTACTTATTACGGTTATACCAATCGTCCGGCGATTGAAAGCGTTACCGCTTTATATAATAAAGAAGAAGATAAACCGCCGACCGTTGATTTTTCGGTTTTTTGGGAAGCTTGGAAGGTGCTGGATGAAAAGTATGTTGACACCAATTCAGATAATCGACCGGCGGTAACTGATGAGCAAAAGGTCTGGGGAGCGATTCAGGGCTTAACCCAATCCTTGGGTGATCCTTATACCGTCTTTTTGCCACCGGAAGAAAAAAAGCAATTTGAAGACGATATTGCCGGTAATTTTAGCGGCGTGGGGATGGAAATCGGCATTCGTGACGGCCAGTTGACGGTGGTGGCTCCGTTGCCAAATACACCGGCCAAAAAAGCCGGGATTTTGGCCGGTGACCGGATCATCAAGATCGACGGTGAAGAAACCACTAAAATGAATGTTAATGAAGCAGTGAAAAACATTCGTGGCCCGAAGGGAGAGCCGGTTACTCTGACTATCAAGCGAGGGGAGTCCACTGAAGAATTAAGTATCACCATTGTTCGAGATGATATTCAGATCCCGACCATTGATACCGAGTTATTAGCCGAGGGAATCTTTGTTATCCGGTTGTATAATTTTTCCGCTCCGGCCCCTGATCTGTTTCGTAAGGGTCTGGAAGAATTTATTGACTCGGGAGCGAATAAATTAATTTTGGATCTGCGGGGTAATCCGGGTGGTTATTTGGAGGCAGCGATTCATATTTCCAGCTGGTTCTTACCGGACGACAAAACGGTGGTAGTGGAGAAAAAAGGACAAGTGGACAAGGAAACGGTTCATAAAAGTTACGGTTTTGATGTCTTTACCGATCAACTGAAAATGGTTGTCTTGATCGACCAAGGGAGCGCCTCGGCTTCGGAAATTGTCGCCGGCGCTTTGCGGGGAAATGGAGCGGCCACTTTAATCGGTCAAAAAACTTTCGGCAAGGGCTCGGTTCAAGAATTAGTCTCCTTATCCGGCGATACCTCACTTAAGGTGACGGTTGCCCGTTGGTATACGCCGGACGGTCACTCGATTTCGGCTGACGGCTTGGAGCCGGATATCGTCGTTGATTGGACGGAAGAGGATGCTCAAGCCGGTCGTGATCCGCAATTAAGCCGAGCCATCGATTATTTAACCACCGGCCGGTAGTTGGCCCGTTGTCTGGACAAGAGGCGTTTTTTGGTGTAAATTAGATTTAAAGTAAGATAAATAAATATGGCAACAACAAAAGTTATTTTATTAGAAAGTGTCCCTAAATTAGGCGCTCGGTTTGAAACCAAGGCCGTGGCTTCCGGTTATGCCCGTAATTTCCTATTACCGCAAAAAAAGGCGGTTTTGGCCACCGAGGCTAATTTAGCCGGTCTGAATGACCGACAGGCAAGGGTTAAGCAAGATTTAGCGGTTCAGGCTGAATTATTTAAGAAAGAAATTGAGCGCTTTCGTGATATCGTGGTAACCATTTCGATGCCGGCCAATGAAGAAGGGGGATTGTATCAAGCCGTCCACGAAAACGATATCGTCGAGGCCTTGTCTCGAGAGCATAAATTAGTTATTGATCCGTCTTGGCTAAAGTTACCAACGGTTGTGAAGAAAGTCGGCGATTACGACATTTTGATTGCACCGGCGGGCTCGTCCGACCGGGTCATCCGGGCGGGGGAGGAAGCTCCGGCTGAGACCGCCCAAATTAAATTGACAGTTGTCGCTAAATAAACAAAATAAAAAAACCGACCAGCAACCCCGGTCGGGTTTTTTTTTTTTTTTTACTTATCTTTTTTGACGACATTGGCCACTTTATAGACTCGCTTATTACCGTCAAAACGCATTTTTTTCTTGGTGGTGAATTTTACCAAGCCGGGTTCTCGAGTATAGAGAGTGTGGTCGCGACCGACACTGACATTAACTCCCGGTAAGATTTTGGTCCCACGCTGGCGAACGATAATCGCTCCGGCCTTGGCTTCCTGGCCGTCATAAAGTTTAGTGCCAAGATATTTAGGATTGGAATCTCTTAAGTTTTTAGCGGATCCACCCGCTTTACGATGTGCCATAAGGAAATACTTACTGTTAAATTTATTATTGCCAGTATAGTGGAGATTGACAAAAAAATCAAGGCCTACCCCGGTAGGCGAGGGGAGAGGGCGTCCGGCTTAAAGCCCCCTACCCCCTTTCACTTAATTTTGAGGCCGATTCTAAGATTCGGTGATTTAGTCGGAATTTACCACCGGTATCTGGACCTGTTGTTAAGGATAAAAAAGTAAAATTTTTAGCTTTTATTTAAAATTTACCAAAATTACACGGTGAAAATTTTGACCGGTTAAGGGTTGGATTTATCAAGTAAATCAGCTAATCAAAATCAGCTAAATAGGACTCCTAATTAATCATTGGCAATAAAGGGTGACATTGCACCAAGAAGGGCCTCAGAGAGGAAAATAGAGGTACTAGGGTACCACTCGATTGACTAACCGAGGCCCGTTGGTCGCTACCGGTGAGCGACTTTGCGGACCGGCTTCAATTAAAAGGAGAGAGTCGGATCGTTTATATTATAATGTCGCATAATATACATTTTGCGCGGTATTAATCTAAAACCCACTCCCCGGCCGATAATTTATTTTTTCCAACCCGATTCGCCGGTCTCTCTTTTTATTACTTTTTCTTTTGTTTCTCCCATGCTCCCTTCTCCGCTCCGTCTTAAGATAGTTTTTTATCAATTGGCTTGTTTAAAAATAAAAAATATCCACTTCTCCACCGGAATATTTTTTAGTTGACAGAATTTGATATAATTAGTAGTATTAGGGGGTGCAGAGTTCGGTCCCATCCCTCTTCTCGGACGAGGGTGCAATCCGCCACGGGATAAACTGTCCTCTATGGATGGTAAAGAAACCAGCCGATAGGTCAGAGTTCACCGGACTCTGCACGCCAATCCTCTCCCCTGCGCTTACAAGTTGCCGGGGAGTTTTTTTATACAAAAAATATTTAGGGCGGTTTTTAAGCTCACCAGATTCCCTCCCCATTCTTGACGAATAAAAATAATAGTGTTAGTAATTTATTAGGAAGAACGTTAAAAACTTGGGTCTGTCTGCCGTAGGCAGGCCCGCTGGCAAAAATCGCGACTTTTTGTCGCCGAAGAGGAGACTACTATGAGTGATATTACTCTCGATGTCGGCCTCGCTTACAAGCTTAAGCAGGCACTATCTCGCAACAGTATTCCCGACGTTGCCGACCTTGATTGGTTGGCGACGGGCGATAACATCGCCAAGATGCGTCGGGTGCGACTCGGCCACGCCGAGATCACCGACCCGGAGCACGTCATCGACTGCGATGATGCCGATCCGTTTATTCTGAACAACTGGAAGTTCGAGGAACACCGCAAGGGCGGCGCGTTCAAGTGGAACGCCGCCGACGTGGCGCTTCACCTCGACAAGGGGCAACAGAACGGCAAGTGGATCGAGGGCAACAAGCTCCGCAAGGAGCTGGCAGACAAAACCGTCTTGAACGCCAATGTCCTCGACTACCTGCTTGCCCATCCACACCTCATTCCCGAGGAATGGAAGGGAAAGATGGTCTTCTTTTGGGGTACGATCTACCGCGACCGGTTCGGCGACCTCTACGTCCGTTACCTCCACTGGCTCGGCGACAGGTGGCGCTGGAACACCGGCTGGCTTGGCGACGTTTGGTACGACTACAACCCCGCCGCGATTTCCGCCGGTCTGCCGACCGATAGGCTTGATTATCGGTAGTCATTATCGGCCGATTGAACTTGGCCCGACATCATTTTGGTGTTGGGCTATTTTTTTGTCGATGTTTAATATAAAAAGAGTCGGGGTGATTTGCAAACTAAAAAAGCCCCCAAGCGGGGCTTTTTTAGTAGGGATCTCATTCAAACGAGTTGAGACGAGATCAAGCGTCTAAAGCGATTTTTTTACTCCAACACGGTCGGCTGGCGTTCCAGTGTCTGGTCCCTTCATTTTCAAGTAACCAGAGAGCGTAACCAACATTACCTTCTAGGGTGTAGATATCGAAACCTAATTCAGCGCTTTTGTCTTGATGGAATGTTTCGTTGATTTGGAAGAGCCCGACATCTTTCGGATTTACCAGACCGCGCAAGGGCTGTCCGGTCCGCTCGTCATATTGACGGTCGGTGCTTTCACAAAAAGCGATTGAAGTGGTCAGACGGGCGTCTAAGCCGCGTCTCAAGCTCTCCAACTCAACATATTCCGAGACAGTTAGTTCGGAAACTATGGCTGTTTGGGTTTCATCTAAGTTGCTATCGGGCGTTGGTCCGATCGCGACCGTGGGGGTAAAATTCGCAAAGGTTATGAGGCTTGCAAAGCCTATTTGGACGATACGTAAAATAAGCTGGCAATAAAAAAACTAAGTATTAACCCTAGTTTCCTTATCTGATTTGTTTTCAACTTAATGTTACAGTCAACCACGCATTCTCTGTAACGTCAACATTGTAATATGGTGGGAAATAAAAGTCAAGGGGTAAAATAGTATGGTAAAGTATGGTTTAAAATAAGGGTATTTTAGCCTTTTGGCCACAATGAAATTACTTTCTGCCACAGGCTCATTAAATAGTCACCAAGAGCGGTTAGTGGTCCATAAGCGTAAGTGAACCACCAGTTTTTGACCGTGGCCAGGGCGCTTTTAACCATTTCCCAAGCAAAAGTAAAATTAGTACGCATGGTTTCTGAATCCAGCAGGCCTCGGAGGTCAATTTTAAGGATAGATAGGATAATAATGGTAAAAATAATTAAGCTTAAAAGCTTAATCAAGCCTGATTGTTTGTGGCCGGAAGTCATATTACCTATTATAACTCACAATTCAATTAAAGATAAGATAAAGGATTTAATTTACCGTTAAAGCCGGATAAGGGTAAGCGATAGACGGCACCGGCACAGGATTTGCTTTTTAATTCGGTAATGCCATCGGTTACTCGGACGGCGGAAGTTACCAGTACTTCAAAATGTAAGTGCGGACCGGTGGTATAGCCGGAATTGCCGGTATAGGCGATTTCTTGACCGGCCTTGACGGCATCGCCTTCCTTAAGCGGTGTATGCGATAGATGAGCGTATAGGGTTGAGAGGCCGTTAGCATGCTCCAGCAACAACCATTTACCGTAAGACGCCCCCGGGCAGACGCGATCGGTGTCGTCAATCCCGGTCACTCGCCCGTCGGCGACGGCGTAAGTCGGCGTGCCGACACTGGCCGCTAAGTCAATGCCACTATGACCTTTACCGCTATAAACTTGAGGGTTTTGCGTCGCAAATGGCGTGTTGCCGAAATATTGGGTAATCCGGACTTCTTTTAACGGCCACCTTAAAACACCACTACCCGGACTGGGTAAAGAGCTCGGATCAATCACCACTCTGATTTGTTCTTCAATCCGTCTAATTTCCGCCTCAATTTGCTTCTTCTGCTCCAGCCGTTTGGCTAATTGTTGTTGGTAAGTACTTTCTTCATTTCGGGTTGAAGTTAATAAAGCGTTTTGTTGTGTCCGTTCGCGATCAACAATCGATTTCTGGCTGGCCAAACGGTTCTGGAGCGTACTCAATTCCTGCCGTTCCCGTTCTTCTTCAGTCATCCGGATGGCCATGGCCACTTGGTGATCTTGTAAGGCCAGAAGATTACTTTTCATTTCTTCTTGCAGGCGTTCCAGGGCGTTGGTTTCTTGCAAAAAATCGGATAGTGAATTATGAGTTAAAAAAATCTCAACGATATTATCGGTATTGATTAAATTTATTTTTTTTATTGCTTCAGCCATTACCATTCGCCGATTAGTGATTTCTTTTTCTGTGTCGGCAATTTCTAAGTTTAATTTTTCAAGCGTTAATTCAGTCGTTTGGATTTCTTTGGTCGTCAGATTAATATCGGCTGATAATTTTTGGCGGGTTAAATCGATTCGCTCTATTTCTGTTTGTAAGGTATTGGCTTTACTTTTAACTTGCGACAATCGTTGACTGTATTCGGCAATCTCTTTTTCAATTTGTTGGATTTCACTGCTATGACTTTGAATTTCCTTTTTCAGGTTTTCCACATTACCAACAACCGGTACCGGTTTGCCGGCTAAAGCGAGGAATAAACAAAAAAGCAAGACAATGATTTGCGGGTTCTTTTTCATAGGGTTAAAGCGTAACTTATCCGAGACAAGGTCTCTTCCTTGCCGATAATGGCGGCCACGGTAAAAGGGTCGGGTGATTTTTCTCGGCCGGTTAAAGCGACTCGGAGTGGCCATAAGACTTCTCCGCGACCATTGGCGGTGGCAAAATCCCATAGCTTGTCTTTAATCACTTCCGCCGTGAAATCATCTTTATCAATCTGATCAATTATCTCCTTGGTTTGAGCCAGATATTTTGCCGGGCCGAGCATTTCTTTAGCTAAACCGGGTGGCGAAAAGTAAAAGTCATATTCGCCTTCTTCGGCTAATCTCCGGATGTCGTTAAAGACGGTAATGCGTTCGGTGATGAGCGGAATGATTTGGCGCAACCGCTCGTCGCTATAGGTTGGCCGGGTAAAAATATTTTCCGGTAATTGATTCTTGATTTGAGTGAATAGTTCGTCGGCCGGCAAGCGTTTGATTTGCTCGCGATTAAACCAATCTAATTTATCTTGATTAAAGACCGCTCCACTTTTTTGAATACCGTCCAGAGAAAAAAGTTTAGTCAATTCAGTCAAAGTAAAAATTTCTTGATTAGTCCCCTCCTTGCCTGCTTGGGCCGACCAGCCTAGGCTTGCCAAAAAATTAATCATCGCCTCCGGCAAATAACCTTGTTCGCGGTATTGGCGAAGGTCAACCGCCCCATGGCGCTTGGATAATTTTGAGCGGTCCGGAGCCAAGATAAGCGGAATATGAGCGTAAGCCACTGTCGGTTTAATCTCATCGGCGACGGCCAGGGCTTCGGTAATTAAGATTTGGCGGGGGGTGTTAGAAATATGGTCTTCGCCGCGAATAATGTGAGTAATGCCCAGTTCTCGATCATCAATGACCGAAGCCAAATGATAGAGTGGGCGGTTTTCGTCTTTAGCGATGACAAAATCACCCAAGTCACTGGTATCAAATTCAATATTACCACGGATAAGATCGGTAAACCGGATTAAGCGATTGGGATTTTTAAAGCGAATCACCGGTTCCCGTCCCCCCTCATCGGTCGAGACATAGGCTTGGCCGCCGGCCAGTAATTGTTTTAAATATCGGCGATAAATATCGGTTCGTTCCGATTGTTTGATTTCTTGGTCAAAAGAAAGACCGAGCCAAGCTAAGCCACTTTTGATACTTTCTTCATATTCCGGTCGAGAGCGTTCGTTGTCGGTGTCGTCGATACGCAAAATGATCCGACCGTTTTGCTTGGCGGTAAAAAGATAATTAAATAAGGCCGTCCGGGCGCCGCCTAAGTGCAAATTTCCGGTCGGACTGGGGGCAAAACGGGTAATGATTGATTCAGTCTTCATGGCTTAAGGCAATATTAACGATTTCTTCGGCAATCAATCGGCCGGCTGTCGGTCGGGCAAAAGTTTTGGCGCCCTCGACCATTTCCTTAGCCAGGGTCGGGGTAGCAAAAAATCGTTCAATTTCCGACCATAAAACCGAAGCCGATAAATTATTTTCTTCAATCACCCAAGCACCGCCGGAACGGGCATAAGTAAAGGCATTACTGCGTTGGTCGTGACTGACTGTCTCGGGAATGGGGATGATGATAGCTGGCACTTGCCAATAAGCGATTTCAAAAATCACCGAACCGGCGCGGGTAATAATCAAACCGGCGGCCCCGGCGGCCATCCTCAAAGCCAGGTCGTCTAATTGGTCGAAAGGCTTGTAATAAGCACGATTTTCATTATCAGCCAGAATAACTTGGCTACGATTTTTGATTTCGTTGAAATGTTTGGGGCCGGTTTGGTGGATGACGCTGTAATTATTCAATAAACGGGGCAGAATCTCTAAAATCGTCTCATTGATTTTACCGGCTCCCAAGGATCCGCCCAAGACCAAAATCACCGGTCGGTCTTCGGGTAATTCTAAAAATTTATGCGCTCCCTTCTTGACCGGATGGAGAATACCTTCCCGCAAAGGATTGCCGGTAACCGCCGTTTTTTCCTCCGGAAAGTAGCCGGCCGCTTCCGGGTAAGAAACGGCTATTCGTTTGGCAAATTTTGCCGACCAGCGATTAGTCCGTCCCGGTCGCGAATCAGATTCGTGGATAAAAACCGGAATACGGAGAAGACGAGCCGCCCATAAGGCCGGCAGGCTGGCATAACCACCTTTACTGAAAACGACGTCGGGATAAAGCCAGAACATTTTCCAAGTGGCGATAATAATCCCGGCGATCAGTTTAAAGGGGTCAATCAGATTTTGCCAAGCAAAGTAGCGCCTTAATTTTCCCGACGGGGCCGAAACAAAAATGATGTCATTGGCTAAAAGCAAATCTCGATCATAGGGCCGGTCGGACATAAAATATAATTTGGCCCGAACCAATTTTTTAGCAAAAACGATATTGTTGATTTCTTGAGCGACGGCGATTAGCGGATAGAAATGTCCGCCGGTCCCTCCGCCGGTTAACAGGATCTTCATTGTCTTTTGAGTTATACTTAAGCGCTTTTTTCGGCGATATTTCTAATAATCCCTGACTCCAATAAAGCAAACAAAAGAGCGGTACCGCCCTGGCTGAAGAAAATGAGCGGTATTCCCGTTAAAGGAAAAACAGCAATCATGGCGCCGATATTAATAAACGATTGCGATATAACTAGTATAACAAGACCGACGGCCAATAGTCTACCGAAGACATTGGCCGCTCGACTGGCAATTTTTAAGCCCCAGAGAGCATAAAAGATAAATGACATAATGATTAAACCGGCACCAATCAAACCAAACTCTTCGGCGGCGACCGAAAAAATGGAGTCACCAATCGGTTGGGGTAAGAAACTGAACTTTTGCACACTTTGGCCGAAGCCTCGGCCGGTAATCCCGCCTGAACCGATAGCAATCAATGATTGGTTGATTTGATAAGATGAGCCGAGTAAATCACTGTTGGGATTTAAGTAAGTGAGCATTCGCTCCATAATATAAGGTCGACTGACGATTAGTCCTCCGATTAAAAGAAGTGAGAATAGACCGATTAGGATAAAATGCCGCCATTTACCACCGGCCACCAGAAACATTGCCGCGCCGGTGGTGATAATGACGATGATCGTGCCGGTGTCTTTTTGCAAAGCCAAAATGCCGGTTGCCAGCCCGATTAAAACCAAAAGCGGGACTAGGCCGTATTTGATGGTTTGGACCTGATATTTAAAAGCCGTCAACCAAGCGGCGGCGTAAATAACAAAAGCAAATTTTAATAATTCAGCCGGTTGGAAAGACAATCCACCAATAATAAGCCAGCGCCGGGCGCCGCCGGCTTCCAAGCCGAGGCCCGGGATAAAGGTTAACAGACTGACAAAAATGGCCGTCATAAATAAAATTAAAGCGTATTTACGCCAAAAATTAAACGGCACTTTACTGACCGCAAAAAAGAGTCCCAAGCCACCGATTAAAATAATAAATTGCTTGACGGCAATTAAAACAAAATGCGGGAAATCTTGGCTGGCCTGTCCCAAAACGGCAGAGAGAAAAACAATATAACCCAAAGTCGCCATTATTAAGACAACAACGGTAAAGGCCTGTCTGATTTTATTTTTTCTAACTTTGGGCATAATAATTAATCTTCTCCCGACTTAAGATTAAATAATGTTGTCGATTTTGCGGTCAATCGACTTACTTGCTTAATAAAACCAAAATCATACCGACAATGGCGGCGATAACACTGATCACCCAATAACGCATTACCACTTTGTAAGCCGGCCAGCCAATCGATTCAAAGTGATGATGCAGTGGGGCGACATTAAAGACTTTTTTACCGTGACGCAAGCGTTTGGAAGTTAATTGGATAATGACCGACAATGACGTGGCCAAAAGCGGTAAGGCGATAATCGGTAGGAAAATTACCGAATCGGTCAAGAAAGCGATGACGGTCAAAGTGGTCGTCAAGCCGAGGATGCCCGTTTCTGACATATAAAAACGAGCCGGCGGGATATTAAACCACAAAAAAGCCAAAGTTCCACCGGCCAAAACGGCGGAGAGAGCGGCAATATCAATTTGATTTTGGAAAAAAGCGATACCGGCATAGGCGGTAAAAATAATCGCCATCACTCCCCCGGCCAAGCCGTCCAAGCCGTCAATGACGCTACTTGAGAATAAACTGAGCATAACCAGAATAAATAAAGGGATTAACCAAATGCCAAGAAAAAGCTCTCCACCCCAGGGAATGGTAATGGTCGCTACGCCTAATTTACTGTAAAACCACCAACCGCCAACAAGGCCAATACCCGACACGACTAATAAGCGATAACGAAAAGGCAGGCCGCCGGAAATGAATTTGCCATCGCCTTTAATTTGCATTATGTCGTCAATTAAGCCTAAGCCGGCGGCGGTGATCAAGGTAAATAAAGGCAACCAAGTCTGATTTCGGCTTAAAAAATTAAGTTTGGTCGTAATATCATTCGGCCAGATTTGGGCGATGAGCCAGAATAAAAAGACCGTCAACAGGGCACTGGCCCAAATAACAATACCACCCATTCGCGGTGTGCCAACCTCTTTTTCTTTATGTAAGCGATCAAAAATCGGCGTCGCTCGCCCATCAGGGGCTTGTTTGCCGGAACGCTTTTTCCATAGTTTGTATTTATAAAGATAATGAGTCAGAAACGGCGTGGCCGCCATCCCGATAAAAAAAGCGGTCGTCGTCGGAATAAAAACTTTGAGAACGTCGATAAACATATTGATTATTAATTACTTAACTACCCTGCCTACCGCCTGCCTGCCGGTAGGCAGGGTAGGTAGGGCAGGCGTCAGGTAGGATTGATATTCAATCGTGGCTTGCACCAAGGCGATAATATCGGCAAAGCGATAATCTCGGGTGGAAGCTAGGGCGACCGCCACATATGGTCGGCCCAGACCGGCATCAAAAACGACGGCTAAATTACCGCCGGCATTATCGGTAAAACCGGTTTTGGAAGCCAGTAGGCCGGCAATGTTCGTCACGGATTTATTAGTATTGTGACCGGTATAATTTTCACCATCAATGGTTTGACGCTTAATCATCGGTTCGCGAGTCGGGGCGAGTAAGGCCGGATATTCCGTCAGGGTATAACGGAATAATTTTGCCACATCAACGGCGGTACTATACGATCCGCCATAAGGCCCGCCGACATCCAAGCCGGTCGGATTGATAAAATAAGAATTAGCTAAACCAATCTCCTCGGCTAGACGGTTCATCGCCAAAACAAAATCTTCTCCGGTTTTTTGTTTGTAAGTGGCCGCGATGGCATTGGCGGCGCCATTAGAAGAGGTGACCAAAGAAAAATCCAACAAATCACTTAAATACCACCGGCCCTGGCCGAGGCCGGCATTACTGCCCTGGCGGAGAGAAATATCATCAACGGTGACAATGGTCTCACTGTCCAATTTATTGACCGCCGTTATTGCCGACATTATTTTGGTGATAGAAGCCAGAGGTAATAACTTATCCTCATTCTTAGCAAAAATTATTTCACCACTTTCTAAGTCCATGACGATCACCGCTTCGGCCGCCAAGATTAGGTCGCTAAACGGATCGTGGGGCGGTGGTTGATTGACCGCCACGATACTGGCCGCCAATTGATTATGAGCTTCGGCCCAAGGCAAAAGATAAATACCACCGCTTAAGACGGCGAGCATGGTTCCGGCGATAATCAGTCTATTGGTTAATTGGGGATTCGGTTTTTTCATTTTCTTTAATTAAAAAATCAGCTAATTCTTGCTTGATACTTTCAAATTCCGGCAAGGCCGATAATTCGGTAATACCCAGATGAGACAAAAGGTCAAAGGTCGGCCGATAAAGATAAGAACGGGCATCATGGGGGTTACTGACCCGCTCAATTAATCCCCTGACTGTTAAGTGGCGCAAAATAAAAGATGAATTAACTCCCCGGATATAATCAATATCAGCTCGGGCGACCGGCGAGCGGTATAAGATAATGGTTAGAGTTTCCAGCGCTGCTTTACCTAAATCTTCCGATAATTCATCTTTGATTATCTTTTCAATCAAGTCGGCTGCTTCCGGGGCTGTTGCCATCATCACTTGGTCGTCTTTTTCCATTAAGGTTATTCCTCGATTTTTTAGTCGGTCTTTTAATTCATTTAAACCGGCCTGAACGGTATTTGCCGGGATATCCAAAACCTTGGCCAACCGATCAAAAGACACCGGTTCGGAACGGTGGAATAAAATTGCTTCAATTTTTGCCGGAATATCCATATTTTCTATAGTATATAGCCATTTTTCGCCTTGTCCAAGTTTAATCGTAACGGGGTAAACCAACCTGACTGGTTTCCATCTCAATGTCGGCAAAAGGTCGATTTTGATCGGCAGTTAAGATACCTTGTCTGACTAATTCCAATAAGCCGAGAAAGTTAACAATCACTTCGATTTTTTCTGACCGTTCGCGGTCGACCAAATCCTTGAATTTAAGCCGGAGGGAGGATTGGATTCTTTTGGTTAAGTGGTCTATCACCGCTTCCAGGCTGATTGTTTTTCTAATGACCGCTTGGGGTCGAATTTCAGTCTTTGGCAGATTGGCAATCACTTTTTGTCCGGCTTGGACAATATTTTCCATTGAGACATCCGCTCCCGGGGCAAAGATTGTCTCCATCCTTCTTTTTTCTTGACGCGGAAAAAGTGGCCGACGACCAAAGTGGTGTTTAATCTTTTCACTTAAAGTTTTAAAGCGACGATAAATAACCAATCGCCTCTCCAGCTCTTCAATATCCCCGGTTTCTTCCTCGGTTCGTTCCAAGGTCGGTAGTAAGGATAGAGATTTAATAAACACCAGAGTCGAGCCGATAACTAAAAAATCAGCCACATCTTTTTTCGGTAAATGATGTTGACCGGCAAGATAGTTAAGATAATCATCGGCCACCTTGGCCAAGGATATTTCATTGATATGGAGTTTTTTCCTTTCGACTAATTGCAAGAGTAAATCCAACGGACCCTCGAAATTTTCGGATTTGACAACAAAATGGGAAGACATATCACTTTATTATACCGTTTTTACTGATAAAAAAAAGCTCCGCTGATAGTAATCAACGGAAACTTAAGTGGGGCCGGATGAACCGACAGAAAGGAGGTTCTCTGATTCCCGAGATAGGCCCGGAAATCAATCGTTTATGAGACTCATCCGGCCCCGAAAAAATAGCGTGATTCAATTTTTTATCTAGATTGATTATATAACGCTAAACTTAACAGTGTCAATTGTTTTTATTTTGTTTTGGCGATTTGATTTGAAGGTGTAATTCGGCTAATTGCTCGGCGGTTAATTCTTTTGGTGCTTTCATCACGGCCGTGCCCCCGCCACGGGTCATCGGAAAGGCTTGAACTTCGCGCAATTCGGTCGCGCCGGTTAAATTCATCAGACTGCGATCAACGCCGACCGCGATGCCACCATGAGGCGGAACGCCGAAACTAAAGGCCTCCAGCATATGACCGATTCGCTCGGCGGTTTCTTCCTCACTGTAACCCATCACTTTATAAGTAGCGGCCAAGATTTCCGGCCGATGGGCGCGGATACTGCCACCGGCCGATTCAAAACCGTTACAAACCAAGTCGTATTGAGTGGTTAAAATCTTTTCAATATTTTCGCCTTTAAGCAACCAGTCCAAATGTTCGGTCTTGGGCATCGAAAAGGGATTGTGGGTAAAAGTCCACTTGCCATTATCGGTTTTTTCAAAAAAAGGAAAATCAATCACCCAGGCATAGGCCAAAATACCGGCTTCTTTATCTTCTTTTGTCCGCAGATCAAATTTATCCGCTCCATATTTAGCCATTGATTCGGCATAAGTAAGGCGTGGGAAGGGTTTTTCTTTAATGATGAGACCCATCTTTTCAACGGCGGTGGTAATCATCTCTTCAACTGTTTGCAAAACATCTTCTTGGTTGACAAAAGACATTTCCAAGTCAATTTGCGTATGTTCAAAACCCCGATCGGCTCGTAAGTCTTCGTCACGAATCGCCCGGGCCAGTTGGAAATAGCGTTCAAATCCCCCGGCCATTAAAAGTTGTTTGTATTGTTGAGGTGATTGAGGCAGAGCATAAAATTTTCCCGGTTGCAGGCGGGACGGGACGACAAAATCCCGTGAACCTTCCGGTGTTGATTCGGTTAAAAGCGGAGTTTCAATCTCAACGAAGTCATTGGCGTAAAGGTAATCACGGCAATAACGGACAAAATCACTGCGCCGACGGATATTTTTTTGCATCCGGTCGGTGCGTAAATCCAAATAGCGGTACTTTAAGCGAACGGCTTCATCAATATTTGCACTATCGGCATCAACGGCAAAAGGTGGGGTCTTGGATTGGTTTAAAACCGAAATAGCGGTAATCTCTAATTCCAAATTACCGTTTAATTCGTCGGCTTTAACCATCTTTTCCGGTCGCTTATTAACTTGTCCGGTTATTTCCACCACCCACTCGGAACGTAATTCGCTTGCCGCTTCGTGGGCCTCGCTATGATTCGGTAAAGCGACCATCTGTACTCGGCCGCTTTCGTCGCGTAAGTCAAGAAAAATCAACTTGCCGTGATCTCGCCGGCCGTGAATAAAGCCGGCCACTTTTACTTCGTTGCCGATCTGATTTTCCAATTCACTGATTTTTATTCGTTTGGACATAGGTAATTGTTTTTTTATCACTCAATCCTACCATGTCGGCCCTGAGCCGGCAACGGCAGTAAAAAGCCACCGACAATGCCGGTGGCTCCTAGTGTGGCCGCAGTTCGTAAAAATCAGCAGCTGAATCGTGGTAAGTGGTTGCCGTCTCGTCTTTGGATCCCCGACCATTTGCCGATCGGTAATAACTTTGGCCGGCAAAACAAACGAGCTCCAATTCAACGTCAAAACGTCGGCAGTGTAAGCGGATATGTCCGTTGGTGGCGGAGACAACCACACACTGGTCAATAAGAATTTGGCGTTTGGTCAGATAAACATCCTGACCGACTTTGAGGATCATCAGACCTCCTTTCTCCCCCACTCAATGTCTTCAGTTAATTTACTACCAACCTCTTAATTAGGCAAGGGCGGTTTTATTTTATTGATGCAAACCGATTTGCAATTCGTAAAGCTGACGATATTTTCCCCCAGCTAGTTTCATTAATTCTTCATGACTTCCCCGCTCGGTAATGCGGCCCTCATCAAAAACCAAGATCAAATCGGCTTTGCGGACGGTGGAAATCCGGTGAGCGATAATAAAAGTCGTCCGATCCTTCATTAACTTATTCAATGACTTTTGAATAATTTCTTCCGAGCGAGCGTCCAGGGCGGAAGTCGGCTCGTCAAGAATAAGGATTTTTGGTCGACGCAAAACCGCTCGGGCGATGGCCACCCTTTGTTTTTGACCGACCGAGAGCTTAACTCCCCTTTCGCCGACCAATTGTTTCCATTTTTTCGGGAATTTTTCGATAAAAGTTAAGGCATGGGCCTCTTTAGCCGATTGTTCAATTTCAGCAAAAGAGGCATTTGGATTGCCATAAGCAATGTTACTTTTAATCGTATCGTTAAACAAAGTTACTTCTTGGGGGACAATACCCAAATGCGATCGCAAAATTTTAAGCGGTAGTCGTTTTATATTATGACCATCAATTAAAACCTGACCTTTTTGGGCAAAGTAATAGCCGGACAAAAGATCAATCAAAGTGCTTTTGCCCACACCCGATTCCCCGACCAGCGCCACCACTTGGCCGGCTTGAACGGAAAAAGATATGCCTTCCAAAACCGGCTTGCCGGCTTCATAGCGAAAAAAGACATTCTTAAATTCTACATCTCCACGAATATCGTTAATTTTAAGAGCATTTTTTGGTTGATAAGTTTCCGAACGGGTATTTAAAATTTTTTCTACGGCCGAGATGTCTAAAATGCCGGTCTGAATCATTCGCCACATCTGCATCAAACTGGTAAAAGGGGCAAAGAGCATCGCCAAATAACTATTGAAGGCAATCAATTCACCAATGGTCATACTGCCGGCCAAAACTAAACGAATAGACCAAGCAAAAACAATGACCTGCAAAACAATAACGACTAGACCCCGAACCAAGTCTAAGGACTGCCAAATTTTGTCCATAACAAACCAATGAGGAAAAATATTTTGCACGAAGCGTTTGTTAATCTTTTTTTGTTCGGTATCTTCCGTTACCGCTTGCTTGACAGTTTGGGCATTATTGATGACATCGTAAGTATCACCATAAGATTGCCCCCAACCCTTAATCAATTTTTTCTGCCAATCAGCACTGTCGCGAATAAAGAGCCAAGCGATAGAAACATAAAAGAGAACCATTCCGGTGGCGATTAAAGCCAAAATCGGATTAATGCTGATCAAAAAAGAGATAGCGACAAATATTGTCAAAAATTGCGGGCCCAAACTACCAAGAACGCGGTCACTGATCAATTCAAAACCACCGCCGGCATTGGAAATTTTAGAATGAACTTCGCCGATCTTGCGCTTTTTGTGAAAAGACAGAGGTAATTCAAGCAACTTGGCATAGCTCTTACTCTGATAGTCAAAACGGGCGTGGAAAGAAATAACTGAACGCAATAAGGTCAAGCGATATTCAATGGCCATAACCACCAATTGGATGATGACTAAAATAAGGATAAAGACGACATAAGTCGGAATAGCCCGACCGGTGATATTGATCGTCTCGGGGGTAATGATAGTGTCAAATAACCGACCGGTGATATAGGGTACGGCCCCGTTGCCAATCGCCGAAATAATACCAAATATCAAAACTAAAATTGCCGAACGCCGGTGTTGCGCCAAAAAGTCTATGATGACGGCCGTTGCTGTCCGCCAATGGCTAAATTTTACTTTACTGGCCATAAGGCAGTAAGATAAAGAAGAAGATTACTTGTTAATTGGTTAAAGTGTCAGACCGACTCTTTCTTTAACCGTCATCATTTTAAGGCGAGCCCGATCGCCGGCCACCTCGGCACCGTTCTTTAGGATTTGGATAGCAGTGGTGGCATCATTTGTAATATCAGCTCGCTTTTCGCGAAGAGGTGCCAAATATTTATTCATATTCTCAATTAATATCTCTTTTGATTCTTTGTAGCCCAGACCACCTTGTTCATAGCGTTTTCGGATATCAGCCAAATCATCGGTGGAAAACAATTTGTGCAAAGCAAAGACAGCATCGGTATTCGGGTCTTTCGGTTCAGTGGTTTCTTTGGAATCGGTGACGATTTTCATTACCGCTTGGCGAATGTCATCTTCACCGGCAAATAGCGGAATGGTATTGTTGTAACTCTTACTCATCTTTCGGCCATCGATACCGGTAATTGTTTCCACTTCGGACATTAAGTATTCTTCTGGTCGTCGGAAAGTCTCACCAAAGATGCGATTGAATTTCTCGGCCGTATCCCGGGCGTATTCCACATGTTGTTTTTGATCTTGGCCGACCGGGACGATATCGGTATCGTAAAGCAAGATATCGGCCGCCATCAGCATCGGATAGTCAAAAGTCCCGACATTAATCTCTTTATTTTTGGCCGCCGCGTCTTTATAGGCATGGGCGCGCATTAGATAAGGCATAGTGGTCAGACAATTAAAGATCCAAGCCAATTCGGTGTGAGCCGGCACGTCCGATTGACGAAAAAGCGTCACCTTACTCGGGTCAAGACCGATAGCCAAATAGTCAAAGACTAAATCCAAAATATCGGCCCGCAAAGCCGACGGATCGTGGACGGTGGTCAAAGCGTGCAGGTCGGCCACCATAATCAGGGTATCGTAATCTTCTTGCATATCAACAAATTGCTTCATCGCCCCGAAATAATTGCCAATATGCGGACGCCCCGTCGGCTTAACCCCGGATAATAAGATTTTTTTACGATTGCTTGTCATAGATTTTGATTTTACCACTGATTCAGGCAAGTTTCAATTTAATCAAGCCGGCGATAAGTTTTTTCGTTTCTTATTCCAATCTCTCTAATTAGATTTAGGCCTTTTGACTTTTCAAAGACTAAGCGATATTTGCCGATTCGAACTCGGTAAAGACTTTTAGCACCAGCCAGTTTCTTTACCGCCAATAACTTTAGGTCGTTGATTTCAATCAGAAAGACAATTGCCTTGATCTGCTCTCGATCTCTAGGGCTCTTTTTTTGGAACAGCTTTTCGATTTTATCCATCAATCTTTTTTATAATCCTCAAGAGGTCTTTGGCTGGTAGTCCCCGACCTTGATTATCGCGCTCGGCCGAAAAGACAATCGTCTCCTCCAGTTGATCAATGTCCACCGGCCTGATTGTTAGGCTATCATCTTGCCACTTGAGGGCGAAATGAGAGGTCTTGAATTTTCCTCGCCAAGCCTTCGGCAAAGTGATTTGGCCTTTACTGGTCGTCTTTTGAATACTTTTATTAACCATGGTTTTTTATCATAAATTAAGTAATTCCTACTTTCTTACTAGTGTAGTGAAAATGTAAGAATAAGTCAAATTTCTAAACTGGTTACAGAGGTAAATTCCTTATTTCATTTTCTTCGCTTAGCTAGTCAAATAATTTTTGATTCATTGACATTTATAATATCTTTAACCATACTAAAAACAGGTAAACGGTGCTGATTGTCGGCACCTTGTCAAAAAAAGGAGGAATTGGGTCATGAAGATCCACTCTGTTGGAATCGGGCTTATGCTCGTTGTTTTGCTCTTGGCCTACTCGGCCGAGGCGCAACGCAATCGCAACAAACTGCTGGGTGACGGTCGGGAGGTGGCCGCTCAGACTGGGGCCAACCCCCAGTCACAAGTGGAGCTCATCTCCATCCCCGCGGACCCGTCGAAACCGACCTTCTACGTCACCGTGGAAGAGCCGTTTGTGATGGCGGCCCAAGACATCACTTCCGGCGGTGGCATCACGCCTGGCGCGCCGGAACAGTCTTACTTCATCTCCAACTGGTTAATCGCCACTCAGATGCACCATCCTCAAGCGATTAGCCCATCGGCCCCACTGAGCGAAAAGCTGGGTTATGGCATGGCCGCCCAGCTCACCAGTGTCTTGACCCGGATCGGCAATCTGGCCGTGATTGATTACCCCACTTATCGCGATAATCCGGGTCGTTATCCTGAGATTTTCGTCATTCGGGGTACAGTCACCGAGTTCACCGAGACCGATGGTCTGGATGAACAGAAGAAGGGTTTCGATACCAAAATCGCTGGCCGGGTACTCTCGATTATTGGCGGCGGACGCGGATTGGGCCAGGCTGGCAATCTCATCTCCAGCGCTAATGTTGGCCAGAAGAAGATCATCACCAACCGAACCGGTGTGGTCGGCTTGGATATCCAGCTAATTCAAACGGCGACCGGCCGGGTGATGCGCTCGACCCCTTGCCAGGGAACCTTCACCACCCAAAGCGCCACGGAGATCCAACATGGTTTAGGCTTCAGCGAAAGCCAGTCCGAATACCAAGCTTCGGCTTTAAACCAAGCCAGTCGGGCGGCTTTGAACCAAGCCGCGACCGAAATTTGGCAAGCTCTGGCAACCACGCGATGACCAATCCTCCATTTCTTGACTGTTCGTTAATTCCCGTTCAATCTCTTAGGATTTGGACGGGAATTTTTCTGTAAATAAAAAAACAAACCTGTTCCATTCGCTAAAAGGAATGGAACAGGTCTTTGGAGACAAGATAGTCAATTGACCAAAGCGGTCTCTGGCGTTGACAATTCGTCTGACAATTCGAGACTCTTCGCGTCGAAGATGGTCCACTCCCTAGTGGTCCCGGCTTCGAGATAAACGTCGAAACGGGCGCTCCAGTCGCCAGTGAAAGACACCACCCGGAGGTCATACCAACCCGGCGGCAATCCGCGGACATCGTAGTAGGAGTTTGGCGCTAGCGTCGCCGGTAACCGATTTGTGCCCCAAGTCGTGGAAGAAGAAGAGACGACGTTGACCTCTACGAGGTAATGCGAGCTGATGTTTTTGACCCGGAGGGTCGCCGTATAGGGATCTAGTGGACAACCGGAGAGACCAACCAGACAGAGAACAATCACCACTAAAAACAAGTATCGAGACATCAGATTCACCTCCTTTCGAAGACCAAGTTTTCTCCGGAATCTGCTCCGGAAGATTATCTACCCGAAGTGTGCTCTGGTGTCGATTTATTGTCAATGGGTAGATAAATTTCATTTTATTAAATCATTCCAGAAACTAAGGCGATTCTCTTCATAACCATTTTTCCACGAAAGGGGAATAATAAAATCTTTCTCCCATTCCCGATAATCGCCGAAAAAAGTTTTTGCAAATAGGTCTTGATAGTGCTTCATCTTCTCCTCAAGATTGGAGCTTTGGATATATTTTTGAAAAATTGAGAGAAATTCCGGATCATTTTGCTCAAAATATCTTACGGCCATCTTCTCACCCCGCCATGGGATATCGCGGAAAGCGAAGTAGGCAGTAGTAAGTTCCATCACACTGTAAAGTAGACGGAACTCCAGGGCTTTATGGTAGAGCGAATCAGGGGCCTGATAATAACGAGAATTGGCGATAAAGTTATAATTTATTTTAAGCCAAAAATTTGTTTTCTCGGTTTTCAGAATATTTTGAGAAAGAGGGTTTTGAACGATCTTGTTTCTAAACATCGTCAATAGGTTGTCGGGATCATATTCAATCTTCCCTTTCATTAACCACTCGGCAAACATTCCCTCAAAATCATTCGCGGAGACTTCTTGCTTGGTCTGTAATTTATGGATGAAATCAACGTCAAAGAAAAAAATATCAGCAAACCGACCCTCAACCGTGGTATAAACAGACTTGAGATCTTCATCATTTTTGTCCAACAAAACAATCAGATCAATGTCGCTTGAAGGATTAAGTTGCGAGGCGGTGGTGCCGGTAGTAAATATACCTCTTACTCGCGATGAGGATTTTAATTTCTCCACTAATTTTGTCAGTGATGGATATTTCATAAAATTACAATTTTTTACTCATTCCGATGATAATTTCGCCCTCATCTCCTTCCTCGCGCATAAACTCCTTGTATCCCAGTCTTTCGTACAGTTTGACCGCATTGATATTTGTTTCTTCAACCCCTAGAGTCACCTCTTTAAATTTGCGAGCCCGCGCCTCATCAGTGATAATTTTTACCAAATAAGAACCGATCCCTATCCCCCTTGATTCTTGTCGAACTCTAGCGTGATGCAGGTGCGCTTTGGCCTTCCCATCAGCATAAAACGTCTTGTCCATTCTGAAAACTAATTGAATTGTTCCGACAATCTTTCCCTTCAATCTGGCGCCATAAATGATTCTGTTTCCGACCGCCGCGTCTCCGATGTCTTTTTTGATGTCGGTTTTTATTTTAATTTTACGATTAGAATCCGCTTCCGGATAGAGTGAAATTATATCCTCCGAGTTGGTTATTGTGAAAATCTCCAGATCTTTCATCTTACTTATAACCATAGCAAATGTTATAACGCTAAACAAATCAGGTTTCGATGCCCGCACTTTTCTTGTAGAGATAGAGAATGCCAGTATTTTCAGGCGTTGTTTTTAGGCACGTTTTTAGGTTTGTTCGTAAAGGCGGAATAATCAGCCACGCGAGTCAGTGACCCTTCGGCCAAGATGTAAGTGGAGTCAAGTTTAGCCCGCTCGAGAAAGTAGCGGTCATGTGAGACAAGAATGACCGTTCCGGTGTAAGTTGACAGGGTCTTTTCCAAGGCAAAAAGGGCAGCCAAGTCCAGGTGATTGGTCGGTTCATCAAGAATTAATGTATTCACCGACCGAGCGGAGAAGATGGCCAGAAGCAGGCGAGCTCGCTCGCCGGGACTTAGAGTCCCAACCAATTGCTTGACGCGGCTTTTATCAAAGCCAAACTTGGCCAGTTTGGCATAGGACTCTTGGCGACCCAATTTCGCTTGCTTCATCACACACTCAAGTAATGACAAATCTCGAGGCAAAGTTTCGTGTTCTTGCATCAAATTACCAACTTTAACGCCGGAACCGAGCTTGACCTCGCCGGCCAGCGGTGGCAGTTTGCCGGTAATTGTCTTGAGTAGAGTTGACTTGCCCGAACCGTTCAAACCAATGATTCCCAGACGATTGCCGTAGGAAATGTCCAAAGATAACGGACCAACACGAAAGCCATCAGGGTAACCGGCAACCACGTCACTCAAAGACAAATGGCGCCGACCGGGGCCGGTTTTTGCCTCAAGCGGAATGGCAAAATCATCGGACTCAAACGGCTTTTCAATTTTCTCCATCTGGCCAATCCGCTTCTCAATCACTTTGGCGGCCCGGGCCGATTGTCCGGCCCGTTCACGCTTGAAACCCTTGAGCAGCTTGTCTCCATCGCTCCCCTGCCAGTGTGACCCTTTTTCTGATGATTGGCGTTTTTTCCTAGCGGTTTCGGTTAGGCGCTTAACCTCTTTTTGCTGGAGGGTGTATTCGGTCTCTTGCCTGGCATTTTCTTTGGCCAATCTGGCCAAATAATCGCTGTAGGTACCACCAGAGACAATCAGGGTTTGCTGGCGAGAGTCTAGCCGGAAAATCTTTTTGGTCGTCCGGTCAAGAAATTGCCGATCATGAGAGACGACAATGCAAGTCGCCGAAATTTGCCGGATGAATTCCTCAAGCCAAATGAGAGCTGGTAAATCAAGATTATTGGTTGGTTCGTCAAGTAGAAGTAAATCAACCCCCCGGAGAAGAACTCCGGCCAAGGCCACTTTGCTCTTCTGTCCGCTACTCAAGGCCGTCAACGGCTTATCAATATCGTCCTCGGTTAAACCAAATCCGGAAATGATTGCCTTCAACCTGAAGGTAAAAGTATAACCATCTAAACGCAAGTACTCTTCGTGTAGCTGATTATACTTTTGGGCCTGATCGGGTTGGTGAAGATCTGGCGACAAGTTCTCCAGTTCCTTTTCAATCTTGTCGATGCCGAGTAAAGCTCGAAGATGCTCGCCGACCGTTTCCTCTCCGGTCAAGCTCGTGTCTTGGGGCAAATAGCCGAGGCGAAGATCTTTCGCCAGCTTAATTTCACCACCATCAAGTTCTTCCAGACCGGCAATGATTTTAAGCAAAGTGGTCTTGCCGGACCCATTGTCTCCGACTAGGGCCACCTTGTCCCCTTCTTCCACCAAGAAAGAAACATCAGCCAACAAAGTCAGTGAGCCGTAGTTCTTGTGGATGTTTTTAGCTTGAATCATGCTCATATCTCCTTCCACTTAACCGCAATAAGATTATTATCTTCTTTCCAAGGCTTAGACATTGCTTTGATAAAAGTTTTTCGACCAACTTTCCGATTTTTAATTGGTGGCAATCCCGGATCATGGAAAGTAATATTATTATCTTCTATTGCCGTGATTAGAACCAAATGACTGGCATATCCTTTCTTTCTTTCCAAAACGTAAGGGTTAATTGATATCATAACCAAAAAGCCGTCATAGAAATACCTCTCAATATCACTGATAGAAATTTTTTTATTTATTAATTTAATTAAGGGATTCTTGATCAATTTCCGGGCTTGTATCTGTTCATTATCTAAATCAGAATATTTTTCTTGAACTTCAAAAACCTCTTTGCTCCAAATTTGGGCTAAATATTTTTTTCCTTGGCGAACAAACTTTTTATAGTCGAGATTTTCAATATTAACCACCTCAAATCCCAGATTGGCTAAATATAGTAATCCTTGACTCTGCCAAGTCCATTGTTTCGGCTTATGACCAATCAGGGGATCTAATATGTGATAGGGATAATTTTTATTCGGCAAATAATATTTTAAAACCATCCGCCAGCAAGCTGGCAAGCAACGAGTGTCATCTTTAGTATTTTTGTAAAAAGGAATATTAAGCATAATTTTTATTAGGATAACACATAAATAAAATAGGCGGCAGGTCATGACCTGCCGCCAAGTGTCTGACAGGGATTACTTCTTCCTGCCACCACCACCTCCGCCGCAACCACCACCGTTGTGATTACCGCCGTTGCCGGACATACTAACACCTCCTCTCATATGGATTTTTTGCCTGCTACTTCTCAAGTGGCAAACGAATGCCCAAGGGTGAAAAGGAAGGATAACTAGTATTATATCTCTTCCTCCTATCCTTACTCCTCCTCCGCTCAGGGATTTTTGGGTCAGGATAGTTGAACCAAGGATTTTGTTGGCTTGAGGTTGAGTCAGAGGAAAATCCTGGCACTAGTTCTTCCGGGATCATAATGATGTTCTCACCTCCTTTCAAAGATCAGTTCTTCCCGGAACCCATTTTCCGGGAAATCTAATATCAGTCTAACCCGATGTCTTTTGTTGGCAATAGCCGACAAACTGAAATAAAAATCAAGCCAAAATCCCCTTTATTTAAAATGTATTTTCTCCTCCGCAAAAAATTTCTCTGATTCTGTCGGCCGGTGACAACACTTACTCTCCTGCTTGCTTTATTTCCTCTCGATTAGCCGAGGCGGCATCAGGTAATTCAAGGGTAAAAGTGGAGCCCTGGTCCTTGCCGGGCGAATTGGCGATAATTTGTCCTTGATGGGCTTCAATGATTTGTTTGGCGACAAACATTCCCAGACCGGTACCTTTGACATTTATCTTCCCCTCATCATCAGCCCGAACAAATTTTTGAAACAGTTTTTCAATTTCCTCCGCTTCCAAACCGACACCGGTGTCGGTGACATCAATCCTCACCTTTCCATCACCGGACTTAACCGCTACCTTTACCGAACCGGCCGGCGTGTACTTAATCGCATTGTCGATAACATTGGAAATTACCTGACCGATTTTACCACTGTCGCCATAAACCAAGTACTCACCCTTGTCAGCCGTAAAGGATAATTTGATTTTCTGATTCTTGGCTGTCGCTTCGTATTCTTTAAGAACTTGTTCGGTTAAGTTCTTAAGATCAAATTCAGTCAATTCATATTTCATCTTGCCCAATTCAATTCGCGTGATATTAAGAAAATCTTCAATCACCCGGACCAATTTCTGGCTGGATTCAAATACAATATCAACCTTTTCCTTTATTTTTTTCGGTACTTTTCCAAATGACCCTTCCAAAATCATTGATGAATACCCCTTGATGGCGGTCAACGGTGCCCGCAACTGATGCGAAGCGATAGAAACAAATTCGGTCTTTTGTTTGTCCAATTCTTTCAATTTTTCATTAGCCCCAAACAAAGCTTTATTGACCTCTCTTAATTCTCCAGCCAATTTTTCAATGTGCTCTCTTTGTTTTATTTCCCGACGAACACTACGAATTAAATAAATGCCGAATATAAGTATTGATACAAAAATTAACGAATCCACCGCTCTTTCTATGATAGTGTTTGATCTAAATATTTGAGAAAAAATTATAATCCACAAAACTATTATAACTGCCTCAGTCACTATTATTTTAATATTAAAAAGTTCATATTTAGTAATTGCATAGGCGGTTATCCCCATAAAAATTAGTGCATAAATAGAAATCAGGGGTAAAAATATTCCATTTCCGTAGATTATTATTGGAAGTAAGATTGTCCCAATAAGCAATAATAGCATCAGTGATATTCCGATTAAAATTAAAATGGATTGATATTGTCTGACTCCACTGTACTCTATTGTTTTTTTAAATAGAAAATATATGGCCAAGACACTAAACAAGGTAGATATAATCGCAAATGGAATTATTCCTAATCCAGCAATGGGATTTCCGCTATTATCTGTGGTATGGGTAAAGGCATAAGGAGATATATTTATAATTGCCATTACCGCAGTAAGAAGTAAAATTAAAACAAAATTACGTTGCGACATCATTATTTTATGACTTGGTATTGTATGGGCAAATAGAAGGAACAAGGCGCTCATTAATGCCGCGAACATTATGCTAAGACGATGAAAGAAAATAGCTAATGATTCTATTTCTGGTAGTCCGGCTATATATCCTGACCATAACCAAAACAATATAAAAATACTTAGCAATGAAAAAATTATATTGGTAGCACTTTTTTTATTACTGTAATAAATAGTAAAAATCAGTACGATTGATCCTATCGACACTCCAGCAAGAAAAAATAACTCTAATTCACTTACTATATTAGAAAAAATTTCAATCATCTGTAATTTATTTTAGGTAATAACTTTGTCGATTTAGCTGAAGGCTCTCCGTCATATCCTATGCGCAGGATCGTTGTGATAATCCCATTTAATCTACAAATTGACTCTATCCCATGATAAGCCGTCTTAATTTCATTATTGTCTTTTTCCGTAAATACCTGTGAAGCGGTTTTTTCTTCAACGGCTTGGTGAAAGAATAATAACCCACTGTTTAATTGTACTGACAAATTATTTTTTGTTGCCGCTAACCAAATTGATTGGACTTGTCTCCCAACGTCAATAAAAGATTTACTATCTTTTAACTTAGCGCTAATAATACACAGCCCGGCACAAGCGGAATGTGTCTCCTTATTTTCTGCGGCAATTTTTTTAGCGATGCCTAGTTTAAGCGCCAAAGACATAATTGGCCAATATTTAAGTAATCGCATCAATAGTCTTTTGCCGAAGCTTAATTCCAGTGTATGGATTAATAGTCCCCCACCTCTTAACTTTTCTTCATTTTTATTCCAAACCAATTCTTTAAAAAAAAGTCTGTTTAAAAATTTATTTTCAAACATTATTCTTTCACCGACTGATAAATATTTAGCGATTTCGTCTATACTCGTTCGATTATAGATAAAATTAACATTTACTTGATTATTAAAATTTATATATTTTTTTAAATCTGAAACAACGTTTTCCGTGATTGCCTCTTTGGCGTAAGGTTTTCGATTAGAGGCCCGCTTATGCAAATAACTGTATAAAGGGCTTAATTTAACCGAGTCATCGTCTATTAACTCTATCGAAGCCGTTAATTTGGGCTCATTTTGATTAGGAAATATTTTTACAATAGCTTTTAAGTTGTGCTTGGTCGAAGCAATGGCAATATTTTCAATCAAGGCCCCATGAGCGATATAGGTTCCTCGATTTCGGACGTTTAGAACCGCGTGATCTTTTTCCGGCTGAGCAAATATATTAATGGTGTTATCTTTTATTTCAAAGTACCAAGGCTGAGAATTTCCTCCCGATGGAGCATCGTAACTATCAGCCAGTATTTTTTCTATTATCACCTGATTAACCATAGTTTTATTATATCAAATTTTCATTAAAACCACTCTCTTTAATCCCGGTCGCCTTTATTATTTTAGCCACCCCTTTTTGCCAAGTGGCAATCGGGGTGATTTTAAGTCGAGGAATATCCGGCACTTGTTCATCAACCATATATCTAAATTCTCCGGCGGTCAGAAGAGATCCAATTAGTAATCCTTCGGCGGTTAACAGGTTGGAAAATTTGGTTAAATCCTCGATGTTTTCTATCTTTTCAGTTTTCAGATAGTGTTGTAAAGTTTTTGTGGTTATTTGCCCGGAGACATACAACTTTTTTGTAAGCTCTATCAATTTGTCCATATCTAACCAGTAGGTTGGGAATTTATAGGAATAAAAAGATCGGTCAACATTTAATTTTTTATTGGGAGGCAGGCCTAAAGTTTCTTCGGCGGCAATAAAAGGCATGGCGGTTACTTTCCCATTTTTATTCAGGGCAATCACTTTATTTTGGATATCACCCCTGACGATAGCGGTAACATATTCAAAGGTATTGATGTCTTCAGAATAATCAGCTATAAATTGCGCCTGCATCAGGGCGAAACATATAGCGGTAAATTTATGTTTAGTTGAGTTTTTTTTGTTTATAAAACACGGATGAACCCCACACATTCTGGAGTCAGAATACACTTTAGACCATAGATTCTTATTTGACCAATTCATTTTGTCGCACAGTAACTTAGGTACCGGCTGATTTTTATATTTATACAATTCTATTTCTCCAATCCCGGTAAATAATCCATCCCCGGGAACCATGCGCACACTCAACCATTCTTCGGTTTCTTTACCGTACCGGGCCCGGGCAAGATAGATAACAGCCTTATCGTCATATTTATCAAATAATTCCCGTGCCCCATATTTTTTGTATGAACCTCTGGCCAAGGCCAGGATTTTATACAGGCTTTTATCTAACCACTTTTTGTTATTTAAGTCTTTGGCACGGTAAATCTCAAATTCTGCTTCAGCTGTAGAATAAACAGCTAAGGGTTTGGGTAATTTAAGCAGTGTCTCTGATATATTATTCATTGTAATTAAATGTCCAATAGATTGTTTAATTGCTTAAGGGTTTTTTGCCTTTGTTTTATGGCGTCTTTTTTTTGAAAATCAGAATCTAAAGTTGAAATCGGACTAAAGACATATTTGCCAGACTTAAGATGATCAGTTGTTAAAATCATTTTGACAGTCATTGCTAATATTGATCCGGACATTACCGCCGCAATCCCTAATTGAGGTACATGGTTAATCGTTTGACCAATTGCTATGAGTGACTTTTGTAGATCTTCTTCCATAAATTCTGTTCCGATAATTTTAGAAGAAAGTTTACTCCAGGCTTTCGGGTCTTTATGGCGCAATAATGCCAGCCCGATATTTTTTGGTAAACTTACTCGGCCGTGGAAAATCGGGTATTTAGGGTCTCTATCATATCTTTCGATGTCTAAGATAATACCATTGCCATTATCGGTCGCCATTAAAACGGGGATTTTCTTTTGTCTTGCTTTTTGCCTTATCCTCACTTTCATCATCAAATTATCCATCTCATCAATTAAGATGTCGACGGCCGATAAAAAATTATCAATATTTTTCTCAGTTACTCCTTGGCGGAATATCTTTATGTCAGCGTAGGGGTTATTTTGATAGATATATTCGGCTGTTCTTTCTGCTTTATTCTGGCCAATATCGAGAAAATCAAAATGGAGCCGGTTTAGGTTGGTGCCAGAAATCTTGTCTCCATCCGCGATTTTCAAGTGTTTGGCAATACCGGACATCGAAAGAACCATGGCGGCATGACTACCAACGCTTAATCCGGCAATGGCAATTGTCGCATTATATAATTTATCTTGAGCAATACTTGATACGACTTCTTTATTGCGAGCGGTTCTTAATTCCTGATGAAGGTCTTCCGGTAAATAGGAGACTAAAGTTTTGTTCCAAGGAAAATAAAACCAAGTTCCAGGCTTTGTTTGTTTTTTATTGTTTGGAAGATTTTTTATGAATTGTTTAAATTTGGGATCGTTTTTCGATTTTACTTTCTTTAGCGGATTTCTGACTTGATAAAGCTCATAGATCAAATCGTCATATTTATCAATTTTTTTAGATATTTCATGAGAATTCTCAAATTTTTTTAGATTTAAAACTCGAATTGGTTTTTTCATGGATCCTTAACTACTTTCTTAAATCGGCAATATATTTGTTTTTATAAGAACTTGTTTTGGATGCATCTATGTTTTTTTGGAAAATAATTTTTTTATTTTTTAAAAAATTGAGAGTTTCGTTTATTTCGGCTTCTTTCTTCTTTACTTTATTATCAATAAAAATTTCAACCAGATCTCTATCATTGTTGGTTTTAATATAAACCATAAATTGGTCGGTAAATTTAAGTAACGAATCTATAATTTTTGTTTTAGATGTCAGAATACCCTGGACTTTAATTAAATCATCACTCCGGTTTATTATTTCAAATTCCTTCAACGATCCATTCCGGTTATATTTTACATTATCCAAAATATCCCCCGTTTTATATCGGATTATCGGTGTGGCCAGATTATATAAATCAGTGACAACTAAATGTTTTAAGTTTTTAATTTCTATCGCTTCAACATATATACCATTGCTTATGACGGTTATTTTTTGAGGATCATCTTTTTTTGATACCCCAATCGCCGGGCACTCGGTTAGGCCAAAGTGATTAATGACTTCAATCCCATACCTTTTAAATGTATCGGTATAGCTGTCTAAAAGTCTCTCGCCGGCGACAATTATCTTTTTGGGGAAATATCTTGATTTTTTTTCTTGTGCCAACAAGTTAAGTAAACTGATGGCATAACTGGGGACCGAAAGCCAAACATTTGGCCTGATCTTTTTTATTGCTTCTATCATCTTATCTTTAGGATAAGTGTTAGGGGCGCCTAGCGGTATTACCGAAATGTCCATTTTTTGGCAGGCCTTTTCGTACATACTCCCCGGCACATAATTACCATAGGCAAAAAGGTTTAAGACGATATCGTCTTTTGCTACTCCTGATTTTTTAAGCGATTTAATGGCCCGACTGATAAAGTGATGAACCGCTTGTTTTGAGTAAAAAACATATAAAGGGAGCCCGGTTGACCCGCTGGTAACCCGTAACTCTAAAAAAGATTTAGGCGTCTTAAATTTTTTAATTACGTTTTTATTACTGACTGGTACCTCGCTCCAGGTTTTTATTTTTGAGCCCCGATGAAAATTACGTAATATGTCTTGTTGTCGTATTTTTAGCGATGATTTGTTGTTTTTCATAGAGGAAGAATTTAAACTACATAAAATTTTTCTTCAACCTCGGCCCTTATCTCGCCTCTTATTTTATATTTTCGAGAATAATTTGTTTTTGAGATAAGAATTCTTTTTAAATTTTTATTTTGAAAAATTTTACCAAATGGTTCATTGGGATTATGAGTGGCCCAATCATTAACAAATTTGTTTTTTTTAAGTTTGTTAGTGGCTTGGCATAGGATTTTATCATTTTTTAAAAAGGCAATTTCTCGAAAGATAAAATCTTCGGTTATTTTTTGTTTTAATAGTTTGAACTCGACATCAGGAATATTTTTTTCAATATATAAAGTTGTTGATAAGGTAATATCATTTAATAATTCGAAAAACCACGGTGCCTCTTTTTTATTCATTCCAGCAAAAAAGCGATGCAAAAAAATAGCTTTCATTATTTTATAGATTAAATTTTACTTTTCGCCAAGTAAAGTCATATCCAAATAGGACTTTTTAATCAAGTATTTTTCCATTCTTTCCACCTTTTAATAATATGACATTTTTTATCATACCACGGTTTAATTTATAAAGAAAGATTGATCAATTAAACTTAAATCCAAAAACTGTTTTTTATTTAACAATTAAAACCGAGATATCATCAGGTCTCTTTTCCGATAGCTTGACTGATGTTGTGATATCCGTCTTGTTGTAATAATTTAACCAAACCTTGGTTAATCTGGCTAATTGTTTGTGGTCCGTTAAAAATCATACCGGTAATCATTTGCAAAAGAGAAGCACCGGCTTTTATTTTTTTATAGGCATCAGTGGCATTAAATATCCCACCGACTCCGATGATGATAAATCTATCCCCGGCTTTTTTATAGAGATAAGAGATTTGCTGATTGGCTAAATCTTCGACGGCTTTTCCCGATAGCCCGCCATTTTCCGCTGGCAATGTTTCCTTAATTTTTGCTTGGATGTTTTTATTGGTCTTATCTTTAACTAAATTGGAACAAATAAAACCACTGATGTTATACTCTTTCCCCAATTCAATAATTTCATCTAATTTGTTTGCCGGCAAATTATCCGGTGGCAATTTTATAAAAATCGGTTTTGACCAAGTGGCTATCGGAGAATGTTCTGTGGCCAGGGCCGTAAGTAGTTTTTTGAGAGAAGATGGATTGGCAAAAGGTTCTCCGCCAAAAGTATTCGGGCAACTGATATTGATAGTATAATAATCGCCAACCTTGGCTGCCAAAAAATAACGGTAAGCCGACAGATAATCGGCAACGCCGGCATCGGTCTCGATTGTCTTTTTGCTATTGGTTTTGGCTAAACTAACACCGACCGGAAAAGCAAATTTTTTGACCTTAAGGCGATGGCTGATAACTTTTGCCCCGTCATTTTTAAGGCCATAGTAAACCAGTAAACTTTTAGATTTTGGTAAACGCCAAAGACGAGGTTTGGGATTTCCTTCGCAAGGTTCACCGGTGACCGAACCACCTTCCATAAAACCAAAACCAACGAAGGGTAAAATATCTGCCAATTCTATATTTTTATCAAAACCGGCCGATAAGCCAACCGGGTTTTTAAATTTGATCCCCAAAATATTTTGTTCCAGTGTCGGATGTGAATATCCGAAACATAATCTCACTATGAATCTGGTGATTTGGAATTGGCCCAGAAATTTACCAATTTCATTAAATCTATCGTGAACCTCTTCCGGATTATGTCGAAATAAAATTGGCTTTAACAAAAAACGATACTTCCAGGCAATTATAGTATTTCTAAATTTTATTAATGTTTCCATCTATTGGTGCACCTTATTAATTTGAACTGTAGCACATTTTAAAAAGAAAAGTAAAATATTAAAATTAGTCTCCCGAGGCCAAAAAACCACTCCATTTTTATGGTTCTTAAGACAAGTCAAAAAAACGCCTGTTTAGGCGAGGATTTTTTCAACTTTGATTACCACTTGGCGATCTCGAATCACTCCTGGTTTTTCTTCACCCGCCTGCATTTCAAGCAGAAGTGAAGCCAAGGGAGCATCGCTCGCAATTTTACCTTCGGCGATATCGGTTTGGCCAAGGCCGACAATGGTCCAAGTTTGGGACTGACCGTTAACCGTGACGGCTATTCGGTTGCCAATCTGGACTTTTGGCGCTTTTTGTTCATGGATTTCTTTGGTTTCCATTAAGGTGATAATAGGCCCCCGGCCAATTGTTGGCAATAGCCGACAAAATGACTTTGATTTTAGTCAAAAATATCCTTGGTTTGCAATCTTTGCCGGCTAAGAGAGAGAATTTCACCGGTTTTGTTGGGGCTGGATGACAAATCAAGACAATTTTTATTTTATATATAGAAAATGTAAAATATGCCAATTTTTGATCTTGTCCTGCCTGGTTAATCCCTGACCAATATCTTCTGAAGAAAAATAAGGCGGAATGGATAACAATGAGAGTGATTCATCCCGCGAATAAAATGACATTTTTCCTCTTCTTTCCGTCACCCAGCCATCATTAGGGCCAAATAAAGTAAAATAAAGAAAACCGGATTCGTCCAATGACCGGAAGGCCGTTTTAATTATTCGCGCAATCTCTTGTTTATCGGTGATAAAAGGTAAAACATTAGCCATTATGATGCCGTCATATTTCTGATTAAAAACAAAATCCTGAATGTTTTTATTTTCAATTCGCCAATAACCATCCTCTGCTATTTCTTTAAAATTTTTTTGGGCTTGAATCAGCGCTCCCTCGTCTACATCTACTAAAGTTACCTGATATCCGTATTTTAGAAAATCCATTGCTTGCCGACCATCACCGCCACCCAGGTCAATTAATTGACCGTCAGCTTTTAATAACTTCTCATTTTTTAATTTTTTAAATAAAGGAATCATAAAATTATTTTAATATTTATATTAATTTTAAAACATTAACAAAAAAATCGCGCAATTACCACAGTAACTGCGCGATCCAAGTCTTGGTCACAGAATAGGTAATCAGGTGCAATTGACAGTGCCATTGCAATCGTAGTCAGGGGAGCAATCTAACCCACAGCCAACTCGCCCAGATATAGCTCCTTCCTTCGCCCATCCCCAATTGTCAGAGATGAGAACAGGATCAAGATGTTTCTTGACAGCCTTAATGGTCCGAAGGATACAATCACGGTCTGATACCGAGTCACGTTCTGTCTTAGGAACGTGGTGAATGAAAACACCAAATTCCCTCTGACAAAATTCTGCGTAGTCTCGCGTGAATAAAATGAAAGAATGCCACCCCTCATCAATAATTGAAGGCGGGGCAATGCTCTCATTTTCTTGCTGAGTCAGCCACAGAAATGTTAAGGTATCCCTGAACAATTCCTCGGCTTCTTCCATTGGAAGGCAGAGGTTCCGTGAAAGACGGCTCACTACTCCATGGTTATCGTAGTGAAGAACGTCTTCAAGAGAAGCCTTGTTCTCTGTTTGTTGCAAAGTCATATAATCACCTCCTTTCAAAGACCAAGTTTTTCTTTGGACCTATTTCCAAAGAATCTAATATCACCTTACTGAAAAAAAGAATTGTTGGCAATAGCCGACAAAATGACTTTGATTTTAGTCAAAAATATCCTTGGTTTGCAATATCTTTCGATTTCAGGTGGAAATTTTGCCGATTTTGTTGGGGAGATTAAACAATCCATTCGTCGCCAAAATATGCAATGGATATTGTTTGTGAGATAATAAATATCTATGAGATTAGATATCATTGTCAATAAACAGGCAAATTTCTATTTTTTTGCCCAAAATCTTTCCGAATGGCATTTCAGTAATCGAAAAGATTACAATACTTTATGGCGTAAAGAATTAGGAAAATTTTCAGATGATGAAGAATTAGCCATTAAACATCTAAAAAAGATTCATCTGCGGTATTCGTTTGGTAAATCATATTTAGGACGTCACTTTTTTCTTGAAGAAAATCCTTGGTTTTTTTTAAAGACGAGAATGGCTCAAGAAGACTTTATTACACTTAAAAATATTTTCTCTTTATTGGAAGATAAGTTTAATCTTTTTTGGAGTAAAGAAGCGCCATTGCTTTTAGCGTGGCAAAAAGAATTAGCCAATAAAGCAGATGATCACCTAATGATAGAAAATATCATTGAATTACTGAAAATAATTTTCAATACTAATCCTTCAACGTCTGAAGTGGCGATAAACCTATTGCCGTCTTCCCCTGTCCATACCGGAGGCGGAGCAAATATTGACAGTAAAAATATAACTTTAGAAATTTCTCGATACCCCAAGCAAGGCACCAATCACGCTATGAGTCTTATTTGGCATGAAATTATCCATCTATGTTTCCAAGAACAGTATTTCTCCGCGCTAGTGTCAGAAAAATTGCCAAACGATAGACAAAAAGCTGATTTGATAAATGAAATTGCTATCAGGTCTTTATTTCCTAGGGGTATTTTAGGGATAAGATTATTCAAAGAGGAGTCTAGGCGTAAATTAATAGAAGAAACTAATCCGGAACAAACAGTTAAAATTATTGACCTGGCAAAAGAGTATGTGGACGATAAAAAGTCCTTTGATAATACATATATAGAGAAAATTTTGGAGATTTTAAAAATATAAAAAGTGGCCAGCTATGAAGTGTTTGGTCACATATTTGCCTAATATTTTTTGAGGTATATTATTAGCAGTAATTTATGGAGAAAAAAGAGAAAAAACATATTAAATTAAAGACGGGAAAGGGAGATAAAACTATCGATGTTTTTTTTGGCACCGGATTTGTAAACAAAAAAACTATTGGAATGATTAAAATTGGGGTACAAAAAGCTTTCAAATTCTTTAATCAAGTTGAAAAAGTTAATTTCAGGATAGACCTTGTCTCATCTAGATCGGAATTTGACAAAAAAATCGGTTTTAAGACTGAGGATTGGTTTATTGGAAATTCATTTGGGAATAAGTTTATGATATTTAGTCCCGAGACGATAGAAAAAGAGACTAGTCATAAAAAAAATGAATTTATTCCCCTCATAGCGCATGAAACCGCCCACATTTTGCATAAAAAAATTAATCCTAATTTTAGTCACTGGATGAGTGAAGGTATTGCTCAAAATATTGCCGAGCAAAAAACAAAAAAAGATATAAAACCCGAGAACATAAAACATTTTTTAGAGCATAATTTATTCCAAAATTCTGATTATAGAGAGTTCATCTCTCATCAGGGTTATGAAATTTCGAATAAATTGACCAAGTTTTTTATTGATCATTATAGTAAAAAACAAGTCATGGACTTATTGAAAATAAAATACAGTTCCTCACCTGTTGTGATTGAAAAAAAGTTTTGTGATAGATTAAGAATCGACAAGAATCATTTGATTCTTGCGGTTAAAAATATCTTGAAGGATTAAATAAAAGGTCCGAGAGATTACATCTCCCGGACCTGGTTCGTTCTGTCTGTCTACGGCTTGAAACAGCCGCCACCCAGGTCAATCAATTGACCGTCAGCTTTTAATAACTTCTCATTTTTTAAATAAAGGAATCATTGATAAGATATATTTATGAATAAGAGTATCGCTTACATTGGGGGGATGTTTGAAAGCAAGAAAGATAATCTTTTTTTAGATATTCAACAAAAACTTAGTGGTAAGTGTTATTTTATTGATATTTATCCGAACAACCAATTTGGTGCTTATTCTTTTTATACCGAAATAAAGAGAACAAGTAAACTCTTAGGAGAAATCCGGCCTGATTTAATTATCGCCCACAGTCTTGGTGCCTATATTGCGATGAATCTTAACATAAAGTGTCCACTCGTATTATTAGACCCATCTTTAAGTGTTGACGATATAATTTTACCAAACATCAACGAAGGAAGGTATTTTGACGGAACGCATACCCTTAATTTGTCTCAAGAATTTTTAGAATCCTTGAAAACCTGCCCCTCGGTTGAAATATTATCAAAAAATTTGAAACATAATAATGTTTTTATCTTCGGGGCCGGCCAAGGCGGTTTTAAAATTGCCGAACGTTATCATAAACAAATTCATAATTCCAACTATTTTTTTCTCCCCAAAGCCGATCATGATTTTTCAAGGAAATCTGACCGGAAAAAAATACTAACCGTGATACAAAAACAGCTCGGCTTTACTTAGCCGAGCTGTGAAGCATGTACTGACACAGAGTCTGAGTGATGGGTAAATCAGTAAGCTCTTCAATCCAAATCCAGTGCCCTTTGTTTTGTAGTCTATTGCCGAAACAAACTGCATTTTCCCTAAAATTTGAGTAGGGGTCAAAAAGTGGTAAAATTGATTAAACTTTAAGATATTTCATGTCTATAGATATTACCGTAAAAATAGATAACAAAAGAGATCTTTCATTAATCAAAGATTTTTTCTTTAAAACGTCAACTCATCATTTCAAAGAGAGAATCCTTCGATTTTATCGCAATTTACCTAATAAATTGGAAAGGTTGGATGAACCAAAACAATCCTTAATCATTGACAAATTTTTTAGCGATATTTATCAAGACAAAAAAAGCCAAATAAAAAGCATTGCGGAAGAAAGCCAGGCAATATTAGACGAAAAATTCCCCGCCTGTTTTCAAGAGTTGTCAGAAATCATGAATTACTATCCGATAAAGCAAAAAGAATTGACCGGAATCATTACCCTTTTACCTTTCTCTCCTTTTGATTGGCCGGTATTTTATTTCTCTACAGTAAAAACACTGTTTGGTAATGGGGAAAATGATATATTGGAAATAACGACTCATGAGATATCCCACTTGATTTTATTTGAAATCCTAACTGATCGTAAGATTGACTTAACAAAAAGTAAGCCTCAGAAAAACTTTCGCCATCTTTTTAAAGAATCCTTGACCGGGATGCTATTGTCAGAAAATAAACTATCAAAATTACTTGGGACTCAAGGTTACAAAGGTAACCCCGAAGTCCATAACCTTAATATTGAATCCGGTAATAAGGTTATGCCTCTGCGTGAATATTTAAGAATCAATCTTCACCATTATCAAGATAAGGACTCAAAAGGCCATCTTTTCTTAGAGCAGGTGATAAAAATTCTTTCGGTCCATATTCAAGCATTCAGTGATAAAAGAGAATTTTGGATTAGGCACGAGCAAGATCTTCGAAACGGAGACACTCGTCTAATTGATGAATACGAAAAACCAATCAAGATTGATTAGAAAAACGGGGATCAGATTTGCACAATCTGTCCCCGTTTTGTCGTTGAAGATGAAAATTGTTATTTTATTAATTTTTATTAGTAGAACGGTATCGTATGCAAAAAATTTTCATTATAGGCACTATTCATGGTAAATATACTCCAAAAGAAGAGTTGGGGGAAATATTGGAGGATTTAAAACCGGATCAAGTTTTAGTCGAATTGTCTAATCCTCCGGGACTGGACATCTATCCAGTGGCTTTGTTGAGGTAAAGGTGAAAATATTGTTGGCAATAGGCGACAAAATGACGTTGATTGAGGAATGGATTTGACAGAAACATAAATATATTCTAACATCCTTATTAGGATAGGAAACCCTAAACAAGAAAGGAGGGTTGTACTTTGGAAACTAGCTTCTACATGATCAAGCCCCATGGTTTAGTATTCCTTGAAGAAGTCAAGGAAATGATCAGGAATGGTGGTCTAACCATCACAGAGACCAAGAAACTTGTTATGCCACATTGGGCACTAGAAATCATATATTCTGACCTACCGGAAAGGTACAGGAGTGCGGTTTTTAAGCCCTATGTAAACGCATACGTTGAGGTTGGGCTCGCGATTGGGAAAGATGCCATCAATACACTTCTTCAACTCGCGGGGACGGAACTTAACCCTACTGATTGTGGTCCTGAAAGTATCCGATTTAAACTCGGCGAACCAGAGCCACTTATGATTGACGGCGTGATATTCTACAAGAATATCATCCATCGATCCAGGAATGGTGAGGAAGCCAAAAAAGACATTAAAGTATTCTACATGCTGTAGTACCCAAACGGTTTTACCGTTTGGGTACTTTTTTTAATCAAGAAACCAGATCTAAATTTTTCGGTGCCCGCTATAACTTTTTCAAAGATTTAATCTAGCCTTTAAATAGATCTCAATATTATCTATGTTTCATCCGATGTTTACTAATAATTAAATATATTGTGATAGTTTAATTAAACTGTGACAATTTTAAACCTCTCATATACTTTTAACATTCTATTTAAAACCTCATTTGGGGTTTGTCCAGTAACTTGAACCCAACCGGCACAACTTGTATATTGCCTTTTTAACTCAATAACATCTCCTATTTTGTAGGTAATGTTTCCATCGATTACTCCGGCAAAGTCGCTTAAATCTTGATATGTAGAAATTTCAGTGACAACTCCGCTAGTCAGTGGCAGGAACATATCGCCAACGCATTGTTTACCGCTTAATGGCAGTGGTTGTATTCTTCTTCTAACCATAATATCGGTTAACAAAGAACAAACATCTACTCCAAATGCAAGACTTTGATTTGACAACATGTGCTCACCAGCAGTTCTCCAGGCAAATTCACAGATTATAGGTTGTCCTTGAGGGTCCACAAAAAACTCAATTTGTATATATCCATTTTTCAAACCAAGCTTATTGATAATGTCTTGAGTTATTTTTCTTCCGTCAAATTTAATATTTTCGTGGTCTTCTTTAACTGTAATCTGAGCAAATTTATCCTTTTTCTCGGCGAAACTAAGATTAGTATAGGGAAGCCACGTAAGAAAAGTTCCCACTACCTTACCATCCTGAACAAGGGAATCAAAGCACCATATTAAGTAAGGGCAATATGTTTCCGCTATAAATCTACCTGTAGAGTAATCTAACTGTAAGGATTCTAATTGATTCTTATTTTCAATCCTATAAACTTCTTTCGATGACATACCCTTGCGCCATTTAATAATAAAAGGGAAACCGTCATTTTTTTCTGAGAATTCCAAGGCATCATCAATTGAATTAAGTTCTTGATATGACATTGTTCGGTATCCTAGCTCCTGTATTTTATCTTTCATTACGGCTTTATCTCTTACACAGAGAGCTTGGTACTCATTAAGAGCACCAGGGAGTTTAAGTAACGAAGCAAACTTCTGAATCACCTCTTGGTTATATTCAGAGTCATTATAAAAATAATCAACAACAATTTCATTTTTATTACAGAATTCTCTAAACCTCTCAACTTCATGTT
>JBBDJY010000007.1:0-27396 GCA_040879645.1 Minisyncoccota bacterium
CCACTCAGCCACCCCTCCGTGTTTTATTTAATTTTCAAAGCCTAACTAATTCTCTGCTATTATTCAACCAACTTTGGTCGAAGGTTCCCTTCGTTCCTCCTATCACCGGCCTCGTGTTACTCGACCAGACGAAATCAAAGTAACATTAAATAGCAATTTGGCAAAGGACTAGACGGTGGTGTGATTTTGCTCGGACTCCGGTGCCGGAGAATTTTCTATTTCTTTGACCGTCAATGGCACATTGAAAAGGACGACGGCAATAGTTACCAAAGTCAAGAAAAATGGCAGATAGGGACTTAAGCCCAAGCCGATGAGGGTAACTTTTAATAAGAGACCTAAGGTTACGGCTTGAAGGGTGGTGCGATAAATATTACCGAAAGTCAGGCGC
The DNA here is from genome assembly GCA_040879645.1 of Minisyncoccota bacterium. Lineage (GTDB taxonomy): Bacteria > Patescibacteriota > Minisyncoccia > Phycocordibacterales > XYD1-FULL-46-19 > JBBDJY01. The sequence continues at coordinate 389 of JBBDJY010000007.1, forward strand.
CGGCCTTTTGGTCGAGTCAGAGCATAAACCAACCACAAAAGAGCGGCCGGTAAAAGCAAATATAAAGCCACCGCTAAAATAGGAATTAGCGAGGAAATAAATAACCCCAAAACAAAGAGTGGGGGGATGATGACAAAATATCGGCTGAGATGATCAAAAAGGGTAATAAGGTTCTCCCGATTAATCGTCAGGGTTAAATTGTCGGCTAACGGTTGGACCACCACGGCTAATTCGCTCCCCAAGTTTGAATTTTGCCGATAGACCAGGTGCCGGTCGGTTAAAAGCGCATAAGCATTATACTTATCATAGCCGGCTAGCGGTTCAGCCGTCGTATCAATGACCAATAAATGATCAATATCCTCACTTACTTCTTGGTCGGCTAAAACCGGCGGCAAATCGATAAAATAAGGTTCGGAAACATTACTCCTAACTTGGCCGTTTTCAATGACGATTTCCAATTCGGCCGGATAAATATTTAAGACCTCGCCTTTTAAGTCAGACAAAACATTAACCAAGGCCGGCACGGCGGTAAAAGAAGCAACCATCGTCAAGATGAGGGCGGCGATGATAGCTAATTTGAAAAAATAAAACAGCGACCAAGACAAAGGACGCTCAAGGAGCGAGCGGTAAAAAGCCGGATTATAGATACTTTGTTTAATCAGTTTAAACATTACTTCATTCTTAAGGCGGCTATCCGCTCGGCCACCGGCGGATGAGTCATAAATAATTTGTGAAAGCCCCGGCGACCACCGGCACCGAACGGACTGGCAATATAGAGATGAGCGGTAGCATTACTGGCCCGTTTAACTTCTCCCGAATAGCCACTGATTTTCTCTAAAGCGCTGGCCAAACCTTCGGGATAGCGAGTCAGAAGCGCGCCGGTGGCATCGGCTAAGAATTCTCGCTTGCGAGAAATAGCCAGTTGAATAATAGTGGCAACAATCGGCGAAAGAATCGCCAAGCCAATACCGACAACCAGTAAAATAACTTGAGCCGAACCGCCCCGATCGCCACCTCGGCCGCCGCCAAAAAAAGTAAAGCGGATAAACAGGTCGGATAAAAGAGCAACAAAGCCGACTAACACCACCACCAAGGTTGAAAGCAAGATATCCCGATTACCGATATGAGCCAATTCGTGAGCAATGACCCCTTCCAATTCCGTCCGATCCAAACGGTCCAATAGGCCGGTGGTCACCGCCACCGCCGCCTTATCTTTATTCCGGCCGGTGGCAAAAGCGTTCGGCGCCGCCTCGTTAATAATATAGACACGAGGCTTGGGCAGACCGGCGGTCAGCGCCAGATTTTCCACCAAGTTGTGTAAATCGCGATACCGACCGGGATCAGCCAGAGTGGCGCCAGACATTTTGAGAGCAATCTTATCCGAGTACCAAAAACTGATACCGTTCATCACTAGACTGAAAATGACGGCGATATAGAGAATGACTTGATTGTTTAAAATATAACTGAAAGCAAAACCCAAACCGATAATAATAATCAGAAAGACACTGATTAAAAGCCAGGTTTTGCGGACATTACTGTCTTGTTGAGTGTAGAGCGTAGCCATATTTTATTCCTGAATCATAACAAAAAATCGGTCGGTTCGCCAGAGGCGAATCGACCAAACTTTTCTACTTTTCCTCTCCCTTCGTCTCCGCACTCGGATTCTCCAAGTATACCGGATTCCCTGAGTGCGAATAGACGCGACCTCGGGTCTGACTCTGGCAACCAGCCACCACCACCATCGACATCATCAGAAATCCAACGAGCCATATTTTCTTCATCCGACAATCTCCTTTTGTTTAGATGACCTCTCTTTTCATTATATCACAATCGTCTTCAAAAAGCAAATCTAGACCAAAAACTCCGCAACAAATCCAACACTCTCGAGGAAGCGGTATTTAGACGACCCAAAACCGAAGTGGGAGAAACTTCACCAGCCACCTCTCGTAAGTAGACATTATCGTAAGCGCAAGTGCCATTAAGGGCAGAACCGGTTAGGAGGCGAAGCTGGGCCGTGGGGGGAGCATTGGCCGGAACTGTTACGCGCTGATCGAAACTCTGCCAACCGCTAGTTGTTCGCCGGACCGAAATATCATCAGTGTCGAGATGATTGGGGAGATAAAAGTCAATCTGGCAGAAATTATCCGAACCAATAGTCGAACCGAGGTTGGCTTTGATTTCACCACCATACTCGTAAGTGGTGCCGGGTTTGACGGTGACCGTTTGGTGGCGTAGGTAATAATTGGGTGAATTACTGCCATCGTTGGTAATCACTAAGGTGCCATGGCTGGAGCCAACCGCTTTTTGGGCGATTCCCTGTGCGATCCAGTTATTGACGCCATTAGAGAAATCACCGTTGATTAAGAGATTGGGAGCCGAAACTGATCCGGCAATCTCTTCCGGCAAAACCCCTTGTCCTTGATCCTTATCGAAGACCGTCCGATCATCAAACGGACATTCTTTAACCAAAATGGAAGCCTTGGCGTTGAATTCGGACCAGCCAAGACAAACACCATCCTTAGCCGGACCGGGAACGGAAAAATTTTCAATCAGAGTATAATTCTTATTGATCCAGTCGATCGGACTGACTCTCACCGAGTCCAAACTCAACAACATTGCGTTTCTTCTTTTCGTTGGACCAATAGAGACCAGATAGATATCTTCAGCTTCAGGAAAATCTGAAGCTAAGTATGAAGGGATGGGGCAAAATATTGATCTCCCCCCCAAATTAACCTGATCTTCGCAATTCAAGGTGATCTCCCTGGGTCCATTAGGATCAAGGACCTTGATCTCATAGACCGTCCGCGGTGGATTAGCCGACACTTTTAACTTAAAGGAAGTGACGATGACGCCATGAGCACCAAAGACAGCGACTTCAGGATCATCACCAGAATAATCCTTTTTACCAAAAAGCCACGCTCCGATCGCCGGTTTATTGACAGACAATAATGGTCTGATATCGTCTCTGATTGTTTGCCTCATCACACTCGACCCCCCACCAGAAGTAGCATCCGAATCGGGCTCCAACAAATAGCACTCTTGAATTTCTATCAATTCTTGTTGTACGGCGCTTTTGTTTTTCGCCACCCAATCACGGAAACTCGATAAGTTAATGTAGGTCTGTTGATTATTTCGCAAATTTTCCAGTGTTTGTTTCGGCGTCACTGCCAGGCAAGCCAACTGAAATTTGACTTGAATCGTCCGCCGATCTTGGTCGGGATTATAGAAAATCTCGTAATAGGTCTTGATCGGTTGAGCGACCCCATCGATCTTCACCGACTCAATCACCCATTCGGCCGAAGTGGGCCGAATACTAAAGCCCTGTTTTTGGGTCGTAATCGGCAATTTGATTGTGCCCGAAGGCGTGATTGTGCCCCCCTCGGGATTTTCAACCGAAGCCACGATCGTCCATTCATCCGGTTTGGGTTGACTAAAGACTTGAATGGTTTGAGGCTCCACTCGGAAGCTTAAGGTGCGCGCCAAACTGGTTTTCGGCGGATCAATGAGCTGATCGACGCCATTAACCCGCAGTTTGTAAATCTCGAAATCCGGGTTGGTCTTGGCCCTGATGTAGTAACTTTTTCTTTCGCTCGGATAAATATATTGCAACCCGAGCGGGGTAATGGTGGCGCCAGAATCAGTCGACGAGAAGATGGTGCTACGCTGGGCTGGCGTAAATGAAGCGGTTAGGGCTAGAGGTTTGGCGGTGGGCGGGCACCGGACCGTACTGGTGTAGTCAGTTTGGCCTGCGGCGGTCGTTTGATTGACATCATCAATGATGAAATAGGAGATGACGTAACCGGGTTTGGCGGTGGCGCTAGCCGACAGGCTTCGTCCTGTTTCAATTCTGGTTCCGGTCGGCGGAGTTAAAACCCCGCCGTCAGCTGGTAAGACAGATTGAGAAACCACACAGTCACCACCGGCGACAATGGTAAAAATACCAGACTCGGCAATTTCGATTCTATCGGCTTTAATCACTCTCACCAACACCCGATAACGACCAAGGAGAATATATTCGTCGTAAATATCATTGTCTCCCACCTCATAGACAAACGAACCACCATAAAGTTTAATATCTTCGTTTTGGAGATAGACTAAAAGCGGATCGCTATTACTATCCGAACCATAATAAAGTTGATGATATCTTTGAGTATCTTCGTTTTGGAGATAGACTGAAATTGAGGCCGGATTAGTCAAGCCGGAACTCCAAGAGATAGTCACTCGCTCTCCGGTCTCCCAAGTAGCACCACCGGATTGACTGACGCTAGCCGCAAAAGCACTCGAAGCAAAACCCAAACCGATAATGATAATCAGAAAGACACTGATCAAAAACCGGGTTTTACGGACATTACTGTCTTGTTGAGTGTAGAGGGTGGCCATAGGGTTAAGTTAGAAGTTAACGGCCACCGGCTCGCGAGCGGTATCTTCGGCCAATTCAAAGAATTCGCGTTTAGTGAATTTGAACATACTGGCGATGATATTGTCGGGGAAAGATTCAATCCGAGTGTTTAAGTCGCGAACATTGCCATTGTAGAAACGACGAGCGGCTTGAATCTTATTTTCGGTGTCAGACAGTTCTTTCTGTAACTCCAAGAAATTTTGATTGGCCTTTAGATCGGGATAATCTTCAGCCACGGCAAAAATACTCTTTAAAGCCCCAGAGAGCATATTCTCTGAAGCGGCCATCTTGGCCGGATCACCGGATTGTTCGGCCGAAATGGCATCGGCCCGAGCTTTGGTCACCCGGTCAAAAGTACCGGCCTCGTGAGTGGCATAACCTTTAACGGTATTGACCAAGTTCGGAATCAGGTCGTAACGCCGTTTGAGCTGGACGTCAATGTCGGCCCAGGCCTCTTGACTGCGATTATTCAGTCGGACAAAACGGTTGTAAGCCACAACCAGCCATAAAATAAAGATAACGACGACAGCAATGAAAATGTAAAAAATAATATCCATATTTATTGATTCATTTTAATAAAGCCAAATTAATTTGACTTTTCTATTATACCATAATGATTTAAAACAAAAAGACTCGGGCCGTCGGCCGAGTCTTTTATGAATTAAATTAGCGGGTATTAATACCCCATACCGGGCATACCCATACCGCCACCCATGCCGGCATCATCCGATTTATCACCGGCTTTTTTCGGTTCATCGGTAATCACCGCTTCCGTCGTCAAAAGGATGGCGACGGCCGAAGCGGCTCGCTCCAAACCGGTGCGCGTGACCTTGACCGGATCAATAATACCGGCGGCCAGCATATCGCCAACCAACTTGTCAGCATTGGCATCATAACCTTCATTAACCTTACCGGAACGAACCTTATCAACAATAACCGAGGCATCATCCCGACCGGCATTAATAACAATTTGCCGCAAGGGCGCTTCCAGAGATTTAAGTAAAATCCCGACACCAACCGCAAATTCGTGAGCAATATCGGCTGAAGGGGCCTTAATATCTTTCTTGCTCGCTTTAGCACCAGCTTTAATTAAAGCGGTTCCACCACCGGGGACAATTCCCTCTTCAATCGCCGCCTTGGTCGCTTCCACCGCATCTTCAATCTTAAGTTTTTTATACTTCATTTCGGCTTCGGTCGCCGCCCCGACTTTAATCACCGCTACGCCACCGGCCAACTTACCCAAGCGTTCAGATAATTTTTCTTTGTCATAAGAAGAGTCTGTTTTTTCAATCTGTGCCTTGATTTGTGCCGCCCGAGCAGTAATGTCAGCTTTCTTGCCTTTGCCACCAACAATCGTGGTCAAATCTTTAGTAGAAATAACCTTACCGGCTCGGCCGAGCATATTCAACTCGGTATTTTCCAATTTGAGGCCAACTTCTTCGGCAATAACTCGACCGCCGGTTAAAATCGCAATATCTTCCAGCATTTCTTTGCGTCGATCGCCAAAACCGGGGGCCTTGATGGCCAAGGTATTAAAAATACCCCGGATTTTATTGACGACCAATGTCGCCAAGGCTTCACCATCCACGTCTTCGGCGATAATCACCAAGTCTTTCCGGCCGGACTGCGAAACCTTTTCCAAAATCGGCACAATGTCTTTAACCGAAGAAATCTTTTTATCGGTAATCAAGATATAGGGATCTTTGAATTCGGCCTCCATCCTTTCGGCGTCGGTAATCATGTAGGGCGAAACATAGCCTTTATCAAATTGCATGCCTTCCACCACTTCCGATTCAACGGTAAATGATTGAGATTCTTCCACCGTCACGACGCCATCTTTGCCGACTTTATCAATAGCATCGGCAATTATTTGGCCAAATTCAGCCGATTCGGCGGAAATAGTCGCCACTTGTTTGATTTCTTCTTTACCTGAAAGCGGAGTAGCCATCTCGCGTAATTGCTTGACGACTTCTTCGGCGGCTTTCTCGATACCCAAACGCACGCCCATGGCATTGACGCCTAAAGAAGTTTTACGAAAACCCTCTTCGGCTAAAGCTTGAGTTAGAATAACGGCGGTGGTAGTACCGTCACCGGCATTGTCATTGGTTTTATTGGCCACCTCTTTGGCAATTTCGGCGCCCAGATTTTCCACTTTGTCGGACAATTCAATTTCTTTGGCAATCGACACACCGTCATTGGTAATCATCGGCGCACCGTAACCTTTGTCTAAAATCACATTCCGACCCTTCGGACCGATGGTAATTTTAACGGCATCGGCCACTTTATCTAGACCGGCTTTTAAACTCTTGCGAGCTTGCTCATTGAAAATAATTTGTTTTGCCATAGTTTTTATCTTTGATTAGTTAAGAATTGCCAATATTTGCGATTCATTAACGATTAAATACTCTTTATCGTTAATTTTGATTTCATCCGGACCGTATTTGGAAAAGATAACCATATCGCCTTTTTTGACCACCGGCGGAATAATGTCGCCATTGTCCGTCACTCGACCTTCACCGACGGCAATAACTTTACCTTGTTCCGGTTTTTCTTTAGTCGCCGTTTCGGGGATGATAATCCCGCCAGCCGACATTTGACTGTCAGTCAAAGAAACTTCAATTAAGACCCGATCAAAGAGGGGGGTAATTTTGAGGTCTCCACCCTGTCGACCGGTGGCCGAAGTAACCTTCCGACTTTTTTTGCTTATTTTTTTCATATGTTTATTTATCCGCCTTTGGCGGAAAAACTTAACTGATAATTTCCTTTAATCCGTCAGTTCCGACGGAAAAACAACCACGGGTAAAAACTCGTTTAGCATTGGTAATTATAGCCGTCAAAGGCCAATTGTCAACAACCAAATCCCTTTAGACATTAAACGTCTAGGCGGCTATCGGTGGGTATCGGATGTCCAAAATATTTTCCGATACTTATTTCCGGCCAATAACTCCTTGCCTTGCATTTTTAAATCCTTTTGCTACAATAGCGGCAATGGAAACGATAGTTAATCTCCTGCCTTGGATGCAGATAATTCTGTCAGTTATTCTGGTGGTTTTAATCTTGGTTCAACAAAGTGAAGCCGGCCTGGGAGCCGCTTTTGGTGGTGGTGATGCCGGCGGTGCCGGTAACTTCAGCCGTAAAAGAGGTTTTGAAAAAACCATTTTTATCACCACGATAATCGTGGCTTTGATTTGGGTGGGAATAGCTATTATTGCCCTATTTATTTAATTTTTCTAATTCTAACACTTGTTATTGTTAATATTGTTAACGCCGTTTTTCTCCACCCGTGAAAAATCAGATCGTAAAATTAAATTCCAATTCGGGAGGGTTATTGCGTAAAATAACCGATAGACATGGAAAAAAATTCACTGTCGCTTTCGGTTCTTTTACTTTGCGACAAAAAATCGCTTTAATCGGCTTGACTCTTTTTGGCGTGATTTTGTTTCTAAACGCTTTATGGCTCATAAGCCAGGAATATACAGTAACAACCGCCGCTCGAGGCGGTTCACTAACCGAAGGCTTAATCGGTTCGCCCCGGTTTATTAATCCCCTTTTGGCCACCTCCGAAACCGACCGTGATCTGGTGGCCTTGGTTTACTCCGGTCTTTTACGCCTTGGTGAAAACGGTGAATTGATTCCCGACTTGGCCGAAACTTACGATATTTCGCCGGACGGCCGGACTTACACCTTTACTCTAAAAAATAATTTAACTTGGCATGACGGCAAAAAACTAACCGCTCGGGATGTGATTTTTACCGTTAATAAAATACAAGACGCCATTGCCGGTAATAATCGGCGGGCCAACTGGGAGGGAGTTACCGTTGAACAATCCGGCGATTTGACCGTTATTTTCCATTTAGACCAGCCCTATGCACCATTTATCGAGAATCTGACTCTGGGCATTATTCCGGCCCATCTTTGGTCGGCGGTTGATGCCGAATCATTTTCTTTCAGTGATTTTAACAGCCGGCCAATCGGCTCCGGGCCGTATAAAATCAAAAAAATCAACCGTGACCGTTCCGGGATTCCCGTTTATTATGATTTGGAATCTTTTAACGGTTTTGCCCTCGGCGAACCGCAGATTAAACATTTGCGCATTAAATTTTTCCCCAACGAAAGCAGTTTATTTACCGCCATTAAAGACGGCGAGATAAGAGCGGCCAGTTCCTTGAGCCCGCAATTGATTAGCAGTCTGGAACGCAAAGATATTCAGATTAAAACCACCCCCCTGCCTCGCAGTTTCGGTTTATTTTTTAACCAAAACCAAGCCGATATTTTTACCCGTAAAGAAGTTCGCCAAGCTCTTGATTTGGCCATTGACCGCGAGGAAATCATTGACCAAGTCTTGGCCGGTTATGGCGTACCGGTTTATTCACCCATTCCCGGTTTTATCAGCGGTCATGATAATGACCAAACCGAAGCCGAAACGATTGACGAGCGACGAACTAAAGCCAAAGATCTTTTGACCGCCGCCGGTTGGCAAGAAAACGAAAATGGCACTCTCGTTCGCCAAAGTGGTGAAGATACTCAAACCCTCGCCTTCTCCATTGCCACTGCCGACGCCAAAGAATTAAAGCAGATGGCCGAATTATTAAAAAAACATTGGCAAACCCTGGGCGCCGAAATCGAAATCAAAGTCTTTGAAACCGGCAACCTAAATCAGACCGTTATCCGGCCGCGGAAATATGATGCCCTGCTCTTTGGTCTGGTCATCGGCCGAATACCCGACCCTTATGCTTTTTGGCATTCATCCCAGCGTTTGGATCCGGGTTTAAATATCGCTTTATATGCCAATATTACGACTGATAAGTTATTGGAAGAATTGCAAGTCACCGGCGAGCCGGAAGCCCGCCAACAAAAATTGGAAACTTTTTTGACCGAAGTCAGAGCTGATATTCCGGCGGTTTTCGTCTATGCGCCGGAATTAATTTACTTACTGCCGGCGGAGATAAAAAACGTTTCCCTGTCCAAAATCACCGATCCGAGCGAACGCTTCAACAATATCCATGATTGGTACATTAAAACCGAAAAGGTTTGGACCGTCTTGTCCGACGGCCGAAAAATTATTTCTCTTTAAGAAAAATTCTCAATTAATCCTAATTTAAGACTATGAACTCAAGTACAAATAAAGAGGTCAAGACCAGCTTGGCGAAAAGCCAAACGGCCGGAAAAAAGTCCTCAACTCGAAATAACCAATCACCGCGCCGGCCGGCCGGCAACCGGTCGACTAATCGTCCGCAAACTCAAACGACAGACAAGACGCCGGAAATCGCTCCGGGGGTTATTCGGGTCATTCCTTTGGGCGGAGTGGAACAAATCGGCAAAAATATGACGGCCATTGAATACGGCGACACCATTATTGTGGTTGATATCGGTCTGGAATTTCCCGATGAAGAAACACCGGGAGTTGACTATATCATTCCCGACGCCACCTATGTTGAAAAACGCAAGCACAAGGTTAAAGGCGTGCTCATTACCCACGCTCACTTGGACCACATCGGCGGTATCCCCTATACCATCGGTAAAATCGGCAATCCGACTATCTACACCAGCCTATTGACGGCGGTGATGATTAAAAAGCGCCAAGAAGAATTCCCTCATTTACCAGCATTGGATATTAAAGTCGTCGACCAAAAAGACACCCTAAAACTCGGTTCGCTTGAAGTATCTTTTTTCGGTGCTACCCATACCATTCCCGACACTTTGGGCATCAATATCAAAACACCTTACGGCCACATTATCGTCACCGGCGATATTAAGATTGAGAATAAAGACGGCCAACCGGAACCGTTTGAAGTTGAAACCTATGAAGCCCTTGGCCGGCAAAACAATTTACTCTTAGTCGCCGACTCAACCAATGCCGAGAAAGAGGGTTTTTCTTTCCCGGAAAAAGAGGTTCAAAGAAATTTGAAAAAAATTATTGCCGATATTCCCGGCCGAATTATCGTCAGTACTTTTGCCTCGCTGTTTGAACGGATTATTTTTGTTATCGCCGCCGCCGAAGAACTGGGCAAAAAAGTCGTCGTTGAAGGCCGATCAATGAAAACCAATGTTGAAATTGCCAAAGAGCTTGGCATCTTAAAGATCAAAAAGGAAACTATCATCGGGGCCGAATATATGGACGACTATCCAGATAATAAACTGGTTATTTTAGCCACCGGCGCCCAAGGCGACGCTTTCGCCGCCTTAATGCGGATTTCCAATCGCGAACACCGTTTCGTTAAAATCAGAAAGGGCGATACCGTCCTCTTGTCATCATCAATCGTTCCCGGCAATGAACGCAATGTCCAAAAACTAAAAGACAACTTAGCTCGCCAAGGTGCCAACATCCTCCATTACGGCATTGCCGATGTTCACTCCTCCGGCCATTCTTATCGCAGTGAAATTGAATGGGTGCATAAAATGCTAAAGCCCCGATTCCTTATTCCGGTCCATGGCCATCATCACATGCTTCGCGTTCACGCGGGTATTGCCATGGGACTTGGCCTGCCGGAGAAAAATATCATCATCCCCGACAACGGCCAAGTGATCGAAATCACCGACCAAGGCCAGAAAATTACCGCTCAGAAAAAAACCGGCACCAGTCGAGTGGTGATGGTTGACGGTCTGGGCATGCACGGTGTTCAAGATGTCGTCATTCGCGACCGACAAATGCTCTCGCAAGACGGGATGTTCGTCATCATTGCCATCATCGACTTAAACACCGGCAAGGTTCGCAAATCGCCGGACATTATCTCCCGTGGCTTTGTCTATCTTAAAGAATCTCAGGATCTCTTACGCGAAGTTCGCCAACATGCCAAACGAACGATTGAAGACTCCACCAGTAAAATGCACCCGATTAACTTCGACTATGTTAAAAACACTATTCGTGATGAAATCGGCAAGTATCTCTACCAAAAAACACATAAACGACCGATTATTTTACCGGTGTTGATTGAGGTTTAAAAAGTGTCATGGAAAACAGTATCGTCAAAATAGGAAAGTATCGTCATTACAAAGGAAAAGAATATCAAGTAATTGGTGTGGCAAAACATAGCGAAACGCTTGAAGACTTCGTGGTTTATAAAGCCCTTTACGATAATAAATTATCCCGTTTATGGATACGGCCGCTAACGATGTTTACGGCCGAGATAAAACTCGACGATACAAAGATAAAAAGATTTGAGTATATTGGCAATTAATGAGACAATTTAGTTTAATTTATGTCCCCAGCCGAAACCACAACCGAAACTAAAAGCGGACGGATGAAGAAGTGGACTTACCGGGCCCAATTTTTTCTGGCTCTTAACTTGGGTTTGATTCTTTATGTCAATTCTTCTTTTCTCGCCGGCCACATTGATGCCAAATATGTCGGCTTGGTTTTTTCCATTGCCGCCACCTTGGCGATTTTTACTTTGTTTAAATTACCTGACTTCATTGAGCGTTACGGTAATGCCCACTTGATTGCCGCTCTGGGTTTTATTTCCATTATTATCATCCCGATTCTGGTAACGATTGAGCAATCGGCCCTAGTCATCGGTCTGTTTGTTCTTTATTTCATTATCGTTTTAATGATTCGTTACAGTTTGGATTTGTATTTGGAACATATTTCCGATGATGCCACCACCGGGGCCACTCGAGGTATTTTTTTGGTTATTTATAATGCCGGCATTTTATTGGCCATTTTATTGGCCGGTTTGATTCTCGGCCAAGGTGATGATTACCAGCGAGTTTACTTTGCCGGTGCCATCGCCCTTTTACCTTTAATGGCCATCGCTTCCATTAAATTAGAGGAGGTCCGAAGCGAATACATTAAACCGCCGGCGCTAAAAATGTTAAAAAAGATAATGCTGGCCAAAGAAGATTGGGAGAAACGCATTCATAAAATTTTGGCCATTGACTTTTTACTGAACTTTTTTTACATCATTATGATTGTTTATACGCCGATTTATCTTCATCAATTTATCGGCTTGTCTTGGAAAGAAATCGGCATTGTCTTTGCCTTAATGCATATTCCCTTTATGCTCCTGCCGATCCCGCTCGGCCGCTTGGCTGACAGTAAATTCGGCGAAAAAGAATTCTTATCTCTCGGTCTGCTGACTATCGGCTTGACGACTATCAGTATATCTTTTATCCAAACTCCCAGTCTGTTGATTTGGTCTTTAGTCTTGATTGGCACCCGAGTCGGCGCTTCCGTCATTGAGGGAATGAAAGAAGCTTATTTGTTCAAAAATATCGGGCCGGGTGATGTTGGAGTTTTAAGTGTTTCTCGCAACACCGTGCCTTTGGCTTATATTATCGGCCCCTTGGTGGCTTCCAGTTTCTTGATTATCTTTGATTTTCGCTTCCTCTTCGCCTTTATCGGCCTGGTAATGCTCTTCGGCCTGCGCTATTCGCTGACCTTGGTGGATACTAAGTAATAATAGTCAATACCGAGGTTTAACCTCGGTATTACAGGAACGATCGGCCAATACCGAGGTTAAACCTCGGTATTAGAATCAATACCGAGGTTTAACCTCGGTATTAACCAAGTTTGAGCAATTGGCAATAAGGGCAAGCCGAATCGTCACAATCCGTTTCCAATAATTTTCCCGACCAAACAGTATTAATCAAGGCTTGGATTTCGCCTTTAACCCGCTCGATGTCGCTGTCGGTAACCGGCAAAGAAACAGTCGGGCAACGGCCATTCTGATCCGGTTTAACAAAAACCAAAGCCGGCTTAATGTTTTTACTGCGGTAAATTCCCTGACCGGCCAGTAATATTTTGTAAAAAACCAATTGACGGAAATATTGACCGTCGGCACTTTTAGTCTCACCCCTAATCGCCCGCTCGCTTATTTTGCTTTTGGTTTTGTAGTCATAAACCAAAACTCTTTCCGCTTGATTAACAATCGCGTCCAGTTTACCGTGCAAACGAAGATTAATCTCTCCGTCGGGCAAGCGTCCGCTAAAAGAAGTCTCCAACCATTTTTCGGTTTCCACCGTCCACCCTTCGGCTAAAGAAAAATGATTAACCAAAGCGGTTGCCACTTGTGGGGCGGCGGCGGTCAATTCTTCTACCGCCGATTCTTTTTCATAACTTGGTAGGAAAGAGCGCCTGAAATATTCATTGATTACCTTCACTAATGTCTTAGCCAAAGTTGTTTGTGTTTTTTCTGAGACAAGCCAAGCGGCGGCAATCGCTTCATGCATCGCATTACCTTTTTCCGCCGGGGCCGCCGGTGCTTCCGGTAAGCGCAAAATGCTTTTGTAAAAAAACTTACGGGGGCAAGTAATAAAATGATTAAGCGCGGTGACCGATAGTCCACCTGATAAAATTTGTTGTTTGGTATAATTCAAAAACTCTTCCCGCCGACGATTACCCGGCGAGCGAAGATTCTTTTGCTCCTTATTTAGATTCGGCGCAATCTTTATTCTGGATAAATTTTGTTGGTCCAATTCGTCAATAAAACGGAGAGGAGAACAAGTCCGACCGGTTGTCGATATTTCGTGGACAATTACCACGGCTCCGCGCTTAGCCCTAGTCAGAGCAACATAAAATAATCGCCGAGCATCACGAATATCATCTTCCGCCTGACGATCAACCGGAAAAACAAAATAACGACTGCGACCTTTAGACAACCAGGTCTCCTCTGTCGCATAGGGCAAAAAAACATAATCATACTCCAAGCCCTTTGATCCATGGGCGGTCATCACCGTCACTTGAGCGTCTGTCGGCGCAGTATTAATCTTAATCGGTCGAGAGATGGCCCGTTCTCGATAATCCAGGAGTTCGGCGATGATTAAACGCGGATCGGCTAAACCTTTAGCTTGAATAAGGTTTTTAGCCAAATCGATGATTGAACGCCACACTTCTGTCGCCAGTGGGTCAGCAACAATTAATTCATCCAGGCCGGAGACATCAGCCGCTAAAATAAGAAATTCTAAAGGATTGGTTCGAGTCAGGGCTTTTTTCAAATCGACAGTCATCGGTAAAACTTCAGCCAAATCAGCCGGCAAATCGTTTTTCAAACGCTTAATCAAAGTGGCGGACGAGACCAAATCAAGACCCCACAATCCACCGGCCAAAGTGTAAGCCAGTGCTTCGGTCTGTGATTCATCGGCCAACCATTCCAATAATTTGAAATAAAGCCGGCCAAGAGGATGGCCAAAAACATCCGTCCCTTGTTCCGCCACCGCCGGAATACCGGCCGCCGTCAGAACGGCTAAAGCTTGAGCGACATCACGATTACGGCGAGCCATTACCGCCACTGTCCGATCGGGATGGGTCGTGATAATTTTTTGTATCGCCGAAACAAGATAATCCTCAGCCGACTCTTGCCGAGACGCCAAAGCCAGGGTAACCGCTTCCGGTTCGTCCGAATTACCGGCCCGCAAACGAATCCGCAAATCAACATGCTCATCCGGTCCATAATTATTTTCAATCATCGCAAAAGAAGCATCGAGTAAACCTTGCGGTGAACGATAATTATCAACCAGCGGGATTATCCGCATCGTCGGGAAACGTTGACGAAAAGCTAAAAAATTACCCACGGAGGCACCTTGAAAACGATAAATCGCCTGTTTTTCGTCACCAACAACAAAAAGGTTCGGTTCGGTATAAAAATCGGCGATTTTTTCTATCAGTAAATTTTGCGCGTTATTGGTATCTTGATGTTCATCAACTAATAAATACAGATATTTTTCCTGAAGTAAGCGCCGAAGTAATTCCTCTTCATTAAGAGCTAAAAGCAATTCAAAAATCAAATCGTCAAAATCATAAAGTCGGCGTTCGCGTTTGACGGCTTCATAACGCTCATAGACATCGGCAAAAACAATCGTTCTTTCCGCCTGTTTAATTTTTTGTAAAATAACGGCCTTTAACTGTCCTTTAGTGGCCCCACGAGTAGAAAGTGAGGCCGGATCATTTTCTAATCGCTTAATTTCCGCCGTGGCATTATCCCGCACCATATCTGGCGTCCAAGCTTCTTTGCGACACTCTTTAATCGCCATCGCAATTGGATTAAGGTACAATTCCGGACCACCTAACGGACGCAATATGGCAAATTTTTTATCACGCAAAATATCCCGCAATAAGACTTCGGCCTCTACTTCCGATAATTGACGAGCGCGATGCAAATGCGGAAAATAATCGGAAAATTCGGCAATAACCGAGACCGCCAAACCATGATAGGTCGAAATTATTACTTCATCGGCTCGCGGTCCGATAAAATTGCGTAAACGGGTTTTCATCGCTGTTCGTCCCGCTTCGGTAAAAGTCAGGGCCAAAATACCCGATGGTGGCGTATCGGTTTGGAGTAGAATATTGGCGATGCGTAAAGTCAGAATCTGGGTTTTACCGGTCCCCGGACCGGCAATAACCATCACCGGACCGTCAATCGTGTCCACCGCCTCTTTCTGCGCCGAATTTAATTGGCGATAATATTTTTGAAATATTTCTTCTCCCGGCATATTCGGCAGTATAGCATGGTTGTCCGTTTTGAACCTGAAATCAAAATAAGCGTTTTACCATATCCAGTCAGCTAAAAATTGTGCTAAAATATGGAGATATTCCGATGATTAATAATTTTATTATATGATTCACGAACAATTGAAGGAAAATTTAAAAAAAGCGATGAAAGCCAAAGAGACTGTCCGCTTAAGTGTCATCCGCGGTCTCTTGGCCGCTCTAACTAATGAAGCGGTGGCCACCGGCCGGAAACCGGACACTATTTTGCCTGACGATCAAGTTTTAACCGTTATCAAGCGAGCGGCCAAGCAAAGACAAGACTCGATTGAACAATTTACCAAGGGCGGACGACCGGAACTGGCGGCCGGCGAAGCGGCCGAATTGGCGATCATTGAAGAATTATTGCCGGCCGGTCTGGATGAGGCAGAAATTAAAAAAATCGCCACCGCCAAAAAGGCTGAATTGGGTATCAGTGATAAGGGTAAGATTGGCATTTTAATCGGCGCCATTATGAAAGAAACCGCCGGACGAGCCGACGGTAAAACGGTCAAAAAAATCACTGAAGAACTATTTAATTAGCCATCAGGGCACCAACCCCGATTAAGCGGAAGGAAAATTAACGACATTGTCGTATTCTTCCCGCTCCCGCTCTTGGTGTTCGACTTTGACTCGAATCATCTCACAGCCGATAAGAAAGAGGCTGAAAAACGGCCAAGTGACAGCCAATAGTCTGGCCCCCGGTTCCCGGTATTTCCGGAAAAACACATAGAGCGAAAGCGAAAGCACCGAGTAGGCCAAAGACAACAACAAGCCAACAACCGCCAGTAAATAAATCGCCCACATAAGAGCCTCCTTTGTCTGGGTTTTATCTTGTCTCACCATACCACTCACCGGTAATATTGGCAAGAAAACAATTTAAACGGTTTCGACTGATTCTTCTTCCGCCGACTTAATCGCCTCCTCTTGAATTTTTTGCTCGGAATTTTTCTCGGTAATTTTTTCTTCTTCCTCGGCTTGTAAGTTGGCAAAGCCAAATAAAGCAAAAATAACCACGCCGGCCAAAACGATACTTAATAAATTAATGGCAAATAGCGTAATTGAACCGGCAATAATCAAGCGGTCAAATGATGATAAACCGACACCGACGGCCGATAAAGGCACAATCAACGAGGCCGAGACAGCAATACCGGGTAAAACCGCCGACATATCTTTTTGCACCCAAGTAAAAGCCACCGCCAAACCGGCGGCAAAGGAAATCAGATATAGAAAGATATCCGGGATTAACGAATTAAGGATATCGCCACTCGACTGGTGGGAACCCAATAAAAAAGCGGTAACTAAACTGATAATAAAAACCAAACCGATTGAACGGCTGATAATCTTAAACGAGCGCAAAAGTGCCACTCGACTGGAAGTGGCAATTGCCATCGCCAAGCTTAAAATCGGAAAGAGAATCGGCGCCACCAGCATGGCGGCAATAACAACAATGACATCGTCAATTAAAAGACCGAGGGTCGCCATAAAAGTCCCCAGGCTAAGTAAAAAATAAAACCGGCCGGTATCCTGACTTTCGGCCAACAGTGAAGCAATCGTCTTTTGATTATCAATATAGCTGGAAACGAAAATGGATTTAAACATAAAGTTATTTTACCATATTCTTAAGATAAAATCTAAAAGGTTTTTGACTCCAAACCGGTCCGGCATAAGAAACACCAATCCGCGGACCGGTGACAATATCTCGAGATTGAACCTTAAAACCGCGGTCTTCAATAACCAAACGACTATTCGGCTGATTAGCCGGCTCGCGATTATCTTCTCGATTAACCTCAAAAAGTTTACCCACCCGCCCCGGTCCGGCCGTTTCGGCTACCGCCCGAATTACCCGGCCCGCCGGCCGGCCGGCCGGCTCGGTAACAACATTCAGCATATAATGCAAACCATAAACCAAGTAAACATACCAATGGCCGGGCGGGCCATACATCACTTCATTTCTTTTGGTTTTTTTGCCACCGGCGGCATGAGAAGCCAAATCCTCCGCCCCACCGTAACTTTCCGTTTCGGTAATCATTAAAGCCAATGGTCCGTCAGATGTTTGCCCAACTAAATATTTACCCAAAAGTTGCCGAGCGACAATTGGTGCCGATTGCTCGTAAAAAGATTTTTTAAGAAGTAATCGGGACATTTCGAAAAATTAAAAAGTAAACCGGTGTTTTCGTTTAGACAGAGATTGATCGGTTTTTTTATCAATCACCCAAACTTCCCGGCCGGCCGGGGCCACGATTCGTCCGCCTATTTTCAGCTGGTCCAACCACGCCGGCGGAATCTCGGTAGCGGCCACACCGGAAATTATTCGATCATAAGGAGCCTGAGGGGAAAATCCCTTGCGACCATCCAAACAATGGATTTCAACCGTCCGATTTTTTAACAAACCATACTTAGCCAAATTGACAATTCCGGCCTTGGCTAATTCGGGCATAAATTCAAGACCGATAACCCGACCGGTTTGATTGACCGGTTCGTCTTTCGGCGCAACCAACCGGGCTAAAATCGCCGTCGGCCAAGAGAGACCACAACCAATATCCAAAACCTGATGGCCGATGTCCGGCGCCAACCATTCAATCATCTGGATAACCACCAATGGCGAAGACGCAGTCTGACCATGGCCGACGGAGATGGTTTCGCCGGCTAAATAGGCTCGCCCGCGCTCAAGCGGTGGAATAAAATCAGCTCGGTCAATCGAAGACAATATTCGGGTTAACCGCGGATCTTGAAGCACGCCGAGCCTGATGAGCTCCTCAATCAAGCTGACCATGCTCATATGATTAATCATAAAAGGGATTAGGCTCCCGGGCAAGTCCGAACCAGATCTGATTTATCACCATGACAATAAAGATTATTTGCGCTACAATCAAACCATGTTACCTGAAACTAAAGTCCGCTTAATCTTTTTCTTTACCATTTTTGGCTTGGTTGGCTTTCTGCTCGCCTGGTTATTCTTACCGTTTATGACACCCCTGATTTTGGCCGCCGCCCTGGCTTTGATTTTTAATCCGGTCTTCATCTGGCTTAATCGGCGAATTGGCCGCTGGCCGTCATTGTCCGCTTTCCTGACTTTGGCTTTAATTTTAGTTATCGTCATCTTGCCTCTAACTTACCTGTCGGGCCAAGTCTTTATTGAAGCCCGATCTTTTTATGTTTCCTTAACCACCGGCCCAGCCGATTCAAGCCCGATTACCCAATTGACGGACAATTTAAACGACACTCTTACCCAGATTGCGCCCTTTTTATCGATTGATATAACCGACATTCAAGCCGAGATAACCGATCGTTTAATGAAAAATATCAATGTCTTATTCTCCAGCGTCTTTTTCACTCTCCTTAATATTTTCATTTTTCTCTTTGGTTTATTTTACTTTATCCGAGACGGACACCGCTTAAGAGAAGCCTTGATTAAAGTCAGTCCGCTGGACGACCGAGACGATATCCAAATTTTCAGCAAATTGCACCAAACCATTAATTCGGTTTTCTTGGGTTCATTATTAATTGCCTTAGTTCAAGGTATTTTAACCGGCATCGGTTTTGCCATTTTCGGCATTCCCCAACCGGTAATGTGGGGAGCGGTTGGAGTGGTCTTGTCTCTTATCCCCAGTATCGGCCCTGGCTTATTGTTCATTCCGGCAATTATCATTCAATTCATCCTTGGTGACACCGTTGCCGTCATTGGTTTGGCCGTTTGGAGTATCGTTATTGTTTCCTCTTTTGATAATATCGCCCGACCTTATTTAATTGAACGCGGAATTAAAATTCACCCGCTGTTTATCCTCATTTCGGTCTTGGGCGGGCTACTGGCTTTCGGTCTAATCGGTTTCATTCTCGGTCCGATTATTTTAAGTTTATTTTTCGCTTTATTGCACATTTATTTGGAAATAATCAAACATGACCTCAAACAAGAACCTAGTCAATAAAAAATGTATCGCTTGTGAAGGGACGGAAAAGCCCTTTACCACTGAAGAAATTGCCAACTATACTCCCCAAGTCCCCGACTGGCAAGTTAAAAACGATAAGGCTTTGGAACGAGAATTTGTCTTGACTGACTTTACCGCCGCCTTAACTTTGGTTAATCACATCGGCCAATTGGCCGAAGATGAAGGCCACCATCCCGACATCTGCCTGCATGATTACAAAAAAGTCACCGTCACTATTTCCACCCATGTTATTGACGGCTTGAGCGAGAACGACTTTATCCTCGCCGCCAAAATTGACCAACTGTAAAACTAGCGCAAATATCTCCATCGGCTAAAAAACCAAGGTGATAAAACATTGAGGTTAAACCTCAATGTTTTATCATTTTTAACTCCGCGACTTCATCCGAGGTGAAAGTTTGGCGCCGATAATCAAAACCAAAGAGATAATGGCCAGGTTTTTGATAATATATTGACCCTCTAAAGTCGGCACCCCGAAAGCCTGCCAGCTAACGGCCGGTAAAAGAAAAAGCGGTAAAGCGGTCATTACCATATGAACCAGCAATAAAAAAATTGCCAAGCGTTCAACTCGAGGTAAGATAAATAACCAGCCGATTAAAATTTCAAAAATACCGAAAACAACAATAAATTGACTGAAAGTAATAAAGGGTAAAACGGTAACAAGCAGATCTTCGACCAAAGGATTGGCCGAACTGACGCCAATAACTTTCAAATAACCAAACCAAATAAAGATAATAAAAATTACCAACCGAGCAAAAGGCCGATTGATCTTCCTGGCTAAAGCAATCAAATAGTAATCCAATTTGCGATAAAAATTAATCATGGTTCGGGATTACGATGACTGATGAAGTCGCGGTAAAACAAAACGATCCAAACCAAAGTGGCCGGCCACTCGCCAAGCCAAGATAAGACCGATGCTTAAAACCAGCATTAGCGGATTGGAACTTAAGGTGCCGGCCAAAAGAAAATTAAAATTCATCATCGCGCCAAAGAAAGCGGCCAAGCCGGTAAGTAAGCCAAGAATCAACCCCAAGCCAACCAATATCTCGCCATAAGCGATTAAGTAAGACCAAATATCGGCATAAGGCAAAACAATATTTTCTAAAAAAAGAGCGTACCACGATTGAACATCCGGCCGCGGACCGTCAGCCTTGGCTATCGCCCGGGTCAAAAAACCGGATAATGATTCACCGGCATTGGCCCCGACCCAGTCGGGATTGGTGACTTTACCATAACCGGCTGACAACCAAATCCAGCCAAGATACAACCGGATAATAAGCCAGAGCGTCGCCGTTTGCTGATGACGAAACAACCACTCAGTCACCGGCCAAGATTTTAAAGAACTGATCATACTATTTTTTATTCTTCCCGACTTCACTAATAACCGACTGCCAATGCCGGCGCAATTCCCGGCCCAATTTAACCGCTTCGGCTTCGCTGACATTTTTCATCCGACCATATTTGCGGATCACTCGGCCAATAGCCAAGTGGTATCGATCTTCGGAAACATTTTTCATCTTTTCCACTTCATCAATCAAATCAGCTTTAGCTTTAATCGCCCAAGTTTTGATTAGCCGACGATTTTTTTCCCCTTTAGGGCCGTAAAGCATCAATCCACCAACCACCGCCGAGATTAAACCGGCCCGAATAATCACCCCAGCTTTGGAGTCAATGATTTCTTTATCTTGTTTAGTCATATTATTTATTTTACTTTTTAGTCTCGGCTGATTTACTTGTCTTGGTTTTACGTCCTGATCGGGCTCTTCGCTTACTAGTACTTTGCTCCAGCCAACCGGCAAGAAAACCCATCGCTCGACGCACGCCGACGGCCCCAATAAAGGTAGCAACATAAGCTACCAAAGATTTAATTGTATCTTTAGCTTCGCTCCTAATCTCGGCCAAGTCAGCGGCTGTCTCTTTAACTTCCCGCTTAAATCGGCGAGTCAAAAAAGCGATGTCACTTAAAATCTTGACTAAAAGAGCCAAAATAAAAACCAAAAAAACAGCGATAAAAATTTGAGACACACCAAGAAAGTTGATAAAGAAATCTGATTGATGTAAGGTTGTCATTTTTTTGTATTTATGAGAATTGACCGACTAAAAACAAAGAGCACCGATCACTACGATTATTAAAACTCAACCTATTTTAATTTTAACACAAAAAAAGCATTGTCAATAAAATCTTATTAACACCCGATTATGGACAAGTTTGCACCGAACCACTCGGCCAAATATTATTCAGATAAGATAAAGGATTAGGCACCGGCGAGAGCAAACCGCTAATAACACTACAATTTGTCGTGCCATACCAATTGGCACCGATAGTTGTATTTTCGCCACCGGATTGAACGGCCAAACCGGTTGTAACACTGAAATTATTGTTGACTACATTAATCGGTACAGATATATCTGGCGAGATAAATAAACTGTCAGTATTATTAGTTGATAATCCAAAAGTATTCTCTTTAATCTCACCACCAACTGTTATGCCCTCCAAATTCCTTAAATCAAGTAAGCGTCGACTATTGTGGCCAATAAAACTATTACCACTGACCGTAAAATCAGAAACATCATAAAAATAATTTTGCCGAGTAAAGTGATTATGAGTAATAATGCTATTGTCTTCAAAAGTCACTCCACTACTATATCCAACTTCAATAAAACCTTGGGAATTAACCACCGGACCATTTTCAATACTCTCTAAGGTATTTCGACGAAAAATTAAATCCCGAGAATTTATTAGTCCAACAGCATTACCAAAAGATACTTTGTTAACATTATTATCTTCAAAAATAACACCTTGTGAATAGTGAGTCTCAAAAGCTTGGTAAATCGACGGTATCTCATTACTAGCAACTAGAGCATTATGAGTATAGCTTAAAAAGATTCCTCTATCACTAGAAGTAAAAAAATTATCTCTAATAACTACGTCCCTTATCGGCAAAGAATCTTGATATTCGGCCCCACCACTACCCGTGAAAATATCTGTTTGATTACTCTCAAATACATTTCCGGCGATAAAAAAATTATGGTGTAAACCTGCTTCTCCACCAGGAAGTTTATTAATCGTAACCGCTGACCAATTAGAATCCTTGAAAAAATTATTTTGAACAAATACTCTATCACTATTTGCTATATAAACCCCCCGATTATTATCTTCGATGTAATTGTTTGAAATCCAAACATCATAAGAATTAGCGACACTAATGGCATTCATCGAATTATTAATCAAGTGACAATTTTTAATTTCGACATCATTACCTTGGTGGAGAACAATTCCACTCTGAACATTACGAATAAATTTATTTTGACAGTCTAAAAAAACATTACTGACTCCGGGTTGAATAAAAACACAATATGAACCACCATCACCATCAAGACCATCCTCCGGCTCTATAAAATAATTACCACTTTCAATAATATCGGTACCACAAGTAGTAATTGCTATATTTGGTCCTGAAGGGTCGGGTCCCGGTCCAGGGTTAGGCTCTGGTTCAGGACCTGGTCCAGGGTTAGGGTCGGGTTCTGGTTCTGGATCAAGACTAGGCGGAGGTTCAAATCGAGCCACGCCTTCGTCAGGTTCGTAATAATAAGTAATTAAAGAATCAGTCGGTAATCTAGTGAGATATTTAGGAACTAAGTCATTGTAAAGAGTGCCGTCCCCTTGATTCCAGCCGGTGTCGGAATTCTCTTGACTATTCTCCTCCACCCCGGCCGTGCCGGGATAACGACCATAGTCAAAATCAAATAAAGAAATAGCTTGATTTAATTCTTTGACATTTCTTCCGGCCATCGCCTCTTTGGCTTTCTGACGGGGTTCGTATAAACCGGCAACAACAATACTAGAAAGAATACCGATGATAGCAATGACGGTTAATAACTCTATCAGGGTAAAACCCCTCTTTGGTAAAAATAAACAAGAGCTTGATTTTTGTTGTTGATAATTTTCCATTTTCTCTCAAGAGTCAACTACCTATTTCGCATTATACTAAATCACTAATTAAAAACCATCTTGACAAACCTTATAAAAAATTCCTCCGTTGCTAAACCAAAATATCTTGTTATTGTAAATTTTAGGGAAAAGTTGATTTGCGAGACTCGTGGTTACCCGAATCCCAACTTGACTGCTTAAGTTGTAAAGGTAAACATCAGCATTTCCATATCTATAATCATACCAAACAATCTTATTGCCATCGATATCTGGGGAATGCTGATCTGTCAGATTTGTTGTTATTTGAGTTTCAGTCTGATTAGTTAAGTTATACATATAAATATCGGCATTTCCATTTCGAAAATCTGAATAGACAATCTTATCTTGATAAATTGCGCCTAGATATTTTTGTGAAAGAGGTATTAATAGCTTAGTCTCTGTCTCGTTAATTAAATCATAAGAATATAAGTCATAATCATTACTACTAATTCTCTTAGAATAAACTAAGGTGTTTTCATAAATTATTGGGTGACTGAATTCAACAGACAAAACATTATTAGTTATTTTAGTTTCTTCATCTAAAACTGTATTAAAAATATAAACATTTTGGGGTATCGGATTTCTATCATAAACAACTTTATCTCCAAATATATCTAGATTAAAATAATTAACTTCAAAATTAGAAATTTTTCTTTCAGTATTATTGGTTAAATCATACAGATAAATATCCCCAAAAGAACTATCTCGATAGTCATACCAAACAATCTTATTGCCATAAATCTTCGGCAAACGTTGATTTGAAGAATTTGTTGTTATTTGAGTTTCCGTTTGACTGACTAAATCGTATAAATAAATATCGTGATTTCCATTTCGAAAATCTGAATAGACAATCTTATCACCATGAATATCCGGCCCATCTGCGGCAGAATATGAGTTGTTAATTTTAATTTCCTCGCCACAAGTTAGGGTACTAGGTATTGGGTCTGGATCACCTCCGCCTTCGTCTTCATCTCCGGTTCCAGTTCCCGAACCAGAACTACCACTAAGTAGATAATCAAAACGAGCTTTGCCTTCATCGGCATCATAATAATAAGTAATTAAAGAATCAGTCGGTAATCTAGTGAGATATTTAGGAACTAAGTCATTGTAAAGAGTGCCGTCCCCTTGATTCCAGCCGGTGTCGGAATTCTCTTGACTATTCTCCTCCACCCCGGCCGTGCCGGGATAACGACCATAGTCAAAATCAAATAAAGAAATAGCTTGATTTAATTCTTTGACATTTCTTCCGGCCATCGCCTCTTTGGCTTTCTGACGGGGTTCGTATAAACCGGCAACAACAATACTAGAAAGAATACCGATGATAGCAATGACGGTTAACAGTTCAATTAAAGTAAAACCGGGAGCCAGCCCGAAAGAAAAACCCTTTATTCCCTTCAATCGGTTATTTTTCATCTTCCGCCAAAAAGCTGATCCTGGTTCATATTAATTTCCATTATACCAAACCGGCAAGGAAAAATCTTTAATCAAGTAAAAACAATCTAACCAAACGCAAATCTTCAAAAGTAAAGCCTTGGTTAAGCTGTTTTTTCGCCGGCGTCAATTTGATTTGACCAGCTTCCGACCGGCTTTTAAGTAGGGCGGCCCGGGCCGGCCGGAATATCTCCTCCGGCGGTTTTAAGTGCTTAATTTCGGTTAATTTCAAATCACCACCGGCGATTAATTTTTCCAAGTGGCTGATAATCGTACCGACGGTTAATTTTCGCTCGCGGGCAATGGCCACAATTGACCGGCCGGCCAAAATCAGTTTTTTAGTTTGAACATAAGTATTAACGGCCGGTAAGACGGCCTTTGATGTTTGCGGATCAATATGACCACCAACCGCTTTGATAAAATTAATTCGCATTTTTTCTATTTCTTCCGTCGGTCGATCGGCAAAAGCTTGCCGGATGGATGTTGAATGATTAATAAAATGTTCATCTTGTCGGCTGACTGTCGGATGAACCAAAAGCGACTTGTCATTAAAGCCGAGCAATTGCAAACCGTCTAAAGAACGCAAGCGCGACAAGGCGACATAACCTTGACCATATTCAAAAGCTTGCGATAAATCGATAACGGCGCCATCAAGCGACATCCCCTGGCTCTTATGAACAGTCAGGGCCCAAGCCAAGCGCAAAGGTAATTGCGACACCGAGGCCAGGGCCTTGCCGTCTTCTTCCACCGTCCAATCCATAGTTTCCGTTTCAATCCGCCGACCGGCCAAAGTCTTAATGATCGGCCGACCGTCAGTTTCTCGCCAAGCGACAACTTCGCCCAAAGTGCCATTGACAAATTTACCCTCCGGCGAATTTTTAGTGAAAACAACAGCGGCCCCAATCTTTAATTTAAGAGTTTCCGGTGACAAACAACTGCGCTTTAAGGTTTCGACCAAATACGGCCTGCCTTTGGTCGTCATCGTAAATTGCCTGACCGCTCCCGGTAATTTATGAAGTTCCTGATCATTTATCCGATCAACATCAACATTATGGGTAAACAACTTCGGCTGATCGCCGGTCCAAGTCGTCACCAATCGGCGAGTAAGCAAATCTCGGAGTTCAGAGGAAACATTACTCCGACGCAAAGCTGATAACAATGACAAAAAAGTCTGGTCGGTTTGCCGATACTGTTCGGCTAAATAACAAGTTAAAAATTGTCCGGTTTGCCAAATCGGCGCTTCAAAAGCAAAGTGACCGACCCGATCCCCGCCTTCGTCACCGAATAAAACATTAGCCGATTCATCTTCATCAATTCGCCGGCGAACAATTGGCGGCAATTGAAAAAAATCACCGGCTAAAATCACTTGCAAACCGCCAAACGGACGCTCCGATTGGCGAATCGCCCGAGTAATCCGGTCAAGTAACATCAACAAATTGCCGGAAAGCATGGAAATTTCATCAATAATTAAAACCGGTGTCCGCCGAACTCGCTTGACCAGATTTTTATTCTGAATCAAATTATCAATATCACGCTCAGTTAAGCGATCTTTAATTCCCAACCCGCTCCACGAATGGACGGTCTGGCCACTAATGTGGGTAGCGGCAATCCCGGTCGAAGCGGTCACCGCCGGCTCAAGACCGTGGCTTTTAAGGTAGGCAACATAGGCGCGAAGAGTGTGGGTCTTGCCCGAGCCCGGTTCGCCGGTGATAAAGACATTGGCACCGGTTTGCAAAATCTTCAAGGCTTCTTTTTGAGTCATCAAGCCATCATAACAAAAAAACCGGTAAAATCACACTT
>JBBDJY010000007.1:27496-37666 GCA_040879645.1 Minisyncoccota bacterium
GCTTCTTTTTGAGTCATCAAGCCATCATAACAAAAAAACCGGTAAAATCACACTTGATAAATACGGCAATAAAAAAATCCGAAACGGTTACCCCGCTTCGGATCTTGGCTCTTCAAGCTGACTGGCCGGAAGACAATTCTTCAATCGCCGTCTTGATCAAGGTTTGATCTTTCTCACAATCAATTTTGATTGGTCGACCGAAGTAGCATCGCCAAATGAATTCTTCGGTCACTCGGTATTGACCATCAATGCAGACAATCCAGCCCCCGCCCCAGGGGACGATTTGATTGTTAACAATCCGATTAGCCGGTTCGTCCAAACGGTTAAACAGAAAATTCCCGCGATTGAGAAAACCCTCGCCGTCAAGCCGGCAATCAAGTTCAGCCCAAGAAAAAGGCACCCAACCTTGCCCCTTCTCCTTAAGGCATTCGACAATAAGCCAAGCCGACCGAGCGGTATCCAACTGACCATCAAAGGCAATGGCAAAAGTCCGGCCATGAGATGGAATATCTTCCGGCTTGATCGGAAAATTGATATTCTCATCAATAATCCGACCACGAAACGGTAGTTTTTTGTTCACTTAAATCATCCTTTCTTTTTTTATTGCCGATGTAGTCCGCCAGTCAGCGGAGGGGGGAAAAGGTTTAATATCTTTTATGTCTCGGAAGGACCAGGTACTTATTACCTTTTAACACATCAAAATACTCTTGTCTATCAAAAACCAAACGGGTTTTTAAATCGGTTTTTAATCAAAAATTAAACTATTTATTTTTTAGACTTGCGTATTTTGCCAATACTTCGGCCTCCACTTCCGCTCGAGGACGACCAAAAGCGAGGGCCGACAGTTCTTTTAATTTGGCAATTTGTTCCGGCCGGCCAACACCGGGCGGCGCAATCTTTATATTAAACGGCTTAACCGGTCGGCCGGCGGTCAATAGGCGGACATAGGCATTATAATTATCCAAATTGGCAATATCATTTTCGCCAAAAACCGGCGCCAATTGCTTGGCTAAAAATTCGGCATCGGTCGTACCAACCCGGAAAATCGCCATTGAACCGACATTGCCAAAAACGGCCTGGCGGATTTTTTCGTCCAGTTGGCTGATAAATTGATGAGCCATAGTCAAACCCAAACGATACTTGCGAGCTTCGGATAAGATAACGGCAATCGAATCGGTGGTAATGTTTTGGAATTCGTCCAAATAGAGATAAAAATCCGGCCGATCGCCAAGATGATCAGCTCGAGACAAAGCGGCCATCAAAATTTTTCCGACTAAAATCAAACCAATCAGGTGAGAATTAATATCACCTAAGCGACCTTTGGATAAATTAACCAGAAGAATTTTTTGTTCATCCATCACTTGGCGTAGATTAAAGGAAGATGTTTGCTGGGCAATAATCGGTCGCATAATATCGTTGGCCAAAAAGACATCGAACTTGGAAGTAATGTAAGGCACGATATTGGCCAGAGCCGCTTCGCCACCGGCCGCTTCGGCCACTTCTCGCCAAAATTGAACAACAATCGGATTTCTACAACGGGATAATTTCAATTCTCGAAATTCTTTATTAGCCAGTACTCGCGACACGTCAAGTAAAGTCGAGCCGGAAGCCGGATCGTCAATCACCAAAGCGGTCGCGTTACGGAAATATTGTTCAAACATTGGCCCCATCGATTCGGGCACATCATGATATAGTTTCCGGAAAATAGAAAACATTTCGTTAACGACAAAAGTTTTTTGTTCCGGCGATTGTTCGTCATATTCGAGCATATTGAGGGCCATCGGCCGTTCGGTGGCCGCCGGGTCAAAATAAATGACATCTTTATGCCGCTCGGGCGGAATATTGGCCAAAATATCCAAAACATCGGAACCATGAGGATCGATAAAGCAGGTACCGTGACCGGCAATAATATCCTGGATAATCAGATTTTTAAGCAAGGTGGTTTTACCGGTACCGGTTTGACCGATAACATATAAGTGACGCAACCGATCTTCCGGCGCAAGTAGTATCCGACTATCCCGCCCTCGATAATGATTGACGCCCAATTCAACACCCTCCGTCGGCAAATCAAGTGGTGGTGGCGCCGTACCGGCTTTGGCTTGCTTTAATTGTGGCGCCGACTGTCCAACATCGGCGGCCGGAAAATGCAAGATGGTAGTGGTTTCATCCAAATTGAGAATAATTTTATCTCGTTCAGTAAAACGGCGGAAAGAAAAACGTTTCAATAAGTCTTTACGCTTGCCACCGCGCAAACGCCGAAAACGAAAGCGATTACCCCGACCATCTTCAAATTGATTAAAACTTGATTCCAAATCACGCAAGATATTTTCCGCTTCCACCTCGGTCGGGGCCGAGGCCACCAAGCGCAGATTAACAGTCAGTAACGGACTGGCCAATTTACGATTAAATAAATCAATCACCGACTGGTCCGGCACTTCGGCCGGTCCCCCTTTGTCTTCTTTGTCTCCCTTATCCGATCCGACCAAGGCCTGGAAAATATCTTTAAACAAAGTCCGGCCAAATGACCGGCCAATACCGTCCAAGGCCTCTTTAATCTTCGCCCCTTGTTTGATTTTGTCCAAAGCCCGACTACCCTCGGCCGCCAATCCATCCGCTCGCGGACCGACAATTAATTGAATGGCCGCCCCTTCGCCATGACGATCAACTTTGGAAAAACCACTTAAAATTCCGCCCAAAGGATCAACATCAAAATTTTGATAGGATTTCAAAGGATAAAGAAAGGGTTTTTCCATCTCGGCGACCGAAGCCACCGCCGCGCCATTATAATTAAAAATATTGTAATCGTCTTTTTGTTCGGCAATATTGGCACCGGGAAAAACCGCCAATAATTGCTTTTCCAGTAAGCCTCGCCGATCGGCCGGCACCGCCACGTAAAAAATAAATTCGTCACTGCCATTAGCATTGGCCACTTCCAGTGAAAACCAACCGGCCTGACCCTTTTCTCCGCTAACTGATATCATGCCGGCATAGAATTGTTCCATCCCGGAAATCAATTCTTTTAATTGTTTGGTTTTGTCGTCGGCCGCCGGTGTCGGCAAGCTAATTTCAAACAGTGCCAAGTGCAAAGATTTTGCCAGATCCCCGCCGGACTTCAAACCCCGAACGGTATGACCTTTGGCAATATATTGGATTAAAAACCGATGAAAGTCATCAAGCAAATGCGGATTGCCGGCCTTCGCCAACGCCGTGAGCGAATGTTTAATCCCCCTTGTTTCCAACAAGTTTAGAAAATAAACAATTTGTTCATCATGATCTTCCGGAACAAGGCCTAAATCCAAATGTTCAAATCCGCCGGCGGCATAGTCCGGCGTCAAGACCGTCTCCGGCTCGGTCGCCAAATAGCGCTTGACCGTTTCCGTCGCCGCCGGCATCATTTCCGCTTTACCGCCACGACCCTGCTCTTTATCGGTTTGTTCAACCGCTTGTTCCGCCGCTCTAATCAAACGTTCGGCCTCCTCTTTAGGATTAGCCGCCGGTCCGCCTTCAAAAGTAATCTTTTCCATATTTGGCATTATACCATGATGACCGATATTGGACCTCCCTCGGTAACCTCCCGATTAAATTGCGTGTTCGATAATTTCCAGATTACAGCTATGATGCTCTTTGCACCACCCCTCACACTTCAAGGCCCATCCCTGGTCTTTGTAGGCAAGGCCACACTCCTGACACTGCCAATTTTCATTTGCTGACACAACCATGATTTTAATATAACAGATTTAAAATATACCCAATAAATACAAATAACATACCCAAAATACCGAGCCACTGTTCAATCCGCATAATGCGAATAACTTTCTTAGAGATGTCGTGCTCGTTCAAGACGCGGTGATGCACCCGAAGCGCCGCCCAGGCGATGAGTAGTGTTCCTACAGCCTCAAGAGTTAGGGTTAGGTTCTCAATCATTACAAATATTCTAACAAACCTTCGTAATTAATAAAGTCAAAGAGTTCATATCCGTACTGAATGGTCAGCCCAAAGTTGTCGGTTACCAGCAGAAGACCGAGTAAGATAAGGAACACGCCACCAATGATTGATATCCACTTAAGATACCTTGAAATGCTTTCTATATAGTGAGTTGCTTTAGAGAAGGCAAAGGCAATAACGAGAAATGGAATCGCCAGTCCGATCGAGAATATAGTGAGCATCAGACCGCCCTGGAGAGCAGTACCCGAGGTGCCTGCCAGTAAGAGAATTGAACCAAGAATCGGACCAACGCATGGCGTCCAACCCAGGGCAAAGGTGCCGCCAATAAAGAAAGAGCTGGACGGTTTACCGAGTGTCAGCCACTTTGGAATGGGAATTCGCTTATCAGTCTGAAAGAACGGTAGCTTGAAAACACCGAGCATAAAGAGACCAAAGAGGATGACCAGTACTCCGCCAATTCGGGCCAGCCAGATACGGTATGGCGCCAGTGCCGTTCCGGCAAATCCGGCCAGAACACCAAAGAGAATAAAGACCATTGAAAAACCAAAGATAAAAGCCAGGCCGTTTAAGAAAATCTTGCGCCTGGCACCTCTGGCGGTTTTCGGATCTTTGAGTGCCTCTTGATCAACCCCACTAATAAATCCCAAGTACGCCGGAACAAGCGGCAGGGTGCACGGCGCCAGGAATGTCAGTAGTCCGGCAAAAAATGACGCCACCATAAATCCTAAACTTAATTCAATCATATTATTATAAAATTTTATTTACATGTTCGACCATTTCAACTAAGTCCATCGGTCCGCGTTTGTGCACGACAATCTCTCCGGTGCTGTTGACAAAAATCGTCTCCGGCATTGAGAATCCGCCGATTGATTTGTAAAACTCATCATTAGGATCAAGTAGAAAGAGCATGTCATCGGTAATACCGAGCTCGTCAGTGTAGCCCTTGGCTTTTTCAAGTGGTTCCTGCCGATCTATGGCCACAACCGTTATCTCGTCTCCAAACTCCTCTTGAAGTTCTGCAAAATCAGGTAGCTCATTTCTGCAAAATGGGCACCAAACCGCCCAACTATTTATCACCATTGGCTTGCCACGGAACTCTCCAAGGGTGACCGGATTGCCTTCATAATTCTTCAATTCAATATCCGCAAATCTATCAATATCCGAACCTTTACTTTGAGTATCTCCGGCTTGATCTGTTTGAAATACACCAAATCCGGCTAAACCCGCAATAACAATGATGATGATGACTATAATTGTAATTGTACGTGTATTCATATATTTGTAAATTAATGATAACGCCACACCAGCCATGATAAAGAGAACAGAATGATGCCTCCCAAAGCAGTAATTGAAAACAGTACCCAAGTCTGTTCCAAAAAGGCTTTTCCTAATATAGACCAGATAAACGCAAACGGGATAATTCCAATCAGAGTGGCAATAGCATAGACACGAAAAGAGATAGCGGGAAATAGTCCTAAAATATAACTGGGAATTTCAACCGGAAGCATAAGGCGCGTAAGAATAATGGAAACAAAATGGGTTTTATCAGAGAATTGTCGGATCCAGGCATTAGCCCGATCGAGCGGCATAAAAACTGAGATAAAAGGACGACCTAGAGTACGAGAAATTTCAAAGGCGATAAGTGATCCAATCCACCACCCGATAATATTGAGTAAACTTGTCGCCAGAATACCCCACGCGACAGTGGCAAAAGGCACAAGGGGAAGCGAAGCAAGTGGGGCGATAACGGTTGATACCACATGCGACATTACGTACAACACCGGTCCCCAGGTGGGATATGCCTGCAATGTATCGGTGATTTTCTGAATATCCCACCCAACAACAAGAATAACCAACACAATTACCGCAATATAAAGCACGGCGATTATTCGACGAATAACGACAAGCTGGGCTCGGTGAAATTTCATTGTAGGCGTATGTTTTTAATGATTCCGACGATTTGCTCGTACGGAAGCGCCCCACTGAATGACACCAGTTCCTCCTTCGGGGTTACTACGACAACAAACGGTGTCCCGCGCCCACCAACCGCAATAACTTCATCAAGATCTTGCTGAACAGCTTCAGCAATTTCAGAGTCGTTTAGGCACGTCCTAAAGGCCTTAACATCAAGCCCTGCTGTCTGAACGAATGATTCGTAAAAGTTATTTCCTAGCCGCCGATCATTTGCAAACGCCGAATCAGTAAAATTCCAAAAAGCCTCATTGCCTCCCACTTGAGCCACGCACTCAGAGGCCACGGCCGCCGAAAAAGCATTGGTATGAGAATTGAGCGGGAAATGTCGATACACCCAGGCCACATCATCATTTTCTTCGACAATTCGAGCAAGCGTTGGATGAAGGCGACCACAGAACGGACATTCAAAGTCACTAAACTCAACTATTTTTATCGGGGCATCAGGATTACCGCGGATATGATCCTCGTCACTCGGCATTCGAAACTCGCCCTGAGATTCTGTGTTAGCGTGGCCCGAGTTGCTGTCATTACCATTCAGGGCAGTACCACTACCATTTCCGGTTAAAATAACCGCTCCGGCAATTAACACACCCGCAATGATAATGGCGATTGGTACTCCGTATCCGTTTTGGGTGTTTGTCTTCATATGATTAAAGATTATGACCGGGACTTATCCTACGGACTTTCTCCGGACCGCGATTATCGTACCGTTTAATAAAATCTCGAATACGTCCCTCATCGAAAGTAGTATTTACCACATCAAAGGTGTCAACTCGCCCCCAAGCAACCAGGGAAATATCTCCTTCGTTCTCTGACCGCGGGGAGACTACTACATATTGACCGGCAAATGACTCCAGATCATCAATGACCTTCTGATCAAGATCGGGGCGATAGGCAATCCAAATATCGCCATGTTCAAGATTATGGATGACTTGCTCATCAGGAAGTGATTTGCGATAGAAACCACCACGAGCCGGTGACGCATAATGCCAACCGGAAGAAGGCGGGTTTGAGTTATAAGCGGGGTGGTCAGCACCGAGAGCAATATGGTCTCGTCCTTGAATATCATAGGCAACACTAAAGTCTTCTCCATCGGGACCGGCCGACTGAGCCAGTAAGAAAATCCCATATCCAATAACTGCAATAATAAGTATCCACAAGCCGTATCGCTTAACTTTCTTTTGGCGCTCTACTGTTTGTGCGCGTTTTTGTTCCTGTGTCCGCACTTGTTCACGCTCTTGTTTTTTCTGTTCGTAATTATTTTTTGGGTTTTCTTCCATATCTACTCTAATTTAAAGCTCGAGTAACGATTTAATCTTCGGCTCGTCAAAGCCAATAATCATTTCATCATCAATAAAGATAACCGGGACACCCATTTGTCCACTTTTTTGAATCAGCTCACTTCTTTTTTCTGTATCAGCTGAAACGTCGTAATCAGTAAATTCAATATTATTCTCCTTAAAAAATTCTTTTGCCGCGTGGCAGAAATGACAGGTTGGGGTTGAGTAAATGGTTACGTTTTTCATAGTTGTGCTTGTTAATTATTTAATAATTACTTGGCTAGCCCGGCCCCTGGATGTATTACAAAAGGATAACACCATATTGTCTTACTCCAAGAGCTCCCATAAACCTAAACCTTTAGTAAATCTCTTAGGATTACCTTGACTCTCAATACATTTAAAACAACTTGGAAATTGTTTTCCTTTTCTTAATCTCGCCTTATAACCACATGGTACGCAGACATACAGCCCATCACACTGAACGGTTTTTCCCATGTCGTATGTTTCCCCTATGATACACTTTTGTGAAGGCATATTTTAATTTACTACTATTTTTAACTAATAATTATTTGAATAATTCCGTTTGAGGATGCACCGCCAGCCACGAGAACCAGAAGCCCGGGATTGAGGGGATCGGCTCTCCGTTGGCGGTAAAGGTTATTTCTCCGGAGTTAGTTTTAGTAACGATGATATCACGCCCGGCAAATGTATCGGTTATCGTGTCTGCTTGCGCCGAGGATTCGGCGGGCAGGTGGTACGCCTTGAACTGTCCATCAATTTCTATACCATGCACCAGCGCTTTTGGGTGCAGACGGGTATCGTTAAATGTTGCGCCGAAAGAAACTGACTCATTCGTATAGTAATCACCATACGGATCACGACCATAATTACGAGCAGCTCCGGTGTCTTGTGATAATACTTTTGTATCCGGATGCGCTTTTTTCCAGTCACTAAAACGCACCACATCGGATCGAACAATCGATAATCTTTCTCCAGTATTTGGACCAAGTACTGCCTCGCCCAGAACCTGCGACCAGAGTGACTCGTTTTCTTCGTTCCAAGCACGGTTGTACATTAAAAGATTTGACTGCCATAATCGACCCGATACTCCGAACTCTTGCACCTCGCCGTTTACTCTTCGTTCAAAGACAATACCGGTGGCACAGAGCGGGCAGTACGTCACCAATACTGGTTCGCCCGCAATCGTATCGTTGACAATTTCGTGCCACACGAGAATACGATATGGATAAAAGCGACTTTCTCCGTTTAGCGAGAGACCAAGTCCCGGATCAGAATCATCTAAAAATGTTGCTTCAGATGCCGAAATGAATTTCGGTTCATCAATTGACGGAATGCCGTCCTTGCCGGGACCGCCGGAAAGTATTTCGTTAAGTGGAATAGAGTGTTTAACTCCATCTGTTACAAAAACTTCTCTTTGTGATTGTGGTGGTTGCATAACTGTTGATTGGACTGATTCTTCTAAAGAAACCTCCGGCTTTAATGCCTCTGACTCTTGATTATCAATTGAACCTTCTTGTTGGTTGTTTAGGGATTGAGTTTCTCCGCTTGGAAGAGGAAATGACGACCGGCTCTGTATAAACCAAAATAGGAAAACACTAACCCCCAGGACAATAATTATAATAGATGTGTATTTCATAAACATTATTCGAGTGATTGTATAATTCGAGCAATTTTTTTGGTGGCCGGAGTATCAGTCATCATATAACATTTTGTTTTTCCCATCCGAACACTCCGGACCAAACCAAGTATCTCAAGCTGTGCCAATTGATGCGATGTTGCCGACTGGGAAAGACCAATGGCTTCTGCAATTTCATTGACACACAAATCTTCCTTAGTGCGCAATAATACATTGAGCAAGGCATACCGACTCTCATTAGCCAAAACCCGGCAGATAGACGAAGGCTTAAGGACGGTAGTATGAGTAGTGTTATATTCAGATATTTTCATA
Source organism: Minisyncoccota bacterium (assembly GCA_040879645.1). Classification (GTDB taxonomy): domain Bacteria; phylum Patescibacteriota; class Minisyncoccia; order Phycocordibacterales; family XYD1-FULL-46-19; genus JBBDJY01. The sequence continues at coordinate 36,665 of JBBDJY010000007.1, forward strand.
TATTCATATATTGTAACATCCAGGGCAAATATTAGGAAGTCATTCGACCTCGCATCTGCTCTGCTTGGATAAGTCGCTCAATAGCAAGGGTATACGCATGTTCGCGTAAAGAGCCTCCTCCTTTACCTCTCTCTAAAACATCATCAACTGCTCGTATGATATGTTCTCCCAATTCATTATGGACCTCCTCAGTTGACCAGTAATCATTAGAGCTGTTTTGCGACCACTCCAAATAACTGACAATCACACCGCCGGCGTTTGCTAAAATGTCCGGTATAACCACAACACCTCTCTCGTGTAAGGTTGCGTCAGCTTCAGGAGTAATCGGATCATTGGCCATCTCCAATACAAGGCCCGCCTGAATCGACCCGGCATTATCAGATGTAATCTGCCGAGAAATAGCGGCCGGTATTAAAACATCAACCTCAAGTTCTAATAGTTCTTTGTTGGAAATCTTTTTCCCTTTGGTGTCACACGAGACTACTCCGTTGTCACTTGTTGCTATCACTTGTGTAATATCGAGACCATTTTTGTTATAAAATGCTCCTGATGAGTCACTGACCGCCACCACCCGAGCACCCCACTCATCAAGAATACGAGCAATGTGTGAGCCGACATTACCAAATCCCTGTACGGCAATTGTTGTCCCGGAAATGTCTTTGTTGACATGTTCAAAATATCGTTTGAGGACATATGCGCCACCGAGCGATGTTGCTTCTACCCGCCCACGTGATCCACCAAGCGGTAGTGGCTTACCGGTCACGATGCCCGAAATAAATTCTCCACGCAGTTTTTGGTATTCATCAACCATCCAACCCATTATTTCCGCGTTGGTATTGACATCCGGAGCGGGTATGTCGACTCTTTCCCCGATAAAAGGAAGTGCCTCTCGTATGAACCCTCTTGAGAGTCGCTCAAGTTCTTGGCGAGATAGTGTTCGCGGGTCAACTTCCACCCCACCCTTAGCCCCACCAAACGGAATATCGACAACGGCACACTTTA
>JBBDJY010000008.1:0-5851 GCA_040879645.1 Minisyncoccota bacterium
CCGGACGATGAAGCGCTCGGAGGAGGGTGTTTGGTTGGGGGAGAGTGACAATCAGATTACCCGGGTTGGTTGGTGGTTACGCAAAACCAATATTGATGAATTACCTCAAGCGCTGGCGATTATCAAGGGCGATATCTCACTTATCGGTCCGCGGTCCGATATTAAAGATTTGGGTCGACGGTTGGCCGGTAATATCCCGTTTTACCATACGCGCTATTTTATTCGTCCGGGTTTGACCGGTTGGGCGCAAATTAAACAGAGTTACAATTTAGACAATATCAGTCCGCAAACCGTTGCCGAAAATACGGTTCGCTTGACTTATGACCTTTACTACCTCAAAAATCGTTCTTTGTTCTTGGATCTGGCGGTTACCTTAAGAACGATTACCGCCTTATTATCCAGATTAACCAAAGGCCTTGTATGAAAACCAAAACCATTTTAATTACTGGGGCCGCCGGTTATGTCGGGGCCATGCTCTGCAATCAATTTTCCCGACGCCAAGATGTTGGTCGGATTATCGCTTTAGACAAAGAAGATATGCCGGAACTTCTGCAAGGTCAGAAAAAGATTACTTGGCTGAAAGCCAATACCGCCGATGCTGATTGGTTGGCCCCGGCCGCTCGCCTTAAGCCGGATCTGGTTATCCATACCGCTTGGCAAATTCGGGAATTATACGGCGAAAAAAAGAAACAATGGCGATGGAATGTTGACGGTTCCAAGCGGGTTTTTGATTTTGTTTTTTCCACCCCAAGCGTGGAAAAGTTAATTTATTTTTCCACCGTGGCTTCCTATGGCGCCGACCCGACTAATCGTTTGGACTATCGGTTTACCGAGCGTGACCCGCTCCGGCCGAGTGATTACCTCTACGCCGAAGAAAAACGGCAAGTCGAACTCTTACTCCAAGCTCGTTATCGGGAGGCCCCGGCCACCGGCCACCGGCCGGCTATCTTTGTTTTGCGGCCGGCGGCCATTACCGGTCCGCGTGGTCGGTTTATGCGGGTTCGTTTCGGTCTGCAAGCCGTTTTGTCGGGACAACTTAAGGCCACCCTGACTCATCGTCTGATTTCTCTCTTGGTGTCTTTTGTACCGGTGACCAAGAAATGGTGTCGGCAATTTATCCACGAAGACGATGTTAATGACATTGTGACCACTTTGGCTTTTAATTATTCGGGTGCAGATTATGAAGTTTTTAATATTTGTCCGCCCGGGCCGATTGTCACCGGCGAGCAAATGGCCACGGCGGTCGGTAAAAAATCCGTAATGGTCTCGCCATGGCTCATTTGGTTGGTTTTCTTTGTAATGTGGCATTTATCGCGTGGCCGGGTGCCGACGTCGCGGGGTGGTTGGAAATCCTATGCTTATCCGATTGCCGTTGACGGGTCAAAATTAAGCCAGCAGACCGGTTATCGGTACCGCTATCGTGCCAAAGAAGCTTTTACCAAAAAAACCGGCCGGTATGCCAAGTATATTAAAAAACCATGATTATTGACGGCCGGGCTTTGGCCCAAAAAATCAAAGCGGAGTTAAAAAGAGAGCTAGCCGAGATTAATCTTCGGCCGGTTTTGGCCGTGGTTTTAGTCGGAGCTGATCCGGTGTCGCTTAAATACATTGCCCGGAAGCAAAAATTTGGTCAAGATATTGGTGCCGAAGTCCGGTTATTTTCTTATAATGAGACCATCAGCGAAGAGGATTTACTGGCCGAGATTTCGCGTTTGGCCGGCGAGGCCGGTATTCATGGTTTAATTGTCCAATTACCTTTGCCGACTCGATTGTCGGCCGATCGAATTTTGGCGACGATTCCGCCGGCTAAAGATGTTGATGCTTTAACCACCGACAGTTTAACTCTCTCACCGGTGGCGGTGGCGGTGGCAGAGATTTTTTCGGCTTACGATATCAAACCGGCCGGCCGGCCGGCTTTAGTCATTGGCGCCGGCCGTCTGGTTGGCCGGCCGGTGGCGGCTTGGCTTTCGGCGGTCGGGGCTAAAGTCAAAGTGGCGGATATTAAAACTAAAGCCGAAGATTTGACCGAACTTTGTCGCCGGGCCGAGATTATTGTCACTGGCGCCGGACAACCTAATCTGATTAAACCGGAGATGATTAAACCGGGAGCGGTAATTATTGATGCCGGGACCAGCGAAGTCGGCGGTCGTTTGGCCGGCGATGCCGATCCGGCTTGCGCCGATATGGCTTCTTTATTTACGCCGGTTCCCGGCGGTGTCGGTCCCGTGGTTGTCGCCGCTTTATTCAAAAATTTACTTACCCTTGCTAAAGTTACTGATTCTCGTTAAGATTGGGCCTAAATGAGCGATTAATTTTGGAATGGAAAATAGTAATTCAATAAATAAATACCGTTTTTTAGCCGTCTTTTTGGTCTTGGTCGGTTTGGCTGTTGGTTACTTTAATTATATTTCTCAAATTGATGATACTTCGCCGCTGTGGCGGCCGTGGCACTTGGGTCTGGATTTGGCCGGCGGTTCTCATTTGATCTATCAGGCGGATATTAAGAGTCTCTCGGCCGAAGATGTCAGTCCGCGGGAAGTAATGTCGTCATTGCGCGAAGTGATTGAACGGCGGGTTAATGTTTTTGGTGTGTCCGAGCCGACGGTCTTGGCTGAGCAGTCCGGTTTTGGTGACGAAGCCGAACATCGTCTGATTGTGGAATTACCCGGCATTACCGACATTGACGAGGCCTTGGCTTTGATTGACCGGACACCGGAATTGGAATTTAAGTTGGAGAATCCCGATGGCTTATCTTTGACGCCGACGGAAATTGAAGACGGCGAGGCCTTGCTTGATTTATCCGAGGAAGATTTATTTATTCCCGTCGGTTTAACCGGCCGGCTGGTTAAACGGGCCCAAGTGGATTTTAACGCCGGTGGCTTGGGTGGGCCGGGTGTTTTGGTGGAATTTAATCGAGAAGGGGCCGAGCTTTTGTCGGAAATTACCGCCGCTAACATCGGCCAACCGTTGGCGATTATCTTGGACGGTGAATTAAAATCGGCGCCGATTATTCGTGATCGGATTGATAACGGTCAGGCCTTGATTACCGGCGATTTTACCATTGACGAAGCCAAGGCCTTGGTCCGTGACTTAAATCTTGGCGCTTTACCGGTACCGATTACTTTACTTTCCACTCAAACTATTGGCGCCGCTTTAGGGGAAACGGTTTTCAATCAAGGAGTTATCGCCGGCTTGGTGGGTCTGGCTATTGTTTCAATTTTTATGCTTCTTTGGTATCGCTTGCCCGGTTTATTAGCGGTGTTGGCTTTGTCTTTTTACATTGCCCTGATGCTGGCTTTATTTAAATTAATTCCGGTTACTTTAACCGCCGCCGGTATTGCCGGTTTTATCCTCTCGATCGGCATTGCCGTTGATGCCAATATTTTGATTTTTGAACGCTTGAAAGAAGAATTGGCCGACGGTAAAAAACTTCGCGAGGCCATTAATGACGGTTTTGCTCGAGCTTGGCCGTCGATTCGTGATTCCAATTTATCCAGTATTATTTCGGCGATTATTTTATTCTGGTTTGGTACCAGTTTGATCAAGGGCTTTGCTTTGACTTTCGGTTTGGGGGTAATTGTCAGTATGTTTACCGCCATTATCGTTACGCGTACTTTACTTTTGGCGATTAGTGTCGAGCATAAAAAGCCGGGGATTATGTTTTTATTCGGTAGCGGATTTAACCCCGACGCCAAGTAATATGTTTATCATCAAATATCGAAAAATATTTTTTGCCTTATCCGGTTTACTGGTTATCGGCTCATTATTGGCGGTTGGTATTTTTGGTTTGAATCTGGGTATTGATTTTACCGGTGGTTCTATTTTGGAAGTGACCTATGAAGCCGGCCGGCCGGAATTACCGCTTATTCGCGATAGTTTGGCCGACTTGGATTTGGGTCAGGCCGGGATCCAATTATCCGGTGATCAGTCGGTAATTATTCGTTTGCGGGATATTACCAGTGACGAAAAATCCGCCCTGGACGAAGTATTGACTTTTAACGGGGAATTTACTTTTACCGAAGACCGCTATTCGGCGATTGGTCCGTCGCTCGGTTCGGAATTAGCCAGTAAGGGTTTAATCGCCATCGCTTTAGTCGTGTCGCTGATTATTTTATTTATTGCTTTTGCTTTTCGTGGCGTGTCCCACAAAGTTAATTCTTGGAAATATGGTTTGGTGGCCATCGTGACCTTAAGTCATGACATTATTATCCCGCTTGGCTTGATTGCCGTTTTGGGTCAAACCGTCGGTGCCGAAGTTGATGCTTTATTCCTAACCGCTCTCTTGGCGATTCTCGGTTTATCAGTCAATGATACCATTGTTGTTTTCGACCGGATTCGAGAAAATTTGCGTCACAAAATCAGTCCGCACTTTGATGAGGTGGTCGGTTTGAGTCTGAATCAGACTTTTGCCCGTTCGATTAACACTTCGTTGACAACGATTGTCGTTCTCCTCGCCCTCCTGTTTTTGGGCGGACAAACCACCAAATATTTTGCTTTGATTCTAGCCATCGGTATGGCCATCGGTACCTATTCCTCGCTATTCCTCGCCGCTCCGCTCCTCGTCACTTGGGAAAAATTGGGCCGGAAATCATAATCTCCAACCGGCTGACTTTTTTCTTGACAGGGATGGTTGTTTCTATATAATAGGAAATGCGCCTATTTTAAAAGGTATGCGCTTTTCTATTGACCTTTGACAACCGAAAACAGCATACAAACCAGCCCAAAACAATTTATTGTTTTTTCTTTTGTTTCGTTCATATTCTTTCTAAGAGTTTGATCTTAGCTCAGGATGAACGCTGGCGGCGTGGATAAGGCATGCAAGTCGAGAGGGTTTAGACCCTCGGCAGACGAGGTAGTAACACGTGGGAATGACCCCCTAAGTCAGGGATAATCCGTCGAAAGGCGGGGTAATACTTGATGGTCTCGTTTTACTTTCGGGTAGAACGAGTAAAGATTTATCGCTTAGGGATCAGCCCGCGGGATATCAGCTTGTTGGTAGGGTAATGGCCTACCAAGGCAATGACGTCTAGGGGAGGTGAGAGCCTGGCCCCCACCGATGGAACTGAGACACGGTCCATACTCCTACGGGAGGCCGCAGTCGAGAATCTTCCGCAATGGGCGAAAGCCTGACGGAGCGACGCCGCGTGGTGGATGAAGCGCTTAGGCGCGTAAACACCTTTTATCGGGGAAGAAGTTTATTGACGGTACCCGATGAATAAGGGGTTGCTAAACTCGTGAAGTTATGGATTAAGCTCCATATTCCAAGAGTCTAGTGATTCAAGCATTAAAAACTGGTATTATCGTGCGCGACTTTTCACCGTAAGGTGAATCGAAAATTCGGCTTATATGCTGGAAAGCTATTGAGAGCTGCGTTTGCCTTTTTAGGTGAATCCTCAATAGTCAATCAGCAGGGAAGTCGGTTGTTATAAAATAGCAACTTGACCCCTCAGAGACTGATCCTGCGTTTGTTTTTTAACAAACAGAAGGTGAGATGGGATTTTCCTATCAGACGCCGAACCCCCTCCGCTTGCGAGCGGAGGGGTGGTGATATAGTCCGATCCTTATAGCAATATAAGAAAAATTGGCCAGCAGCAGCGGTAATACGAGTGCCCCAAGCGTTATCCGGAATCATTGGGTGTAAAGGGTGTGTAGGCGGTCCTGTTCAGTTTCGGTTCCGATCGGCGGATTTTTTCAGCCGTTCGGATCCGAAACTGGATTTACTAGTCTTTCGTTAAAGCTCGGGGCTTAACCCCGAAGATGCGAAGGAAACGGCAGGACTAGAGGTTGCGAGGGGTCTGTGGAACTCATGGTGTAGGGGTGAAATCCGTTGATATCATGGGGAACGCCAAAA
>JBBDJY010000009.1:0-34276 GCA_040879645.1 Minisyncoccota bacterium
AATATCTTATCAAAAAAACGCTCATGGGGATAAACAAAGAAATCCCGGATAAATTTATCGCTGGAATTGAAACGATACATAAAATCCTCGGTTTCAAGCAAGGCATAGGCCAATTCCCGGCCGATATCGGCTTCAATGGTCTTAATAATCCCTTCAATATTCTTCTTTTTTAGCCGATCGCCAACAATAAACAAATCAATCCGACTATCCGGATTTTCCAAAAAAACACCGGCTAAAATTAACAGTTTAAACCGTCCGCAATGACGAAAACGCTTGGCAATATCCAATTTTTTACGTAAAAAATCATTATTAAGCAAAGTCCGCAAGCTGTGCGTCAAAGGAAAGTCCTGATTAAGTTCAAAACCATCAGTCCCCGATCGGCCAAAATCATCTTTTAATCTGATTTTTCTTTGCCTGACCAATTTTATTTTTTTAAACAATGCCAATTCTGTCGCTAATTTACTCCTCTGAACCTTGCTTCTTTTGGCAATATCCGGCCGGCCGAAAGCAATACCGGGATTAAAGAGAAATAAGCGCAATAATTTAACTCGATTGGCACTGCCGAATAATTTTTCCAAGATATCCATTCCGATAAAATCAAGTGGCCAAGGGCCGTTAGATTGATAAATCAACTTCTCTAATTTAGCACATTTTTACGGTCAACTCTAGCGCCGGCCAGACCAAAACAAAACCCCGCTTAAGCGGGGTTTTGCTGTTAGTCGACAAATTGGATTATTTAAGTTCGACTTTACCACCGGCTCCTTCAATCGTCTTTTTAATCGCTTCAGCATCCTCTTTCTTAACTGCTTCTTTCAGCATGGAAGGCGCGGCATCCACCAAGTCCTTGGCTTCTTTTAAGCCCAAGCCCAAAACCTCTTTAACGGCTTTGATGACTTGGATTTTTTGATCGCCAATACTGGTCAATTCAACATTGAATTCGTCTTTTTCTTCCGCCGCCGGGCCATCGGCCGAGGCGGCCACCGCCACCGCTTGAGCGGAAACACCAAAGCGAGTTTCCAACGCTTTAACCAATTCGTGCAATTCCAGCACGCTCAAAGATTCAATCTGATTGATAAAATCCTTAAACTTAGCCGGGACTTCGGCCGGTGTAGGAGTTTTGTCTTCCGCCGCCGGTACCGGGGCGGGAGCTTCCGTCTTGGCTTCGGCCACTACCTCTTCTTTAGCTTCAGTCACTGTCGGCTTTTCTTCTACTTTTTCTTCTTTAGTTTCTTTTTCTTCTTTTTTAATGTCTTCTGCCATATTAATGAGTGATTACATTAATTACTAATTAAGCTTTGCTTTCGGCAATGCCATTTAAGGCAATAACCAAACCCTGAATCGGCGAATTGATGACATTGGCCAATTGACCGTAAAGAACCGACAGCGAAGGCACTTCGGCCAAAGCCACCATCTCTTCGCGACTGACATAAGCTCCGTCAAAGATGCCACCCATAATCTCCAAGCATTCCGCTTGACGATTAAAATCATGGACACCCTTAACCGGCGCCAATTGATCATCACCGTAAGCGAGGGCCACCTCACCGGTTAATTCCGGACGAGGACCGGTTAAAGCCAACTCATCCAAGGCGCGTTTAGCCAAGGTTTTTTTAACCACCACATAACCGATATCATCCGCCGCCAATGACCGGCGCAATTGATTGGCTTGGGTGACGGTCAAACCGTGAAAATTAACAAAGACGACCGACTTGGATTTACTTGCCGCCTCTTTAACTTTGGTAATAATCTCAACTTTTTTTTCTCTTGAAATTGCCATAAACAATAAAAACGGCTAAAGCCGCTTACAGAAATCGACCGCCCAGATAGATTAAAACGGGCCTCAATAGGACTTATGCTTGCCTATTTTCTGCGGCTAATATTGTCAGTATAGATATTTTTAACTGATTGTCAACGATTGTCCTCCGAAACCAAGTGCTCAACCGGACCGGTCGGAGCTTCTTCCCGGTCATCCAAAAAGGCGATAAAAAACCACAGCAGAACCAAGCCGAAAGCGATAATCAGGGTAAAACCAAAAGTCATTTTCCAAAAAGCACCGTTAAAATAATTCATTTAATCAGGATAGCATATTTGCCGGCCCGGCTAAACCTTAAAACTAATCAAAAAATTGACGCAAAAGACGCAGGCCGGCCGCCGGGGTGGCGGCCATTTTCTGCCACCAAGTTTTATCCGCCTCCAAGACGATAACCGAGGCCGGCAAAGCCGACCGGCCAACCGGCGAAGTTAAAACTGAATTAATATCCGCCTCGGTATTCTCCTCCGGTTCATCAATCGGTAAAGAAAGAGTGGGAACCGTCGGTTCGTTACTGTCGTTATCTGTCGCCGGAGTCGGTCTGGCCATTCCTTCAATCGGCGGACCGGCAAGCGCTAATTGAGACTCTTCTTGTTGGGCCAAAACCGAAAGTCGCGCTTCAATCCTTTCGGCTTCGGCTAATACTTCAGCCAATTGACTAAGTATCTCGCCTGACGCTTCGGCCGATAGTCCGGCCGGCGGACCAAGAGACGAGCTAACAATTTTTCCCGTCGGATCAAGTAATTGCACCGAACCGGCCGACAAACCGGTAACGGTATCGGCAAATAAAGTTGCCCTGTCGGCCGGAATAATCGTATCAACCGGCAAGATAAATTTCTGATCATCAACCAAGATTGACCAACCACCGAGATTAACCTCAAAATCTCCGTGATTAACCACCGTCAAAGCCGGATATTCGGCCGAACGACTAATGTCAAGTTCGGCCGGAATAACTTTGACCTGCGTCCGCGAAACCGCCTCCTCCTCCCCTCTTTGGGCATTCAAAACAACGATATAGTCGCCGGGGACATGATAGGTGTGAGTAATTTCCCGACCACCGGCCGTACTGCCGTCGCCCAGAGTCCAAACAAAATTCGGCCGACCGGTCGAGTCAACAACCTCCGCGACCAAACGAACCGGACTGCCGACTAAAACCAAACGCTCCCGACCGGCCGAAACGGCCAAGGGCTCCGTCTTGGTAACCGTAATAATCGGCGCCGGACTGGTATGAGCAGACAACGGACGGCTATCGTCTGACGAATCTGTTTCTTCATCCGTTTCGGTATCAGGGTTAGAGTCTTCGGGATCACCCTCACCTGTTTCCGTCGTTGTCCCGACGGTTATCTGATCCTTAAAATTAGTAAAAGTCACTTCGCCGATACCACTGACTTTTTTAATATCGTCGATAACTGAAAAGGGTCCATTGGTTTCGCGATAGTCAATAATTCGGCCGGAGATAACCTGACCAATGCCCGATAACTGCTGTAATTCAGAACTACCGGCAGTGTTGATATTTATCACCGCCGCCCAAACCGGCCCTGCCGGCAAAAAACAGAGTAAAAACAACAAAAACAGAATAGACCCTGCCGGTAATCGCTTCATTCTGTTTATTTTCCTCCTTTATTTAACCAGTGTCATTAATAGTTATCCACACCTTTCTCTAAACAAAAAACTGAGTATCATTAAATCTTTCTCTTTAGAAAATAACGATATGATGGGTAGGAAATTTCCACTTAAAAATTGATTATAAATCTGTTTTGTGGGATAGTGGTTTTGATGTCAACAATTCCGCATTTATCAAAAACATATATAAGAGGTACTACGAAAAAAGCTGTTGTCCAACTGGTCGATTCTTTTTTATGTCACATAACTTCTGCGGTGAGAAAAGGTATAAGAATCGAGCATTCTAAAGTGTATATAAGCACTAGGGTTATAAAACATGTTTATGATAAAAGACCAGCAGAAGAGTTTGATTTTTGTATAGAAAATACCCACTTAGTAGTTAAATATCCCGATTCAATTTACAGGAATAAAAAAGGGAAGAGAGGTGATTTTTGCTTTGTTAAAGAGGTTAAGAATTTTAAATGCTTTGTATCAATAGAAGTTGTGGATAATTCTGAAGAAAAACCACCTCATTGTGAGGTGGTAACATTTTATAGGATAAATAATAAATATTTAGAAAGTTACGAACTTTTGTGGGAATGGAAGGGCGGCATTCCTTCATCGTAGTGCTTTCGATTCTAGCAAAGCTAGCCTAATTGCACCCCGCAGTAGAGCCTTTCTGCAAATTTCATTCCCACAAAAATCAACAACTTATTTTAAGTATACATAAATATAACAAAAAATCAAATTATGCACTGGGTCAGTATACAAGACTTTTAAAAATTATCAATGTATTATTATGCTAGGTGTCTGTGGGCGAAAGCCCCTTCCTGGCTAATAAATTTTTAAGCCAGCAACAGACACCCCAAAAGAACCCGGATTATTTCTCGGGTTTTTTTGGTTTATAATTATTATTCTTCTTTCTCAATCAATTACCCCGCGGCAGGGCCGACGGGGTATGAAATGAATTAATACTTTAATTGATCCACCAGCCGGCCTTGAGTGTCATAGAGGGTGATGACTTCGCGTTTGTCGTCCCACATCCCAAAAGGCCGGTTGAGATAGACCCGCCAATCATCAGCCAAAAAGTCTTCCTCTGACCAATTATTGGCCACACAATAGCGATAATTAAAGTTTTGTAACACAAAAGCCCGACATTGATTAGATAAATTAGTCCGGCCGTCCAAATGCTTTCTAACCAAATCACCATCCCGGTCAATAAACGGATCAGTAACCGGCGTCTGGCACCGGCCTAAACGGTTAAGATAGTCAAAACAGGCATCCTCCAACACCGCCCCTTCGGCCACCTCTCGCGGTCGCGGACAATTTTGGCTTAACCGAGGGGTAAAGTCGTAATCCGCTACCGTTTCCAGATAGCCGGTACAGATATTGGTCCGAAAACTACCGTCCAAAGGAATCGGCAAAAAAGACGGCGGCGAACCGGTGGTAACCACCGCCCGACCTCGAGCCGGCAGGATAATCGGCCCCTTAGTCTCGGCCGAAGTGCCGAATAAAACATTAATACCGGTGGGGATAATCGCTCGTTCGGCGGTTAAGTGATAGGTATTGCCACCCGTCCGCTCTAATTTACGGTCTCGGCCATTTTCTAAAATCCAGCCGGTGATATTTATCGGCTCAATATTTCGGCCGGCGGTTAAGGTGATATATTCGTTTCGGGGCTGATATTCGCGCGCCGCATTACCCCGGCCGATTTTAACCAAGCCATACCAAGGCGACTTGGTATATTGCCGGCCATCAATGACAATTTCGGCTTCGGACGGTTCATACGGCCCAACCTCGGCCGTCTCTCGCCCGCCCGGATGACCCCCGTCGGCCATCGGCACCATTGAGCTCGTATCCGGAATAATACTGAAAGATGAAGAAAAAAAGCCGGTACCGTCACGATAGCGGGCCGGCCCACCGGTCCCGATCCAAAGCAAGAAAAAAACAAAAACCACCGCCAGAAAAATTAAAAAATCAGTCTTGGCCGAACCCTGTTGTTTAATCATAACTGTATTGTACCGTAAATTTGGTAAATTTACATAGAATGACCGTAAATAAAAGGATTTTTTAACAAAAAGGCCGTGAAATCATTTCTCGATCGGCCTGTAATATTTGTTTAACCGCTTTATCTTCTGTAATTTTTTTCATTTAATTATGAAGGATAGAAGAGCTAATAAAAATTAACATCAAATAATAGTGACTGGCCCTATTTACCATTTACTCATACAGATTGCTATGGGTATCAATAACGACAAATTTAACGGCTTCATCATTTAGAAAATAGTATATAGCACGATAATCACCGGTAATGTTTATACTCCAGTATCCAATGTACTTACCGGCCAATGGATGATTATGTAATTGGGCATTAAATGGATCGCTAATAAAAATTCTAATACGAGAATCGACTCGGAGTTGTAATTTTGAGGATAATTTTTGATATTGTTTCTCAAACCATTTGTGAAATATGACATCCATATTACTCCGGTTATTTTTTTAGAGAATCCAGATGAGCTTTAATATCAACCCAATTATGAAAAGGTTTTGAGGTGTGTTTATTTTCTTTTATATCTTTACTAATCTCATCTAGTATTTTTTTAGTTTTGGCATTCGGTTTTAAGGGAGAACTAAAAGTAACTTGTTTTTCTTCTACAAATTGTCGCAAATAACGATTAATAACCAGACTTAAAGGCAAACCCAATTCCCGCGCGGTAGCCTGGGCTTCTTTTTTGAGTTTTTTATCGGTTCTTATACTAAATAGGGTTTTATTTACCATAATTAAATTATATACATTGTATATACAATGTCAAATAAAAAAAAGACCGTCCAATCTAAATTATCATCAAATAATAGTGGCTGGTCCTATTTACTTAATAATCTCTTTATAATCTACCTTTAATCTTAATATATTCTTCCTTGGAAATACCAAGGATCCTTAGATTATTCAGAATAATAAAAACCGGCAAATTTCTATAAGTTGGCAAAACAATCGGCCTCAACAAGCCCTTTCTATGATATTTGCGATGGCTACCTTTTTGGCCGGAATATTCACACCCGACAGCAAGAAGAAATTTTTCAAACTTTTTCCAATGGATTCGGCCAATTTTTTGTTCGGCCATATAATATTAAGCGCCAACCAAGGCAACCTTAATAGACTTAATACTTTCTTTCGGTGGTTGCCACTTAGTCTGTTTTTTAACCCAACCAAGATTTACAAGAACCGGAGCAACAACATCTCGTTCAACAATATCATCTAAAAACAATTGTACCGCTTCTTCAAAGTTTTTTTGCGCCTCTTTTTCTGTCTTGCCGACAGTGGATATATCCAGAGCGGGAGCATAGGCAATAACTGACTTGCCTTCTCGTAAAAAGGTTACTGCTAATTGAATATTCTCTATTTTTTTACCAATATGCATATGAATACTATAATCCTGAGACAGGTTAAAGTCAAAATCCCCCACCTTATCGGCCGATCATAAATAGATCGGGTTGTTTGATGAGGATTTTGAATAAGTTTTCAATCAAATCCCCACCGGCATAGCCGAGGATAATGGCAATAGCCGGTGAAATCTGAGTCAAACCGAGAAAAGTGATGCCCAAGTCATGAGTAACATAAGCGGCCAATAAGCCGACCAAACCGGATAAGCTCAACATCCCGGCCAAATACCACGGCCGAAACGGTACATCTTTATATGACTGCTGATGTTTAATAAAACCAACCAAGCCCCGGACCAAACCACCCAAGAAACCGGCGCCTAAAATTACAATATAAGCGTATTCCATATTAAATAATCAATTACTATTAAAACCCTATTTATATTTTACCGCTAAAAGGAAAATCATGGTAGGATATTATTAACTTTGGCTTCGGTCTCCGAGAAATCCCCACTAGTGTGGGGATTTCGTTATTTGAGAAGAAACAGTACTTTATAAAGCGATATGGCTTGATTAAGATTTTTTTTGGTTTCCGTTAAAGTCCGACCATAGGTATGACACCCAATCAAAGCCGGCACATAGCCATGAAAATATTTGCCATCCGGTTCTATAATAATACGATAAGTATAGTTTTTCATATTGTTATGGTAATACACCAATTAGAAATCGCCAATCATCAAAAAACTCACACACCAAAAAACCGCCCCGAGGGGCGGTTTTTGGTAACCTAAGCTAAGGAATAAATCCGGAGCTTACACAAGGTGGTTAGTTAAGAACTATTTACACATCAAGATTCAAGTAGTCTGAATCAAAGCCTGATGCAGGTGTTGCGTCATTATGAGTATCAGCTGCGGCTGCAGTTCCTACATTGAAGTTTACTGCATCGAATTGTGTACGGAAGAATCCGTCGGCTAGAGGTGTAAGTGTTACCTGTAATGTGAATGTTTCTGTACTTCCATCGGTAACCTTGTAGTAGCTTACGCCACCAGCAACTTCTGTGTTTGCTGATGAAGAAACAACAGCAGTGGTAGAGGCAAGACCTGCTCCATTAAGAGCAATCTGATCACCATCAGAATTTTCGATAGCGTAAGCTATACCCTTAGCAGCAGTTACTGAAGATGTTGCTGTAGTTGCACCAAATGGGATGTAAATAGTATCGCCAAATGCTGTAACTTCAACTTTAATCGTGTACTGACCTTGTTCACCTCCGGCTGTATCTCCGTTAGTATCCTTGATAGTTTCTACTGATGGACTAACAAACACAATGTTTACTCCATCATCAAAGAATGAGTGAGCGTCTGATGTAGCAGTACCAGATTTATCACCAGACCCTACAGCGTCACCTTCTTCATCCTCAACGTCCCATCCAGAATCATTTGGATTAACATCAACTGCAAGCGTGTCGCCGGCTGTGAATCCTCCATCAAGATTATTTACATCAACCTCAATAGTAACATTTACTATGTCGCCTGCTCTTAGTACAAAGTCCATGTTGTCATAAGTAACAGTCATTGTTGTGGCTGTTGTTGATGCAATCGTACTAGAAGCAGAGTAGCTAACTCCGTCGATAATGATGTTTGAGTAATTGATTATTTCTCCAACACCAGCTCCAACTGACGTAAAGTCAGCTGTGATATCGTCAATCAATAGATCTGAATTACCTTCAGCTTCCATAGTGAATGACAGAACCTGAACATCGTCTGTGTTGGTTGTATCATCCGCTTCTAGAGTCTGAGAGTCATTGATACTACTGTCATCCTCACGGATTTTTAGCTCAATGTCTGCAGATGTAGCAAATGACTCAAAAGAGAATTGCTTTTCATCTGAGTCAGTTGTTGTGTTGTTATCAGGTGTTGATTCCAAATCACCGATTGAAGATTCAGTAATTACTGCTCCTTGTGCATCTACAAATCGTAGACTTCGAACTGAAACATTCCAAGAGTCTGTAAGATCAGTAGAATCAATGTTTGAAAGTCCTGAAACAGCAATTATAAGTCTACCTTTTTGTCCAGATTTGATAATCGCTCCAGCGTCGAAAGTAACAGTTCGAACGAAATCATCATCGTCTTCAAACTCTCTCGCATCTACTCTAGCGATTTCTTTTCCGTCAAACCAGAATGATACTTCGTCAGCATAATCATCAAGATCATTTGTTCCGACACCGCTTACTGCGTCAAAGTCAATTGTTGCAGCAACGATTGAGATGTCTGATCCTTTAGAAGCTTCAATATCAAGACCAGCTACTTTTTTGTCTGATTCTCCTTCACCAACTTCTTCGTTGTTGTATGAAGAAACCCAGTCAACGTCATTGATTGAACCCGCGCCACCCTCAAGGGTAATAGTGGTGGTGGTATCATCGTCCCCATCGTCACCCGTTACCGTTCCCGGAATAGTTGTCGGCAAGGAAGCCAACATCGGATTGATGATAGCCCGAGTAAGCGGACCAAAGTTTCCGGCGCCTTGAGCCATGGTAATACCGTTAGCGCTTTGGAATTGAATCAAAGCGGATTGAGTCAAGCTACCGAAGTAACTGCTCTCATTACCGGGTGAACCCGCCCCCGAAGTGGCTACCGTGTAACCCTTGGAGTTTAGGAACTTTTGCAAGGCCAAAACTTCCGGACCGGTTGAACCGATGCTTAAATTCTGGTTAAAAGAAGTAACACCAATGTCCGTTCCCGGAGCGGTGGTGCCTCCTGCAATTTGTGCTTGTAAGCTTTCGATCATGGCAACTAGAGCGGCAATTTCTTGTTGCAACTCTTCTGTCGTTTGCGCGTTAGCGGGAACCGCTACGAACGCAAAGGCGACGGCCAAACCGGCGACTACAAGCATTGTTTTTTTAATACTCATATTATTAATGCTTATTGTTAACTTACTAATCAATTTAAATTAATCGCTTGGTTGGCTTTTCGCTTTTATTGCAAAAAGACCAAGCCCTGCCAATTGAGATTTTCGACATTCATCAATCGGCATGATTAATTTCTAACCTAATAATTTTTATTAAACCGACCCCGCTTTCGGCTATCTATTAAATAGATAACTGAAAGCGAAGTCGGGTTTAATACTTAAGAAGGAAAGGGGTTTCGAGCGTGGTGGTCAAGCGGTAATTTTTTCTCAAATGTCAAAGGACTGCCGTCCGGTCAAAACTCAATTTTATCAGTACAAGTCTATTATAATACTTGGCTCTTAAACCTGCAAAAGAAACGCCACGACTGGTGTGGATAACCGCGGGACAATCTTCCTCTTGGTTATCAACCAACGAGCGAATCGGTCAGGCCGACAAAGACGGATGATTGAGTTTTATTCTCTTCATTACTATATCTTTAATCATAAGGCCAGAACCCTTTTTCGTCAATGGCCGGAGGAAAACCTTTACTCACCGACTAAAGCGTAACGGCTCCAGCGACGCTGGCCTTTTTTCTTTAGGACATTTTTATCCACCATGTCGGTCAGCTCACGCTGGAGTGTCTTTAAGCCGACGGCCGGCAATAAATCAGATATGTCTTTTATAGACAACCAGCCCCGGCCCTTCAAACCGGCGACAATCAAATCTTGCCGACCGTTTTTCCCGCTGTCCTTTTTAACCGCCGGGGTCAAAGGCACCGGCTTGGTTTTTGGTTGACTTTCGGCCGGCCGAGTCACCGGTCGTCTATCGGACAAATTATCAACAACATCAGATGGTTGTCCGATGGGCCGATGAGTCGGGGCCGGCAAGGCCGACAACCGGGCCGATTCGTCGGCCAAAAGATAGGCATCAAAACGGACCGAATCCGTAAGCTTGGAGAGCAAAGAATTAAACTTCAAATATTCTCTTTTAAGTAAGGTAAAATTCATCGGCGAGACCGAGCCGGCCGACAAAGAGACATCAATTAAAGACACTAACTCTCTAATCCGGTCGCCGGTTGCCGAAGCATCAAAAAGACAATCCGAGGATTCGTTGATTGAATTTTTTTGTCTGATAGACGAGATATCGGACATAATAGCCAAAGCTAATTCCCGCATTTTCCATTTAATCGGATCATGGTCGGAAACATATTCGGTAACCAGATATAAGGCCGAAACCAAACGCTGGTTTTTTTCATTCAAAAAGCCAAGGAGGCCGGTGGTATCGGACAAATCTTTAGGGACATTATTTGTGGTTTTGGTCATATAGGACATAGGTATTGTCTTATAAAAACAAAGATTAAGGACATTAAAAGACACTGTTATTATATATAAGACAAATTGATTTGTCCAGTCCTAAAGGAAAAAACTGTGTCTTATAGCCATATTTACCCGGTTGTATTTCGGAGGGCGAAACTTTTGAAGAAACAAAGGCTAATATTGCCGAGGCCAGAAAATTGTATCTGGGAAGTTGAAAAGCCATTCGGGTAATTTGGCTTGGCAAAAATCGGAAAGGGCTTTTTACCACCTTTCCCGATTTTTTGTTATAATTCAAACATCGGCTAAAATCAGCTTTAAAATTTAAAAACGGAAAGTTTTAACGACCGGCGAAAAGGTAAGTGTTTAGCGCCCGAGCGACCGGCCGAAATCAATTATGGCTAAGAAAAAAAAGAAGAAGAAAGACGAGGCAAGCTTCTGGTCTTTTGAAGAGTTAAAAGAAGAAACCCGTCACGGGATTGTGGCCGTCGGCTTAATCGTCATCTCGGTGTTTTTTCTCCTCTCGGGACTTAACTATGCCGGACCGGCCGGGAACTTTACTTTCGGCTGGCTGGAAAAAGTTTTTGGCGCCGGCTACTTTCTGTTGCCTTTGATGTTTTTTGTTTTGGGGATGTCGTTTTTAAAGGCGGTCAAACCCAACTTCCTACTGCACCGCATCGTTGGCGGACTGGTCTTTTTTGTCGCCGGCTTGGGACTACTTACCACCTTGGCCGGTAACGGCACCGGCGGATGGGTTGGCGAATTGATTACCTCGCCCCTGTTATCCCTCTTTGATATTTATGTCAGTGTCATTTTTCTCTTGGCCTTGTTAATCATCTCGCTATTGGTCTTATTTGATACCCCGCTTAAATTGGGCTTCTTATTTAAAAAATCCGACGAAGAAAAGGTAGCGCCGGAAAAAGAATTAAAAATCACCGGTCAAGCCGATGACAGTGAAGAGGAAGAAGGAGAAAACAAAAAAAATACCGAGAAAAAATCAGAAGCCGAACCGGCCAAAAATCTTGTCCCCTCTTTTATTTCTTTCGGCCGAAAAGAATCCTATGGCAATTTTGCCCCACCGCCACTGTCACTATTGGAAAAGGATTCGGGCAAACCGGGGGCCGGTGATATTAAAGCCAATTCCAATATCATTAAACGAACGCTGGCCAATTTTGGCATCCAAGTAGAAATGGACGAAATCTCCATCGGGCCGTCAGTTACTCGCTACGCCCTAAAACCGGCCGAGGGTATTAAGTTGTCACGGATTCTCGGTTTGCAAAACGACTTGGCGCTGGCCTTGGCCGCTCACCCTCTGCGGATTGAGGCGCCGATTCCCGGCAAGTCACTGGTCGGGATTGAGATTCCCAATAGTATCAAGTCAACTATCGGTTTGGCCTCCCTCCTCGGTAATAAAAGTTTTGCCAATTCACCCGAACCGCTCTTGGTCGCTCTGGGTAAAGGCATTGCCGGTAATTCTTTCTTTGGCAATCTGGCCAAAGCCCCGCACCTGTTAATTGCCGGGGCGACCGGCTCGGGAAAGTCGGTCACGATACATGCGCTGATCACTTCCCTCCTCTATCGCAATCCGCCGGATAAATTGCGCTTTATTATGATTGACCCCAAACGAGTGGAATTGACCTTGTACAAAAAGATTCCGCATCTTTTGACACCGGTTATAACCGATGCTAAAAAAGCGATTCTTGCTCTAAAGTGGGCAGCCAAAGAAATGGAACGACGCTACAATATTTTGGAAGACTCAACTGTTCGCGATATTAGTTCTTATCATCAAAATATCTTAGCTCCGCAATTGGCCAAAGTGGCAAAAAAAGAGAGTGACGAGGAGGATAACGATATTGAGCGGATGCCCTACATTGTCATCGTCATCGACGAATTGGCGGATATTATGAGCTCGTATCCACGCGAATTGGAAGCGGCCATTGTCCGCTTGGCCCAAATGTCTCGCGCCGTCGGTATTCACTTGATTTTGTCCACCCAACGGCCGTCGGTCGAGGTGATCACCGGTTTGATTAAAGCCAATATGCCGACCCGAGTCGCCTTGCAGGTCTCGTCACAAATAGATTCCCGAACGATTTTGGATATGGCCGGAGCGGAAAAACTCCTCGGGGCCGGCGATATGCTTTATATGTCCGGCGATATGGCCAAACCGGTTCGCGTCCAGTCGGCCTTTATTTCCGAGACGGAAGTCAAAAAAGTCACCGACTACTTGGCCGGCCAATATGAAGATGAAATACCGTCCGAGATTAATTTGGACGGCGAGCATAGAGATTCGGCCTTATTCGGTACCGCTTTAGATGGCACCGGTGATGATGATGAACTTTACGAGGACGCCCGTGAAGCGGTCGTTTCGGCCGGCAAGGCCTCGGCTTCCTACTTGCAACGGAAATTAAAAGTCGGTTATGCCCGAGCGGCCCGGCTCTTGGATATGCTCGAAGAACGGGGAGTTATCGGCCCGGGCGAAGGCGCCAAACCCCGAGATGTTTACGACAGCAAACCAACCGCCACCGACGAAAATCCGGGCGATACCGACCGAGGATTACTGTAATATCCGAGCGATGGTGATTTAAAACCGTTATGAACCAAGACCGAATGATTAAAATAATAATTGGCCTGACCCTCGTCAGTGCTTTCGGTTTTTATGCTTACCGGCAAAGTAACGACTTCTTGAAGGGTCCGACGATTACGGTTACTAATTACCACACCGGCCAAACGGTCAATCAAGAATTCATTACCTTGGAGGGCCGGGCCGAGCGTATCTCCCGTCTGTATTTAAACGGCAATCAGATATTTACCGACGATGAAGGCGTTTTTCACCAGTCATTGCTCCTCTTCCCGGGCTATAATATACTGGAAATCAAGGCGGAGGACGCCTTTGACCGTCAAACGGCTCGGGTCCTGGAATTGGTCCACATCCGAGAAAAAGCCCCATTATCCGCTAACCGTTAATGATTTATGGCTAAAAAAACCCCGCGCGAACATTACGACAATATTGACGATACAATTAAGGGTATCCAGTCACGCTTCGGCGAAGAGTCGATTATTAAGTTGGGCGACAAACCCCGAGTTGGGATCGGGGCTATTAGCACCGGTTCGCTCGGTTTAGATATCGCCCTCGGTATCGGCGGCGTTCCCCGTGGCCGAATTATCGAAATTTACGGGCCGGAATCATCCGGCAAAACGACGCTCGCTTTACACATTGTCGCTCAAGCTCAAAAAAATGGCGGAGTCTGCGCTTTTATTGACGCCGAACACGCTCTGGATCCGGAATACTGCAAACGCATCGGGATTAAAATAGACCAATTACTCATTTCCCAACCCGATTACGGCGAACAAGCGTTGGAAATTTCCGAGAGTCTGGTCCGATCCGGTAAAGTAGATGTCATTGTCATTGACTCGGTCGCCGCCCTAACGCCGAAAGACGAGATTGAAGGCGATATCGGCGCCCACCATGTCGGCAAGCAAGCCAGACTGATGTCGCAAGCTCTGCGCAAAATGACCGCCTTGACCGCCAAATCAAAAACGATTGTCATCTTCATCAACCAAATCCGAATGCAAATCGGGGTCCTTTTTGGCAACCCGGAAACGACGACCGGTGGCAAGGCCTTGAAATTTTATTCGTCAGTCCGTTTGGACATCAGGCGCATCGCCCAAATCAAAAAAGGCGAAGAAGTCGTCGGTGGCCGGGTGCGGGTCAAGGTGGTCAAGAATAAAGTGGCGCCGCCGTTTAAACAAGCGGAATTTGATGTCCTCTACAATGAAGGTATCTCACCGGAAGGTGAAATGCTGGCCTTGGGCGAAAAATACGAAGTGATTAAAAAGAGCGGAGCCTCTTATTCTTACCCTCCACCCGAAGACAAAGACGGCGTCAAAGCCGAAGAAGTCAAACTCGGCCGAGGTTATGATGCCGCCCGCACCTTCCTGAAGGAAAATCCAAAACTCAAGAACGAAATCTTGCGCGAGATTAAAAAACACATTGAATTATAATCTAAAGCATTCTCGGCTCACCGGTCGCGTCTAATTTTTTACCATGCTCGAATACAATCAAATCAAACCGCGAAAATACATCGTCTTTAATGACGAACCCTATGAAGTGATTGACTCTCATGTTTTCCGCAAACAACAACGCAAGCCGGTCAATGCCACCAAATTAAAAAACTTGATTTCCGGCAAAGTGGTGGAACATTCTTTTCATCAGAGCGACAAAGTGGCCGAAGCGGAAATTGAGTCCCGTGACATTAAATACCTCTATACCAATCAGGGCGAATATTGGTTCTGCGAGGCCGGTGATCCAAGCAAGCGCTTCTCTTTGCCGACCGACCTCTTGGGCGCAAAAATCAAATTCGTCAAACCCAATTCCCTGATGACCGCTTTATCTTTCGGCGATCAGATAATCAATGTGGCCGTGCCGATTAAAGTGGAGTTAAGAGTGACCGAAGCCCCACCGGCCGTCCGGGGCAATACCGCTGTCGGCGCCACCAAACAAATCACCCTAGAAACCGGCGCCACCGTTAATGCTCCCCTCTTTATCAACACCGGCGATGTTGTCCGCATCAATACCGAAACCGGCGAATATGTCGAACGGGCCCGCCAGGATTAACCATTCGGACGAGCCTAAAACAAAAACCACCCTTGGTGGTTTTTTTGTTAGCATAAATTTTACCAGCTTAAGCGTTCTTAAACGGGATCAGAGCCATAAAGCGAGCGCGCTTGACGGCTTGGGCCAATTTGCGCTGATGTTTGGCACAAACCGATGTCCGGCGGTGTTTAACAATCCGGCCATAGGGATCAAGAAAATTTTTGATATTATCCGTATCCTTATAATCAACTTCCTTGATATTATTGGTACAAAAATGGCATTGCTTCATATGGTCGTAAATAATTAACGGTTAAAAAGGAATATCGTCGGGATTGATTTCATCGGGCGGATAATCAATGCCTTCGGTCTCATTCTTCGGCTGAGACTGGTCGGCCTCGTCTTTTTTGTCATAAGGGCCGCCACCGCTTGACCGTGGGCCAAATTGGACGCGATCGGCGACAATTTCGGTCCGGTATTTTTTACTGCCATCACCGGCGTCCCAGCTTCTGGTCTGCATCCGACCCTCAACCAAAACACTACTACCCTTCTTCAAATATTGAGCCGAGTGTTCGGCTTGAACACCAAAGACAACCACATTATGAAATTGGGTGTCTTCTTGCTTGGCTCCGGATTTGTCTTTCCAGACCCGATTGGTGGCGACACTAAAGTTGGTAACCCCGACACCGGACGGTAAAGACCGTTGTTCGGGATCGCGGGTCAAGTTACCGATAATAATTGCTTTATTTAAATACATAAAATTAAACTTCGGTTAATAATCCTTCAATTTGCCGATCAATCGCTTTCTCATCCACCAGTTTGGACTCAACCGGGGCCGGCGGGTGATTAGGCGATGGCCGGTTAGCGACCGGCGGACGGCTTGAAACTTTCTTCTTGCCGGTTAATTTGGGAGCGATGATCAACAAAACGCGAACTAATTTTTCATTCTTAATCCAGACCTCATTCAATTTGGTAACCGCGGCCGGTTCGGCGATAAATTGGATATAACCAAAATAGGCATGGCGAAAAGTGGTTCGACTGTTGCCGATTTTTTTACTGATGGCATAAGCCAAGTCTCGTAATTGAGGCTGGGAATTAGCCGTAATCTCACCGCCGATTTTGGCTATCGGTTTGGTAATCTCCTCGGCCAAAACCTCTTCCAAGTCTTCGGCCGGCACCATCGGGCTCAATAAATAGCCCAATTCATACTTTTTGTTTTCTTCTGATTCCATAAACTTAATGTGGATATCGTAACAGAAAGGAAGCCGAGTGTCAAAGGAGCGACGGGCCCGCCCCGGGATCGGCCCCCAGCAAACCCCTTCATTGTCAACCGACCTAAAAACCATCCCCCGATGATAGTCGGCACGACCCAAGTATTATTTTAATGTCGGGCGAAATCGGTTAAATTAAAAATCCGAAGGGCATTGTCGCGCAAAGCGGTCAAGACGACCTCGGATGGCTCGGGACGCAAGTGGGCAATCCGTTCGGCCACCAGCCGAACATTGGCCGGATCATTCCGCCGGCCTCGATGCGGGGCGGGGGCGACATAAGGACTGTCGGTTTCGGCCAACAGACGATCAAGCGGAACTTGCTTAATCACCTCATCATATTGATCGGCAAAAGTAATAACACCGGTAAAAGACAAAGAGTCTCCCCGATCAAGAAACCGGCGAGCGATATCAAGGTCGCCGGCAAAGAAATGGGCATGACAACGAACATCAGGATAACGGTCAAGAATCGCCAGTACTTCCGAATAAGCTTCGCGGACATGAAGCATCAGCGGTTTGCCGACCGTTCGGGCCAATTCAATTTGTTTAATAAACAAGGCCTCTTGACCGGCTTGTTGCTCCCGGTCAGCCGGCCGGAATAAATCCAGACCGCATTCGCCGATGGCCACCACTTTCGGCAAGGCGGCCAAAGTCGCCAAGCGATCAAAAGAAATATCCCCCAGCTGACCGGCCTCATGAGGATGGATACCAACCGCCGCCCAAAGATGGTCATAGCGACCGGCTAAAGAAACCACTTCTTCAGAAGTCTTTAAATCGGTGCCGATATTAATAACACCAATCCCCGCTTCAGCTAACTTGGTAATCAAGGACTCCCGATCGGCGTCAAAATCCGGAAAATTCAAATGAGCGTGGATATCAAAGGAAGACAGCATAAAAATTATTCTTCTCGGCGCAAAAACAGCGGGGTCGGCGGTTTGCGCTTAGCTAAGATGGCTTGCTTAATCCGGCCGGCGGTGGCCGGCAAAAACGGCTCTAACCGGTCGGCAATACCGGCCAAGTCGGAGACTAAAGACCGAATCATCGTCCGGCCGGCCAGCGGATCAGTC
The DNA here is from genome assembly GCA_040879645.1 of Minisyncoccota bacterium. Classification (GTDB taxonomy): domain Bacteria; phylum Patescibacteriota; class Minisyncoccia; order Phycocordibacterales; family XYD1-FULL-46-19; genus JBBDJY01. The sequence continues at coordinate 17,911 of JBBDJY010000009.1, forward strand.
TTGATAACGATAAAAGGTTGTTCAATACTTATCCTTTCATCCAATTCCCCGATTCGGCGCCAAATCGCATCCATCGCCTGATTAAATTGACCGAGAGCTAGAGGTTCGTCAACGGCCGGATCGACGATTCGTTCGGAAGAAATAGCCGGCCAATCCTCTTCCGGTAAATGACTTTCGGCCAAAGCTAAAATCCGGCTAACCAGATTCCCTAAACCATTGGCCAAATTGGCATTATAGGCATCACAAAAACCGTCGGCGGTAAAATCACTGTCTTCAAACGGATTAGCTTCTCGCAAGAGATAATAACGCAAAGCATCAGTCCCGTAATCGGCGACCAAAAGAGTCGGATCAACCACATTGCCAAGACTTTTACTCATTTTTCGACCGTCGGCGGTCAAAAAACCATGAATTAAAATTTGCCGCGACGGTGGCAGACCGGCCGACATAAGCATCGCTTGCCACATGGCCGCCTGTTGGCGAAGATTATCCTTGCCGGCAAATTGCACCACCGGCCACCAGTGATTAAAACGATTATCATCATCCGGCCAGCCAATGGCCGAGACATAGTTGACTAAAGCGTCAAACCAAACATACATCACTTGACCGGGATCATCCGGTACCGGCACCCCCCAAGGCATTTTGTCTTTCCGGCGGGAAATACTGAAATCTCGCAAACCGCCGGCGACAAAGTTTTTGATTTCGGTCAAACGATGACCGGGTCGGACGAAATCCGGTTCGGCTTCATATAAGGTAAGTAAGCGATCGGCATATTTGGAAAAGCGAAAAAAATAATTTTCTTCAGCGATAATTTCCAACGGCAAGCCCGGATGCAACGGGCACTCACCCCCGACCAGTTCCGATTCGGTCTTTTCCAATTCACAACCGACGCAATATTTTATCTCATAATCACGCTTGTAAATATCTCCGGCCTCGGCCGAGCGACGCCAAAAAGCTTGAGCCGCCCGACCATGATAGCCATCAGTGGTGCGAATAAAGTTGTCGTAACTCAAATCCAATAAATCTTTAAGGGCTTCAAAGTGTTCAGCCAAACCGTCAACATATTCTTTGGGGTCGCGGCCGGCCTCTTTGGCTCGACGATAAATTTTTAAACCGTGTTCATCGGTGCCGGTATTAAAAAAGACTTCATGACCGGTCCGCCGCTTAAACCGCGCCCAGGTATCGGCCTGAACCAGTTCTAAAGCAAAACCGATATGAGGATCGGCGTTGACATAAGGTAAGGTGGTTGTCAGATAAACCGCTTGGTTCATACCGGTAAATTATTTTCGCTTTGCCCTTCGCTTTGTAATTGGCGGACCTTCTTCTTTTCGGCATCAGTAAGTAATTCCATCATTACCGTCGCCAAAGGCACGGCCAAGATAATCCCGAGAAAACCAAAAAGTTTGGCGCCGACCACCAAAACCACAATGACGATAATCGGCGACAAGCCGACCACTTTTTTGACAACCAAAGGATATAGTAAATTACTTTCAAATTGCTGAATAATAATGTAAGCGGCTAAAATCAAAAGCGCCATCGTCGGACCATCAATCAAACCGACAATAATCGCCGGGACGGCGGCAATAATCGGCCCGAAGACCGGAATCAATTCCATAATCGCCGCCAAGACGGCAAGGGTGAAAGCATACTTGACGCCCAAAATCGTCAAAGTCAAAAAGACCAAAATACCAACCATTAAACCGAGCAAGAGCTGGCCCTTCATCCACTGGCCGATTTTTGACTGTGACCGATGCCAAACAGAACTAATATATTTTTCATGTTGAATCGGCGTAACTAAACGAAGAAAATTATCAATCCCCTTTTCTTGCACCGCCAGATAAAAAGACAAAACCAGAATCATAATAAAACTGAAAGCTCCGCCGAATAAAGTGGCGGCCGTCGTGAAGGCCCCACCGGACAGTCCGGCTAATTGGCCCCGAATAGTAATGAGCATATCTTCCAAGACAAAGCTGGATGGCAAGCCGCCAATGGCGCTAATCGGCTCAAAAATGCCGGAAAACAAATCAATCGATTCTATCCGTTCGGGAAGATCCGAGGCCAAGAGAGATATTTCACCGACAAGCGGCGGAATAAAAATATAGAAAAAACCCAAGATAAGCAAAAAAGAAAAAATATAAACAAATAAAACCGCCGGCACACGCGGAATCCGGTAACGCGAAAACCAAGCCGTGGCCGGCTCAACCGCCGAAGCAATAACAATCGAAGTCAAGAGAATTAAGACGACATCCAGTAATAAATAAAGCAAAAAACCGATGGTCAATATCGCCAAAATTTTAATCACCGTGCCGGCGGTAATGGTAATCGGTATCGGTTGTGGTTCGGGTATCATTCTTAAATCGTACTATAAATCAGGCCTTCGTCCAAGGCCGGCTTTTGTCAAGGTGACACCTTGACAAAATCGGCGGAGAGGTTAGTTCAAATGAGCGAGCAATTCACCAATCGCGACGCGTTCCTGTTTGCCGGTATCACGATGTCGGACCGTCACTGTCTCGTCTTCCAGAGTAGTAAAATCAATCGTCAAACAATAAGGCGTGCCGATTTCGTCCTGCCGGCGATAGCGTTTGCCGATATTGCCATTATCATCCCAAATCATCGGTCCGATAATCGGTTTGAGTTGATTGTAAATTTCCCGAGCCTTGGATACCAGCTCCGGTTTGTTTTTCAGTAACGGCGAAACCGCCACTTTAATCGGGGCAACAGCAAAAGGCAGTTTAAGAAAAACCCGAACCTCTCCGGCTGAATGGTCTTCGGTGTAAGCGGCCGACAATAAAGCCAGAACCGTCCGATCAACGCCGAGTGACGGTTCAATCACATGGGGCAAGAATTCCGGCCGGCCGTCTTTGGGCCGATAAGTTAAATTAACCCCGGAATATTCCTGATGTTTGGCTAAGTCATAATCGGTCCGATAAGCCAAACCGGATAATTCTTTAATCCCAAAGGGGTAGTCAAATTCAAAATCAATGGTCCGACGGCTATAATGCGCTCGGTCGGCCGCCGGCACTTCACGCTCATGAATAAGTTCCGCCGGCAAACCAATCTCGTGATAAAAAGCCAGTAAATCGGCCCGCCAAGCATCAAACGGCTCTTCCCAGGCATTCGGCTCAACAAAATATTCAATTTCCATTTGCTCCATTTCCCGCAAACGAAAAATAAAATCCCGGGGCGAAATCTCATTACGGAAAGCTTTACCAATTTGGGCGATACCAAAAGGTAAATCGGGATAAAAAGAATCAACGACATTCTTGAAATTGGCAAAAATACCTTGGGCGGTTTCCGGCCGCAAAAAAGTTTCCGCCTCCGCCGTCTCGGCCGGACCGACATAAGTCTTAAACATTAAATTAAATTGAGCCGGACTGCTTAAGGGATTACCCTCGGGGCTTTTAATCCCCCGACTTGACACCAAGTCGGCCATCGCTTCGGTCGAAAGTCCGGTCGGATCAACACCGGCCTCCTCCAATAAATGGTCCAAGCGATAACGCTTTTTGGTTTTAGCGTCTTCAATTAACGGATCGCTAAAGGTGTCAACATGTCCGCTGGCTTGCCAAACGGTCCGATTCATTAAAATGGCGGCATCCAAACCGTAAATATCATCTCGGGAAGTGACAAAACGACGCCACCAAATATCCTGAATATTTCGTTTTAATTGCACGCCAAGCGGACCATAATCCCACATCCCGCTCAAACCGCCATAAATTTCCGAGCCTTGATAAATAAAACCCCGGCGCTTGGCCAACGAAATAATCTTTTCCATTTTTGTCCCCGGCTGATTAATCGACATATCATTACTCTACCACAATGCCCTGATTATACTGAAATCCGGGATCGGAAGACAACCGAATCGTTATCGGCCGAGCCGAGCCGTCCAAAGTCGTTTCGGTAAAAGAATCTTTACCACTAACGGTAATATCAGTGATTAATTCCGGCGTCTTACCGACCTGATTGGCGCTGGGCGTAAAGCCGACTCGGAAAGCGACTTCGCGCGAGCCGGCGGTTGAATCGTTAACCGCTTCCAAACGGTCTATCGTCCAAGTAACTCGGCCGGTAGACGAATCATAGGCAATTTGCTCGGTGGCCGGACTGGTTAATCCCTGCCAGCGGACATTCGGCGGCAAAACAGCGCTAACTTCGGCTCCGCGCACCAAGTTTGAAGAATTGGAAACCGACCAGATAATCGTATAAGTGGTTTCTTGGTCAACTTGCGGCGGCATTGGCCCCTCGTTTTCAAATGGTCCCACCGTCCGTACCGCCCGAGCGGCAACTTGTAAATTGGATTCAATCTTAACCGTATGACTAGTGGTTGATTCCACCGGTTCAGCCAGAAAACCCTCCGACACCCTGATGCCCCGAATAGTTAAATCAATATCTATTTGCGGATTGCGTAAGTTACCATCGCCGATATCTTTGACATAAAAAGTGAAACTTTCCGATCCGCCTTGACCGGGTCCGACTTCGGCCAAAGCCGGCAATTGAGTCTTATTCCAAATAATGACATTATCGGCCGAACGGTAAAAACCCCGACCGGCGGAAACCCGAGCCCGATTGAGCGCCTCGCCGTTTAGGCCGGCGGTAATTTCCACATCACTGACGGCAGTAGCTAAATTATTAACCCAGTCAACATCAACTCTGACCAGCGACCCGCCGGTTGCCACCGAAGTTGGCAAAGTTCGATCATTAACCCGAAGTGAAGCATTGATAAATGGCCGACTAATCGCCACCGTTTCTATTCGTTCATCAAGTAATTCACCGATGGCTTCAGACAAAGCGCCGTCCGATAAACCGACGGCGAAAGAAAAAGTCTTAACTTCCCGGTCTTGACCGCTTAAAACACCGTCAATGGTAATGGTTTTTCTTTGGCCGGGAGTAAGTGAACCAAGCCGCCACAAACGCTCGGCATCGGCCGACGGTTCGGCTTTTGTTTCTTTAAAACCGAAAGGATAAATGGCCGTTAACAAAACATCATCTAAAGTCGTTTCGGCATTAGAGACAACTTGGACGCGAAAAGTAGCCGTCTGGCCGGAAACCACTTCCGGTAAAGTATCAATGGAAATACCGACCGGCGGCGAAGAAATGATAAAAGTGCCAATACCAATCTTTTCGTAATAAGCATTAGAACCGGTAATCCGATATTCCAAAGTCACCTCGATTTCCCGGCTGGAATTTTCCGGCCCGAATAAAATGACTTGGGAGGTTTTATTGATGGTCTCGCCCGGTCGAATCGAACCGATAACCTCGCGAACCAATCGACTACTCGGCATATCACCGGCCGGCAAGCGAGCCCCTTCGGGATAACGAATAATGAGAGTCGCTTCATCCAGAGAAATATTGTTTCGATTGACAATGGTTGCTTGAAAGGTCAAGCGATCACCGGCCGCTACCGCCACCGGCCCGGAAACTGTTAAATCAATATTGCGATTGGAAACAACATTAGTCCCCCGCCAAAACATAAAGCCGGCCGTCACCGACGCACCGATAAAAAAGATAAAAGCAAAAATCAAGGCATAAGTTAAAACCGCCGAAGAAAAATAACGCTTGGCCGGCAAGGATGGCAAGCGCTTCTCCCAAGTGGTTTTAATTTTTTCCCGCCGAGGTGATAACTTTGTTCGCGGACGCTTGGACACGCCACTGCCTCGTAAATATAAGCGTTTTTTCAAATTTTCAATATTGTCGTTATTCTCATTATCAATCATATTGTTGATTATATCACGAAAAAGCAAAGACCAAGACCGGCAATTAGACGGTGGCGGCTTGAAAAGAGCGATTAATTAATGATAAAGCCGTCGGTCGGTAATCGGCCATTTGACCGACAATATCACCAGACCAATCGATAAAATCGATAAACGGACGAAGGTCGGCAACATCAGCCAAGTAACCGAGCTGTTTCAAAATCCGCAGAACTAAAACACATTCAAAGTTTTTTTGCAATTCCACCTGATCGGCTTCGTTCGCCAACCAAAGAAAACCCGATTTTAAATCATTAAATAAAATTTGATTTTCTTCTTCGCCGTGAAAAAAACGCCGCAGAAGAGCCAAAATATCCAAATAAATCCGCCACTTGGCCGGATCACGACGCAAGCGAGCCATTACCGCTGCTTCATTTACCGCCACCAAGCGCCAAACTTCTCGTCCGCGAACCAAAGAGATATCGGCTTGGTTAAATAAAGTGGCGTGGTAGCGCAACTTGGACGGTAATTTACGCAGGCCTCGCGCCTGAACCAAAACCAAACCAAAATCACCGGTTAAAATCCGCAACAAACTATCGGCCTCTTTCAAATCATAACTGGCCAAAATAAAACCTTCGGTATGATGCAATTCGTGGGCCATAATTACAATTTAGTAATGGCCAAATTAAATTTAATCTCATCAATGGTGACAGTCTTGGCAGCAGACAATTCCTTAAAATCAATTTCCCCAACGCCGGCCACCTGGCGCAATTCTTCCCGGCCGGCGCGGATAATCGCCTGACCGGCCACCTCCGTCGCGACCGTCAACCGAGCTCGATCAGTCGGAAACCAATCGGCTTCTTTGCGTAAAATCTGAACTTGCCTGACCAATTCCCTGACCTGGCCGGCTAACTGCAATTCCGGTGAAATGGCCGGATCAAGCCAAACTTCCGCTTCTTGATTTTTATCCCAATCAACCGTTTTGACATTAACCTCGGCGCAAATCAATTGAATCAATTCCGGCTCGCGAACTAAAGCCTCGGATTTTAACACCAAGCGAGAAAGTGGCTGACGAACTTTCAAACCGGCCTCCGACCGCTGGCGTAAAGCTTCTTCAACAATATTCCGAACGACGGTCATTTGTTCAAGTAATTCTTCATCCGATGACCAAGTGGTTGAATCGGGCCAAGAGGTCAAATGAACACTCTCTTCTCGGTCGGATAAATTAAGCGATTGGTAAATATGTTCGGCCAAAAACGGCATAATCGGAGCGATCAAGCGGCTTAAATTGAACAAAACAAAAGCGGTGGTTTCCAGAGCGGCCTTTTTTTCAGCCGAATCGTCGGATTTAAAACGCTCGCGGGAACGCCGAATATACCAAGTGGAAAGATTATCAATAAAATCATCAATCAAGCGCGTAATTCGATCAATTTCATAACGATCAAAGGCCTCGGTCATATCCCTCGTCGCCTTGGTCAAAAGAGAAACAATCCAGTGGTCAAAACGGTTGGTTGGTTGATACGAATCCGGGGAGAATTCTTCCCGTTCGGCATATAATTGATAGAAAGCCAAAACATTTTCCAAACGGAGAATGTTCCGGCGATAGGTTTCAGCCAAACTGTCAGAGAAGAAACTGGCGTCATCACCATGAACCGCCGGTAAGCCGAGTAAATACAAGCGCAAAGCATCGGCGCCGTACTGATTAATCATTAAATTGACATCGGGATAATTATTAAGTCGCTTACTCATCTTCCGACCGTCGGAAGCCAACAACAAACCGTTGGTCACGACTTGCTTATAGGGCGCTCGACCGAATAAAGCCACTGCCAAAACCAATAAAGAATAAAACCAACCCCGCGTCTGGTCGATACCCTCGGCAATAAAATCAGCCGGGAAACCTTTACCCTGTTCCGGTTTAAAATCCGTCTCGGTAAAAGGATAATGGGCTTGACCGTAAGGCATCGCGCCGGACTCAAACCAACAATCAAAAACATCGGTTATCCGGGTCAGGTGTCCGTCACAAGCCGAGCAAGACAGAGAGACATCATCAATATAAGGTCGGTGTAAATCCAATTCTCCTTGTTTATTCCGCGGCAAGGGCTTAAAGGCAAGCGGGATGACATCGGCATTGCCGGGAACATAATAATCTTTGGCAATATAGCGTTCGGCCACTTGGCCTAAATCACCTCCCACTTGATTATTTAATTCATTCAAAATAATAACAACGATGGCATGAGTCACAATCAAAATATTCCGACCGGCATATTTTTTCTCCAACTCATCAAGGCCAATTATCGCTCGCCGACCGGCAGCGAAAATAGACTCCCCGTCCCAAGGATTAGAAAAGAGGCGGTCCCGGCGATCACGGAAACGATTCCAATATTCTCCCCAGGTTCCGCCGGGAAAATGACCGGTATTTAATTCAACAAAATGCTCGTCGGCAATCACTTGATTGGCCGGTAAGCCAAGCAGGGTAGCAACAATCTCCGCCGTCTCGTGAGTTCGTTCAAGTGGGGAATAAATAATCAAATCAATCTTGGCCTCGACCAAATCCCGAGCGGCCGCTTCGGCTTGCGCCCGACCTCGCTCGGTCAAATGATCCCCGACGGCCGGTTTTGAACTGACTTGCGATTTTAGATTGCCCCTGGACTCACCATGACGCATCACGGTATAAGTGTTCTTAGCCGTCAATCGTTCGGCCAATTCACCGACCGAACCGATGACCGCCACCTCATCACAATGATCACAGCGCCAAACCGGCAAAGGCGCCCCCCAAAAACGCGAACGGGAAATCGCCCAATCGCGAGCCCCGGCCAGCCATTTACCAAAACGGCCGTCTTTAATATGACTCGGCAACCAATTAACCGTCTGATTGGCTTTAATCAATTGGTCTTTCAAGGCCGTGACTTTAACAAACCAAGACGAAGCGGCGTAATTAAGGAGCGGAGTATCACAACGCCAACAATGAGGATAGGAGTGAGTGATTTTTTCTTTGGCGAATAAAGTACCGGCGGCGGCCAAATATTTAATAATCAAAATATCCGTCTGACTATGATCGTCTTTGGGTTTAACCGTTTGACCGGCAAAATCTTTGACGGCCGCTTTCATTTTGCCGTCCAAGCCGACATGCTGAATGAAAGGTAAATGATTGTCTTCAGCTAACCGCAAATCATCTTCACCAAAAGCCGGGGCCAGGTGAACAATCCCGGTACCTTCAAGGGTGGTCACAAAATCGGCACCGTAAACTTGCCAGCCATTGTCTTTATTTTCCAAATCGTCTTGCTCGGCATAATAAGGAAACAGTGGGCGATATTTTTTACCGATTAAAGTTTCGCCTTTGATTTTTTTACCGGTTGATAAATCCGCCGCCGGAAAGATTTTTTCCGCCAAAGCGGCGGCGACAATATATTGGCCGTCATCATGCTTGATCCGGAGATAGTTTATTTCCGGATTAACCGCCACGGCGACATTGCCCGGTAAAGTCCAAGGGGTAGTGGTCCAAGCCAACAAATAAACTCCCGGCTCATCAATTAATTCCAATTTAACCGTCACTGAAATGTCTTTAATCTCTTGATAGCCCTGATTAACTTCAAAATTGGCCAAGGTGGTTTCGCACCGAGGACAGATATGCATAGATTTAAAACCCTCATAAATCAGACCTTTAGCAAACAGGGTTTTAAATATCCACCAAATGGATTCAGTATAGCCGGAATCCATCGTCCGGTAATCATTAGTCATATCGACAAACCGACCCATCCGCGGGACAATTTTTTCCCAGTCGTGAGTGTAACGCAAAACACTTTCTCGGGCGGCTTGATTGAATTTATCAATGCCGTAAGTTTCAATGTCTTTTTTGTTTTTCAAAGCCAGATCTTTTTCCACGATATTTTCCACCGGCAAACCATGGCAGTCCCAACCCCACCGACGCTTAACCCGGAAACCGTTCATTGTCTGATAGCGGGGAATGGCATCCTTGAGAGAAGTCGGCAATAAATGCCCGAAGTGAGGCGTCCCGGTGGCAAAGGGCGGGCCATCGTAAAAAACAAAGTCGCCGCGAGGAGGGGCCCCGGCCGGCGTTTCAATCGTCTTGGCAAAAATATCCGCCGTTTGCCAAAAAGCCAGAGTTGCTTCTTCTCGTTTGGCGACCGAGCTTTTATTTTCTTGATTATTGTCTGCTTGGTTATTGATAGTCATAAAGTCTTTACATCTTATCCGGCACGGCGATACCGAGCAAGTCTAAGCCGTTTTTAAGCACTTGGCCGACGGCCGCCGTTTCGGCCAGTCGGTAATCTTCATCAGCCGACCCGATAATCTTTTCGGCGGCATAAACCGAACTGAAAGCGGCCGCCAAAGAAAAGAGGTATTGGCATAAGTGATGAGGCCGGCGATCGGCGATTGACCGTTTAATCACTTCCGGATAACGCTCAAGTAAACGAGGAAGTACCCCTACCTCACCGGCCGGCTTTAATTCGTCGGCCGGCAAGCGCCAATTGGCGCGAGCTAATACCGATTGAGTCCGGACATATGAATATTGCAAGTAAGGACCGGAGTCGCCGGCCAGAGAAATTGACCGTTCAAAATCAAAGATGATATCTCGGCCGACATCTTGCCGTAAAATGGAATACTTAATCGCCCCGATGGCAATTTGTTGGGTTCTAAGAGCAATCTCCTCCCGGTCGGCTAAAGATTCGGGCGAAGCCATATCATTTTCCGCCAGCCGAACGGAAACAAGTTCCTCCACTTCCCGGATTAAAGTCTCGGCGGTAATGACTTCGCCGGTTCGGGAAGACATTTTACCGGTCGGCAAACGAAGCATACCGTGAGCCAGATGAACCGTTTTGTCGGCAATCGCCGGATAAATCTCCGCCAACGCCCGTAAAACCACTTGGAAATATTGTTTTTGTTCAACGGCGGTAATGATGATTGAAGCAGTACTTGTGGGATATTGCCGATCTTTCCGCCAAGCATGAGCGATATCCTTGGCTTCATAGGTCGGCAAACCTTGAGCGGTTAAGAAAACCCGGGTATGCAAAGTCGGGTCATAATTCTCGCCGATAAAGACCAAAGCGCCGGCCGATTCGGTAAAGATACCCTTGGCGGCATTTTCTTTAACCAAGTTAACCGCTTCGGTCGTTACTTCGCTTTCAAAAAAGTAATGATCAAATTTGGTACCAAGTTTAGCGTAAAGATTATCAAAATGACGCAAGCTGACCTGCCGACCAAAATGATATAACGCGGACAATTCATCATCATCGCCGGTAAATAATCTTTTATTGATTTCTTTAATTTCCGTTTCGGCCAGCGGGTCATTTTCATAGGCGGCCGCCCCATCGGCATAGCATTGCCCGAGATAAGCCACTTGTTCGAGAAGTGAGCCGGTTTTTTCTCCGCCCGATCGCTTAAGCCCCCAAACCGCTTTGGCAATATGCAAACCGGAATCACCTTGATAAGTTACCCGCCGGACTTTCTGACCGCCGGCTTCCATTAACCGCGCCAATGATTCGCCGATAACATTACCGAGCAAGTGACCGATATGAAAAGGTTTTAAGACATTAGTATTGGTGTATTCCAAAACAACTTCCGATTTTGCCTCGGCGACGGCCGGCCTTCGGCCATAGCGATTACCTTGATCAAGAATCGTTTGCAGATTATCAATCAAGTATTTGTCTCGCAGAAAAAAGTTAAGAAAACCCGGACCGGCGACCTCCACTTTGGCGCAAGCCTTCGGCAATTCAATCGCCGACAGCAATCGTTCGGCCAATTGTCGCGGATTCATCCCCGCCGCCGAAGCCGCCACCAAAGAAACATTGGAAGCATAATCGCCATGCGAATTATCAGCGGTGAATTCAACCGTAAAATCGGGGCCGTCTATCTCCAAGGCCGCCAAAGCTTTGGCCAAGGATCGCTTAATCTCGTCTTTCAGCAACATAGGTAAATAATAGCATAAAATAGGGATATTTCGAGTCAGACGGACTTTATTTTCCTTACCGGCCGGTAGAACCAAAACCACCAATGCCACGGCGAGAAGCCGGCAAATCGGAGACTTCTTCAATTTCGGCTCGGACAATCGGCTGGATTAGTAATTGAGCCACTTTGTCGCCGGCGACAAAGTGGTAATCGGTGTCAGTGGTATTTAATAAAACTAAACGCAATTCGCCCCGATAACCGGCATCCAAAACCCCCGACAAAGAAGTCAGGCCCGACTTGAAAGCCAGACCGCTTTTATCCCAAACCAAACCGACATAACCGTCGGGAATAGCCAAAGCCAAACCGGTCGGGATATTTGCCCGACCGCCGGCCGGGACGACAATGTCTTCCGTCGTACAAAGATCCAAACCGGCATCACCGGGATGAGCATAAGCGGGAACTTTCGCTTCGGGGTGCAATTTTTTTATCTTAATTTGCATAATCAAGCTCGCAAAATCTTATCAATCCGCCCGGCCAATTTAATCATTGCCGGCGCTTTTTTGCCCCGGGTGGTTTCGGCCGCCGTTCCCAGACGAATCCCCGACGGATCAGTCGGCTTTCGCTTATCAAACGGAATGGTATTTTTATTAACAATAATCCCCTCTTTTTCCAATCGCCGACTTGCTTCGCCACCGGATATTCCCTGACCGGCTTGCCAAGTATCAACTAAAAACAAATGACTGTCGGTCCCGCCACTTACAATCCGCCAACCCAAACGAGTCAATTCACCGGCTAAAGTTTGCGCATTTTTGATGACTTGTTTGGCATAAGTGCGGAAAGCCGGCGTCGCCGCTTCAGCTAAACAAATAGCCGTCGCCGCTATCTGATTGAGATGCGGGCCACCCTGTAAACCGGGGAAAATCGCTTTATTAATCCGGCCGGTTAATTCGGTCCGCGAAAAGACAAGGGCCGCCCGCGGCCCGCGTAAAGTTTTATGCGTGGTGGTTGTCACCACATCGGCATAAGGGAAAGGGTCGGGGTAAGCCCGACCGGCAATCAAGCCGGCCAAGTGCGACATATCAACCAAAAGATAAGCCCCGGCGGCATCAGCGATAGCCCGAAACTTTTGCCAATCAACAACCCGCGAATAAGCGGTAAAACCGGCAACAATTAAATGAGGTTTTTCTTTAATGGCGATTTTCCGCAAATCAGCATAATCCAATAATTCGGTTTCCTGATCAACGCCGTAAGGAATTTGTTGCCATAATTTACCGCTGGCCGAAACCGGATGACCGTGAGTTAAGTGACCGCCGTCAGCTAAACGCAAGCCCATAATTTTCCCACCGGGCGGAACCAGCGCCAAATAAACCGCCAAATTAGCCGGCGAACCGGACAAAGGTTGAACATTAACCGCCCAATTTTTTTTCTTGCCCGGTCGGCGAACGAATAAATCCAAAGCGCGTTTTTGACAAAGAGTTTCTATTTTATCAACCACCTCATTACCGCCATAATAACGAGCAGCCGGATAGCCCTCGGCGTATTTATTGGTTAAGACCGAACCCAACGCCGCCAAGACATCGGCCGACACATAATTTTCCGAAGCGATCAAATTAACCGCCTGTCGCTGACGAGCTTTTTCTTCGGCCAATAACTTGGCCATAATTTTATCTTTCATTATCTCCATTAAACTAAAAAACCGCCGACCTCACAAGTGGCCAAACAAATTGACTTACCGAACCGACGTGCTAGAGTCAAAATAGTTTTGTTGTTTTGATTTCAGTTTTTCACCTAAGCCAAAGAAAGGAGATCAGATGATCTCTCTGGTTGTGGCCGTTAGCTTAAATGGCGTGATCGGCAAAGAAGGGCGTATGCCTTGGCGTTTGCCCAGCGACCTGAAAAATTTCAAGGTCTTGACCTTAGGGTCAACGGTCATTATGGGGCGCAAGACCTTCGAATCATTGCCTCCTAAATTCAGACCATTGCCGGGCCGAACCAACATCGTTTTGAGTCGATCGCCACAATGGCAACCGGATGGCCAAGTGACCGTCTGTAGATCTTGGTTTGAGGTCGAGAAAATTCAGGACGAGGGAGTTTTCGTTATCGGCGGTCAGTCGGTCTATGAGATCGCCTTCCCGGTCGCCGAGGTCATCCACCGCACTGTAGTGCAGGTAGAATGTACCGGCGATAGTTTCTTCCCAGAGCTACCGCTGGCCGACTGGGAGCTTATCGACAAAAGCTCGTTGCTTAAGAACGACGGCGACCAGTATCCCTTCGTTTTTGAGACCTGGCATCGACGCTAGGCTCTCACCGTTCACTTTATCCCGTGGATCGCCCAACCGGCGCCTACGGGTTTTTTGTTTGACCGACCGGATAGGGTTTGCTAGAAATAGACCTAGATTGAGTGATTGAGTTCTTAAACAACCGACCAACAACCAAAAAGGAGATGTTTATGTGGCAGATGTTGCCTTACGAAGAACGAGTGCCGGATCGGCAGTACCACAATCTGATCCAACTTATTTTAGACCAAGGGATCAGCGCACCAACTCCTCAAGGAGTGGACGCACTCACCGTCATCGGGCCACCGCCATTTCGCTTCAAACCGGAGAATGGCTTCCCGATGATAACTGAAAGGAATTTGTCACCGAAAACTTCTGACAATCTTCCAGTGACAATCTGGCAACAGGCCATTGGTGAGATTTTCGCCTTCGTGGGTGGCGCGTTGACCGTGACCGAGCTGGAGCAATTCGGCTGTCATTGGTGGAAACATTTCGCCACTGAAGAGAAATGCGCCAAACGCAACTTGCCGACCGGCCATCTTGGTCCCGGTTCCTACGGTGGCGGTTTCGCTCATTTCCCGACCAAAGACGGCAGTGAAATGAATCAATGGCGCGTGGTCATTGAGCAAGCCAAGAAGTTCCCTCATCTGCGAACTCTGCTGGTAACCGACTGGATTCCCCAGTACATTCCCCGCGGACCCGGCTACACTCAAGGCGTCGTCGTCGCCCCCTGTCATGGGATCGTCGTTCACCTTCGAATCATCAACCGAAAGTTGACCTTAACCATGGTCCAACGCTCGGCTGATGTCATCATCGGAGTCCCTTCAAATATGATTCAGTATATGGCTCTGGCCCTGGCCTTGAGTCAAGTGCTCGATCTGGAATTGGCGGAATTTGTTCACTTCTTGATCGACGCCCATATCTACGAGGATCAGCTCCCAACAGCCCAAAAGATCTTGGAGCGCGACCCTCGACCCTTCCCGACAATTTCGCTCAACCCGAGGCGAAATGATTTGTTCGAGTTCAGGCGGGAAGATTTTGAGCTGTCGGACTATCACCCACACCCCGGGATCAAAAACATTCCCGTCAGCGTCTGACTTACGACAACTGATCAAGAAAGGAGTGCCCATGAAAGATGGCTTTGTGCAACCGGAAGAGGCACGCAACGAAGAACAGCGTCAATTAATGGAGAGGATTGTGACTGACGGTGTTTGCCCATTCTGTTTGTCTCATTTAGAGAAGTACCATCAGCGACCAATCCTCTGGCAAAATCCTCACTGGATCGTCACCGAGAATAGTTCACCTTATGACGGTGCGCAATGGCATTTCCTCCTAATTGCAGTCAGACATTGTGAAAACTTCACCGAATTGAAGGAGAAAGAGATCGTCTCTTTTTTTGACACAATGAACCAGATCGTCAAACGATACCGTCTAGCCGGTGGCACTATTCTCTTGCGTTTTGGCGACATGGCTTTCAACGGCTCAAGTGTTAAACACTTGCACGCTCATCTGATTGTCGGCATCAAAAAGGGTGCTGATACGGAACCAATCAGGGTTAAAGTTGGTCACAAGAAAACCGGCTAATTAGTATCAACCCAAACGCGCCGGACATCTAACTTTTAGATGTCCGGCGATTTTTATATAAATCAGGCCACCACTTCTTTTTCCAGTGCCTACAAACCCCTCCGCCCGCAAGCAGAGGGTTTTTTCGGCACGCCAATAAAAAGGCCCCCGAGCCTTCAAGAAGACACGGGGGCAAAAGAGTCAGGCTCCACTTTGATGATTTCTACGCCAGCTTGGCGCAAAATGTCGGCTCCATCAAGCAAAGCGTAATCTTCAAAACAATACAACTTGGCGATACCAATGACCGCCAAGAGTCTCGCACAAGATGGACAAGGAAAGGTACTGACATAGAAGTGAGCACCTTGGAGCGACCGGCCGATACCAGCCGCCCGAGCCACAATATCGGCCTCAGCGTGAATCGCAGTGTAAAGTTCCAAACCATCTCCACGATGAGCTGTATTGCGCGGATCACCATCGAGATATGGTGTGTAAGGCGAAGGCAAATGGTGATTATGGCCGGCAAACAAGATTTGTCCATCGGCCGTAGTAGCCACCGCTCCCACCTGTCGCCACCAGTTGGAACTGCGATTTGACTCTCGGACAGCCAAACTCATCAACTCTCGTTCTAAACCAGAAATCGAAACAATCCGGTCAGGAACAACAACCTGATTGACTTTGACATTGTCCCGATGCCAACGTAAGAAAACCGAGTCGTAATCGATCCGGTCAGCCGAAAAAAAATTTTCCGCCAGCACACGCGAAGCGTCTTCATCCGGCAGACATACTCGGGAAGCGGACATGGCAATTTTGCGACAATCAGCCAAAGTCAATTGGTAAACATTTCGGTCCAACAAGGAAGAAAGCGCTTGACTAGCCAGATCGGGAGATAAAGATCGAATTTCTTTTCGCAGATAATCAAGTTCGGAATCAATGAACTCAACT
>JBBDJY010000010.1:0-5332 GCA_040879645.1 Minisyncoccota bacterium
CGCTTCATCGTCCGGAATTTGTAGACTGTAATATCCCGACCATGTTGACCGAGGCGATTTTGCCGTAACCAGACCGGACCGCCATCTTCGATTTTAATTAAGAGCCAAACCAATGGCAAAACAAGCAAAGTCAAAAGCCCCATTATCAAGCCGGCAATAATATCCACCCCTCTTTTGGTCAAGTCATAAACAAAATGCCGGCGGTCTGATAAATTTTCCAAAATCCAATCTTCGCGTAAGACCGACAAAGGCAAACGATCAAAAATTTCTTCATAAACTCGATGGATGTCCAAAAAAACCACTCGGGACTCCAAAAAAGACAACCGGTAAAGAAGAGGAAGAAGTTCAGCCATTTTTCGACTTTTAACATCGGCGACAATAACGGCAATGTTTCTTTCGTCAATAATTCGCTTGAGTTCGGCTTGTCGGCGGGCCGGATCAAAATCATCATCAATATCAATAGCTAAAACAAACTCCAATTGATAACGAGAATTTTCATTGATCTCTTTGACCAGTGTCGTTACTTCCTCTTGATGGCCGATAATGATGGCCGGTTGCCGATGACGAGGGCCGAGTCGAACAAATAATTTAGTCCGCCACCAAGCAATCAAAGCGGAAGAAACCAGCAAAAAGATAAAGAGATTGGTTTTCGGATTGATACCAAAATAAGGAATCAGGTAGAAAAAAAGCATCGCCACGACAATGCTGGCAATTTGGGCATTTAAGAGGATAGCCGGCAATTTTTTGCGGAAGAATAAAGTATGTTTTTCGTATAGACCGGAAATGAAAAAGATAATAATCCAAGCGACAAAAAGCAAGGAAAAGGGAATAAGGTGGGCCGGCCAAGCCGAACCGGCACCGGCCGGGCCGTAACGGATAATCAGGGTCAAATAGAGCGAAAGATATAACAAGACAATATCGCCGGCCAAGAGAACAAACGCTTCATTATGACTGCCTAGTTTCATACAAAAACACTATACAATATAAGGTTTTTTCTGTCCACGACGAAAACCTTCTGCTATAATCAAACAATGAATAAATCCCCCCGCCGGAAACTCTTCCAAATTATCACCAAAGCCAATTGGGGCGGAGCCCAACGGTATGTCTTTGAATTGGCTAAAAATTTAAACGACACCGGCGATTACGATATCACCGTCCTGACCGGCCCGGGCAAGACCTTGAACGACAAATTAACCGCCGAGGGGATTAAAAATGACATCGTCCCCCACTTGGGACGAAACATCCACCTGTGGTCTGATTTTCGGTCATTTTGGACTTTAGTTAAGATTTTCCGCCGACACCGACCGGATATCATCCACTTAAACAGCTCTAAAATCGGTTTGTTGGCCGCTTTAGCCGGCCGATTAGCTCGCACCCCTAAAATCATCTTTACCGCCCACGGCTGGGCCTTTAACGAAGATCGCCGATGGCCGATAAAAATCATTTTGCGTTTGGCTCAATGGCTAACCGTCATTTTTTGTCACCAAACCATCGCCGTGTCTAAAAGCGTCAAACAAGATATGGCCAAATGGCCTTTGGTCGCCCATAAGATCAAGGTTATTTACAACGGACCGGAACCGTTTACGGCCCTCGATCAGACGACGGCCCGCGACCGGATTTTGAACCGAACTACCTCAGCCGGACAAAACTTCGGGCCGGATATCAAGTGGCTCGGCACCATTGCCGAACTCCACCGCAATAAAGGATTGGATGTCGCCACTGTCGCCATCGCCGAATTGGCCAAAACTAAAAAAGATTTTATTTATGTCATCATCGGTGAAGGCGAAGAACGAATCCGCCTGGAAAAATTAATCACTAAATTGGGACTGACTAAAACCATCTTCTTGACCGGCGAAATTCCGGAGGCCCGAACCTTACTCTCGGCCTTTGATATTTTTCTTCTGCCCTCCCGCACCGAGGCCCTGGCCTATGTCGCCTTGGAGGCCGGCTTGGCCGAGCGGGCGATCATCGCTTCACGGGTCGGCGGTTTGCCGGAAATTATCACCGACGGCCAAAGTGGTCGCCTAGTACCGAAAGAAAACCCTTCGGCTCTAGCCGAGGTGATAACGGAGCTTTTGGCGGATGAGAATCTCCGCCAAACCTACGGCCAAAATTTAAACCAAAAAATCCTGACAGATTTTTCGCTTGAAAGGATGGTGCGGGAAACTAAGGAAATGTATCAAAATTAAAGCTACTGCGGACCTAAAAATTCATTGTGGACATCGTCACGATGGTAAGACAAAGAATACCGGCGCATACCCATTAACATCCCAAGTCCGAGAAATTCGGCCAAAAGATGAGAGCCACCGTAAGACAGGAAAGGCAGAGGCAAACCGGTAATCGGCATCCAGCCGACATTCATCCCGACATGGATGATAAAGTGACTGGCTAGCATAATTACCAAACCAAAACCGAATAAAACTTCGAAATTAGTGGCGCCACGAATAGCAGTGGCAATAATTCGCCAAACAACAACCCCAAATAAGGCAAAAACAAGAATCGCCCCAATCAAGCCCCACTCTTCGGCAAAAGCGGCAAAAATAAAGTCGGTTTGATGTTCAGGTAAGAATTCCAATCGCGATTGACTACCATAACCAACTCCCTTACCAAAAATCTGACCGGAACCGACGGCGACCATTGATTGAAAAGCGTTGTAACCGGCGCCTTGAATATCGGCTAAAGGATGCAAAACGGTCAAGACCCGACTTTTTTGATAGTCGGCCAAAACAAACAACCACAAAAAAGAAGCGGTTAAAATACCCGTCAGTAAAACCAAAAAAAGGTGTTTCTTGGAAATGCCGGCAATTAAAATCAAACCAAACCAAATAAAAAACAAGATCATCGCCGAACCGAAGTCCGGTTGGAAAAAAATCAAAACAAAAGGAATAAACGCATAAAGGCCGGAGATGATGATATGACGAATATTGGCGATGGCCACATGCCGGCGGGTAAAGTATTTGGCCAAAATGATAATCAAAAGCAGTTTCATAAACTCGGCCGGTTGAACCGAGAAGCCAAAGAGATTAAACCAGCCCTGAGCCCCGCGGGTCACCGGCCCCAAAAGAAGTAGGGCGATGAGAGTAATCACTCCGATACCGTAAAGTACGGCCACAATGCCACTCTGACGCAAAAAACGCCAATCAACCAGACTGGCGCCAAAAAAGACAGCAAAAGAAGCCAAGAGCCAGATGGATTGCCGGATGAAAAAATAACTGTCATCGGTAAAGGTATTCATTGTCACCAAACCGGCCAAAACCAGCGGTACGGTAGCGGCAAACAAGATCCAATCAATCGATACGACCTTGCTCATATTTATTCAGTTACCGTCGGTTGGACATAAAAATCAACAAAGGCCGGATAACGATTAAAAGGTGCCGGCCAGGTAAAATAAAGATCACGATCGGAAAAACGCGGTAAATATTCAATCACCGTCCGACTGGCGGCAAAAGCATTACCGTCGGCATCGGCTAAAACAACTACCACCGGTAAATCGGTAAAATCAATCGTTTCCCGATTACTGATCGAGGCCGTCAGACGGGGGGCCGGTTCGGCTTGAAAACTTCTCTGGGTCACCGGCAAATGATACCGCCGAGCCGGTAATTCCTCCCAAAATTGATCTTCGGCCAAATCCAAAAAAGCGCGGGCGGCCGGTTCGGTGGTGATAATATTACTTTCAAAAATAATAAATTGGCCATCCGCTCGGGCTTCACTCCGGCCGGACTTAATGGCCAGTGTTTCGCCGGCGGTATTAACCAAACGCAATTGATAATCAAGCGATGACACACCGGCGGTATTGTTTGGATTTTCGACGAGGGCGGCGACCGAATGCATATTGGGAGTAACGGCAAAAGGCCGGACCCATAGAACCCGAAGTGGCTTGACGTCAGCCGAGCAAATCCGCCGACATGACCCGCCACAATCAATTCCTTTTTCGTCTTGATTTTTAATACCGTCAAAACAAGTTGGTGCCGGTCGAGAGAAAAAATAGTAAATACCGGCCACGGCAATCACTACCAGACCAAGAGAGAAGATTAAGTTAAACCGTCTTTTAACGCTCCAAGTAGACATTTTTTAAGTATAGCAAAAAACCGCCCGACACTTAAGTCGGCTGGTTTTGTCTTTAGTTGATCGAACTCTTTATTCTGGCGACTACCTACTTTCCCCTAAAAGAGTATCATCGGCACTACGATGCTTAACTTCTCTGTTCGAAATGGTAAGAGGTGTGACCATCGCGTCAAGTCGCCAAAATAAAAAGTTCGATCAGTCTCTGCCGGTAACCGGCGGAACAGGTTCACAAATAATGATTTA
Organism: Minisyncoccota bacterium; assembly: GCA_040879645.1. GTDB lineage: Bacteria > Patescibacteriota > Minisyncoccia > Phycocordibacterales > XYD1-FULL-46-19 > JBBDJY01. The sequence continues at coordinate 4,309 of JBBDJY010000010.1, forward strand.
CAAATTTCCTAATAGGAATCGACGAATTAGTACACCACGGCTCAGTATGTTACCACACTTACACCTAGTGCCTATCAACCTGGTCATCTTCCAGGGGTCTCAAACGATACCTAATCTTGAAGTTGGCTTCCCTCTTAGATGCTTTCAGAGGTTATCCATTCCCGACATAGCTACCCAGCGGTGCCGTTGGCACGACAGCTGGCAGACCAGAGGTCAGTTCAGTCCGGTCCTCTCGTCACTTATTCCCCTGTTTCCAGGAGCGCAGACTATATCTTCACCCCTCCGCTCGCGAGCGGAGGGGTGGTGGCATGTTACCCATACGAACGGTCATTTTCGGAGAAATGATTCCCTTCGGTATGAGTCCTCTCCGCCCAAGGCGGAGAAAGTCGTTACGGGGTCAAACCTAATCTTTTCAAGATTAAATCGACTTCCCACGGTATTATCATATCATTACTTCGGTCCTCAAGCAAATCTTATATCCAAGGACCGCCAGGATCTAAGATTCTAAAACCGAAAATGATTTAGACTTCACCGTTATAAGCCACGTTGTCATTACGCGTCTCCACGTAAAGTAGCAATTTCTTACTAGGACCAAATCTTCTCAAGTATCAACGCCTGCAGCAGATAGGAGACCAACCTGTCTTACGCTTCTTGTCTTGCATTACTGCAAGGAATGGACCATATCTTCATCCCTTCCCAATTTTGTGTTTTGGAATTAGAAAATTCCAAAACTGGAGAGGGGTGGTTAGCGTCTGGCCTCTACGGGGTTATGTCCTAATTCTTTTTTAGAATAATTAAAACATAACTTCCCTCGGTATTGTCCCAATATATGACAGGTTGGTGTCATATGGGATTTTACCGATATAGCTAACTTCTCATAATACATTACTGTATTACGCCGCCGTAATATGTCGTTTAACCTCTGGGTTCAGACTGTTAAAAAGCCGATTTAATCAGCCTCTTAACGGTCTGAACCCAGCTCGCGTATCTTTTTAATTGGCGAACAGCCAAACCCTTGGGACCT
>JBBDJY010000011.1:0-4946 GCA_040879645.1 Minisyncoccota bacterium
GCCCGCCCGAATTTCGCCAAAAGAAATCAGCGGAGCAAATGGAAAATTCCTCCCCAAACCCCTCCTTTTCCATTTGCGACATCCGAATTCAAAAAAGATTAGCCGAGTGTTTTGCGAAATCCTTTCCCCAAAAAATAGTTTTCGCAAAACCGAGTCCGCATTAGTCCCGCCACCTGCCCGAATACTTGGAGGGCAGAACACCAAAGAAAAATGTCCTTTCCTTTTTCAAGAAAAATTTCACCCCCGCCAAATCAGGAAAGCAAGGAACATTTTTCTTTGGTGTCCGCCGAGGCTCTGCGAGGCGGGTGGCGGGACGGTTCATTCGTTTAGTTTCCTTTCGAAAAAAGTTCGAGCAAATGCTAAAATAACACCACCAAACGAAACTTGTTCGGAATTAAGAAAGCGGAGCGATTTTGCGGGAGCCAAAATCGCGCTATCATTTTTTTCAAAACCCTTTCCGCCTACGGCGGAAGCGGTGAATTCCCAAAGTTCCCCCCAATTGAAATCATGAAAGACCTCAAACCAAAATATTTTCTCTACGCGAGGAAATCAACAGAGGATGATGACCATCAAATAATGTCTATTGAGGCACAGCTTTTTGAATTGCGAGAATATGCGCGTAAAGAAAATCTTGAAATTCTTGAGGAATTTCAAGAGTCGAAAAGCGCAAAAAAGCCGGGCAGAGAATTGTTCGGCGAGATGATGACGCGAATTGAGCAAGGTGAGGCAAACGGCATACTAGCGTGGCATCCTGACCGTTTGGCGAGGAATAGCGTGGACGGTGGGCGCGTCATCTATCTCGTTGATACCGAACAAATCTCTTTTTTGCGTTTTCCGACATTTTGGTTTGAGCCAACTCCGCAAGGGAAATTCATGTTGCAGGTGGCGTTCGGACAATCTAAATATTACTCCGATAATCTGGTTGAAAATATCAATCGTGGAATCCGCCAAAAAGTCCGTCGAGGCGAGTGGCTGGTGCGCGCTCCCTTTGGCTATGTGAATAATCCGAAAACGAGGAATATTGAACCTCATCCGACTAAATCGCGTATCGTAGTAAAAGCGTTTGAGGAATACGCCAAAGGGACGCACACCCTCGGTACTATCGCCGACTTTTTGGCGGATCACGGCGTAACCACGAAAGGAACGCCACCTGCCAAAGCTTCCGTCGCTCGTATGCTAACCAATCGTGTATATCTCGGCTTTACCTATCACAAAGGCGAGTATTACGACGGAAGCTTTGCGCCAATTATTTCTCCGACACTGTTTGAAGCAGTCCAAAAAATGCTTGCGAAAAAATCTCGTCCTCGCGTGCAAAAAGTGCCAAACCATTTTCCATTTGCACAATTCGCTCGGTGTGGTGAGTGCGGAAGTATGATTACGGCTCAATATGCCACCAATCGTTTTGGCACTAAATATACTTACTATCGCTGTACCAAAAAGAAAGGTGTATGCCGTCAGCCGTATCTATCATCTTCCGCACTCATTTCGCAAGCAAAAAATCTGCTTCAATCAGTGTCGCTTCCTCTTTCAGAAATTGAGAACATGGAAAAGCAAATTGACCTGTGGGAGAAAGAGTCAATTTCTGAAAGAGGAAGTGTTGCCCAAAATCTTAAAACCAAACTTTCCGAAACGAAGGAGAAGCTAGATAAGCTTGTTTCGCTTTACCTCGACGGCGACATTGAACGCGAAATATATTTACAGCGAAAAGACCTTCTCCTTCGTCAAAAAGCAAAGTTTGAGGAAAGTTTTAAGGATTTTGGACAACAGAGAAAAAATTGGGTCGAACCCTTGCGGAGTTTCGTTTTGTCTTTGAGAGAAGCCGTTATTTTGGAAAAAGGCGAAAACTATTTCGCATGGAAAGAGTTTTTCCAAAAAATCGGCTCGAACCCGATTCTCAAAGACAAAACGCTTTCATGCAATTGGGGGGAACTTTGGGAATTCACCGCTTCCGCCGTAGGCGGAAAGGGTTTTGAAAAAAATGATAGCGCGATTTTGGCTCCCGCAAAATCGCTCCGCTTTCTTAATTCCGAACAAGTTTCGTTTGGTGGACCCAAGCGGGGTCGAACCGCTGACCTTCCGAATGCCATTCGGACGCTCTACCAGCTGAGCTATGGGCCCTTACATATAACCTGTGCCGCTTGCATTAATTCCTCGAAAAGATCAGCAGAAAAATAATCTAACCGACAAACTCCCTTGTAATCTTTTTTCCTAATTCCTTTCCCAATAGTTCTAGGATCTACCTGTGCTTTATAAAATTGAGATAAAGGGATTGCTGTAATTTTAGACCAAAATATTTCTAACCTTTTTATATCTTGACCGTGCCGGCATTGCAAGGTGCAACGAAATTTACTTTCGTCTAAAACGAAACTATACCTTAAAAGTCTTAAAAACAAGAATATCACATTAGGGTCAGAATTTCCAAATGTTAAAGAACCGCGTCTTCTTTTTGAGCCTTCTCCTAAATAAAGCATCGACAGAGCTATTATAGCATTGTCCCTGTCTTTATATACTGCTATTCCAAGATGTTCTATTCGCTTATGTACACATTGTAAATATTTTGTTCTTTTAATTTTATTTGTTTCTAATGCCAGTTTGCGTCCCTTTTTAGAACCTTTTGTAATTAGTTGTTTAATATGTTTTTTACTAGTTTGACTTAATTGGATTTTTTTAAGCCAGTTGGATAAGGTACTTTTAGCTATTGGAGTGCCCAGTCTTTTTTGAATCTCAGAATAACTGTATCCTTGTTCTCGTAATTTAGTAGCTTTATCTTTGTATTTTTGAAATTTATAATCCATTATTTAATTGTACCCATGAACCGTCCCATGTGCAATAGATTTTTTATCAATTGTAAATAATTTGATCCTTTGTTATATTAAAAAACATGTTTCAAGACTTTTTCATTAAAAAAATGCTCAAGCGTCAGGGTGTGCCTGATGGTCAGGTTGATCAATTGATGGGAATGATTAAAAAAAATCCCGAATTGTTCAAAAAAATCGCCGCCGAAATCCAAGCCAAAATCAAAGGGGGAATGGGCCAACAAGAAGCGGCGATGGCGGTAATGAAAGACCATCAAGCAGAATTAAGAAAATTAGCTGAATAGCATGTCTCTATCAATCGGTATTGTCGGTCTGCCGAATGTCGGCAAGTCTACGCTTTTTAATGCTTTGACGAAGAAAGCTGTACCGGCGGAGAATTATCCTTTTTGCACTATTGATCCGTCTGTCGGTGTGGTCGCCGTGCCGGATGAGCGTTTGGGTCGCTTGTCGGCTTTTTCGCATTCGGCCAAGACGATTCCGGCGGCGATTGAATTCGTCGATATTGCCGGCTTGGTTAGTGGGGCATCCAAAGGCGAAGGTTTGGGTAATCAATTTTTGGCCCACATTCGCGAAGTCGATGCCATTTTACAAGTCGTGCGGGTTTTTGAGAATAAAAATGTTGTTCATGTCGCCGGCCAGATTGAACCCAAAAGCGATGTCGAGACGATTAATTTGGAATTAATTTTGGCCGATTTGCAAACGGTCAGTAAACGCTTGGCCAATATTAGTCGGGAGGTTAAAAGAGGTGATAAGGTGGCGGTGGCAGAAAATGCTATTTTGGAAAAATTCAGGGTCTGCTTGGAAGCCGGTAAATTTATTAATGCCGAACCTTTATCAGCCGAGGAAGATCAAACCGCCAAATTACTCAATCTACTTTCCGTCAAACCGATGATTTATGCCCTAAATCGCCAAACTGGCGTGGCCGAAGCGGCCTATGCCGATTTATTAGAGATGATTAAAGACACTGGCGCCGGTTTTGTCTTTATTGATGCCGGCATTGAACAAGAATTGTCGCAATTTGCTGGCGAAGAAAAAGAAGCTTTCCGGCAAGAATTTGGCGTGACCGATGACGGGATTAATAATTTGATTGTGGCCGCTTATCGCTTACTGGGTTTGGCCACTTACTTTACCACCGGTCTCGACGAAACTCGGGCTTGGACGATTCGGCAAGGATCAACGGCGCCGGAGGCCGGGACGGCGATTCATACCGATTTCAAAGATAAATTCATTCGGGCCGAAATAATTGCTTGGGACAAACTCTTGACCGCCGGCTCTTATGCCGCCGCCCGCGAACAAGGCCTGGTTCGGACTGAAGGCAAAGAATATATCGTCCGTGACGGCGATGTGGTGGAGTTTAAGATTTAGGATATTGACATGCGATGTTTTCAAATGTAATGTGTTTTGTAGAAAGGAGACAAACTTATGAAAACATCAGTATTTCCTGGAACACCGGAATTTGATGCCTTGCCTTGTTGTGTACAGATCGAAATGAGGAGTCCAAGCTCGCTCATTCAGAATACCCTCGGCCCGTTCACACACAAGGAAGCAGAAGATTGGCTTCGACAATCTGGATTTGTCCAGTATCGTCCTAATCTCTGGTTGCAAGACGCAACCATGACGATGGACTATTGCGAAACAAAGGCTATCGAACTGAAGCATGCACATGCCTGGGTCTACTTACTACATAAGCCCGAGGAAGTGAATCATCGCAAGGTCTGAAATCCACCATCTCAAACACGGAAAATCCATGCTCGAGAGGTGGGTTTTCTGTTAAAAGAAGATGATAGTGTCGTAGAGTTTAAGATTTAATTCCCATTATCAAACACCCGGTGTTTGATAATTTAAAATAATGAAAACAAAAAACCCGCCCGACGCCGAAGCGTGGACGGGGGGAGTGAGACAGTTTACCACTCGTTCTTTAGGAACATTTAAGCACTCGTCTCACAAAAATGATGAACGGTTGGGACATCTGATAGTTCGTCCTTTCGGACACCTGGACACTCGTCCCAACCGTTAAAAGAGCAAAAAGACGACTAAGATACTCGAATATTCGTTCTTTTTAAACATTCCTCTTCTCATCTTAGTCGCCAAAATAGCTAGGGCCGGATTGTCGCTTGGAAGCGACAATCC
>JBBDJY010000011.1:4956-25249 GCA_040879645.1 Minisyncoccota bacterium
CGAGCGGGATACCTCGAACAATCGTCTTTATAAGACAAGCTTCAGTTCATCCCGCTAAGAGTGTTCAGACCGCTTGAAAATATAACCGCCGTGGCGGACAATTCTTTTCAAAGATCTATATACTGAAAAGGGTTGGTGATATCTGCACGCTCGTTTTAAAACAATCCACTATTCATCACCAACCCCTATTTTTATTATAACATAGACAAAATAAAAAGGCAAGACATGCCTTCGCTCATTCTCGGTTGGAGAATATCAGTAAACTCGTCTTGCCTCAAAATTAAACGGAACCGCCGAGCAGGTATATGATCGTCGCTGGCGACAAGTCGTCATTCGCCAGACGGTTCCGGGATTTATTAGTGATTGGGACATTGTCAAGCTCGTCCTTCCGGACATCATACGCCTCGTCCCAACCATGAACTTCTTTTTTGATTGTGTTACAAAATAGCCAAAAAGTCAAGCCCAATTAATTTTTCAAAAACTCAAAGATAGCGATGTGGTGGAGTTTAAGATTTAAATTTGGCAAAAATTTAGCTCCGTTTCGGTGAACGAAACGGAGCTGGGGACCAACATCATATTGTTCTTAGCTTGCCAAGAGGAATCTCCTCTTGCAAAAGACGCAAGTATTGATTCTTTTCATCAATGCTCGCCTGGTTTCGAAATCGGTTTCCGGCGAATATGCCGCTTGGACATCTTCGTCGGTCAGGCAGTGGTGTTCAGCTTCGGCCATTATTATCACCTCCTTTCTTTTTTCACAATATCATATTTGTAATTATCTGTCAAATAAATTTTCATTGACAAAACCGGTCCCTTGATGGCCCGGCTTAAAGTCTGCTATACTGCTTTTTATTATCCTTTAACTTTTTAAGTTTATGGACATTTTTCATCAGACGAAAGCCAAATTGACGCCGAAAGATTTCTTTTTGTACTTGGGAATGGTGGTTACTTTATTTGCTTCGGCCGGTAGTTTGATTAAATTATTGTTTGATATTATTAATATTTCTTTTCCGGATCAATTATATTCTTTTGATCCCTATACGGCCGGCATGCGTTTTGCCATCGCCTCGCTTTTGATTATTTTCCCGATCTATCTCTCCATCAGTTATTACTTGGCCAAACAAATCAGGGAAAATAACGACCAGGCGGAATTGTGGATCAGGAAATGGCTGATTTATTTGATCATATTTATTACGGGTGTCATCTTGATTGGTGACTTGGTGGCTTTGGTTAATACTTTTTTGGGTGGCGAAATCACCACTCGTTTTATCCTTAAGGTGTTGGCGGTTGGTGTGGTCTTTGGCGGGATTTTTGCCGGCTATGTTTATGTCATTCGCCAAACGATACCAAGCCGACGGGTGGTCAATTTATTTTTATCCGGCTCCTTGGTCGTCGTCGCAGTGTCTTTAATTTCTGGTTTTCTGGTTATTGGCTCGCCGGTGACCGCTCGAAAATTATCTTTTGATCAGGAGCGAGTTAATAATTTGCAAATGATCCAATGGCAGTTAATTGATTATTGGCAAGCCAAAGGTGAATTGCCGGACAGTCTTTCTTCTTTGCATGATTCTATTTCCGGCTTTACGGCCCCTCTTGATCCGGTTACCAATGAAGCTTACCGTTATGTCCGCCTTAGCGAACTGTCTTTTGAATTATGCGCTGATTTTGCCCTAGAAAGCCAAGGGGGCTCTGATTCTTACTTAAAGCCGGCAATGCCTCTTCGTGGTGTTTATGACCCTGTGGGCGATAATTGGCAACACGATGCCGGTCAACAATGTTTTCCGCGGACGATTGATCCGGATATTTACAAAAGATAAATGAAGGGGGAATACAATCACAAACAAATAGAGAAAAAATGGCAAAAGCAATGGGATAAAGATAACCTTTATCGAGCCAAAGATTTTTCTCAAAAAAAGAAATTCTATGCTTTGATTGAATTTCCCTTTCCGTCCGGTGAAGGTCTGCACACCGGTCATATTCGCAGTAATACGGCGATGGATATTATTGCTCGCAAGCGACGAATGGAAGGGTTTAATGTTTTGTACCCGGTTGGCTGGGATGCTTTCGGTTTGCCGACGGAAAATTATGCCATTAAGACCGGTATTCATCCGGCCAAGGTGACTAAAAAGAACACTGATAATTTTCGGCGGCAGTTGAAGGCTTTGGGTTTTTCTTTTGATTGGGAACGAGAAATCGATACTTCTGATCCGCAGTATTATAAATGGACGCAATGGATATTTATTCAGCTTTTCAAGCAGGGGTTGGCTTACAAAGCCAAACAAGTCATTAATTGGTGTCCGGCTTGTAAAATCGGCTTGGCGAATGAGGAGGTGGTGGATGGTGTTTGCGAGCGTTGCGGCGAGCCGGTCGGACTTAAAGAAAAGGAGCAATGGATGTTGGCTATTACCAAGTATGCCGATCGTCTGGATCGTGATTTGGCTAAGGTTGACTATTTGGAAAAAATAAAATTGCAACAAAAAAATTGGATTGGTAAAAGTCGAGGGGCTTTAATTGATTTTCCTTTAAAAAGTCTGGACCAAAAAATTCAAGTCTTTACCACTCGACCGGAGACCATTTTTGGGGCGACTTTCTTGGCGGTGGCGCCGGAAAAACTTTTAACTTTGACTGACGATTTTTCGCCTGAAGTCAAACGGTACATCGAAAAAACAAAACAAGAGCAATTAAAAAGAGACTACAAAACCGAAGTACCGAAAACCGGAATCAAAACCGGTTTATTGGCGATTAATCCGGCCAGTGGCGAAGAATTGCCGGTTTGGGTGACTAATTATGTTTTGTCGGAAGTCGGCACCGGCGCCATTATGGCGGTACCGGCTCATGATGATCGAGATTTTGATTTTGCCAAAAAATATAATTTGCCGATTAAGGAGGTGATTGATGCCGATAATAATTTAGTGGCTTCGGGTGAATTTAGCGGTTTAAGCAATAAACAGGCAGGGAAAGCGATTGTCAAAAAAATTAAGGGCAAGTGGCATACCACTTACAAATTGCGGGATTGGGTTTTTTCTCGTCAGCGGTATTGGGGCGAACCGATTCCCTTGGTCCATTGTTCCGGTTGCGGTTGGCAGGCGGTACCGGAAAAAGATTTGCCGGTTAAATTGCCTAATCTTAAAAACTACCAGCCGACCGATTCCGGCGAATCGCCTTTGGCGGGGGCTAAGGGTTGGCTTAAAGCCAAGTGCCCCAAGTGTGCCGGTCCGGCTCGCCGCGAGACCGATACGATGCCCAATTGGGCCGGTTCTTCTTGGTATTTTTTGCGTTATGCTGACCCCGGTAACGACAAAGCTTTGGCTTCGGCTCGCAAGCTCAAGTATTGGCAACCGGTCGATTGGTACAATGGCGGGATGGAGCATACCACCTTACACCTTTTGTACTCTCGTTTTTGGCATAAATTCTTGTTTGACATCGGAGTAACACCGGATGACGAGCCGTATCGCAAAAGAACATCGCACGGTATGATTTTAGGCGCCGGCGGTATTAAAATGTCTAAATCAAAAGGTAATGTTGTTAATCCCGATACCATTGCCGAAGCCTATGGTGCCGATACTTTGCGAGTCTATGAAATGTTTATGGGTCCCTTTGAGGCGGCTATTGCTTGGGACGAAAAAAGTATTATCGGTTCTCGGCGTTTTTTGGAGAAGGTTTGGCAGTTGCAGAATAAAATCGGTCAAGATGACGGTCGCCATGAGGCCTTGATTCATCGGACGATTAAAAAAGTTTCGGACGATATTGAAACCATGAGTTTTAATACGGCGATTTCGGCGATGATGATTCTGGTTAATCATTTAGAAGAACAAACCGCCATTTCTCGGGCCAATTATCAAATCTTACTTCGGTTGCTGGCTCCTTTTGCCCCGTTTATCACCGAGGAACTTTGGGTCGGATCGGGGAGTATTCATCGCCAAAAATGGCCGGAATATGACAAGCGTAAAACGATGAAGACGGAAGTGACCGTTGCCGTCCAAATCAACGGTAAAGTCCGTGACCAATTGACGGTTGCCACCGGCACGACAGAGGCGGAGATTAAAGCGAAAGTCCTGGCCCGGCCAGTGGTGATTAAATGGCTGGCCGGTCGGCCGCCAAGGCGGGTCATTTATGTCCAAGACAAACTGGTCAGTCTTGTCGTCTGACCACCCGGTTCTCCGGAGACAAATAGCCAAAACTTGACTTTTTGTTTACAAAGTGATAAAAATATAATATAATTACAAAATTATGTCTAAAGATAAATACATCATTTCATTTAAACCAAAGGAAGTTACCAAGAAACTTTTGGCGACTTTATCTGACCGGGCTCGTGATATTTTGATTAAGCGTTATGGCTTAAAAAGCGCTGACCGGCAAACTCTGGAAGCCATCGGTAGTGAATATAAAATTACCCGGGAACGAGTCCGGCAGATTGAAAATTTTGCGATTAATGCTATCCGCAAATCGCCGGAATTTACCGGTCTTGATTATGTCTTTACCGAGTTAAAATCTTTGATGGAGTATTATGGTGGCCTGGTTCACGAGGCCGAATTTTTGCAGGCGATGGCCAAAGACAAAATCAGCCAAAACCACATCCACTTCCTGTTGGCGATTTCTGATGTTTTCATCAAATTGAAAGAAGATAATGAATTTTATCATCGGTGGACGACCGATAAAGAAACGGCGGAAACGGTTCATGCTTCTATCCGCCAACTATGTCGTAATTTAAACCATAATGACTTGGTGTCGGAAGCAAAATTAATTGAAGATTTTATTACTCGCTTTGCCGATATTTTGGATAAGTTTCAAGCTGACAATCAAGAATTGGTTCGACGCTGGCTTTCCTTATCCAAAGAATTAAATCAGAATCCGCTCGGCGAATGGGGTTTGGCCAAGTCGCCCAATGTCCGGATGCGTGGTATTCGCGATTATGCTTACTTGGTTTTGCGTTCACACGGTTCGCCGATGCACTTTACCGAAGTCGCCAAACAGATTATCGCTCTCTTTGGTAAACAAGCTCACCCGGCCACTTGCCACAATGAATTGATTAAAGACGATCGTTTTGTTTTAGTTGGCCGTGGCTTATACGCTTTGACCGAATGGGGTTATACCAAAGGGGTGGTGGCCGATGTCTTGCGCACCATCATCAGAGAAGCCGCCACTCCGTTGTCTAAAGAAGAAATCATCAGTCGGGTGCTTAAGGAGCGTCATGTTAAAGAAAATACCATTTTGGTTAATTTGCAAAATTCCGATTACTTTCGCAAGGATGAATTTGGCCGTTATTTTTTGGCTTAAAATCTAACCGGTCTTTTTACCTATCAAAGAGACAGCCGAAAAATCGGCTGTTTTTGTTATCTAAAACTGGCCTTCCGTTAAAGGCTGGTGTATTATTTAAACAATGAATTTACTTTTTGATTTTACTGTCTTGGGAGAGAGAATGGCTGTGGTCGCTTTCTTTTTTTCGCCGATTGTTCTCGGTTACTTGGTTGTTTTTTTCTACCGCCAACTCAAACAAGCCCAGTTTATTAAAAAACTTGACTGGGTTTTACTGGAAATTAAATTACCGCGAGAATTAAGAAAATCACCGCAAGCAATGGAAATAGTCTTAGCCGCCATGCATCAACCTTTGGAAGGCACTTGGTTTACTCGTTTGACCGAAGGGGTTGTCCGCCACTGGTTTTCGCTCGAGATGGTCTCTTTTGGTGGCAGTGTCCATTTTTATATTCGGACCAACAAGGGGGCAAAAAATTTAATAGAAAGCCAGATTTATGCCCAGTATCCGGGCGTAGAAGTATTGGAAGTGGACGACTATACCGCCAATGTGCCCTACGGTTTACCGGCGGCCGATTGGGATTTGGCCGGTTTTGAATTTCAACTGACCAAAGAAGATCCCTATCCGATTAGAACCTATATTGATTACGGTTTAGACAAAAATCCGAAAGAAGAGGAGAAAGTGGATCCGATGGGTTCTTTGGTGGAATTACTCGGTTCAATCAAGTCGGGCGAGCAGATGTGGTTCCAGTTTTTAATTATGGCCTCCAAAGATCGTTTTATGGAAAAGGGCGCTTGGTTTAAAAAAATCAGTTGGACGAAGAAGGCTCAAGAAATAATTAAGGAGCGGATGTCAAAGTACAAAGAATCGGGTGATAAGATTTCTCTTACTTCTTTGCCACCGGGTGAAGAAGACATCATTAAAGCCATTCAGCGCAGTATCGGTAAATTCGGTTTTGATACCGGTATTCGGGCCATTTATCTGGGCAAGAAAGATATTTTTAATAAGGCGAATTTTGGCGCCATGGCCGGGGTAATGAAGCAATTTAGCACCGAAAACCTAAACGGTTTCAGACCGGCTCATTCCACCAGTATTAAATATCCATGGCAAGATATTTTTGGCTGGAAAATCATTCGCTATAAATGGCGGATGTTTGACGAATATCGCCGCCGGGCCTATTTTTACAATTCTCTTTTTAGGCAAAAAAAGATTTTTGTTCTTAATACCGAGGAATTGGCTACCCTGTATCATTTGCCCGGCCAAGTGGTAGAAACCCCAACCTTTGAGCGGATTGAATCCCGTCGAGCCGAACCACCGCCTAATCTGCCGATTGACGAAACCGAATCATGAGAATCTCATCTCGTTTAAAGCAGAAAATTAAAAAGTTGTTACCCGCCGGCCGAAAAATTACCCGTCGGCGAAAACTGATTCGTCGCTTGACTGTCGGTTTGATTGTCTGGTTTTTAATTATTTTTTGGCTGGTGGCCGCGCCGCTTAATTTTAAAGCCGATACGGTAGTTCGCGTGCCGTCGGGGGTGACTTCAACCGAAGCGGCTGATATTTTACAGGCGGAAAATATTATTCGCCATCCCCAGGTGTTTATCTTTTTAACTCGTTTGGCCGGTGGCGAAACCGGGATTATCGCCGGTCATTACTATTTTAAACGTCCACCAACCGTCTGGACCGTTTCTAAACGCTTAATGAATGGTGATTTTGACGTTGAGCCGGTGCGGGTAACTTTACCGGAAGGTTTGACAGTTCGTGATATGGCCGTCGTTTTAGATCGACAACTGCCATTTTTTGATTCTGATCGTTTTATCGCTTTGGCTGATACCGAGGAAGGTTTTCTTTTTCCTGATACTTATTTCTTCAGTTCTTTTGCCACCGAAGAAGAAATCGTTAAAGAAATGCGTCGGAATTTTGATCGTCAAATTGCCGATCTCTTGCCGGATATTGATCGCTCGCCACGGACTTTGCGAGAGATTGTCATTATGGCTTCGATTTTGGAAAAGGAAGCACGGACAACCGAATCGCGTAAAATCATTGCCGGCATTCTCTGGAAGCGGATTGATAACGGTATGCGCCTGCAAGTGGATGCGGTTTTCCCGTACATTATCGGCAAAAACACTTTTGAACTAAGTCGTGAAGACTTGCGCTATGATTCACCTTACAATACCTATCGTTACGAGGGTTTGCCGCCGGGAGCGATCGCCAATCCCAGCCGTAATTCGATTGAAGCCGCCCTTTATCCGCAATCATCACCCTTTTGGTATTACTTGTCGGATATGACCGGCGAAATGCATTATGCGATTGAACACGACGATCATGTTCGAAACAAAAATCGATATTTGCGTTAAATATTTATTTTCGTCCAAAAAAATCCAATCTCTTTCAGTCCGTGGAAGTATTTGAATGTTTGGATACGATTTTAAATATCTTGGCCTCGATGATAAATTTTGTTACCATAGCCGAATGAAAAAGCATAATCTGGCATTTATTGATGTGGAAACCACCGGTCTTGATCCGCTTCGGCACGAGATTATTGAATTGGGCTGTGTAGTGGTTGAGCAAAAAGACCGACCCGGCCGTGGGCCAGAGTTGATAATTAAAGATGAATTGGAATACAAAATCAAGCCGCAAAATATTGAAGTCGCCGATCCGCAAGCCCTGCGGATTAACGGCTACAATGAAGGGGATTGGCTATTTGCCGCCGACTTACCTCAAGTGATGACTGATTTTGCCGACAAGGTCCGGTCGGCGACTTTTGTTGCTCATAATGTCGCTTTTGATTGGCCGTTTATTGAGCAGGCCTTCCGGAAAGCGGAGATTGCCAATCCGATGCACTATGCCAAATTGGATACCGTCTCGATTGCTTTTGCCAGACTTTATCACCGGCCTGAAGTTCAAAAGTTTTCTTTGCGGGCTTTATGTGAACATTTTGACATTAAAAATGAAAAAGCTCATACCGCTTTGGCCGATGCCAAGGCCACCTTGGCGGTTTATCAAAAATTATTTGAGTTGCAAGGCGATGTCTAAAAAAGTTTTAGTCGGTCTCTCTGGCGGGGTGGATAGTTCAGTGTCGGCCTATTTGCTTAAAAAACAGGGTTACGAAGTGATTGGCGCTTTTATCAAAGTCTGGGAACCGCCGGCCGATTGGGGCCTTCCTTGCACTTGGCGGCAAGATCGTCGCGATGCTATGCGAGTGGCGGCTCATTTAGCTATTCCTTTTATCACTGTTGATTTGTCTCGAGAATATGAAGAAGCGGTGGTGAATTATCTGATTAGTGAATATCAAGCCGGTCGGACGCCCAATCCCGATGTAATGTGTAATAAAGAGATTAAATTCGGCGCTTTTTATCAACGAGCTTTGGCCGGCGGTATTGATTTTATCGCTACCGGCCATTATGCTCGTAATGAAAATAACCAATTAAAAACTGGCCTCGATAAAGAAAAAGACCAATCTTATTTTCTTTGGAATCTTACCGGCGAACAGTTAAAGCATATTATTTTTCCTCTCGGTTCTTATCAAAAAGTTGAAGTCAGGAAGCTGGCGGCCAAGGCCGGCTTGATGACGGCCGAGAAAAAAGATTCGCAAGGTATTTGTTTTCTCGGTAAATTGGATATGGCGGAATTTTTAAAAAAGTATTTACCGGTCAAGCCGGGGGTGGTGGTCGACGAAACCGGTCGGGCCATCGGCCAGCATGACGGAGCCGTCTTTTACACCTTGGGCCAACGACATGGTTTTACCGTTACCGTTAAAACCAATAATAATCAACCTTACTATATTGCCGATAAAGATTTGGACAAAAACATTTTGGTCGTCAGTCATAATTTAAAAAAGATTCCGAGTAATAAAACCGAGGCGGTGTTGAAAGATGTTAATTGGATTTCCGGCGAACCCCAAACCGACCAAACCTATCAAGCCCGTATTCGTTATCGCCAAACGCCGGCCTCTTGCCGGCTTCGTAAAAGTAAAGCGGGGGACAGTTGGACGGTTAAATTTGACGCCTCGCAAGCTGTTTTGCCACCCGGACAATCGCTGGTGGTCTACGATGGCGATATTTGTTTGGGTGGCGGAGTAATAATTTAGTCGAGGTTGAACCTCGACCAAACCAATTTTGCTTAACGGGTGAGTTTTGCTAGGATTAAAGACGATGACTTCAGAAAAAATCAGACAGCGTTTCTTAGAATTTTTCCGTGAGCGGGGGCACACAATTATCCCTTCGGCCTCTTTGGTGCCGGAAAATGATCCGACCGTCCTTTTTAACACCGCCGGCATGCAACCCTTGGTGCCCTATTTAATGGGCCAACCGCATCCCAATGGCGATAAACTGGCCAGCGTCCAAAAGTGTCTGCGGACGGTGGATATTGAAGACATTGGTGACAATACTCACGCCACTTTTTTTGAAATGCTGGGTAATTGGTCGCTCGGCAGTTATTTTAAAGCCGAAGCGATTAAATGGAGCTATGAACTGTTGACTGATGAGGATAAAGGTTTTGGTTTGGATCCCGATCGTCTCTACATTACTGTTTATGCCGGTGACGAAAATATTTCGCGTGATGACGAAGCGGTCCAACTATGGCAGACCGTCGGTATTCCTAAAAAGCGAATTTACTATCTCGGCGTCGAGGCTAATTGGTGGCCGAATGTCAAAGGTGAGGACACTTGGACCGGGCCGACCGGCCCTAGCAGTGAAATATTTTACGATTTGACCACTGATGGTTTGGGTGACCTATCTCATGATGAATTTGTTCGGGCTGATGACGAGCAACAAGTGGTGGAAATCTGGAATGATGTTTTTATGGCCTATGAAAAGCGTGACGGGCAAATTGTCGGCGATTTAAGTAAAAAAAATGTTGATACCGGCGCCGGCTTGGAGCGGTTGGCGATGGTCCTGCAAAATAAAGACAATATTTTTGCCACGGATCTGTTCGAACCGATTATCACACGAATTAAAGAGATCTCTTCCCCGAAGACTACCTTCGGGGAGAAAGCGGCGCGGATTGTAGCGGATCACCTTAGGGCAGCGGTTTTCTTGATGGCCGATGGGGTAACGCCGACCAATACCGATCGGGGTTATGTCTTGCGGCGACTCTTGAGACGGGCGATTCGTTATGCCGATAATTTAGCTTTGCCGACTGACGCTTTAAACCAGTTAGTCGAAATAATTATCGCTGATTATAGTCCGGCTTATCCAACTTTAACTGACAATCGAGAAAAAATTAAAAATGAAATAGGTCAAGAAGAAAAAAAATTCCGACAAACCTTAGCCAGAGGTTTAAAAGAATTTGAAAAGGAAATTACTACCACCGGAATTTATGGTGTTAATAGTACTTCGACTTTCAAAATGGTAACAACTTTTGGTTTCCCTTTTGAATTAGTTAAAGAATTAGCCGCGGAGAAAGGGCTTACTGTAGATGAGGAGGGTTTCCAAGTCGAGATGGCAAAACATCAAGAAATTTCCAAAGCCGGTTCGGCTAAAAAGTTCAAGGGGGGATTGGCCGACACCGGCGAACAGTCGCTTAAATATCACACCGCCACTCATTTACTCCATCAGGCCTTGAAAGATGTTTTGGGTGAGAATGTCGAACAACGCGGTTCCAATATTACCCCCGAACGGTTACGGTTTGATTTTGCTTTTGAACGGAAAATGACCCCGGCGGAAATTGCCCAAGTGGAAGAAATCATCAATCAAAAAATCAAAGAGAATTTACCGGTCAAGAGCGTTGTTTTGCCAAAAGACGAAGCGATAAACACCGGCGCTCACCATTTGTTTGCCGATAGGTATGGCGACGAGGTTAGTGTCTATTATGTTGGTGATGATTTAGACACCGCTTACTCTAAAGAATTTTGCGGTGGGCCCCATGTGGATAATATTGGCACCTTGGGTCAATTCAAAATCACCAAAGAAGAGGCGGTCGCCGCCGGCATCCGGCGTATTAAAGCGGTTTTGGGGTAGGTTATTGTCTTTTCACATTACCCCACGCTATTGACAAAGAGCAAAATAAATACTAGTAATTAGTATGGACATTGAACCTGAACAAGAAAGGAACTACAGATGAGCCATAAGATGACGATCGAGAATTACCAACAACAAATGGAGATGCTTGAAGATCTCTTTGCAATCAATATTTTGCTCTCCGATCAATGTCGGTGCGAGGGAGTAGTAGGAGAAAATTCCCACGAGTGGATTGCGCGGTCATGTGCGGCAAAGATGGAGATATTGAAAAGAGAAGCGATTTCTGAGGCCAGCTGTACTGTTGGTGCTCAGAGACGCCGATGGGTCGAAGTCGGGGTCATCCCAGAGACTGAGGTGGCCATCATCGAAGTTGATCCTAATGAGTACCAAGACCCCATCGAAGTTAGTGGTGTTCGACCGCTTATATTCAATAAAGGATCTTCGCGCATGCTTCGTGAGGGTTATGGGTCGCCGTTTGATTGTGACTCATATGATTAACACCCTTCCGTTCGTCTAGTAATACTCTTTGCTCTTGGCCCGTGATTTCCGAAAGGAAATCGCGGGCTTTTATTGTTATGAAGGGGTTGTCTTAGTATTTAATATTATTAGACCACACAAATCCAAATGTTTAACACCGGGTGTTGAACATATTGACAGATATCTAAAACAGTAGTATATCTACAATTAGAGTTCTTTACACTGTGTTTTGGCGAAAACCTAAGAAAGGAAAAACGATGAACACAAACATCGGCGCAGATGCGGCCAAATTGGCTGGTCTGCAAATCGACACCCTCTCGAAGTATAGAGCAGGGCAACTCACCCTCGGTCAGTGGGAGCGGTTCAATAACCTCTCCCTTGAAGCTCGGGAAGCACGATTCG
Source organism: Minisyncoccota bacterium (assembly GCA_040879645.1). Taxonomy (GTDB): domain Bacteria; phylum Patescibacteriota; class Minisyncoccia; order Phycocordibacterales; family XYD1-FULL-46-19; genus JBBDJY01. The sequence continues at coordinate 17,044 of JBBDJY010000011.1, forward strand.
GTGACTGGAAGAAGCCGGGGCCGACAGCTACGGCAGAACCCACCGAGCTGCCAGAGAAGTTCGCTCTGCTCGTGGACCTCGGCATCATTACGGTGCCGGCTGACTACGATCACAGGGCGGAGCTCAAGACGTTTGCTGAGCGGAACCGTGAGAAGTTCTATTACTACAACGACGATATCTCCGACCAGAACTTCCCGAACCCGACTCGGATTCTTCGCCCAGGCGAGCGGCTCCGCGTTCGCGCCTTCAAGCAAGTCGTCGGTGGCACGACCACCTCGGAAGAACGCTTGGCGTTCTTTGCCACTCAAAAGGCCATCCACACCGGCGCCCAAGGTCTGTCCCTTGTCTTCGAAGAGAGGCGCGATCAACTGCCGAAAGGTAAGTGGTATGTATCCTTCGATGAGGAGGAACGTCTCTGGGTAGATGCCGGTGGCTACCACCGGGCGCCGCGCGTGGGCTGCTACTTGGACGGTGACTTCGAGTTCTACCTTGGCGACTTCAGGGATGTCTGGCGCGACGACTTTGCCTTCCTCTGCTTCACCGAAGTGGAAGCTGACGAATAGTTTTTGATTTTGCCTCCGGCATTTGCGACAGCAAATGCCGGGGCTTTTTGTTTTAGTTTTAAATATCAACAAACCTTGCTTAATTTCAGTGTCAGTCGTGCTATAATAAAAACATAAATATGTTTTCTTCAGCCAAGCATAGAGATGTCGCTATTTTTGATGTTGGCAGTGCCAGTGTCGGCGTGGCGTTGGCGCGTTATCCGGCTTTGGGAGATGTTTCTCGGCGAGAAGCGGCGCAGTCCACTTGCGGCGATATTATTTTTTCCACTCGTTTTCAAGCCGATATTAAAGACGCGGTTACTTTTAAGGTTTTTATTAAAGAAATTTTAAATGCTTTTGATCGGGCGGCGAGCGAAGCGGTTAAGCAAAATTTCAAGCCCGACCATGTGGCGGTTTTTTTGTCGTCATCTTTCTATCTCGCCCGAACCAATGTATTTAAAAAACAAAATGATAATGAATTCGTTGTTACTCCGCGTTTACTGAAAAAATTTTCCGACAAAGGAGAAAACGCCCTCTTAAAAGAACATCCGATTCTTTATACCGATTTGACCGATGATAAATCGGTAACCTTTGAAAATAGTATTATGCAAGTCAAGTTAAACGGCTATGAGACAGCTAACCCTTATGGCCAAAAAGCCCGAACACTTTCTTTGGCTCAACATGTGGCTGTTGGTTCTAATCGGATTAATCGTAAATTGCAGGAAGTTATTCGTCAGCACTTTGGCCGGCGAAAAATTTCTTTCCAGACTTTTGTTTTTGCCGCTTTTGATGTTTTTCGTCGTGTACCGCCTTTTAAATCCAGTTTCTTACTCTTGGATATTACCGGCGAAATTTCCGATTTGGCGGTCATTACCGAGGGCTATTTAGCCGAAAGTCTTTCTTTCCCCAAGGGTCGGAATTATCTCATTCGTCAAGTGGCCGGCAAATTAGGCACCGGTAATGAAGAAGCTTATTCGACCCTAAAAGAATATACAGCCGGCAATTTAAATCAAAATATGATTGAGCGATTGGAACGAATATTGACCGAATTAAAATCCGGCTGGTTGGATGATTTTTCCGAGGCACTTAAATCGGCGATGGAATCTGTTTTGTTGCCCGACACCGTTTATTTAATCGGTGATGACGGGACGGCTAAAATCTTTGCCGACTGGATTGCTGATCCGCGTTTGACGGAATTTTCTTTGGCCAACCGGCCACTTTCGAGTAATTTTGTTGACGAAGTGGAATTTGCCAATTTATGTAAAATTGGTACCAAACAGCCGGTTGATCCTTTTTTCCAGGTTGAACTGTTGTTCTGTCGGAAAAATTTGTGATATTATTAGATAAGGGATTAGGCTTCGGGCCTAAATTAATGTTAGCGATAAAAATATGCCAAAAAACTTTGTTCAAGATATTGTCAAAAAAAGAAGTTTAAAAGAAGTATTGCCGACGCGGATGAATGGCGGCTCAACTGGCCGGGACTCGTCTCAGCGACCGGCTGAACCGGAGTCTGAAGAGGCCGAAGCCCCCGGGACACCTATTCCTTCTAATATGCCCAACGATAATCAATCAATTTTAAAACGACGCTCGCGAATCCCGGTCATTTTAATGTGGCTGATTGGTTTGGCGTCGTTGGTTTTCCTCTTTATTATTTTTTCAACCGTTTTTGCTCGGGTGACAATTGAGGTGACACCAAAGCAAGGCCGAATTATTATGGACAATGAAGAATTCACCGCTGCCCGTCAGGCGGTTTCCGGTCAATTGGAATTTGGCTTGGTGACTGATGAAGTAATTGAATCACTGACGGTACCGGCCAGTGGGAGTGAAGAGGTTCGCCGCCAAGCCAGTGGCCAGTTAACGGTTTTCAACGATTTTGACGGTAATCCCCAAGAATTGGTTGCCCGAACGCGTTTTGCGACACCAGACGGCAAGATTTATCGCATTGACCGGCCAATTACCGTTCCCGGTCAGCGGATTGTTGACGGAGAGACCGTTCCCGGTCAAGTCACGGCAACGATTTATGCCGATGAACCGGGCGAAGACTACAATATCGGCCCGACCGATTTTACCATTCCCGGTTTTGAGGGGTCGGAACGATATGACGGCTTTTCTGCTCGATCGGAAGGGCCAATGACCGGTGGCTTTGTCGGTGAAATCAAGTCAGTTAATGAAGAGGATGAAGCGGCGGCTCGAGAAACCTTGCGGGAGCGTCTATCAACGGTAACCCCGCCGGAGTCGGTAATTCCGGAGGATAAAATCTTATTTTCCGAGGCGGTTTTCTCTCATCTTGAAAGTTTACCGATTGCCGATGGTGATGGTTCGGCGACCGAGGCCAAGGTTAGCGAAAAATTGGTTATCACCGGTCTGTTGTTTGACCGGCGTCAGCTAGCTTCTTTTTTGGCCACTCAATTTATTCCTGATTATACCGGCGAACCGGTGGAAATCGCCAATTTGGATGAAATCAGCTTTTCCTTGGTGAATAAAAAAGATATTGACCCGCTTGATATTCAAACGGTTGATTTTGTCTTAGATGGCAATGCTCATTTAGTCTGGGTGGTAGAAACCGAGGAGATGAAAGATGCTTTGCGAGGCCTGAATAAAAGCGGATTACGGACGGCGATTGCGCCATTTCCGGCGGTTGAACGCTTGATTCCACGCTTCCGACCGCCTTGGATCCAGACGATACCGGATGATACCGATAAGATTAAAATTAAGGTGGTAACCGGCGAATAATCAGCCGGAGACAAGGAGTCCCGGAAAAAGCTTGACTAATTCGGACACTCTGTTAGTATTACTTGGGATAAATGCAAAATAAAGGTCAACATAAAAATACTTCCGAAGACAAAGGGGAGTATGTTACTGGTATTGTCGTTGAGGCCTTGCCTAATGCTCAGTTTAAGGTAAATATGAGCGGCGAGGATAAGCTTTGTTATTTGGCCGGTAAAATGCGTTTGCACCGCATTCGGGTTTTAGTCGGCGACAAAGTCCAGGTTCTCCTTGATCCCTACGGCGGCAAGGGGCGAATCGTCAAAAGATTATAAACACCGAATTAGCCGTTTAATTTTTTAAAGAGGAATGAAAGTCCGGTCGACAGTTAAAAAGAGGTGTCCAAAGTGCCAATTGGTAAAGAGGCGCGGCCATTTATATGTTATTTGCAAGAGCAAGCCGCGACATAAACAAAAACAAGCCTAAATATGCGTATCGCCGGTATAAATATTCCACCAAGTAAAAGATTGGACATTGCCCTGACGGCCGTTTATGGTGTTGGCCGGATGCGGGCGGCTAAAATCCTTGACGCTGCCGCTATTGATCGAAGTCGACGGGCTGACAGCTTGTCGGTTGAAGAGGAAAATAAAATTAGGCAAGTGGTTGAAGCCTATCGGATTGAAGGCGATTTGAAAAAAGAAATCGCCTATAATATTAAGCGATTAAAAAGTATCCAAACCTATCGCGGCACCCGACACTTGCGGGGTTTGCCGGCCCGGGGTCAGCGGACCAAGACCAATTCCCGTACCCGTCGAGGCAATGTCAGAAAGACGATGGGTTCGGGTCGAAAGAAAGTTGAGAAGAAATAATCCATGGGTAAGAAACGGATAATCAAAAAAAGTGGATCAGGTATGGACGCCGGCTTAAAAGCCAGGCAAGCCGGCCGCATTCCCAAAAAGAAGATTAGCCATGGAATTTTGTATGTCGGGGCGACTTATAATAACACTTATCTGCTTTTGACTGATACGACCGGTAATGCCTTGATTTCTTCGTCCAGTGGTTCTTTAGGGTTTAAAGGTTCTAAAAAGGGGACGCCGTTTGCCGCCGGTAAGGTTGGTGAATTATTGGCCGACAAGGCCTTAGTGATGGGATTGAAGGATGTTGATGTCATTATCAAAGGGGTTGGCTCTGGTCGGGAATCATCGATTCGGGCCTTTATGTCCAAGGGTTTTAATATTTTATCGGTCGTGGACAAAACGCCAATTCCGTTTAACGGACCAAAACCACGCAAACCTCGGCGAGTTTAAAATTTAGAGATATTTAATTTTTATGAAAATAGGACCAAAATATAAAATTTGCCGCCGACTGGGAGACCGAGTTTTTTCCAAGTGCCAAACGACAAAATTTACCGTCTCCGGCACTAATCGCAAACGGACAGGCAAGCGCCGGCAAACGGTCAGTGAATTCGGTCAACAGTTATTGGAAAAACAAAAGGTCCGCTACACTTACGGGGTTAGTGAAAAACAATTCGGTAATTACGTCAAAGCGGTCAAAAAGAATCAGAAACGAGAAAACAATCCGGCGACTGAATTTTATCAAGCCCTGGAATCACGTTTGGATAATGTTGTCTTCCGGGCCGGTTTGGTTAATTCCCGTATTTTTGCCCGTCAGTTGGTTTCGCACGGCCACGTGATGGTTAATGGCCGGCGAATGACTGTTCCTTCCCATCGTTTGCGAATCGGGGATAAATTTTCCATTCGACCGCAAAGTAAGGATAAAGGGATGTTTGCCTTTTTTACGGAAAATCAGAAAAATTACCAATTACCCCAGTGGCTTTCATTTGACGAGAAATCCTTGGCGGGAGAGATTAAAGGGTTGCCCGTCTTGTCTGATGATCCGGCCGCTTTGAACTTTAAAGCCATTTTAGAATTTTATAGTCGTGTTTAATAAAAGTTATCAATTTTAAGCTTATGCCTGATTTTAATATCATTTTGCCGTCAAAGCCCCTGATTGTTGCCGAAGAGGATAATTTGGGCGTTTATGAGATTGAAGGGTTGTATCCCGGCTATGGTCACACGCTGGGTAATTCATTGCGTCGGATTATTTTGTCGTCATTATCCGGTTATTGTATCACCGCTGTCAAAATAGAGGGGGTCAATCATGAATTTTCCACCATTGATGGGATTGCTGAAGATATTGTGGCGATTATTCTTAATCTAAAGAAGATTCGTTTTCAGGTTGTCGGCGATGATCGGCAGATGATTGAATTGAATGTCAGTGGTGCCAAAGAGGTGACCGCCGGAGATATCAAGACGCCGGTTGGCGTGGAAGTGGTTAATCCCGGTTTAGTTATTGCCACCTTAACTGATAAGTCGGCCGTTCTAAAAATGGAAATGACTCTGGAAAAAGGTTTGGGTTATGTTCCCAAAGAGGTTCTTCAACGAGATAAGATGGATATCGGCTTGATTGCCTTGGATGCTATCTTTACGCCGATTCGTCGAGCCAGTTATGAAGTTGAACAAATGCGAGTCGGCAATCGGACTGATTATAATAAATTGCGAATAAGTATTGAAACCAACGGCGATATTACTCCGCGTGAGGCCTTGGAAAAATCAATTGAAATAATGATTAATCAACTGAAAGCGATTGTCGGCTTTAAGGAAAATATTGAACCGGAAGCGATGGCCGATACCGGAACTTCAGATGAGGGTGAAGAGACCGACGAAAGCAAAGACCGAAAAGAAAAAGAGGATGATTTCCTAAAAACCCGGATTGAGGATTTATCTTTGTCCTCACGGACGCAAAATGCCTTAAATAATGCCAGTATTAGGACGGTTGGCGGCTTGTCGCGGAAAAAAGAGGAAGAATTGTTGTCTTTGGCCGGTTTGGGCGAGAAGGGGGTTCAAGAAATCAAGCGGGCATTGAGTAATTACGGGATTGTGCTAAAGTAACACCGATAACAGTTTATTATGAAGCATCAAGCGGGAATGAGAAAATTAGGTCGGGTTCGAAAAACGAGGCAAGCTCTGCTTCGATCCTTGGCGGTGAATTTAATTCGGGATGGCCGGATTAAGACAACCGAAGCCAAGGCCAAAGAATTGCGCCCGTTTATTGAACGCTTGATTACTCATGCCAAAACTGACACCCTAACCGCCCGTCGCTTGGTGGCCAAAAAATTAGGAGATGGTTATAAAGGTCGCAAATTGTTTACCGTCATTGCTCCGCGGATGACCGATCGGCCCGGCGGTTATACCCGAATTATTAAAATGGCTCCGCGCCGAAATGACCAAAGCTCATTGGCGATAATTGAATTTGTTTAATTTTATGGAACACACTATTGATGCCAAAGGAGAAGCTATCGGTCGCGTGGCCGGCGAAGTCGCTCGGTTGCTTAGAGGTAAAGACCGGCCAACTTTTGCTCCCAATGCCATTCCTCGTGATAAAGTGACGGTAGTTAATGCCGGAGCGGTAAAAATTACCGGTTTAAAACTCAGTAATAAGGTTTATTATCGCCATTCCGGTTACCCCGGCGCTCTAAAGAGTGAAACCTTGGAAGAAGTGATTACTAAAAAGGGGGCTGGCGAGGCCCTGCGGCGGGCGGTTTATGGCATGTTGCCGAACAATCGTTTGCGTCGGATAATGATGAATAATTTGAAGATTCAAGAGTAAAATATGACTGAGAGTAAAACTAAAACCAAAGATCAATACACTGAAGGCATCGGCCGGCGGAAAGAGGCGGTGGCTCGTATTCGAATCACTAAAGCCGGTAAAAATGTCATAGCGGTTAATGGCCGGCCGGCTGAGGATTATTTTTCCACCGACGATCTTTTAGCGATTATCCGCCGACCCTTGCAAGTGGCCGGTAGTCCGGTTAATTACAGTGTTAGTGCGGTGATTAAAGGTGGGGGCATTCACTCTCAGGCCGAGGCTTTGGCTCTGGGTTTGGCCAGAGCTTTGATTATCAACCAGCCGGAAACTAAGCCGGCGGTAAAAAAAGCCAAGCTCTTGTCGCGTGATGCCCGGGTAAAAGAAAGGCGAAAATTCGGCTTGAAAAAGGCCCGTAAAGCGCCTCAGTGGTCCAAGCGTTAAACATTTGCATTTTGATTATCATCTTTTATACTGTATCTATGGAAAACAAAGAGAGGAAAATTCAAATTATCATTCTAATCGTCGGTTTGCTTATCGGTTTTGGTGCCGGTTTCTTGGTCTTTTCCAAATCCGGTGAATTGGAAGAATTAATCGATCAAGCCGAACAAAATAGTCGCCAAATTGATTTAAAGCAAACTGAAATGCCGACGCTTTCAACTTGGCAGGTAGCGGTAGCTGATCAGGGGCCGGGTGATAGTGTTTATATTGAAACTGCCACTTTGCCGGCTCCCGGTTGGATTGCCATTTACGATGATTTAACCGGCCAGCCCGGTTCAAATTTGGGAGCTCGGTTTTTTGACACCGGTGAATATGAGGGTGTAACCGTTTCGCTTTTGGCCAATACCGTCGCGCCCGGCACTTATTATGCCATTTTGCACGAAGATGACGGCAAGATTGTTGAAACAAGTTTTGGCCGACATCCATTTGACCATACCCTGGACCCGGTGGTGACCGATTCGGCTGGCGAAGTATTGGCTGAACCGTTTGAAGTCATCATTATCGGTGCTCGCGGTATCTAACGATATTATTAATAGAGAAGTAGTCTTATGAAGCATTTTGTTTGTACCGGTACTTGTCGGGGAGTAGCCACTCAAGAGGGAGTTTGCCAAGATGTTAATTGCCCTCATTACGGCCAGACGCTTGCTTCTTGCGATTGCGCCGACGGGACTCATCATCCTTTGATTAAAGAGGACCGTTAGTGTTCGCCGGAGGGTCAAACCGGCCGGAAGCGGACTGATGACCCACATCAGATCCGTGAAAATTCTCTTTTGAAATGCAATTCCTGTAACATGGAATTGTATGAAACAAAG
>JBBDJY010000012.1:0-25149 GCA_040879645.1 Minisyncoccota bacterium
TTGCGCCGAGGCAATTCCTTACGATTTCACAAAAAGTGAAAATTGGCGGAGGGGGCGGGATTCGAACCCGCGGTCCGGTTACCCGGACACCGCATTTCGAGTGCGGCACAATCGACCACTCTGCCACCCCTCCGCTTGGTATCGTATCATATTTTTTGCTTTCTGGCTAAAATCCTGTTATAGTAAAAAGCCAATGGCCCTATCGTCTAACGGCTAGGACACATCCCTTTCACGGATGAAATCGGGGTTCGATTCCCCGTAGGGTCACAAAAATAATGAAGACAATGCGGAGCATTGGCTGATTATATTTTTGTCGAGACTACGGGGGATCGAACCGACCCCTCCCCAGTTTTAATTTAATTAAAACTGGGGAGGGAGAGCACGGGTCGGGTAGTCGAGATTTTTTGCAAGCAAAGCGAGGCAAAAAATCCGACGAAGCTGACCGATTCCCCGTAGGGTCACAAAATGAGATTAATCTGAAAGATTAACCGGCTGTATTTTTTGATTTTACGGCAATCAGACCAAGATTTGCTATAATTTACCCTAATGAAGCAGTTTAAAAAATACCGTCTGCTGATTATTATTCTTCTCTTCCTAGCCTTGTGGTCGGTTTTAATGTGGTCAATCGGACCGGAAACGATTGTCGAGTATATCGGGATTAAGAATACTTACTTGGTTGTTTTCATTCTGGCCGTCATTGGTGGCTTGTCGGCAGTAACCGGTATTTCTTTTTTTGCCACGGTGGCAACTTTTGCCGCCGGCGGATCTCATCCCCTAGCTCTGGGCTTGATTGGCGGATTGGGAATTTTTTTGAGCGATTTGATTTTTTTCTTAATCGCCCAATACGGCACTTTAGTCTTTAACGAAAAACTATCACCCCTTTCGATTTGGCTGGCCAAAAAGAAAAGGGCTTGGCCGGAATGGTTAATCCCCTTCTTTGTTTATTTTTATCTGGGTTTTACCCCTTTACCTAACGATCTTTTGATGATGGCCCTGGCTTTGGCCAAGGTGCCATTACGCCGACTATGGTTGCCAATTCTGGCCGGCAGTTTAACGATTGTTACTATCACCGCTTATTTAAGTTACTTCCTGGCCGGAGTGATCTAGAAAATAAATCTCGACTAAACGGCAAAATAATGCTAAACTGACAGGCAAAATGCGCCCGTAGCTCAGTGGTAGAGCGCTTCGTTGACATCGAAGAGGTCTGAAGTTCGATCCTTCACGGGCGCACTAAGCCAAGGGTTAAAATTTAAATCTTTATCCACGCACCAAGACTAAATTGGCAAGCTGACCGGTTTTTGTTAGTTTTTAATTTATGAATATTTTAGCCATTGAAACCAGTTGTGACGACACGGCGATTGCCGTGGTGACCGGGCCGGATTACTGGCCGGGCAATAACCGCTTGCCGGCTTTTAGGATTGAAGCCAATTTAATTTCTTCCCAAAACGCCATTCATGCCGCTTGGGGCGGGGTGGTGCCGTCACTGGCCAAGCGTGAACATGGCAGAAATATCACTCCCTTGCTTGATCAAGTGTTAATCGCCGCCAAATTAAAAAACTCCGGTCAAACCACCATTAATCAAGAACAAAGACAAAAAATTACAACCCTGCTTAGCCGTGAATCTGATTTGGCTGAAACTCTGATTAATTACCTTGAAACTGTTCCCCGACCGAAGATTGACGCTCTGGCTGTCACTTTCGGCCCGGGCTTGGAACCGGCCTTGTGGACCGGTATTAATTTTGCTCAAGCGTTAAGTATCGTTTGGCAATTACCCGTTTTGCCCATCAATCACTTGGAAGGACATATTGTTTCTGCTTTGACTCCCAATCAGATGATTAACTGGCCGGCTCTGGCCTTGATCGTAAGTGGGGGGCATACCGAATTGGTTTTGGTTAAAAACTGGTTTGATTATGAAATTATCGGTCAAACCCGCGACGATGCCGCCGGCGAAGCTTTTGACAAAGTCGCCCGCTTACTTGGTCTGCCCTATCCCGGCGGACCGGAAATTTCTCGTTTGGCCGGCGGCGGACAAATCGGCTCTTACCAATTACCCCGGCCGATGCTTCGGTCAGATGACTACGATTTTTCTTTTTCCGGTTTGAAAACGGCCGTTCGTCAAGTTGTCGGCGATCAAAGCCTGACCGACCAACAAAAAGCCGACCTGGCCCGAGAATTTGAAACGGCCGTCATTGATGTTCTGGTCGCCAAAACTTTTCGCGCCATTGATCATTACGGTATAAAAACCTTGATAGTTGGCGGTGGGGTTATCGCCAATCAATCTTTGCGTCAAACTTTAGCGGTTGAAGCGCAAAAACACGATTTACCGCTATTATTACCTCCCACCGGTCAAACCACCGACAATGCCGCCATGATTGGCCTGGCCGGCCTTTTGCGCCGAGCGGCCGGTCAAAAAGACCGGGCCGAAGAAATTATTGCCGTCGGTAATGCCAATTTGCACTAAAAAGGTCGAAAAAAAAGAATCTGTGGTATGATAAAAACCATGATTGAAGAGAAAAAAGCCAAGCTGGATAAGCCTTATAACCCGCAAGCGACGGAAAAAGTCATCTACGAACACTGGGAAAAGTCGGGCTTTTTTAATCCGGATCATTTGCCGGCCCGGCACCAAAAACCCTTCACGATTATCATGCCTCCGCCCAATGCCAATGGTTCGCTCCATGTCGGCCATGCCGTCTTCGTCACCATTGAAGATCTTATAATTCGCTATCGCCGCCTGCAAGGCGACAAAACCTTGTGGCTACCGGGGGCCGATCATGCCGGTTTTGAAACCCAGATTGTCTACGAAAAAAAATTGGAAAAAGAAGGCCGGTCGCGGTTTAAGCTGGAACCGGCAGATTTGCGCCAAGAAATTTTGGACTTTACCTTGGGCCATAAAAAATTTATGGAAAATCAATTGCGCCTCTTAGGCGCTTCTTGTGATTGGTCGCGAGAAAAATTTACTCTGGACCCGGAGATCGTCAAAATTGTCTATCAAACTTTCAAACAATTGGCTGATGACGGCCTAGTCTATCGTGGCGACCGGTCGGTTAATTGGTGCGTTAAACATCAAACTTCGCTGTCAGAATTGGAAACCGCTCGGCGGGAGCAAACTGACAAGCTCTACTATCTTAAATACGGGCCGGTAACCGTCGCCACCGTCCGACCGGAAACGATTTTTGGCGACACCGCCATTGCCGTTAATCCGCAAGATAAGCGATATAAAGATTTAATCGGCCAAACCGTTACGGTTAAAAATCCGCTGGGTGAAATGAGCTTACCGGTTATCGGCGACGAAACGGTGGAAATGGATTTCGGTACCGGGGCTTTGAAAATCACCCCGGCCCACGATGCCAATGACTTTGCTATCGGCCGGCAACATAATTTGCCAACCGTCGAAGTCATTGACCAATATGGCAAAATGAATGACCGAACCGGTAAGTATCAAGGTTTGTCGGTTTTGGCGGCCCGCGAACAAGTGGTGGCCGATTTAACCGCCATGAATCTGATTGAAAAAACTGAGGACTACCGGCATGCCGTCGCTGTCTGTTATAAATGCGAACGAATACTGGAACCGCGAATTATGCCCCAGTGGTTTATTAAAACCAAACCCTTGGCCGAAAAAGCGATTAAAGCCATTCAGTCGGACAAAATCACTTTCACGCCGGAAAATTACAAAAAAATCGTTCTGCACTGGCTCGTCAATATCCAGGATTGGAATATTTCCCGGCAAATCGTTTGGGGGATCCCGATTCCGGCTAAACTTTGCGCGGCCTGCCGAGACGGCTTTGTCGACCTGGACGACAAAATAAGTAACTGTCCGAAATGTGGTGGAGCGGTTACCCCCGATCCCGATACTTTTGACACTTGGTTTTCGTCAGGCCAGTGGCCGTTTGCCGTTTTAGACTATCCGGACGGTAATGATTACCGCCAATTTTATCCGACCAATGTCATGGAAACCGCCGGCGAAATTATTTTCTTCTGGGTCGCTCGAATGATTATGCTCGGCCTTTATCGCACCGATCAAGTCCCCTTCACTCAAGTTTATTTGCACGGCTTGGTGACCGATGCCAAGGGACAAAAAATGAGTAAAAGCAAAGGCAATGTCATGAGTCCGATTGATCTGGCCGAGCGTTTCGGTACCGATGCCTTGCGTCTGGCCCTCATCATCGGCAATACCCCGGGTTTAAATACTTCCTTATCAGAAAACAAAATCAAAGCTTACCAGCACTTTGCCAACAAGCTTTGGAATATCAGCCGGTTTATCGTCGCCAATACCGACGGCCTTAAGCGGAACGATGATTTTACCGCTTACACCGAAGCTGATCAAAAATTAATCACCGAACGCCAAGAACTGCTTAAAACCGTTACCGACGAACTAGACCGCTTCCGCTTCCACTTGGCCGGTGAAAAACTCTATCATTATGTCTGGCACCGCTTGGCCGACGAAATTATTGAAGACAGTAAACAAATATTCCAAGCCGGCAACCGACCGGAGGAAAAATCACGCCAACAATTTTTAATTAACACTTTGGCCGATTTGCTTATTTGTCTGCATCCCTTTATGCCTTTTATTACCGAAGAATTGTGGTCGATTTTAGATGAAGATGAACTTTTAATGATTACGCCATGGCCGAAACCGAATTTGGCTTAAACACCATCACTTACGCTTTAATCGGCGGAATTGGTCCGGCCCTGCTTTGGCTTTTATTTTGGTTACGCGAAGACAAAAGACACCCCGAACCGCCCCGCCTGCTTTTACTGGCCTTTGTTGCCGGCGCTTTGGCGGTATTTATTTCTTTTATCTTCCAACAAGCCGTCATTGGAACTTCTGTTGACGTTAATGAATTATTTACTCGTTTTACCGGCCCGAGTGGCAGTTTATTACTCGCCTTGGGCCTTCTTATTATCTGGTCGTTTATTGAAGAATTGGCCAAATTTTTAGGCATTTGGTTGACCGCCCTCAAATCCGGCTTTAATGATGAACCGATTGATCCGATGGTTTATATGATTACCGGCGCTTTGGGCTTTGTCGCCATGGAAAACACTTTATTTATCCTAAACGCGCAACTATTCGGCAATCATCAACTGGAATTTCTCATTACCGGCAATTTACGCTTCCTCGGCGCCTCAATTGTTCACATTGTATCCTCAGCCATTATCGGCGGCGCCATGTCTCTGACTTTTTACTCCAGTCCCGGTCGGCGGTTTATCGCTCTCATCTGGGGATTTATCCTCGCCACTTTATTGCATGCCGGCTTTAATTTTCTTATAATTACAGGTACAGACATTTTAATGATTTTCATCTTGTGGTGGGTTCTGGCTATTGCCGTCTTATTATTTTTTGAGAAGGTTAAACGTCTGACAACTCATCCGTCAAACAATTAGTAATAATATCAAATATCATCATGCCCAAGGACAAGCGCTCATTTTTTGAACGAATCACCGGCACCATTTCCGTTGCCGATGACCGTGAAGATTTCGACTATGAACACAAAGTCGCTCCACCGCCGGCCACCACGGCCGGCCGAGAATATAAAGAAGAGTGGATAGAAGAGCAAGCCGAAGAAGGCGAATTAACCGTTGATGTTTACCAAACACCGACCGAAATCGTCATTCAAACCATGGTCGCCGGTGTTAAACCGGAAGATTTGAATATTAATATTACCCGCGAAATGGTAACGATTAAAGGTGAGCGCGAACGATTAACCGGCGTCGTCGAAGAAGATTATTTTCAAAAAGAACTTTACTGGGGCTCATTCACCCGCACTATTCTCCTACCGGCCGAAGTGGAAACCGAAGAAGCCGAAGCCAGTGAAAAACACGGACTCTTAACCATCCGCTTGCCAAAAATAGACAAAGACCGAGTCCAAAAACTAAAAGTTAAAACCGGCTAACAACAACCAAAACCCCTCCTCTCGCGAGAGGAGGGGTTTTTTGTGGTGCTTGGGGCCGGTCTCGAACCGGCGACCCTTCGCTCTTCCAAAGCGATTTGGACTATATCATCATCCCTCCCCAGATTTGAGCTATCGAAAATTCAATAAATCAAATCTGGGGAGGGAGGCGGGCGCTTCCCCTTCGATTAATCTTAATCAAAGAGTACTCCCTTTCGGGATAGTCTCTACACCTTCCCCTCCCCAGAGTTTTGGAATTAAAAAATTTCAAAACGCAAAACCGGAGAAGGGCTTGGCTCGGGATTGTCCGTTACTTGATATCAAATAACGGATGTTCCCCGAATTCACCCGCTTTTTCGATCTACTTTGCAGTAGAAAGGCCCGAAGATTTTAGGGTTCAGGCGAATGCTCTACCAACTGAGCTACCCAAGCATAGTGGCCTAGCCACTACTTTACTTTATAGCATATTTCAATCCATTAATAAAGTCTCTTGACCGGACCAAAATCAAGGTGTCAGAGTTTGGCGGAGATTTTCAAAAATAGAACCGGTCGATTGATATAAGTCGTCAACACCGGAATAAACTTGACCTAGTTGGGCCAAAAGCGGTTGGAGAAAGTAATAAATACCGACCGCCAAACCGGTAATCACCAATAATTTCAAAATAGAAAACAAAGTGGCGATATTTTGCGCTCGCCGCATTTTAACAAGTATTTGATGATTCTCTTTGGCCAGATCTAAAATTTCTTCCAGGGTTTCATTATCTTCACTCATAAATATATTTTAACACATCCGGCCAAAAAGCAATATGTTGGTCGAGGTTCAACCTCGACTAATTTGACCTCTTTATTTTGTGCCTCCGACAGGAATCGAACCTATATCTAGGGCTTAGGAGTCCCTTGTTCTATCCATTGAACTACGGAGGCAAAACCAAAGGCGGAAAAGGAGGCGTTAAACGCCTCCCATATATTCCCCTTTTTCCGGCTAAATAGCAAATCTATTTTATCAACTCGGTTAATTTGGCTTCATCAAAGCCGATAACCATTTCTTCGCCGACAAAAATAACCGGCACGCCCATTTGGCCGCTTTTTTCAATCATTTCCTGGCGTTTAGCCAAATCTTCTTGAACATTATATTCTTCGTAAGAAACTTCATTGGCATCAAAGAACTCCTTAGCGGCCCGGCAATATTGGCAGGCGGGAGTTGTATAAATAACTACTTGTTTATCCATTTTTTTATCCATATAACTTTTTATTACTGCTAATTTGTTTATTATAACATACCCGCCAAGAGACTTCCAAGGTCGTCATCCGGTGCCGCCTTATTCCGCTTTTCTTCGCCACAATCGAGACAACGATGAATAATGATAAATTTTTCTCCCTGTTTTAATAGACCGATCGGGGCCATTAAGCCCCCGCATAAACCATCGCGATCACCGGGATAAATATCCACATGCCGACTAAAGAGGCATACCGGGCAATGATTGGTATAGCCATTGCCCGTGACCTTTTGACCACAATGGCCACAGGTAAAATCTTCTTGTTTTTTGATAAATTTCTGCGACATATTCGAAAAACCGTTCAACTTTTTTAATAACCGGTAAATTCTTCGGTCAAGATTTGAGTTGGCGGAACACCGGCCCGAGACAAAGAATCTCGGGCCGAAACGACTAAAGGCAGTGGCCCGGCAATATACCAACCGGCACCGGCCGGGGCGGTTTCCAGCCCAAAGCCGATTAAATCATCATTAAGCGGACCAAAATGATTTTTGACCGTTAAT
Organism: Minisyncoccota bacterium; assembly: GCA_040879645.1. GTDB lineage: Bacteria > Patescibacteriota > Minisyncoccia > Phycocordibacterales > XYD1-FULL-46-19 > JBBDJY01. The sequence goes on from JBBDJY010000012.1 coordinate 7,666, forward strand.
TGCGGATTGGCGCCGGCTAATTGCTTTAATTCTTCCAAATAAGGAGCAGTTTCCGGCCCGCGATTGGCGTAAAGAAGCAGAAGTTTGCCCGGTCGCTTAGTGGCCATCGCCAAGCGAATCATACTCAAACACGGGGTAATACCAATACCGCCGGCGACAAACACCGCCGGTTGCTCGGCTTTCGCCGGCAGGGTAAAAGAGCCAAACGGTCCATCGACTACAACTTCAGTATTAAGCGGTAATTCAAGCAGAGTGCGCTTAAAACCACTATCCGTCTGCCGAAAAGCAATGGATATTTTTTCTTTATCGTCCGGTGAAGAGACGACAGAGAATAACCGGGACGGCCCGCGCGGATCGGGATAGAGTAAATTATCCACCCCCAACTGAATATACTGGCCGGCGATAAAGTTAAACTCCCGACCGGTCAGACCAAAAGAAACTTCATTGGTTTTTTCCGCCACTTCCCGGCGGTCAATTATCGGTAATTTAATCATAATGACAACATATCAATTTTTAATACCAATTTTTTGTTTTTTGTTGGCTAACGGTTTTAATAAAAGCGGCTATTTGTAAGGATAAGACCGTCACCACCAGAAACAAAAACGGCCAACGAAACCAATTGGTCGCCTCCGGATAGCGGAAAAAGAGAAAGTAAGCGGCGTGGAGAGAAACCAAATAAAAGATGGTGTAAGCGCTTTGGTGGAGCCACTTCCACGAAGAAATCCCGAGAAAATTAACTGCCCAATCCGATGAAGTTGCCGCCAGAAAGAAAGCCAAGATTAGAGCAGTCAAGCCAAGCATATTAGATAAAGCGAGACCCGGTTCGGCCAAAGCAAACTTAAAGAGACGCAAAGCGTGGCCTAAAGCCAAGACAAAAAACCAAATTCCGGTTTCCCGTCGCCACGACACCAAGCGTAAAGCCGGCAAATAAAGCCGAGACAACGGTCCAACCGCCAAAGTCAGACAAAGCAAAATAAAACCGACATCACCCAAAGCTCGACCAAGAGCAATATCCCCCGGCAAAGCCGGTCGGGATAAATAAAACAACCAAACCAAAATCCCGGCCGAAGAACCGACAATTAAATGACGGCGAAAAACCTCCCGCCAAGTCTTAATCCCAAGCAACATTAGGCCTCAAGAACGATTAGGGTGCCAAAGTGGCCGGCTTCGCGGTGGCCCGGCATATTGCAGTAATAGATAAATTTGCCGGACTGATCGGCGACAAATTCAATGACCGTTTCTTCACCGGTTGGCGTGTCAACGGCAATACCGAATTCATCAAGGTAGAAACTATGCCGACCGGAAGTAACCGTTACCTTTAAGCGGACCAAATCGCCTTGATTGACGGTAATAGCATCACGCGAAAATTGCGGCCGAGCTTCCCCGTCCACCATCTCGACAAAAGAATCAAAAGCAAATTCTTTAGCCGTCGGCATTTCTTCTTCACTCGCCAAGTCCGAATCAACCTCATTATTAGTCGGCGCCAAAGCCGGCTCCTTGTCGCCGGTAAAGATAAAAGCCCCGGCGATAAGAATAATAATCAGACCAAACAGCCAATAATAACGGCCTTGACCCGATCGCTCTTTTTGCTCCAAAGAATTTTCCAGATTATCCATAAATATTATTTTTAGATTAATAAACTTTTAATAATTCCAAGTGGCTTCTCCCAAGCCACTGTCAGTTTTCTTCTTATAAACAGAATACAAAATCCGGCCGATTCTGGCAATGGCCAATTATCATCGCTTATTTAAGAAGACCAACTCGAAGCTTTGCTTCGGGCTTTGATGTGTACCCCATTTAGTGGACACTTTACAAACCCTTAACCCTTTGATTTGAAAGATATTCTTTGTACTCAAAAGGAGTCATTTTGTTTCTTGTCCATTGCTTTCTTTCGTGGTTGTAGTATCTCATATATTCATCAATCCTCAAACGCAATTCTGTGAATGTTTGGCAAGACCGGTAATCTAATTCATCTTTCAGGTGGCCGAAGAATGATTCAATCGGGGCATTGTCGATACACTTTCCTTTGGCTGACATTGATTGAATCATGTTTAAGTCTTTCACTGCCTTAATATACGCTGGATTGGTGTAATGAAATCCTTGATCGGAATGGATAATTGCTCCGTTGCAGTGCAATGAACTCATGTTTGTTAGGGTATTAATCACGAATTGCATATCAAGGCCTGGCGAAAGGTCCCAGGCAACCACCTCACCACTGGCAATGTCTTTGACGACAGACAAGTAGACGAAAGTGTTTAGGAAGGGTATGTAGGTAATATCAGTACAAAAGACTTTACAAGGGGTACTTTGCCTGAATTCTCTTTGGAGTATATTGGGAAATATTCTGTGTTCTAGACTTTCTTTCATCATTTGTTTGTACGGGTTCTTTTTGCGTATCTTGGTCTTCATTTCATATTTCCGCATGATCCTCTGTATCTTCTTGTGATTCATATCTGGAAGGTGCATTTTAACGGTTCTCCAGCCATATTTGCCTTTTCCATCATCAAAGACTTCTTTGATTTTGAGGTAGTCTTGATGGTCTTTGTCTGGTCCATCTGAGGTTAATAGCCATTTGTAGTATCCGCTACAAGAAACTTTTGATAGTTTGCAGAGCGTATTAACATCAGAATTTAATTGTTTGATGATTTGATATTTTTCTTTAGACCTGAGTTTGATTCCGCTCTTTTGGCCCGGAGTTTGGCTAAAAAATCATTTTCCGCTTCCAGATATTTAACCTGGAGCTCTAAACGTTTTAGTTTTACCTTTTCCTCTTTTGTGCCTGTATCAGATGGAATACCACCACGAGCGGTTAAGCGGCGTAGTCCTCCTTTTCTCACTAATCGTCTCCAATCCTTCACCGTATCATTACAGTAGTTTTTCTTCCAGATGCTCGTGTCAAAACCAGCTCTCTTCCAGATTGCATTAGGACTGATCCCTTGTCTTTGTAATTCAATCGCCCTGATCTTAAATTCATATGTGTAATGTACCATTCCTCTGGTACAAGAAAAAACACATGGATTCTTCTTCAATTTTGCAACTTGTTTCTCTGTTAGTATTGTTCGCATATTTCTTTTGTTAGTTATTAATTGTAACAAAAGAAAACAATGTTTTTCGAATATCCGTGTCCACTTTATGGGGTACGGATCATGGTGCGGGATACGGGAATCGAACCCGTGTTTCAACCTTGGGAAGGTCGCGTCATGCCACTAAACTAATCCCGCTTGTTTCGGAATAAATCAAGCACTTGGTCGAATTTGGCCCGCCAACCGGTTTTTTCTTCCACTTTAATCTCCGGTGCTTCCGGTTCGTCCGGATCAAGAACGATAATCACTCGTTCCCCCTCGCCAACAACCGAAAAATTCCGCCGAATTTCTTCTTCCCTCCCTCGAACGGTTTCCAAACGCGCCACTTCGGCCATTAACCGGTCTCGTTCAGTTTGCAATTCCGCCAATTGACTCTCTGATTGTTCGCGATAGTAAGCGGTAATCCGATTTTTCTGATAGACATTCCAAACCGAATTGGCCAAAAAAGCGGCAACAATGAGCAAAAGAACAATGGAAAATTTGGAATAAACGAGTCGGCGCCATTTGCGATTTTCTTGTAATTCCCGCATAGTAGATTTATAATAATACCTATGATTTTCGAACGCAAACACCAGAAAAAGATTCGGGTCATTGCCGTTATCGTCGGCCTTTTGGTCATCGTTAGTATGGTCGCCCTGTACTCTCTGCCCTTCCTCTTCTAGCGACCGACGGCCGGCTGATAATTATTTTTTGTCATTACGGATCATCTTGAGAAAAACCTCTTGAGGCACATTAACTTTGCCCTGGCTTTTCATTTTCTTTTTACCTTTTTTCTGCTTGGACAACAATTTCATCTTCCGGGTAATATCACCGCCATAGAGATGACCGGTAACATCTTTGCGCATCGCCGGTAGTGACCGCGAAGCGATAATTCGGCCTAAAGCTCGCGCCTGGATTTTGACGACAAACAATTGACGCGGCAAAAGTTCTTTCAAACGATTAACCGCCTCTTCCGCTTCCTTGTCCACCCGCCGACGGGCAATGATTTTAGTAAAAGCCGGTACCGGCTCTTCGGCAATTAAAATATCCAGGCGGACAACATCAGCCGGTCGGCGATCAGCCAGTCGATAGGAAAGACTGGCAAAACCGGAAGTGGCACTTTTAATTTCATCAAAAAAATTACGCATTAATTCACGCAGTGGCATCATCACGACCAGGGTTGTTCGCTGGTCGCCGAAATTCTCGGTATCAATAATCTCGGCTTCGTGGTCGTAAAAAAGCTGCATAATCGGGCTCAGATAGGCCGCCGGAGCGATAATTTTGGCTTCCACCCACTGTTCAATCACTTGCTTATTTTTCAAATCTTCAGGAAAAAGATGGGGAGTGTAGATAATATCTTCTTTACCGGTCCGGCCATCAACCAAGTGATAGCTGATCGTCGGAGTGGCGATAATTAAAGACAAATTAAATTCGCGCTTTAATCGTTCGGTGACAATTTCCAAATGAAGCATCCCTAAAAAGCCGGTCCGAAAGCCCCGACCGAGAGCGCCTTGCGATTCTTCTTCAAAACTAATCGCCGAATCAGATAAACGCAGGCGCTCCAGGGCTTGCTTCAGTAAAGTAAAATCGTCTTGGCTTTCCGGATAGATTGAGGCCCAAACCACCGGCGACACCGGCCGAAAACCGGGCACCACCGGCAGAGGTTCCGCCGGATCAATAATCGTATCACCAACCCTCGCCTCGGCGGCATTTTTCAAACCGGTAACCAAAAAACCGATTTCCCCGGCTTCCAATGTTTCGGTTGAACGCCGAGCCGGAGCAAAAATACCCAAATCCAAAACCGTGAATTTTTCTTTACTGCCGGCAAAAATTAAATGATCGCCACGGCGAAAGAGGCCATCCAGGAGGCGGACATAGACTACCACCCCCTTGTGGCTTGAATATTCAAAATCAAAAACCAAAGCTCGGCGACCAACCGGCGCCGATACCGCCGGTGGCGGAATTCGCCGAACCACGGCGGCTAAAAGTTCATCCGCGCCGGCGCCGGTTTTGCCGGAAACCAATAAAATATCATCAGTAACCGAACCGATGACTTCCCTGATTTCTTCTCGGACTTCCTCCGGCCGAGCCGTCGGCAAATCAATCTTGTTAATCACCGGAATAATCACCAGACCTAATTCACGAGCCATTTCCAAAACCGTTAAAGTCTGAGCTTGAATACCTTGACTGGCATCAACTAAAAGAATAACGCCCTCCACCGCTTCAAGCGACCGCGAAACTTCATAGGAAAAATCAATATGGCCGGGGGTATCAATCAGATTGAGAATATAGGGCGTGCCATCGCTGGCGGTATATTTCATCGTTACCGGCTGCATTTTAATGGTAATCCCCCGTTCTCGTTCCAAGTCCATACTGTCCAGCACTTGTTCTTTCATCTTGCGTTTTTCAATCGTCCCGGTTAATTCCAAAAGCCGGTCAGCCAAAGTGGACTTACCGTGGTCGATGTGGGCGATAATTGAGAAATTCCGGATATTTTTCATAAAATCAAAAACGGGCAACAGACTCTATCCTACAGTTCTTCCGGTTCCGGCGCAATCGGTTTGATTCGGCCAAAGCGCCGACTGAAAGCGGCACTGAATTCGGCCAGTTCACGATTACCCAGCAAAACAAGCAAAACTCCGCCAGACAAGATACCGATCAAGCCGGCCAAGAATCCTTGGCCAAAAATACCCCAGAAAGTTCCCAAATCAAGCCAGGCGGCCAGATAAAACAAAGCCAAATAGGCGGTATAGCCGGCAATAACCGTCGTGGCCAGAGCGTGGAAAAAAGTCCGGCTGACAACCGCCGGAAAACGACCGAAATCTTTTTGGAAATAAAACCAGAATAATAAAGTATTGGTAATCATCCCAAAAGTAAAAGCCAGAGGCAACATCAAGACGGCCGTACCGGCCAAGTCGTGAACCCGCAAGAGATCTTCAATAAAAAAGCGGAAAAAGGAAGAGTGATTAAAAAACCATAGCAATAAACCGGCCGAAGCGACCGCCAAAATTGACGAAAACAAATTAATAAATAGAGGTTTGGCCGTCTTACCACCGGCATAATAACTCCGAACAAAAAGATTGACCAAACCCTGACCGGCGACCGAAAAAACAAATAAAGCCAAAGCAGCAGCCACCAAACGGGTATCGGCCCAACTGAAAGCCCCCGAACCCAAAATAACGCGAACAATTTGCGCCCGTAAGACAATAAATAAACCGGCGGCCGGCAAAGACCAAAAGATGATATGCCGAACAGCCAAAGCTACCTGTTCTTTAAATTTATCCGTCTGACCACCGGATAATAACCGAGACAAAGTCGGAAAAGCGGCCACCGAATAACTGACACCGATAATGGCCAAAGGTACCGATTGTAAATTAAAAGCAAAGTTAAAAACCGCCACCGAACCGGAAGCGATTAAAGAACCCAAAGCGACAAAAATCATAATCACCAATTGATGGGCCGATAAGGTAATGGTTCGGGGTAATGACAAAACAATAATACTTTTTATTTCCGACCAATTAATTGACCAAACCGGCCACGGCCGAATACCGGTTTGATAGATAACCGGTAATTGAATCAACAAATGAAGCAAGGCACCTAAGACCACACCCCAAGCCAAACCGGCCAGGCCCAAAGTCGGCCACAAGAAAATGATACCGAAGATAATACCCAAGTTATACAAAACCGGACTCAAAGTGTAAGCAAAAAAACGATTAAAAGATTGGGTCACACTGCCGGCCAAGTTGGACAAACCCAAAAGAAACGGCGACAACAGTAAAATTCGGGTCAGGGTGATAAGCACTTCCCTCGATTCGGGGTCAAAACCGGGGGCAATAAACTTGGTCAAATAAGGAATCAAAATAAAAAGAATCAGACTACTTATAACCATGACCAAACAAAAGACCGATAAGACACCGCTCAAAAACCGTTCCACTTCCGCCTTGCCGTCGGTTTTTAATTTACTAACCACAAAAGGAATCAAGACGGTAACCGAGACAAAGGACGCAATGGAAACATAGACCAGGTCAGGTAAACGAAAAGCAATATAATAAATATCCAAAACCGGACCGGCACCAAATTCATGAGCCAGAAGCCGATCACGGAATAAAGCCAAAAATTGCGACGCCAAAGCCGAAAGGCCGAGCAGAAAAGCGGCCTGATGCAGACCGCTAAATTCTTTATAAACGATTCTTAATATTCGCCGCACCATTATTCTTCATCGTTTACCGATTCATCATCAAGTGGCAAAGACTCGGATTCGGGTTCAGAAGTCTGGTCAATCCCATCCGTCAAATCCGAAGTTTCCGCGTCTAAATCAAAGATATTACCTGTTCTCGATTGACTGGAACGAACCCCGCTTAAGGCCGGCCGGCCGGCGCGCAAATTACCGATAATCAATCTGACTTCAGTATTATCAGGATTAAATTCGCGGATTGATTCGAACTGCTCAATCGCTAAATCATTCCGACCAAGCTGGTCATAACTCAGGCCCAAAAAATACTGAGCATTGGCATTAATCTGACCCGGGCTTAAAATAAGAGCGCGTTCTAAAGCGGCCACCGCTCCTTCGTAATCACCAACTTCATAGCGCAAAAGACCTAATTGGAAATAAGTCGTCAGATTATTAGGATCAAAGGCCACCGCCTGCTCGGCCCGAGCCAAAGCTTGGTCGTAATTTCCGGCCTCTAAATCAAGCTGAGCCAACATTAAGAGCGGGCTCGAAAAATTGGCTTTGGCGATAAGTGATTCTTCCAAATATTGACGGGCCGAAGCCTCATCGCCTTCCGTGTACGACAAACGGGCTAAATCAATTAAGATTCCCGGCGAATGAGGATTAAGGGTCAAAGCTTGATTATAGTCAAATCGAGCCAAATCTCCCGCTCCGGACACTTCCAAGGGAATTAAAAATTCATAAATGAGGCCTCGCGACAGCCAATTCTCATAATTAAAAGGATCCAAGGTAATCGCTTGGGTGGCATAAGCTAAAGTTAAATCAAGGGTACTTTGGAAACGCTCACGCAACTCTTCGGCCGAGGCGGATTCGGTTTGCAACATTTGATTCATTTTCAGCCGACCAATATTGGCCAGCGTCCGAAAATATAACTCATTCCGCTTATCAAGATTAGACGCCCGCCAGACCGCATTCTCGGTTTCCTCAAGCGACCGGCCCGCACTCTCGGCCAAAGCGTCGTAAAAAATAGCCCCGGCCCAGTATTTTTTAACCGTTAAATAAGAACCAATCAAACCGCCGGCGATAAAGATAACAAAAATGAGAATGGTAATAAAACCGAACTTGGTATTACGAGGTAAGCCAATCGTCAACCGACCGATAATCCCATTGGCGGATAATTGAGCAACCAAAAGACCACTTAAAAAGAAGGCTAGGGCAAAAACAGCAATTGACACCGGATAGATAAAAGCCATCACCCACAAATAAGTTGAACTGACAAACAAAAGCAAAATAATCAGCCGGTCAAAGGTTTCCGGTTTTTTACTCAAAACACCCTTCAGACCGTAACCAACTAAAGTGATTAAGAATAAAATCCAGACAATAAAACCCAACAGGCCGGTGGTTACGCCAAGACTGGGGATCAGACCGAAGCCATTTTTAAAATTAATGTTCCAATACGGCTCAAGATTAACATCTTGCGGGCGATGTAAAAGCCAAGCCCGGTCAAAATTATTAACCCCGACGCCCAATAATAAATTATCTTCCCAGACATTTCTAACGACACTCACCGTTCCGGACCACGACGGTCGAACATCAACAAAAGAAAAATTAGCCGGTTCATAGATGGATTTGTTTAATTGGTTGTCGATAAAACCGCCGGCGCCGCCAAACACAATAAATAAAAGGGAAATAACCGCCACGACCAGAGACGGACGGAAAATATTCGATAGCCGCCAATCAGTCGTCAAATCTCCTTCCCCGGCCGGGCGGGTTCGGTTGGCGCCGATGATATAAGTGGCCAGTAATAAAGAAAAAACGGCCAAAACAATCCAGACCAGCTGGAAATTAACCATCACCAGTATCAAGAAACTAAAACCAAGAATGAAATACAAAAGAAACCGAAACAACCTTGATTCCTTAAGTGGAAAAAATTCCACCATCACCAGCGCCGACAAAGCAATCAGGCCAAAAAAGATACCGAGACCATACCAGCTACCAATCAAGTTGGTCGGCCATAAAGCCGGAATAAAAGTCGGACCAACCCCGGCCAAGACAAACTTAAGAATCGTATATAAACCAACTAAAATCGCAACTCCAAACAATAAAACATAAGCGGTTAAAACACGATCACGGTTATGATAAATAGAGCCGGCCAGAATAAAGACAATAAATAAAGCGCCAAGGGCTAAGGCCGAACCGGTATCAAAACCAAAACCGGCCAAAGAACGGTAAAAACTGTCAGCCAGCATACTTGACAGCAATAAAATCAACACCATGGCACCGGCCAACAACAAGGAAAGTTTACCGGGAATGGATATTCGACCCTTTTGCAAGCAATCAATCAGCCAGATGATGAAAGTAATTAAGACGACAAGCAGTAACCAAAACACCTTCGTCGCCATAAGCGGGACGGCAAACCACGGCATAAAAACCAAGGGCAATAGCCCAATACCAAATAAACTGGCAAGATAAGCTAATAGGCTTATTTTGGAGTCTGGTTTTTCAACCAGTACTCCCGTCTCAGAAAATTCGTCTTTACTCGTAAACATATATTTTATAAAATAGGCCGATAATCACTTTATTATACTAGAAACCTTAAGTTTAAACAAAATGTCTGTCAAATTAGTTACTATCGGCATTGCCGCCCATATTCTCGGGGTTAACAACGACACCTTACGCCATTGGGATAATCAGGGCAAATTGGTGGCCACCAGAGATAAACAAAATAATTACCGCCTATATCGGGTATCCGATTTGCGGGCTTTTGCCCGTCGCCACGGACTCAAAGTCAAGACTAGAAGAATAATTGATTAGCCAAAATGAAAAAATCCCGCTTTCACGGGATTTTTTCATTTTTTGGCCGGTTGCCTATAAGCCGAATTCTGTATCCGATAATGACAAGCAAAATCGGACGATAGTTATTTATCTGCCCCGCTTATTACTAAACGGGGTCAAGCGGCACTTCCACTTCTCAAAGAAAAGCGGACACGGCCTTGCACCGGGTGGGGTTTGCCAACACACTTCTATCACTAGAAGGGTTCCGGCGTGGCCCTGAAACCTCGCCGAACTTTTCACCTTTCACCAATTGACCGGCAAGCCGACAATTGGCTAGTATTGTCTCTGCGGCACTTTCCCTATCACCAACCTTACGGCCGGCAACGGTGGGTATTACCCATCACCCACTTCCTCGCCGAAGCGAGGGGTGTTCGGACTTTCCTCCCGACCATAAATGGCCGAGCAACTATCCGGCAACCAACCTTTCATATTTTACTACATTTTAGCTATTGACGCAAGAAAACGAAGGGTCAAAGCCCCTCGTTTTCTTGCCTTAACAACAAATTAAGCCTTAAATTAAGCCATTTAATTGGCCTTCAACTCATCGGTAGCGATATCAACATCACACAGACCGGAAGCGCAGGCCAATTCCCTTTTAACCTCGGTCTGATCACTTTTTTCGTAAGTAACAATCTTGGAAAAATCAATATGTTGCCAATATTTAAGCAATTCTTGATAATGTTTGGCGTCAATTTCTTCATATGGCGCCAATTTATAAACATGTTCACTGCGGGGCAAGAAAGACAAACCGCCGATTATTTCCCAATTTTTGTATAACCAATGAGAAACTTCCACCCATTCATCTTCGCTGACCGAAATGGTGACTGACGGATTGTGTTCGGTAAAATTTTCTTTGACTAATTTCCAATATTCCAACTGCTCAATGGCCGAAAGATCGTCTTTGAATTTGGAATTGTCCGGCGCTTTGACCGGAAAATCCAAGACATAAGTATTGGCTGTCTCCGGTGATTGACCAACTTCCGGATGATAGGGTACGCCTTGGTCTTTAAGCATCTGGAATAAAGCATCGGTCGCCGAGATGCGGATCCGCCTGATATAGTAGGCACTGTGGCGAGTATGCATCCCGGAGGCCGAATCAACCGTTTGCGAGACCGTACCGGACGGCTTGACACAAGTGATACAAGTTGAATTATTAACACCGAAACGCTTGGCAAATTCTTGATTGACTTTAATCGTCTCGGCTTTAAGTTTCCGCAGAACTTCTCCCCGGCGGACCACCGGCGAATCCCATTGGCCGGTAATTGAGACGCCAAGCAGTCTTTCAGCCTCGCAATGCTTTTTCCAATCTTTAGACAAATACGGGAACTTGGTCAAAGTGGATTGATAAGTACCTAAAATGGTTGCCAAGCGAGCTTTGCGTAATAAAGTTTTTTCGGTATCTTCGGCTCGGGCGACAATTTCCGACAAATTACAGAATTGTTTTGACTGCAAAATAATTTCCCCGCAAGGATTGGTGCCCAAATCGTCAACCTTGCCGGCTAAAGCCTCCAGCCGACGCTTGGGTAAAGTTTTAGCCAAGCCGCCACGATTGAAAATCCCCCGCTCACCGGAACCGGACTGGATTAAAGATGTCCATTCATTCAAGAAGTCGCTGGCCGTCGGCTTTTCGGTATAAACCGCCGAATTATTGGCCAAACTTCGTTGGGGTTCGGTCAGGTAAAATTGACCCCTTTTGGCATCACGAATGGCATCATCATCCAAATCAGACAAAGAAATGAGAGCACTGCGCCGAACCCCACCAGCGACAACAATCTCGCCGATTTTACAGATAATATCATGAGCATCCAGGTTGGTTAGTCGTTTACCTTGCCTTTTTAAGACCTTCTCGCGGGTAAAAATAAGGAGTTCACGTAATGGTTCGGGACCGGATGACTTACCGCCCATCGTCGCCAAGCGCGCTCCGGCCGGCCGTAACTCGGAATAGTCAAAATCAAGATCTTCACCGGCAAACCAGGTTTCCAGGCCCAAAGTTAAAGCGTCACACCAGCCTTCTTTACTGTCGGCGATGACATGAGTCGGTAATTGCTTACCGGTCTGGATTTTAATAATCGGCAATTGCTGAATATATTTACTTTCGGCCGAAAAACCGGCACCGACACCGCACATCGAGATATACATAATCTCGGCAAAATCACGCAACTTAGTCGGGGCGATGTAAGAACAATTGTAAGCGCAAACATTGGTCGCCCGGGCTGCCTTGCCGGCAAATTGCATTAAACGCATAGACGGCATTACTTCTTGCTTTAAAATCGCTTCTCGTAATTCGGCATATTCCGTCGTCGTCAGCTTGTCGCCAAGATTTTCTTTCATAAACTCAATATACCGATCAACAGTTTCAATCCAGGTTTCGCGCCGGCCTTCATCTTCAATCCAACGGGAATAAGTCCGATAATAAACGAATTCACCCAAAGAATTGTGAAAATACTGGTGACTACCCTCAACCAATTCCTTGATTCGAGCCGGTACCTCGCCAATTTCCCGCCTGACTTCATGCCGACGCTCCCGATAGAGAATGTAAGACTTGGCGGTATTGGCAAATTTGTGCAAAATAAGCTCTTTTTCCACCATATCTTGGATCTCCTCAACATTGGGAATATAGGATTTATCCAATTGGCGCATCCCGTTTTCAATCGCCCGACTAACCGCCAAGGCCACCGTATCCGCTTCTTTTTCTCCCCCTTCACCGGTCGCCTTAAAAGCCTTTAAAATGGCTTGCCTGATTTTAGCTAAATCAAAATCGACTAATGAACCGTCTCGCTTACGAATACTTTTAATGACGGTCTGGCTACTCCGAGAAAGGTTTTTCTTGGTTTTGGACATTGAGTTATAAAAAGATTAACTTGCTAAAATTAAGTGACGACGTTTATTCATTTTATCAGACCAAGCAAGTTTGGAGGTGTTGATAAGTAATCAGAAAATAGAAAAAAAACCGACGCAAGCCGTCGGGGTAAAAGAGCATTTAATCGCAAGGATTTTTAACCGGCAAAAATTCTATTTTTCACCACCGACCCGATTTTCTTCCGCCAAAAAGTACCGGGCGCCATGCAAACCACCGAAGTCGCCAAGAATCGCCGGTCGAATATCCGGCAAAGCGGGAAAAATGCGCATCAGTTTTTTTAATTCTTCATGTACCACGGCCAAATCAATCCCCGGCTGCTTCATCATTGAACCACCAACGACCAAAATATCCGGCGACCAGTGTAAAATCGTATTATAAAGTCCGGCCGCCAATTTTTGCGCCGCTTCTTGCCAAACCGCCGGATCGGTAACCAGATAGGGCTTCTTGCCAAAGCGGGCGGTCACCGCTTGACCGGAAATATAGCTGTCTAAATGGCCGTTATGACCTTCGCCATCATGCCAATCGGCCAGATTAATAATCTGATGACCCGGTTCAAAACCAAAAACAGTCTCGTCTATCCGCCGGTGGACAATCCGCGCCCCGCCAACCCCGGTACTGACGGTAATATAAGCGACAATCTCTCCGCCCCGGCCGGCCCCGGCCACCGTCTCACCCAAACCAACCATCGCCGTATCGTTACGGATAAAGCATTTGGCTGAAAATTCTTCGGCCAAAAGAGTTTTAAGCGGCTGGCCGATCCAACCGGCCAAATTAGGCGAGGCCAGTAGCGTGCCGGTCTCTTTATCCACCGGCCCGGCAATTCCGCCGGCAATCATTTCTATCTTTTCGCCTTCACTTAATTCTTTAATCATTTCCACCAAAAGAGCAAAACCGGCGCGAAAGTCCTTTGGCGTATCAACAATTACCGGCTGACCAAACACCGCCAAATCCCTGACACCGGCCAAGCGCATTTTTGTCCCCCCGATATCAAATACGATATGCATAAGTCTATTGTAGCAAATCTGCCGATTTATTTAAGACTCGACGATTAACTAACCAAAGATAAAAAGTAAGAGCAAAAAGTAAAACTGCCAAAACAGCCGATAGTAAACAATACTGGCACCAAGCGCCAATAACCGCATATTGCAAGTAAGTCAGATAAACAGAAAAAGCGAGACCAAAAGCCGTCAAAGAAGTCAGAACCGGCAAAATCTGACCGAATACTCCCTGCCGATAAAGATAAATAGCCAAAGCCGTAACCAAGAGATAGTAAAACAGACCCAATAAAGCCAAAGGGACGCCAAATAAATTGTTATAAACACTACTGGTCACCAAGTCGCAACCCTCCAGCAAGTTACAGAATGAATCGGATTCGCTGTAATGGTCATAAGTCAAATAAGCGGTATCTAAAACGCCGATGCCGGCCAAACCAACAATCCCCATCATCATCTTTTTATGATTCATCACCCCATTGTAGCAGAAATTTTTAAAAGGTTACTATTTTAGATTGGTAATTTACGGCCAGTCAGCCACCAATTTTGATACAGCTCCAAGTATTCACTATATCAACAAAATTATCTTTCTGTTTGACTAGCAAAAATTAAAGGCCTGGTTGCTAAAATCAGGCCTGTCTAAAACTCCGCCGGCCGATGTTCAAACTTTTTTGTGGATTGTCGCCATAATAATTTTCTTATTTCAATCGTTTTTTCTTTTTCTCTTTCGAAAGATAATTTTTATCTGTTGATACTTTTTTACCGCTTTTCAACTCTAAATCCCTTCGCGCCTTCCCGGCTACAGATCCTCCTTTTCGGGCCACTGTTTTATTTTTGATAAATCCTTGCGCGTCTTTATTTTTTGCAATTTCTGTTGTTGATGCTTCCCCAAGCATAGTAAATATAAGTTCAAGGTCGCTCATGTGATCTCGTAAATTTTCACGCTTCAATCCTTTGAGTTTTTGATATTCACTTGGAGTCATACCAAAAGTTGCCCTGGAAATCTCAGCTGTTAAAATTGCGTATTCTTGCCCTTCTTTTACGCCACGATTTTTCCATTCACTCGTAAGTGTCTCACGTACTTCAATCCCGCGCATCCTTTTTTCAATCCATGCGTCAGAATATCCCTTTGCCTTATAAATCGCCCGCGTACGTTTTGTTGCCAATTCTGGATCCTCAATTTCCTGCACTCGTTCATATCCCACCTTTGCCAACCAGCGCTTGAATGGTTCGGCTTTAGGAGAGGGAATGGCTTGTATGATACGAAATATTGTTTCGGTGTTGGCGCAGTCAGTTTCTCGTTTTTTGCCATCTGAGGCGATAATTTTCAACTGTCCGATATTTTCGGACACTTCAGAATACCCTTCTTTTCCCAATTTTTTCTTGAGGTCATTCCAATATTTTCTTGGTCTATCCGTACCAGTCAAAACCTCGATAATATCAATAACTGAAAACCACCATTCGTTTTTGTGGATAATCTTACGAATTCCTTTTTTCTGAAAAACCGCTATTTTGATTGTTACTATCTCTTTGGTCATATTAAATTTTCCAAATATCGCTCTAATTGCTACTCATTACCACACTCAAAGCACCATGTAGTCGAGAGAAGGCGAACTCTTTTTTGATCAATCAACACCCGAGGGGAGGCGAAACCTCCCCTTAATCTTTTCATCGCCAAGAGAATTTGGTCTCCCTTAACACAAAAACAAATCGTGGCCTTTTTCATGTAAATCTCCTTAAAGTCTTAAGCCCCTGATCTGATTCAAGAATAGCAAAAAATAGTAAAAATAAAAACGGTACTTCCTTTGATTGGGGTTTAACCTCGATCTTCAGCTACTAGCAACATACCTCGCATTAATCGTTCACCCTCGCTCACAGAGCCTCTCTGGCGTTGTTTCGTGTTTACTCTGTGGCCTCATGGTGTTTGTGATAACGGTTATTAATTTCTGTGAACTAGCCGGAAATTTCTATTCCTTTCCTTGGTGTATTTTTTGGCAATTTATACGGCCTGGATTCCTTTTGGATTTGGACCATATTTATTATCACCAGGGTTGCTATCTGTTACCATCAAAACAATAAACCAGATCCATCCAATCAATGGAATTAATGATATTAGCAACATCCAACCACTTTTTCCGATATCATGCAGTCTTCTTACTGATACACCCAAGGTAGGCAGAAAAACAGCTAATGCATATAACAATCCAAGAATACTGAAATCATCACCGACTATAGCACTGATAATTCCTAAGATAGTAGCGATGATAATGTTAAACAAATTAAAATACCAATATTCTGCTCTTTGTGAACGTCCACTGAATACAGCATACTTCTTTAAAACTGATAAATAGTAATTCATGGTTATTTTGGTTAAATTATTAAACTAATTAAATCATATCACAAGCTATGTTCGACTTGAAATAAATTACCAAAAAAATATCAAAGAAAGCTCGGCTTCTTTTTTGCTAACAACATGACTGTGGATAACTATTGACTTTTACCAAGCGGACTGTTATACTCTAAATATAGAAGTAAGACCTCTTGTGTTGGGTTACCGGATGGCAACCCGTCAAAGCAAGGGGCTTTCTTGTTTTTACGGGAACAAAAGTCGTTCATCGGTTATCTTATCTTTGATAATTTCATAAAATTCATAGTCACCGTGTTCGTACTTTCTAAATAGCGCCCAAGAAATAAAATCAACCGCCTGTAAGGATTTATTCTCATGAGAAGCATGAAGCTTCACCTTAAATCCACCCTTTCGGCGACTACCCATTGACGATGTAAGATAGTTTATAAAATTCTCTCGTAAAGATCTTTTCGTGTCTTTCCTATCAACAACCAAATCAATCAATTCGCCATCCTTCAAGATTTTACTACTGTGCAAGCGATCAAGTAAAATATTAGCCGTATAATTATAAAGGTAGTTCTTCTGATTTTGTAGGTCTACATAAACCTTTTGCTTGTTCAAAATTACCGTCATTATTTTTAAATCTGAACAATCGGAAACAAGGCGCAAAACCCTTGTTCGAGTGACATCTTTTTCGTGTGAAGCGTGAAGCTCGCCCAGGTGCTTATGCTTCTTGCGCAATCCTCGCCAAATCTTCTTAACCACTCGCTCTAAACAGCGGGCATCAGAAGTTATAGCAATAGTAATAAGAAACCATTTACTTGATGATTTTTTGAAGCCCAAATCACCGCTTTCGTCTAAAAATATATAGGCCATAACTTAACATCCTAATCCCCCAACCGCCACCAAAACCTTCTTCGAAATAAACATGGTTTTTAGATTATCCGATCAATCCGATCGAGGTTTGACCTCGACCACAAAATCTTTCCGACAGCATACCACAATCAACGCCCGAGGGGAGACGAAACATCCCTTGGCTTATTTATTTTGAACTATTACAATCTGTGTCCACTTTATGGGGTACAGATCATGGCGGAGGGGGCGGGATTCGAACCCGCGGTGCAATTGCTCGCACGCACGCTTTCCAAGCGTGTGCCTTCGACCACTCAGCCACCCCTCCGTGTTTTATTTAATTTTCAAAGCCTAACTAATTCTCT
>JBBDJY010000013.1:0-14354 GCA_040879645.1 Minisyncoccota bacterium
TCCACCGCCACATCAGTACCGGCACCAATGGCGACACCGGCATCGGCTTGCGTAATAGCCGGGGCATCATTGACACCATCGCCAACCATCAGTACGGTATTACCTTGTTTTTGAAGTTCTTTAATATGTTTGTATTTGTCTGCCGGTAGGACCTCGGCAAAATAGGTATCGATCCCAAGTTCATCCGATACCTCCTTGGCCACTTGTTTATTGTCTCCGGTAAGCATTGCTACCTTTATTCCCATAGCGTGTAAATTTTTTATCACCTGGTATGAAGATTCTTTAATCGAATCGGCAAGCGTTATGTATCCCAGAAGTTTTTCTCCGGTGGCCACCAAGACAATTGTTCCCGAAGTATGTTTTGGCATATCATGATTAAACCTTTCAATCATTTTCCGGTTACCAACAAAATATTCCGTACCGTCAACTTGAGCCCGAACACCTTGCCCGGCAACATTTCGGAAGTTTTCGATATGAGACAACTCAATCTGTTTGCCACGGGCATATTCCAAGATTGACTGGCCGATAATGTGCGAAGATTCTTTTTCTAATGAACCGGCGATTCTTAGAACATCATTATCACTATAGTCACCTAAGGCCTTAACTTCAGTCACTCCAAACTTGCCGTGAGTTAAGGTGCCGGTTTTATCAAACACCACATAATCAACTTTTCGTATCACTTCTATCTTGGAAAGATCTTTAATGAAAAAACCGTTCTTGACCGCCAGTGAAGTGGTAATCGTCGTTACCGTGGGGATCGCTAATCCCAAGGCATGGGGACAAGCAATCACCAGAACGGTAATGGCAAGCGTAATGGCAAAGACAAAAGTCTCACCGATGACAAGCGTCCAAATAAGCAGAGTTAAGAGGGCGGTAATGCCGGCAACAAATGTTAAAACCGCTGACGCCTTATCTGCAATTCTTTGAGACCGGGGTTTGGTTTTTCCCGCTTGCTCGATGAGTTTTTGAATTTGGCCGACAGTGGAATGTTCACCGACTCGAGAGAGCTTAATAGTTAATGACCCATCCAAACAAATTGACCCGGCCACAACTTCCATCGTTTCTTTCTTCTCAATCGGTTTTGACTCACCACTAATAAGTGATTCGTCCACATTAGCCGACCCTTTGGTAACCACTCCGTCCGCCGGGATTTTTTCGCCCGGCTTTACCATCACCATATCATTTTCTTTAAGCTCGGATACATCAACATCGGTTTCTTGATCACCAATAATTCGATGAGCTTTTTTGGGCAATAATTTAGCCACTTCTTGAAGCGCATTTCCGGCCGCCCCGCTTGATTTAGCTTCAAGATAATGCCCGAAGAGAAGCACCCAGATTAAAGTTGAAATTTCAAGATAAAACTCAGCCTGGAGACTGGGGATAAAAGTGGAAGCAACTGAAAAAATATACCCGGCACCAACAGCGAGTGAAACAAGCGTCATCATGCCATACGCCCGAGCCTTTATCTCATGCCAGGCATGTTGAAAGAAAACAAGTGAAAATCCGAAAATAATCGTCGCCAGACCAAACTGAACCCACTGACTGAGACCAAATGTAATACCAATAATTTCTGACACTTTGGGATGAACTAATACCAGTGGCACAAGAAGAAACGTGACAATCCAAAATCGTTTCAAATAGGTTGACGCGTCCCCATGGCCCATTCCGTGTCCACCCGAATGATCCTTATGATTGTGATGATTATTTTTTTGTTCAGTATTGCAACAATCCATATTTTTATTATACGCTACAACCGCCCCCACCCTGAAGGTTGACCGGTTCTATTTCTTGTAATACCCGCCCATAACCGCTGGCGCTTGAATACTCCTTGCCGAGAGCAAGCCGAGGATCCACCTCGTCCCAATCCGTTCCCCGTTGTTTGAAGTATGTGGCGAGGGTCAGATATGTTTCCGGAAACCAATAGGAGTTGACTTGAAGAGCTACTTTCCACATTTCTTGTTCGGAAACATCCTGTGAGGCCATCAGTTGGAGTAGCCCCAACATCGCCAGGCCGTGGTTGCAATCCGGGAAGTGGGTAGAATTTCCGCAACACGGCCGATAAATACCGCGAGACACTTTATCTACCACTGCTTGCTGTTCTGGCGTAAGATTGAAAAATTTGTGCTTACTGTAATGGTCCATGGCGTCCCCTTTAGCAAGCGTCCAGCCACCGGTTGAGGCAAAGTTACCGGCGCCGCCGTAAGCGGGATTTGTCATCTCGCCGTTTTCAAGAATCTCATTCTTGCTGGCAAGCCCTAAGGCCCAAAACAAATTAAGGAGATAGCCGGAATTTTCTCCGGTGATTTTCAGATTATTATCGTTGTGTCCAGATAGAAGCTTTTCGTATTCAGCGGTAAAATCACCCCTTTGCTTGTAAATAGCTTTAAACCTGTCTGCATCGATCGCCCCGACACTTGTGAGTCTTGCGCCAAGATCACCCCAACTAACCGGTAAAATAACGCCCTCCGAAGGTAAGACCTTTTCCGCCAGTTCGGCAAATCGTTCTTTTTCTGATTCTGATGCGGTCTGAATATCGGATTGATTTTGATCCACCGTTTTTTGCCCTGATGTGTAAAACCACACTCCGGAAAAAATCACGGCAGATATGAGAATACTGGTCGCAAGAATGCGGTCTTTTTTCGGTTGGTTTTGCATTTCGTTTTCCATTATAAATAATTACCAATTTTTACAACATTCGATTATCTTCCTTCCCACAAATTTTAATTTTTCCGCTCGTCCGCCCAGATATATCAAGCTGAAAGAAAACCAAACCAACAACAAGACAAAAACCGCTTCGGTGATTATTTTTTTAGTGAGGATAAAATAAGCGACAGACACCAAGGTTAAAAAATACGGTAATTTAAACAACTGATATTTTGCCGGGAGTTTTTGTTCGAGTAAATACATACCGCCAACAATGCTTCCTCCCATCAACAGGCCGATCAATACCGGATTTATTTCATCGCCGGCATAAAAAAAGACAATGAGAGTAAGCCAGGCAACCGACACTGCTCCGCACAAAGCGCAAACTTTCAGTGAAAAGACAGAACGAAGAGCGATAAATATCACAAATAGAATAGTTATCCCTATCAAACTTAAGGTAAGATCAATCATGACATAAATTGGATGACCGCTGACACCGCCACAAGTAATAATCCGGTAATGATTATTCCTTGAAACGGTATTTGCTTATTTCTTGTTCTGGTAACGACCGTGCTAATGTATGGAGCGACAAACATAATGAACGCTCCGACAATAACCCCAAAGACATAGAGATTGATCGTGTAAGTTGTTCCGTATTCGCCGATGAATGGAAGATAAAAAGGGGCGTAGTGCTCTACAAACGGCATGATCGGAATAACTGTTCCGAGAAATATAATCACCGTGAGAATATGTTTTTGGTATGGAATATATCGCTTTTTAACCATTCCCGAGATCCACAAACTAAGGGCCAACGCGAAAGCTCCGATGAAGACACCGACTACGACCGAGGAGACACCAAGCGAAGCCGCCAAGACCGCCAACGCGCCCGCGCCGGCCGTACAAAGCGGACAGTGGGCTGACGCCACTTTTGGCACAAGTACCGGTATAAAGGTGAAAATTGATAATGGAATAAGATACTTCTTCATAGATTAAATGGTCATAAAGATATCGCCTTTAGTCCCTTCATGGTTTATTTCGTAGATGACAAAGTCCTCGGTCTTTGGTCCCGGCATGCCCGGGGAACCGGCCGGCATACCCGACAGACCGATACCTTTAATATCCGGTTTCTCGGCCAGAAGTTTTTGCACCGCCTCTTCGGGGATATGCCCTTCAACCACATAACCACCGATTTTCATGGTATGACAACTTCCCAATTCGAAGGGAATACCAAGCTTTTGCTTGATGGCAACCATATCCTGAATGTTTTCAGTTTTAACGTTATAGTCTTTCCTTTTTAGATACGAAACATAAACCCCGCAACAACCGCAAGTGGGCGACTTATAAACAGTAGCGACAATGTCGTTGTTATGAGAGGTAAGACGGCTGTCGCTTGAACCCGATGGGATTACGGTTAATCCGACAACACCGATGCCCGCCAGAACAAAAAACAAAACAATGAAAAGAGTTTTATTATTCATAATTATTTCTTCTTTGATTTTTTAAATACGCTGATAATTTCTCCCACCGCCTTTTTCTCTTGCCCTTGCTTCATTTGCTGAATGACATGTTCGGACAAATGATTCTCAAGCATTAAATCCTCCACCGCCGAAAGAGCCTGCCTGATGGCTGAAGACTGAGTGATAATGTCGATACAATACACCTCTTCCTGCACCATTTTATGCAAACCCCTGACTTGCCCTTCAATGATTTTAAGTCTCCGTTCCAACTTCCCCTTGACATCTTTTTTCATATGATAGTATCATACCCCTAGGGGGTATTAAAAGTCAACTCCAACTGTGGAATAGTCGGCCATTAGGGATTATAAATACAAACAACAATGAAAAATATTTTATTCGCTTTACTCCCGATTCTGGTTATGTTTCCGGTGGTTATAAGCGCCCATACCGGCGACACCGCCACTTCGCCGGAACCGGGATTTATGATGATGCAACAAATTGAAGATCAGGCGCTCGGTAACGAACTCCATAAAGAGATGGGAGATCTGATGATAAAAATGATGTCGGGGGAACTTTCGTCGGACGAAACCGAACGGATGATTGAACTGATGAACGAATACCCGGGGGCGGGCTCGATAATGATGAGCCGGATGATGAATCCGGACACATTCGGGTCCGGAATTAACAGTCATAATAATAACTCTATGATGGGATATGGATTTAGTGGATTCGGCGGATGGATTTTTATGATCCTCTTTTGGGTCTTAGTGATTGCGGGGATTGTCACTCTGGTAAAATATACCGTTAACAATACCAAATCTGGAAATGGGAAAAATGCTCTTGATATCTTGAAAGAACGATATGCCAAAGGTGAGATAGATAAAGATGAATTTGAGTCAAAGAAAAAGGATTTACAATAAGAGTTGATTGGTAATAATCCCCTTGTCCACAAGATGTTTCGGGTCGAGTAATAAATCGATTCTTTTTTCCGTTGGAATGATAAGAGTCGTTCATCGCTTTTTAGCGTTGGGAAAGACCCAAGGCCTTGCAAAATTTTCTCATTTTGTATACTTAAGAGATGGTTGTCGGTTTTTATTACGAAAATAAACTAAAATAATCTATGCCTTGGGAATTACCGGAACAAACAAGTTCGTTTTTATCATTAGAATTTTTTGGCAATAGCGTTCAAGCGTATTTAATCGCTCTTGGCCTGCTTATTGCCTTTCTGATTGTTTTTAAAATCATTCAAACGATCATCTTAAGACGTTTGGCTGATTTGGCCGAAAAAACCACGACAGATATTGATAATACGCTGATTGATATCGTCCGACGGATTCGGCCCGGCTTTTACTCTTTTTTGGCTTTGTTTTTAGCGGTTAAGTCTTTAATTTTACCGGCCCTCTTAATAATGATTATCAATTGGATTTTGATTATTTGGGTCACCTATCAAGCGATTATCGCCCTGCAAATACTGATTGATTATGCTTTTCGCAAAAAAATGAGTGAGGAATCGGGCAATACCGAGCAGGCCCTAAGAACCTTAAGCATTATTAGTAAAGGTGTTTTGTGGGTTGTCGGCATTCTATTTATTCTCTCCAATATGGGGGTCAATGTCACCTCGGCCATGGCCGGCTTGGGCATTGGTGGTATTGCCATCGCTCTGGCTTTGCAAAATATTTTAGGCGACCTATTCAGCTCCTTTGCTATTTATTTTGACAAGCCGTTTGAAATCGGCGATTTTATCGTCGTCGGCGACAAGGTTGGCACCGTCGAAAAAATCGGTATCAAGACCACTCGCCTACGCGCGCTCCAAGGCGAAGAAATTGTCATGGCCAACAAAGAACTAACCAGCGCCCAAATTCAAAATTTCAAAAAAATGGCAGAACGACGAGTGGTTTTTCACTTTGGTGTTACCTATGGCACTGAAACCGCCAAACTTAAAAAAATACCGGCGATGATTAAAGAAATATTCGGCCAATTGAGTCAAGCCCGTCTGGACCGGGCCCACTTTAGTCGATTTGACGATTCGGCTTTGACTTATGAAGTTGTTTATTACACCAATTCCGCCGATTATGATCTTTATATGGACACTCAGCAGGAAATTAATTTGTCACTCAAAGACGCTTTTGATGAAGCCAGTATCAGCCTGGCCTTCCCAACTCGAACGATTCATTTGATTAAAGATTAAATCCGACAGTAATCGGTTGTTTTTAATTGAAGTCTTTTCCCGCCCTTGCTACAATTTAAATAATGAGCGAAAAAACTGCGGATAATTTTTCAGCGAATAAAGCCATTGATATTATTGAATGGCAGACTTTGGAATACGACCACCAAGAAAAACCCGCTGATTGGTTTTGGCTGGTCGGCTTGATTAGCGTTCTGGGAATTATTATTTCCGTGGTGGTGATGAACTTTCTTCTGGCCGTCATTATTCTCATTGCCGGCTTTACCGTCATGATGTACGGCGCCCGACCACCGGAGGAAATAACGGTGATTTTGGACAGACGAGGGGTGAGGATAAAAAATCAAGTATATCCTTATTCAAATATTACCGCTTTTGCTCTGCGTGATGACGAAGAACCGCATAAATTGCACCTCCATATTGACCGTCTGTTTTTACCCCATTTATCCGTTAATTTAGAAGAAATACCACCGGAAACTATCAGGACACACTTGGCCAAGTACTTACCGGAAGAACCCTATGAAGAACATTTATTGGATCTGATTGCCGAACGATTGGGTTTTTGATTTTATTGTGGTAGGATTGTCGGCATTCCTCCCGTAGTTTAACGGATAAAACATTGGCTTGCGGAGCCGACGCTCCAGGTTCGATTCCTGGCGGGAGGACACATTATCCACCAAAAAGAAAAAATATTCCTTGCTTCTTTGATTTTCGCGAGGGTGGTTTTTTCTAAAACTGAAAGGGCATTTTTCTTTTTTGTTTGCTCGCTCGAAATCTTAATCGATTGGCGGAAATAAAAATTTTTGAATATCAATCCAGTTTTCTAATTCATCTTTCGTTTGAACATAGCCACGGGTATCAATGGTACTTCCTTTGTGTATTCCGAGATGAAGATGTTTCCGCTCGCCATCCGTTTCCACGCTAAACTCTTGACCAAGAAACGCTAAAAAATCACCTGCGTTTAACGTATCGCCCACGGCAATTTTCATACTCGATAATTTTATATGCCCATAAACTATGGTGACTGAATTATTATCAATCGTGCAAGATTGAACGACCATTCCTCCATAACCGCGTGCTTGATGTTTTTGCAAGATTTTGCCACCACAAATTGCTCTAACGGAAACATCTTCATCTTTTTCCGTCGGATATATTTCAAAATCAACCCCGGTATGATAGCCGGTGAATTTTTCTGGCGATACTGGTGAATTTGTTGATGATATGTAAATACCAAATGGTTTTTTGGTAATACGAGAAAGAGGATTGTTTATTGGGGAAACAAAAACTTGTTTTGACGGTAGTTTGTTATTTTCAGTTGTTGTAATGATATTGTATTCCTTTGTTGTTGACGTTTTTTGAAAATAACTTTTTTGTGAAAACGCCACTATCGCAAGAATAATAATTATAAAAATAAGTAAAATGATTTTGATTTTATCCATGTTTTGTAACCGATTTTAACTCTTCCTTTACCACTTCTCTATCGTCCCATGGAATAATTTTCCCGTATATATGCATCGATTGTTCAGCCCCTTTCCCGGTTATTAAAACAACGTCATTTTCATTTGCGAGTGAGAGTGCTTTTTTGATTGCCTCACGACGATCAGTAATGATAAACAAATTCTTGTTGAGCTTTTTTCCTGCTCGTGCAACCGATAAAGCGACTTCCTTGTTTATTTCTACTGGATCGTCTTCATAAGGATCAATTGCAGATACCACAACCAAATCAGCGAGTTCTCCAGCCAATTTACCCATAATTGGACGTTTTTGTTTGTCGCGCCCACCACCTTCTGCTCCTAGAATGACAATTATTTTCCTGTTATCACCCACAAATTTACGAACCGTAGAAAGTGCAGCTTCCATGCTCTTACCCTCGTGAGCATAATCAACTAATACTGTAAAGTTTTGCCCTTCATTTATCTTCTCCATTCGCCCCGGAATTGTTTTTAACCCTATTAGCCCCTCATATATTTGATTGTCGCTTATACCAAAAAAATGAGAAATAATAATTGCGGGCAGGGCATTATATACATTGAATTTCCCCAAAATTCCTATTTTGAAAATCACTTTTGCTACTTCAAAATTTACCCCGTCTTTCGTTTCCATAATATTACTTGCGACATAGTCTGCTTGGTTGTTTACAGTAAAAGTGATTTTCTTATCAGCTCTAAAATTCAAGAAATAATCGGCGTACTCACTGTCTCTGTTGACAACGATAAGCTTTTTAATTTTCTTACCGTCGATAAATTTTCTATGAGATGAAAGAGCTGTAAACATTTTTGATTTCGTCTGTTTATATTTTTCAAAACTACCACCGTGCGCCTCAAGATGTTCTGGCGACAAATTGGTAAAAACGGCTATGTCGTAATAGACTCCGATATGACGGTATTGTTTTATACCCTCCGAAGTTGTTTCAACGATACAAAACCTACAACCGTTTTTTACCATTTGTGCCATAAGTTTTTGAATCGTAAAACGGCCAGGCATTGTCATATGATATTTGTTCAAAAATTCTTTTTCGCCAATCCGAATGTTCGCAGTGCTTATAATCCCTGTTTTGTGCCCACCGGCCGTCAAGCAAGCCCAGATAAAATTTATGGTTGATGTTTTTCCTTTTGTTCCTGTTACACCGATAATAATCATTTTTTTCGACGGGAAACCGTAGTAAAAAGTTGAGAAAATTGCCACGAGATAATGGTAGAATAAAACAAATTTTAAGGGTAATAATTTTTTTAAAAGTTTTTTCATAAGCTAATTTTCTTAATGCGTTTTCTAAAGTTATAAAGGTAATACCAAAATGGATTTACAATCAGATCAAAAAAATCAGAGTGCGTTACCTCTTGGCCGCCGAACTTCTTTTTAAAAATTGTTAGCCCGTCCCAACCTTTATATATTTTATTTTCGGTGGATATACCGCCAAAATTGTAATAACTGCAGTTAAGTTGCTTGGCATAACAGATTGCTTTCCATTGTGCCAAATAAGTCGGCATACGATTTCTTTCTTCATTACTTGAGCCACCGAAAACATAATTAGCGATTTTTCCAAAAACAATAACAAGGTCAATCGCTAAAACTTTTTGTTCATATTTCGCCACCGCCAGATAGTTATTTTCTGTTTTTGAAAGATTTTGAAAAATATTCTTGTAGTAATCTCTTTGGTGGAGACTAAAACCATTTCTTTTGGCTGTTCCCGTCATAAGCAGATAGAAAGTTTCAAAATATTTTTCAAAATCTTTCGTTATTATTTCTGCCGTTATTTCCTTTCTTTCCGCCAATCGTATTGAGTAGCGCGTTTTTTCGTGCATCTCTTTTAGTATTTCGTCCTCTGGTTTTTCCAACCCTAAAAACCATTCCAACCGAGGTTGAAAATATGCCGAGTGATAGGTGTAGAGTGGTGCTTTCGTGAAAAAATCAGACAATATCTCGTTCGATATTTGTGGAGTAAAATCTAAACGGACAAAAACAACTTTTTCCGCTTTGGAAATGCGACTCAGTTCTTTTTTGAGATCGGCAAAAAATTCTTTTGAAAAATCTTTAGTTACCGGCCCATATGGAATATAAAAATAACTTTTGCCGAGCAAAAGCGGGTATTTTACCAACTGAAAATAAGCGACAATCTCTTTGTCGCTAGACACTAGAAATCTTTTTGTTTCTCTACCTAAACTTTTTTGCCAATCTCCATAAAAACTTACTTGCGTGAAAGGAATATCAACGCAAATAATACTTGGATCAAAAGTTTCGTCATTTCTGATTTCTCGGAATTCGTAATTTTTCATTTTCTTGGTCGGGAATTTAATGTCATGCCGCAAAAAAATTGTGGTTTAAGCACATTTGATTTTTTATGTTCTTATTATAATTGCATTTTATCTTAATTTTCATATTTCCGCCAATCGATTAAGATTTCGAGCGAGCAAACAAAAAAGAAAAATGTCCTTTCAGTTTTTAAAAAACCACCCTCGCGAAAATCAAAAAAACAAGGAACATTTTTTCTTTTTGGTGTCCGCCGAGGCTCTGCGAGGCGGTGGCGGGGCGATTCTTCGAGTGTACGATTTAGTTTCGCTTCACCACGTGCTCCCTGCCTGCGCCGAGGCTTCGGTAGGCAGGCGTGAGTGCGCCTGTTCGCCTCTGGCGGAAAGTCAATCGCTTCGCGATTGGAAATAGGCTCTAGTTTGGTACAATAAAGACACATTATCCACCAAAAAACCGGCCTGGTTGGCCGGTTTTTTGGTGTGAAAATTTAAACTGAGGTTTTGGCAATCTTCGCCATCAGGCGGGATTTTTTGCGGGCGGCGGTATTTTTTTTGATGACGCCACGCTTGGCCGCTTTATCAATCGCTTGATACATATCAGGTATCAGTTTTTTCGCTTCGACAACTTTTTTATCACGCAAAAGCTTGTCGATATCTTTAATCGTTTCTTTCATCGCTTTCTTGCGTTGAGTATTAAAACCTTTTTTGCGTAATGAGGCGCGTAGGGCCTTTTTTGCTCCGGTGGTAATTGGCATAGGGGTTATTATACAGAGAAAAGGCCAAATGGCAAGCCCAAGCCGGGTGGTCTTTTCTTAAGGCAAATTAAGCCGGCGACAAAAAACCACCAGAAATCCATTGCTCAAATACCGATTACCCTTTATTATAAGCAAATGATAGGCACTTTACGCGGTACAATCATCATTAAAAATCTCCGCTCGGCCATTATTGAAGTCGGCGGTGTCGGTTATCAAGTTTTTCTACCGATTGAAACACTGGAATCTCTGGCGATTGGCGACGAAATCAAGTGCCACACTCATCTGGCTGTCCGCGAAAATGCCTTGGAACTATTCGGTTTTCTCACTGAAGACGAATATGTTTTTTTCACCCTACTCATCGGCGTTTCCGGTATCGGCCCGAAAAGCGCCTTAGCGATTATTTCGCTGGCCTCGCCGGAAACTTTACGCCAAGCGATCAGAGCCGAAGATACCGGTTACTTAACCAAGGTTTCCGGCATCGGCCGGAAAAATGCCGAAAAAATAATTATTGAATTGAAAGACAAATTGGGCCAAAGTGGCAGTGGAGAAAATGGCGGCTTGCGAGCGGAAAGCGATATTTTAGATTCTCTGCTTGCGATCGGTTTTTCTCTGGCCGATGCCCGCTTGGCGATTAAAAAACTACCAACAGAAATTGAAGATACCAATGAAAAGATAAAAGCGGCAATTAAAATTTTGGGACAAAAATAATATGTCAATGAAAAAACTGATTAAAAAACTTCTGCCCTCCGGCCTGCTCCACCTTTATCATTTTAGCCTGGTCGCCATCGCCGCTGTTTATTATCGCTTCCCGGCCAAACAGATTACCGTTATCGGTGTCACCGGCACCAAAGGTAAAACCAGTGTAACCGAGATTATCAGTGCGATTTTGGAAGAAGCCGGTAAGAAAACCGCTGTTGCTTCCACTTTACGCTTTAAACAAGGCGACGACAGTAAGCGTAATCTGCTTAAAATGACCATGCCCGGCCGATTTTTCCTTCAGCAATTCCTTAAAGAGGCGGTAAATAATCATTGTGATTATGCCATTATTGAAATGACCTCCGAGGGGGTTAAAATGTTTCGCCATAAGTTTATTTATCTTGATGCTTTAATTTTTACCGGTTTAACTCCCGAGCACATCGAGGCCCATGGTTCATATGCCAACTATGTCGCCGCCAAATTACAAATCGCCAAAGCCCTGGAACATTCTCCAAAAGAAAAAAAGATTTTGGTCGTCAATCGCGAAAGTAAAGAGGCTGATCGCTTTTTGGAAACCGAGGTTGAAAAAAAGCTGACCTTCGGCGGTGCCGACGGCAAACCCTATACCGCCGACGAATACGGTTTGGAATTTTCTTTTGCCGATGAAGTGATTAAAAGCCACCTGATTGGTGAATTTAATCTTTACAATCTTTTAGCGGCGGCCACTCTGGCCCAAGCTCTCGGTATCGGACCCAAAACCATCAAGCAGGCAATTGAAAAGTTTTCCGGTATTCCCGGCCGGATGCAACTGATTGAATCTGACAAGCCGGCTCTGCGGGCCAAGCAAAAATTTATCGTCATTGTTGACTATGCTCACACCCCGGAATCTTTGGCCCAAGTTTACAAAACCTATCACCGGCGACCAAAAATCTGCGTTTTAGGCGGGACCGGTGGTGGTCGTGATAAGTGGAAAAGAGAGGTAATGGGTAGTATTGCCGACATCCATTGTGACGATATTATCCTAACTGATGAGGACCCCTACGACGAAGATCCGTTGGCCATAGTTGCCGATATTCAACGAGGGATAAAGAATACCCCGGTAACAACCATTATGAATCGACGACAAGCAATTGCCGGTGCCTTGACGGTGGCGGTTAAAATTCCGGATAGTGTCGTTTTGATTACCGGTAAAGGCACCGACCCTTACATTATGGGCCCCGACGGCGAAAAGACTCCTTGGAGCGATGCCGAGGTCGCCGGCGAAGAACTGGAGAAAGTGTTAAGTAAACAACAAAGCGAACCGCCGGAAATTAAAACTTCCTAAAGACTATGCCTGAATTACCGGAAGTCGAAACCTTAGTAAGGCAATTAAACCGTTGTTTGCCGGGTAAAACTTTTAAGCAGATTAAGGTCAACACTCCAAAAACAGTCAGGCCGCTTTCCGGACCGGCTTTTGGTCGGTGCTTGGTCGGCGTTAAAATTAAACGGGTATGCCGACGAGCAAAAATTATCATTATCGAATTAACCGACAAACAAACTCTATTTATCCATCTGAAAATGACCGGCCAATTGATTTTTGTTCCGGCCGACGGGCAAACAATTACCGGCGGTCATCCGCAAAAACCGCCAAGTAATTCCCTGCCGCATAAATACACTCGGGCCGAATTCCATTTTACCGACGGTTCGGCTCTTTATTTTAACGACTTGCGCAAATTCGGCTGGCTGAAATTACTTGATAATAAAACCGGGAAAAATCTTTTAGCCGATCACGGACCGGAACCGTTATCAAAAAAATTCACCGTTCCATACTTAACCGAATTGACTAAGCGTTATCCGCAAAGAATGGTCAAACAAATTCTGCTTGACCAAAAACTTATTGCCGGCTTGGGAAATATTTACGCTGATGAAGCCTGCTTTGGCGCCAAAATCTTGCCAACCCGACGCAACAATACTTTAACACCCAAAAATTTAGCCGACTTGCACCATGAAATAGTCAAAGTGCTTAAATTGGCCATTAACAAGAAAGGGACCTCGGTCCGAGACTATGTCACCGGCGACGGTAGTCCGGGTGGTTTTGTCCCCTATTTAAATGTTTATGGCCGAGAAGGTGAAAAATGCCGACGCTGTGCCGGACAGATTAAGAAGATAAAATTAAACGGCCGAGGTACTCATTTTTGCGATCGTTGCCAAAAATAGTTTAGTTTAAACGAAACAAAACAACCCCGGCGGCCACCGCCACATTCAGCGATTCTTTCCGGCCAACCAAAGGAATTTCGATAATAGTATCACTCGCCGTCAATAGTTTTTCGGGCAGACCGACAACTTCATTACCGAGGATAAAAGCAGTCGGCCCGGTCAAAGAAAAATGGCGATAATCTAAAGACCGCTTAGCTTGCTCAATGGCAACAATCGTCACGCCGTCTTGCTTTAAGCGTTTAATCAAGCGAGTGATTTGCGCCGGCTTCCACTCCAAATATTCTTCCGCCCCCAAGGCCGCTTTTTTTATCTTGCCGGAAACCCGACCAAATTTATCAACCGGCCAAGGAGTGTAGCCGGTTAAATAAATTTTACTGACGCCGGCGGCTTCGGCGGTACGAAAAATAGAGCCGACATTTTCGGCACTGCGGATATCATGCAAAATGAGAGAAATGTCTTTATTTGGCATTAAAGACAATATAACAAGTAAAAAATAATAGACAAGAAGTGTTTTTTGAGTTACTATTTGTCCGTATTTACATTCCGCCCGTAGCTCAGTCGGTAGAGCAGTTGCCTTTTAAGCAAACGGTCGCAGGTTCGAATCCTGCCGGGCGGACACGAGCAAAGCGAGTGTTCGTTCGGAGCCAGCCAACTGCTTGGCTGGCGTCAGGATTCGAAA
>JBBDJY010000013.1:14454-94418 GCA_040879645.1 Minisyncoccota bacterium
AATGAGCGAACAATTATAGCGAGGTGAGCTGACACCGAATCCTGCCGGGCGGACACGAGCACCTGCCTGCCGGTAGGTAGGAAGCGAGTGTTCGTTCGGAGCCAGCCAACTGCTTGGCTGGCGTCAGGATTCGAAAGGCGCAGCCATGTCGCGCGGAGCGAAGCGAGCACGACGGGCGAGCCCGGGTAGGAGCCACCCGCTAGAATTGGAGCGAAGAATGAGCGAACAATTATAGCGAGGTGAGCTGACACCGAATCCTGCCGGGCGGACAAATCAACGAATGACAAATAAATATACTCTAAAAAAATAAGCTAAATATCAAAGGCGTGCCAATTGGCACGCCTTTGATTAATGGTTATCAGAAAAATTTACCTTCTTATTCGGCAAATCTCCACCCTCTCTTCTGCATCCTGTCTTCTATTTCTTGAGGGTCTAAACATTCCCCGTTCTCCAAACGAGCCCTTCTCTCTGCCAAGCGAGTTTCTCGGTGAGCTTCCCTAGTGGCGTCTCTTAGGGCAAAGAATTCTTCTTTTTCTAATCCTGAATTCTTAGCACTTTGCTCAAATCCACCCCGGAACTGTTTAAGATCTTCCCATGGCTTAACTTCGCTTTCAGAAGCATAAACCGTGCCCATAACCGGAATAGCAACAAGTCCTAAAACAAACATCCCCAAAAGTAATTTCTTAATCATTTTTCTTTTCTTTAATACTGATAAAATCGACCTTTCTATACTATTGTTACAGCAAAGGTCTATTTATCTTTCAATTCCTCTTGAGTGACTATTTAACCGGCGAAATCCGGAAACCTTGATAATATCCTCTTCTCTTTCTCCAATGACCACTATTTGATTCCCGGACTTAATTGTTTCCAGCAAGCGAAAACCCTTAACTCTTTCGGTTATTTCCAAATAAACAGTATCACCGCTTTCCAGTTTCATTACCCAAACATCTCCCTCTTTTCCCAAAATCTCCCCGAAGTGGGCATCGTCAATATCAAGGTCCCCCAAATGCCGATACATCCCACCCATAACCGGCAATCTCTCTTGTTTGGCCAGATCAAATAACGGCCGATGGACAGGAAGGATATCCACCAGAAAACTACCCAGGAGCACAAAAATAACGATTCCCAACAAAGAGTAAATAAGAGGCCGACGGTACACAAAAGAGAAACTTGTTCCCATAAACTCTACCAACACCATCAAGAGCAAGACCAATATTATCAAGTACCAAGGAAAAACCAACAAAGCAACCCTAAAACCATGGAAACCCATGCCGGAAAACAATATTATGTCATTTGCCCTAAAAACAAAAATAATCAAACTGCCCAGATACAGAACAAAGAAAGAAAGAAGAGAGAGAAAACCAACAACTAAAGCTGCCCTAAAAAAGAAGTATTTTTTTGACCTCATCTTTACTTCTCCGCTCTCAATTCTAGACACCACTTCTTCACTGATTGAATTTTTACTTTTTTCTTTGTTCATATATTTTTTTAATTTCCTTTCTTCCCCTTTTCAGTCTGACTCCGACTGTAGAGATGGGAATACTTAAAATATCTGATATTTCTTTATAGTCTTTTTCTTCAAAATAAAAAAGAATTAAAATTTCACGATATTTGGGTTTTATCTCCTTTAAACACCTATCAATATCCCGCCTTTCTTCTTCTTTTTCAGCTCTCGTTAAAATTTCTTCTTCGTCAGCAAGAGAAAATATCATGTCCGCATCAAAAAAGATATACGGCTCCTTCTTTTTCTTTTTAATAATATTCACAAAATTATTATGAGCGATCCGGTATATCCAAGGTGAAAATTCCCTTGTCCTATCAAAGCTTTGAATATTACTGTAAGCTCTGACAAAAACATCCTGAATGGCATCTTTAATATCTTCGTAATCAAACAAAAACTTTCTCCCATACCTTAAAAGCTTATGCTCATATCTCTCCACCAGAATACCGAAAGCCTCCGTATTACCCTTTTGGGTAAACTCCGCTAATTCTTTATCGGTTTTATTTTTCATGTCATCTTCAACAATATCCCCCATTACTGTTTAATACAACGTAATTTAAGATTTATTTCATTTTTAAAAAGAAGTGAGTCCGGTCACCCTTTTTATGTTTTTCCAAGTCACACAAGATTAGGGTAGAGTCGTATTTAGTGGTTACTGCAAAAAATAAATTCAGAATTTTGAATTTTTCTCCAATCTAAATACTCAAAATAAAACTTTCCAGGGCAAGGGCGAGGTCGCGACGGCCAATGCGGGCATCGTGGTAAATTAAAACCAAGTCATGGTGAAGAGAAATAAGTTTGGCTTCGGAAAAATTGGCGGCTTGCTTTTTTGTTTTGGTAAGTACAAAAGGATGCAGACCAATGCTTTCAATTGATTTGGTCCTTTTGACTAAAATCATATTCTTAATCGTTTGAACATATTGCCAATAAATAACCTCCGGCTCGGCGCCGGCTTCCAAGGCCAGGGCCAAAACCACCCAAGCGGCTCGACGGTCACCTTGACCCAATTTGTCGCCTAAAATAAATTGGTCGGCCGACCAGCGGGATTTTACCGTTTTAGCCAAATCAATATTTTGACTGCCGGTAGCCAGCCGACTTGCTTCTTTGGCTATAGTTGGAGACAAAGCGGTTTCGCTAAAAACAAAAATATGCGGCGAATCGGCAACAGCCGGTAAATGTTTAAGTAAAAATTCACCACTTAACGGCTCAGTTAAAAGGCCTTGGCAACCAACCAGATATTTGCGGTCAAAAAGCGACTGGCCGAAAATCAATTCTTCAAAAGACTCTTCACGAAAATTATCACTATCCAGTCGGAAAAATAAAGGTTGGTCTTTTTTGGCCAGTAAGGTTTTGAGTAATTGCCGAAATTTTTGTTCGATTTTTTCCCGGTCGGTACCGTGAATCAAGTAAAACATACCGGCGGTTAGTTAATTGATAAATAAACCGGCGCGTGGTCGGAGCCGAGGACTTCGTCTTGAATATTGGCTCGGACCACTCGGTCCCGCATTCGGCGATTAACATAGAAATAATCAATCCGCCAACCGACATTGCGATCTCGAGCCCGAGTTTTCATATCCCAATAACTGTATTTTACCTTCTTGGGCGCTAGGTCCCGAAAAGTATCAATAAAACCGGCTTGGGCGAATTTATCTAACCAAATTCTTTCTTTGGGCATAAAGCCGGAATTATTGATATTTTCTTTCGGTCGAGCAATATCAATCTCGTGATGAGCGGTATTTAAATCGCCGGTAAAAATAATCTTCTTGCCGGCTCGGTCAAGTTTTTTAATATAAGTAAAAAATTGGCGGTAAAATTCCAGTTTATAATTCAAACGCTCTTCACTTGAGCCACCATTGGGAAAATAAATGTTCAAAAAAACAAAATCGGCAAATTCCAATTCAATAACTCGGCCCTCTTGAGACAAAAGTGATTGTCGGCCAAAGTTAGTTTTGACTCGCCGGGGTTTGATTTTGGAAAAAACCGCCACGCCACTGTAGCCTTTTTTTTCGCCCGAATGCCAATAAGTATGATAACCGGCGGGATTTTTAAGTTCCGTCGGTAAGATATCCGGATCATGAACTTTCGTTTCCTGCACCGCCACCAGATCATAGCCGTTATCAAGATAATCCAAAAAACCATGACGCCAAGCGGCTCGAATACCATTAACATTCCACGAAATGAGTTTTAAATTTTTTGGCATACCAAAGTATTATACCTGCTTTGATTTAGTCGGGCGAGGTCACTATTTATACTCCGCCAATTGGTAAAAATCAGCTAAAAGAGTCGCTTTCAGTTTCTGATTATAAATAGCGGCCGCTGGATGGAATAAGGGTAAAATTGTCAACGGGCCGAAATCGGCGGTAATGGCTATCGGCCGGCCATGTAATTGACCGATGGTTTCGGACCAAGCCGGAGAATTAAAATGTTCCAAAAGGTAACGGGCGGCGAAACGCCCCAGAGTGGCAATGACTTTCGGTTGAATAATGGCAATCTGTCGATCAAGATAAGGGGCATAATAAGCGATTTCTTCGGGGGCGGGGTCACGATTGTCCGGCGGACGGTCTTTGACAATATTGGTCACATAAACTGTCCGGCGATCAATATTTATAGACGCTAATAATTCATCCAGAATCCGACCGGCTGACCCGCAAAACGGCTTGGCGGTTAAGGCCTCATTTTTACCCGGAGCCTCACCGACAAACATAATCGTCGCCTCGTGGTCCCCTTCGCCAATTACCGGATAATAATGATTAGTTTGGCGATAATGATAAAGGGGAGAATCTTTGGCGGCTAATAATTCAGCCCGAATGGCTTTTAATTGTTCGGTTCGATTTTTTTCTTTGTTTTGGACCATAAAACTGTTGGGAGTTTAACTTTTTCTTTTGCCAATAAATTTATTTTCAACGCCGAACCGCGATTATAACCACCCGGCCGGCCATCGGATTTGATAACCCGATGACAAGGAATGGTCCGATAGTCGGTATTTCGACGCAAAATAGACCCGACCGCCCGATAAGCCCGAGGATAACCAGCTTTGACTGCCACTTGCTTGTAAGTCAGAGTAGAACCGGCCGGTATTTGAGAGACAATTTTCTTTACTTTTTGCGTAAAATCCATAACTTTAATCATAAAAGGTGTTAAACATCAAGGCAAGTCCTAGACCCAAAAGAAGTTAAGAGTTAAATTAAAACACCAATCCAATTTGGGTTGGTGTTTTAATTAAGAAATGAAGTTAGACTGAATTATTGAATAACTTCCTCTTCTCCCTCTTCTTCAGTCACAACCTCTTCGGTTACTTCCACATCAGCCTCATCGGTCATGAAAGTTCCCTCGTCGACATTGGAATTGTCGATAACTTGGCTTTCATCTACCGCTTCAAGCGCATCGCCGGCATCTTTGTTTACATAGTAAACGACACCCAGGACAATCAAAGCAATAACAATGATTGCAATAATCAGATTTTTCATAATGATACAATGATTGCTTAATTATATGTCGACCTTTGATTTTAATAATTTCCCATTGTCGGGCCACAGAGACAAGATAACATTATTAACCGGCCTAATCAAGAATCGACAAAAATAGCCGGTTTCGGCCATAAAATGACCATAATAACTAAAAAGATTTTAATTCGCCCCAATTTTCCCCGATAGAGATATCAACAATTAAGGGAATATCGGTTTTTATCGCCTGCTCCATTGATTGCTTAATAATGCCGGCCACTCGGTCTTGATGTTCTGCTAAAACTTCATAAATCAATTCATCGTGGATTTGCATCAAAAAATGACTATGATCGGCCAAACCGGCCTCTTTTAAGGCGGTATCGGTATTTTTCATTGCTAATTTTACAATATCACCAGTCGCCGTGCCTTGAATAGGGGCATTCATCGCCATCCGTTCGGCTTGAGCCCGAACATAAGGCAAACGAGATTTAAGACCGGAAAAATATCGCCGCCGGCCGAATAGGGTTTCGGTGTAGCCTTTAGTATAAGCATCACTGATTACTTGATCAAAATAATGCCTGATGGTAGGAAAAGTTTTAAAGAAATCATCATAAAATTTTTGAGCCTCTTCCCGACCGGTGCCCAGATTAACCCGCAGAGCATTGACCCCCATACCGTAGATAATGCCGAAGTTAATCACCTTGGCCCGACGCCTCATGTCTTTCGTTACTTCCGCTTCCGGAACACCAAACACCAGTGAGGCAACACCGGCATGAACATCCCGACCCTCGCGGAAAATATTAAGGAGGGATTCATCACCGGACAATATCGCCAAAACTCTCATTTCAATTTGTGAATAATCGGCGGCGATCCACCGATGGCCCGGGGTGGCAATAAAAGCCCGCCGAATATCCTCACCTAATTCCCCGCGAATCGGAATGTTTTGCAGATTGGGATTATTGGACGACATCCGGCCGGTCGTCGTGCCGGCTTGATTAAAATTGGCATGTAAACGATTATCTTTATCAACCAAAGCCGGCAAATTATCAACATAAGTGGAAAGGATTTTTTGAATTTCACGATAAGCTAAAATCAAATTAATAATCGGGTGCTTGTCTTTTAATTTGGCCAGTTCTGATTCGCGAGTTGACCGCCCGCCACCGGCGGTTTTTTTCAAACCACCAACCGTAAGTTTCATTTCGGTAAACAACACTTCGGCTAATTGTTTCGGCGAATTAAGATTAAATTCGCGACCGGCCAAACGATAAATATCTTTCGCTAATTCATTTAATCGGCGATGATGTTTGATTGATAATTTTTTCAAGTGACGGGTATTAAGTAACACCCCCCGCTCTTTCGCTTGGTCAATAATCGGGATAATCGGTAATTCAATCTCTTCATAAATTTTGGTTAATTTCTGTTTTTTTAATTCAGCCATAATTATTTTCTCTGCTTCGGTAAAAGAACTTTGGCCGGTAAAATCAAGAATATCATCCAGAGTTGGCGTCGTTTGATCGGAATCAATCAACCAGAGAGCTAGACCGACTCGCTTGACTGATTGTTCGTCAATCCCCCGACGAGCCGAAGAAGAAGTGGTTTTTTCCTCCAGAACCTCGGAGTCGGTCGGCGAAATAACTTTAAGGCGATCCGATAATGAACGAAAATTCAGGCTTTTAAATAATTCCGCGACCACCGACAAAGAAAAACCGGTCTGCCATTTATCACTCGGTCGGCGAAAAACAATCGGCGCATCACGACGAATAGTCGCCAATTCTTTGGAAAAAAACGCTTCTTCTTTATTGTCTTTAAGTAAATTCAAAATGCGTGGCTTTAAACCGGCGGCCAGTAGCGGTTTTTCATCTTTATTTAATTGCCGGTAAATCGCTTCGATGGAGCCGAAGTGACTGATTAATAAAGTGGCGGTTTTTTCACCAATCCCGGAGATACCGATAATATTATCGGACGGATCGCCTCGCAAACCCTTGTAGTCAACCAATAAACCGGGACGAAAACCAAATCGCTCTTTAACTTTGGCTTCATTGTAAATAATCGTATCTTTAATCCCCTGCTTAAAAGTATAGACAACCACTCGGTCGCCGGCGGTTAATTGTAAAGTATCCATATCGCCCGAAGCGATAATTACTTGCAAATCCTTTTCGGTTTTAGTCTGTTCAACAATGGTGCCGATAATGTCGTCGGCTTCAAAACCGGGCGCTTCAAAAATAGGAATATTAAAAGCAGTAAAAATATCACGCGAGCGTTCTATTTGACTAATCAAGTCATCATCGGCTTTTTGCCGTCCCGCCTTATAGCCGTCATAGGCTTGCTTGCGAAAAGTCGGTTCGGGTAAGTCGTAAGCGGCCACCAAGTAACCGGGCTTTAATTCACTGATTAAGCGAATTAACATCGCCGACAAACCATAAAGGCCACCGGTTGGTTCACCGGTACTGGAAGTAAAATCAGGTAAAGCGTGATAAGCCCGATGGATAATGGCGTGAGCGTCAAGAATTACCAATTTTTCTTGATGTTTTTTATCGGTCATAAGTAATCAAGCGGGTATTATCATCAATAAAATCAAAATAAATATCCCGAGTCTGAATACCGGCAAATAAAGCGGGGATGTTTTCCGGCCATTCAACCATAATTAAATTGGTCGGGTTGGTTATTTGTTCGACCAAAGGGGTCAGGGCCGGATCGGCCTCGTCGGTTAAACGATAAGCATCAAGATGAATTAAATAGCGCCAAGGGCCACCAGCAGGTAAAGGATAACGGCGATAAATAATAAAAGTCGGACTATTGATTCGGCCGGTAAAACCCAAAACCCGACCAACGGCAGTAATAAAAGTGGTTTTACCGGCGCCAAGACCGCCAAATAAACGGATAACCGAGGCTTGTTTATTATCCGGCTTGATGTCGGCAATAAAAGAAGAAGCCAAAGAAGCGGTCTCGTCGGGATTTTTTGTTTCCATTTTCATTATTAAATACTACTACCGCTAACAACAGTCGGCAAATAGGATTTAAATAAACACTAAAGACCTAAAACATACCTCAATTACTCGGTCAATATTGCACTTAAAAGACACTGTGCTAGTAATGGATAAGCCTGATGGTAAAAAAAATACAAGCCGGTAAGCAACGCAAAAAATCAGATTGAATTTAGGCTTAAAAGTTGTACAATTAAGACAACTAAACTATCATCGTCGCTTACGAGTGACGACTATAAAAAATGTCGACTAACTTCAACGAAGAAAAACAAGAAAAAAAGATAAAGGAACTTCACTTGAAAGAAGCCGAGGAATTAACTCGGGTTTTGGCCACCAAATACAATCTGCCGTATATTGATTTATCAATCACCGCCGTCAATACCGATGCTTTAAGGCTGGTGCCGGAAGATCGCGCCAAAGAAGCCAAAGTCGCCACTTTTAAATTACTGGGAAAAAAAGTTCACCTGGCTCAGGCGACACCAAATAACGATAAAATGAAATCTATCGTTAAAGAACTGACCGATAAAAATTTTCAAGTAATCCAATACCTGACCTCGGAAGAAAGTTTACGGGTAGCCTGGGCTCGATATCAAGAGATTCGACGGTCGGAAAAAACCGAGGCCGGCACCATTAATATTTCCAATAAACAAATAGCAAAAATAACCGATGAAATCTCAACCATTAACGATGTCCGTGAGAGGATAGAAGCCGAATCAGACATTATTCAAAGAGAAGGTGGCATCTCCGCTCTATTGGAATCGGTTCTTTCCGGTGGATTGGCGGTTAGTGCTTCCGATATTCACTTTGAACCAGAAGAAGAAGTAATTCGTTTGCGTTATCGCTTAGACGGTGTTTTGCAAGATATTGCCGAATTACCGATTAAAACCTATACCCAAATACTGGCTCGGGTTAAATTGGTTTCCGGTTTAAAACTTAATGTTAAAAAAGCAGCCCAAGACGGGCGATTTAGTATTAAAACCACCGAAGAAGAAATTGAAATCCGGACTTCGGTTATTCCCAGTTCTTACGGTGAGTCAATTGTTTTACGGATCCTAAATCCTAAAAGTATTGCCGTCCCGTTTGAAGATTTGGGAATTGAACCGTTTTTATTTGAGATTTTTAAGCGGGAAATCAATAAGCCCAACGGCTTGATTCTCTTGACCGGACCAACCGGCTCCGGTAAAACGACAACCTTGTATGCTTTCCTGCGCAATGTTAATTCACCGGAAGATAAAATCATTACCATTGAAGACCCGATTGAATATCACTTAAAGGGTATCAATCAAACCCAAGTCAATGTTAAGGCCGATTACACCTTCTTATCCGGCCTGCGTTCGGCCTTACGGCAAGACCCGGACATTATTATGATTGGTGAAATCCGAGATTCGGAAACAGCTAAAATTGCCATTAATGCCGCCTTGACCGGCCACCTGGTTTTTTCCACTCTTCATACCAATAATTCCGCCGGGGCCATCCCGCGTTTGATTGATTTGGGGGTTAATGCCAAAATCATTAGCTCGGCTCTCACTTTGTCTATCGCTCAACGCTTAGTCCGTAAATTATGCCCGCACTGCCGACAAAAAAGCACCCCAACCGAAAAAGAAGCGGGATTGATAGAACAGGTGAGAGAAAAGATTTTGCAAAAACGGCCGTCAATCGATTTACCGGTCGGTAAAGAAATTTGGCGGTCGGGTAAATGCGACGAGTGTAATAATACCGGTTTTAAGGGCCGGTTGGGAATATTTGAAGCGATTGCGATGGATGAAAAAATCGCCGCCATTGTGACCGGTAATCCCAATGAAAAGGATATCCGACTGGCGGCGGTTGAACAAAATATTCTGGATATGAGAGAAGACGGTATTTTAAAAGTCCTTAATGGTATTACCGCCATTGAAGAAGTCGGTCGAGTGGTGGATTTGAACGAAAAGTTCTTTTAAAATAGATCGAGGGCGTAACCCTCTAAGCGATCTCTTTGATTGTGCAAACAAAGTTAGACCTATCACCAAGGATAGTTCCAGTATCTTGAATTAACCAGACCCAAAACGTCCTATCCGATAAATCCGTTAAGTGCGTAAACACTTAAATCACTTAGAGGGTTATGACCTTGATCATCTCACCATCTTTAAACCTTAATATAATTGATTGATCCAAATCCGGAATCAATACTGGTAAAAAGTCCACTTTCTAAAGAAACTATCATAAAATATGAAATATGTCAAGTAGTCAGCTTAAAAGTCCTGATAACCACTTAGGTGGCGAGCACCTTGATCGGTCACTTCGGCCGAATGTTTGGCATGAATATATTGGCCAAAAATCCATCAAAGACAACTTAAAAATTTTACTTGATGCCGCCAAAAGACGCAAGCACCCGCCGGAACACCTGCTTTTTTACGGCCCGCCGGGTTTAGGTAAAACAACTTTATCTTATTTAATTGCCAAAGAATTAAATTGTCAAATTAAAGCCACCTCCGGTCCGGCAGTAGAAAAAGTCAGCGACCTGGCTTCAATTTTAACCAATTTGGAACCGGGCGATATTTTATTTATTGATGAAATTCATCGCTTGAATAAAATGATTGAAGAAGTTCTTTATCCGGCAATGGAATCAGGTTCCCTTAATATTATTATCGGCAAAGGGCCAGGCGCCCGGGTCATTCAATTGGAATTACCGCCTTTCACTTTAGTCGCCGCCACCACTCGGATTGCTATGCTTTCTTCTCCTCTGCGGTCACGTTTTTCCGGCGGTACTTATCGCTTGGAATTTTATACCCCGGAAGAAATCGGTCAAATTATCAAACGCTCAAGTAAAATCTTAAATATTAAATTGGATGACGAGGCGGCCGAAGAAATCGCCAAACGCAGTCGTTTTACTCCCCGACTGGCCAATCACCTACTTAAAAGATGTCGGGATTACGCCGAAGTTAATAATCGCTCGATTGACCGAGAAATAGTCATCAGTGCTTTGAATTTATTGGGAATAGATGAATTGGGACTCAATCAATCCGATCGTCAAGTCTTGGAAACCATTATTGCCAAATTTAATGGCGGTCCGGTTGGAGTTAATACCATTGCCACCGCTCTATCGGAAGAAGAGGCGACGATTGAAGATGTTTATGAACCGTATTTAATCCAACTGGGTTTTATCGAGAGAACCTCGCGTGGCCGAG
Source organism: Minisyncoccota bacterium (assembly GCA_040879645.1). Classification (GTDB taxonomy): domain Bacteria; phylum Patescibacteriota; class Minisyncoccia; order Phycocordibacterales; family XYD1-FULL-46-19; genus JBBDJY01. Next base: position 25,547 of record JBBDJY010000013.1, read on the forward strand.
TGGCCACCGAAAAAGCTTATCGGCATTTAAGTTTTGACTATCCCCAACAAAAATTATTATAGAATCAACAGTAAAACAACCCTATGTCCGGACATAATAAGTGGTCAAAAATCAAACATAAAAAAACCGCCGAGGATGCCAAAAAAAGCAAGGTTTTTTCGGCTTTGGCTAAAACCATTACCCTGGAATCAAAAGCGGCCGGCGGAGATTTAAACCACCCCGGCTTAAAAGCGGCCATTGACCGAGCCAAAGCGGCCAATATGCCAAGTGATAATATTAATCGGGCGGTTAAAAAAGGGGCCGAGATTGAGGCGGGAAATTTGGAATTGGTTGTTTATGAATGTTTCGGCCCGGGCGGATCGGCGATTATCGCCGAGGGATTAACTGATAATAAAAATCGCACTACCGCCGAAATTAAACACTTATTGGCTAAAAACAATGTTAATTTAGGCCAACCCAATTCCACTTTATGGGTATTTAAAAAAGTTGGTGACGACTGGCAAGCGGAAACCTTAATGGTCTTAACGGAAAGTGAATTAAAAAATCTAAAAGAATTGCTTGAGATTTTATCCGAGCATGAAGATATATCCAAGGTTTATACCAATGTTCAATTGGCTTAAAATCAATTATGAAAATAATCAGTATTGATCCGGGTTATGAGCGTTTAGGCTTGGCGGTGGTAGAAAAAAAAGCCGGACAGATAAAATTACTTTTTTCCACTTGTTTATTAACGACGAAAAATGATGAATTTGCCGTCCGCTTAAAATATCTTGGGGAAAGAATTGATCAAGAAATCAAAAAGTGGCAACCAAACGGCCTAGCTTTGGAAAAAGTCTTTTTTGCCAAAAACCAAAAAACGGCCGGTCAAATTAGTGAAGTCAGAGGAATGATTATTTATTTGACCGCCAAGGCTAATATCCACTTATATGAATACACCCCGATGGAAATAAAAAATACCGTTGGCGGTTATGGTGGGGCCGACAAAAACCAAATAATTACTATGGTCGAAAAACTACTTTCTCTAACTGAAAAAAAGAAATACGATGATGAATATGATGCCATCGCCACCGGCCTAACTTGTTTGGCCAGAATTAAGGCCACTTATCCACAAGAAAAAACTTAATCGATTGATTAAATTTCTCGCTTTTGGTAAAAAATATTAACTACCAGCGAATTAATTTAATCTATGGGCTTTGAAGACGAAAAAATGTTTAATACCGAGATTGAAGATCCAGATGACTTAATAGATGACTTGGATATTAAAGAAGAAGAAATAGACCCGGATGATATTTTAAACGGTCTAGAAGAAGATGATGATCCGATTCCCGAATATGATCGTTTTGACGACCTGGATGATTAGTTTTTCATTTCCAGTTTAATAAATCTGGTTTTTCCCACCTTAACCGTACCGCCGGACTTCACCTGGTAATGACTGTCATTTATTTTTTGACCATTAACCCTAATGGCACCACTATCAATAAGACGACGAAATTCTGTTTTTGATTTAATAATATTTTCCGTTAATAAAACATCACTTAAAAAAGAATCGGCGGCCACTTTAATTACCGGCAAATCAGTCGGTATTTTATTTTGCTGGAATTTACCGACAAAATCAGCTTCGGCGGTTTCGGCCGCTTTATCTCCCTTATATAAAGCGACAATACTTTTGGCTAATTTCATTTTAGCGTCACGTGGGCCCAAAGCCAGATAAGAATCAATGATTTGTTTATCTAAAGATGTGCAAATTTCAAAAGCCGGTCGGATTAAATCATCGGACCAACTCATAATCTTACCGTACATATCATTGGGTTGATCAGAAAGAAAAACCGCATTATTTTCAGTTTTACCCATTTTTTTACCAAGACTGTCAGTTAAAAGCTTAAGCGAAACAACCATTTTCTCGCGACCATATTTTTTTTGCAGGGTCCGACCGGCAAGCATATTAAAGGTCTGGTCATTACCACCAACTTCAACATCGGCATCCAACATCACCGAATCGAAGCCTTGCATTAAAGGATAAAGGAATTCATTTAAATAAATCGGTTTATTGTTTTTAATCCGCTGTTTAAACATATCTCGTTCAATCATTTGACCAACGGTAAATTCACCGGCCAAAGCCAAAACCTGTTCCAATTTCATTTTGGCAAACCAGCGACGATTATAAACAATTTCCACTTTAGATAAATCAATCAGTTTAGCAAGTTGCTGGCGATATTTTTTATAATTAACCTTGACTTCGGCCGGTGATAATTTATGGCGAACGGATAATTTATCAGTCGGATCACCAATCGTAGCGGTAAAATCACCAATTAATAAAATTACCCGTTGACCCAAATCCAGAAATTCTTTGAGTTTTAAAATAATTGAACCATGACCCAAATGAAGAGACGGGCCGGTTGGGTCAATTCCGGCATAGACGGTTAATTTACCCTCGGCCGCTAACTTATCTTTTAAGGCCTCAGGGTTGGGGTAAATATTTTCCACCGCTCGGGATAATAAGCGGTCAATTTGAGCTCCGGTTTTATTAGTTTTTCCCATATACAAAAAAATTTAGCATATTCCAACCCGACTGGCGAGCGATAAGTCAATTAATCAGAAAAAATCAAGATAATACCGTTTTTATTAAAGATATGCTAGCATTTTAATTATGTTCAAGCGACAGTCAAAAATAATTCAAATCGGGATCAAATTAACCTTAGTGGCTTTGATAATGTTTTTTATTTTAGCCGGTATTTCCGTTATTTGGTTAATTAACCTACCAATACCCGATTTCAACTCCTTTGAAGAAAGAGTGGTTCTCCAGTCAACTAAAATATATGACCGGAGTGGTGAAATTTTATTATATGATGTTCATGAAAATATTAAACGAACAATTATCCCAATAGAAGAAGTATCTGAATATCAAAAACTGGCAACAATTGCTATTGAGGATGAGGATTTTTATAATCACGCCGGAGTTAAACCAACCGCCATTATCAGGGCTTTTATTATTAATTTACTTACCGGTACGATTGAACAAGGCGGATCGACGATTACCCAACAAGTAATTAAAAATACCTTATTAACCCAAGATAAAAAATTATCGCGTAAATTCAAGGAATTAATATTAGCCCTAAAAGTGGAACAATCTTTCAGTAAAGATAAAATTTTGGAATTTTATTTAAACGAAACACCTTACGGCGGAAATATTTACGGTATTGAAGAAGCGGCCAAAACTTATTTCGGTAAAAACGCCGCCGACTTATCACTGGCTGAATCGGCTTACTTGGCCGCCCTACCACAAGCACCAACTTATTTATCTCCCTATGGTAATAATCAAGACCGACTGGAAAACAGAAAAAATAAAGTTTTAAACAAAATGCTTGATTTGGATTTTATTAACCCCGAGGAATATAAGGAGGCGATGGCGGAAGAGATATTTTTCTTAAAACCGGATAATTATAATATCCGGGCGCCCCATTTTGTCTTTTTTGTCCTAGATCAATTAAATGACCGTTATGGTGAAGAAACGGTGCGTAATGGCGGATTAAAAGTTATTACCACTTTAGATTGGACCAGTCAGCAATTAGCCGAAGAAAAAGTCAGGCAATTTGGCACGGAAAATATTGTTAAGTTTAATGCCAATAATGCCGGTATGGTGGTGATTGACCCTAAATCCGGCGAAATCCTCTCCTTAGTCGGATCAATTGATTACTTTGATATTGAAAATGAAGGTAATTTTAATATTACCACCGCTCGACGCCAACCAGGTTCGGCTTTTAAACCGTTTGTCTATGCCGCCGCTTTAGAAAAAGGTTATACCCCGGAAACGGTTGTTTTTGATTTACCAACTGAATTTAATGTTAATTGCAGTCCGACCGGTATTCCTAATATACCGGGTGTTGATTGTTATTCACCGGTTAATTATGACGGTTTATTTTTCGGGCCGATTAATTTTAAACAAGCTCTGGCCGGCTCGCGTAATATTCCGGCGGTTAAAGTTTTATACTTAACCGGTATTAATAATGCCATTAATTTGGCCAGAAATTTTGGTATTTCCACCTTAACCGACGCCTCTCGTTACGGCCTGACTTTGGTTTTAGGTGGTGGTGAAGTTACTTTACTGGAATTAACCAATGCTTATGGCGTTTTTGCCACTGATGGTATTTACCACCGCCATAACAGTATTTTAAAGATAGAAAATGCCAACGGTGAAATAATTGACGAAAAAGAAAGTAAAGGCACTAAGGTTTTAAGTTCCAATACCGCCAGACAAATATCGGATATGTTATCAGATAATGAGGCTCGAATTCCTTCTTTCAGTCCTAATTCCCTCTTAAATATTCCCGGCCGGCAGGTGGCGGTTAAAACCGGTACAACTAATGATTATCGTGACGCTTGGATTATCGGTTATACCCCGGAAGTGGTAATTGGCGCTTGGGCCGGTAATAATGATAACTCACCAATGGAAAGAAGGGTTGCCGGTATGATTATTGCTCCACTGTGGAACAGTTTTACCACCGAATACCTGTCTAATAACCCCGTCAGTCGATTTAATCCACCGGAACCGACTCCGGATAATTTAAAGCCGGTTTTGCGCGGAAATTGGCGCGGTAGCCATAATTATTATCTTAATATTAATTCCGGTAAATTAGCGACCGAAACCACCCCACCGGAATTAAAAGAGGAAAAAGTGGTTACCCAAATTCATTCAATCCTCCATTGGGTGGATAAAAATAATCCTCGCGGACCAATCCCCTCTAATCCCGGCAATAATGAACAATATCGTCTCTGGGAAGCTCCAGTGAGGAAGTGGTTAACCGGACAGGGAATAATTGAGCAAGATATATCAATCATTCCAACCGAAAGAGATAATACTTATATTCCCAATAATACTCCGGAAGTATTAATCAATATGCCGGAGATAATAAATGATCTAGACAAAGTGGTTAAAATCAGTTTAACCACGACAAATAATATTCCAATTAAACAGGTTGATTATTTTATTAACGGTGTTTATTTGGGAGTAACTAAAAATAATCCTTTTTCTTTTTCTTTCATTCCTCAAGATATTAACGGTTTAAAAGAAAAAAATACTCTTAAAATTATTGTTTATAATGAATTTGGTAATAAAAAAGACTTTTATCAGACTTTTACTATTGAATTGTAAATATAACTCTTAGAACTTAATTTTATTTAATATCAATTACCGATTCTTTACCGACAGTATTATTTATCCGCGAAAGTAATTCTTCTTTATTAATAATTATTTCGGTTTTAATTAATGGAGAAGTTTTTATATAAATTTTTTTATTTTTATAAGTTATTTTTTTAGCCTCAATTTCTATTTTTAATAACTCTTTAATGGTTTTTTGTGCCGTTTCTATTATTATTTGCCATTCAAATAAACCTTTTTTATATTTAGCTAAAAAATCACCCAGTAAAGCCATATTATCGGTTTAAAGGCATAACAATATAAGAAAAATTATTATTATCACTTCCTTGAATAAATAAAGGTTTATTAGGCTCATTGAAATTAATAATCACTTCACCGGTAATTAAATTTAAAACCTCACTTAAATAGCGGGCGTTTAAATTAATTGACATTCCTTCATTGTCTATTTTTGACGGTAAAGTAATGGAATTCTCACCGATTTCTTGATTTTGTGATTTTATCGTCAGTAAACCCTTATTATCAACGGAAAATGATATTTGATTAAAACGATCCAAGAAAATATTAGATATTTTAAGCGCACTAATAAATTCTTCTTTATTAATTATAATTTTAGTTTTAAATTGTTTAGGAATAATTTGACGATAATCAGGATAAACCCCGTCAATAATTCGAGAAGTTAAAAATAATTCATCAGTGTGAAATGAAATCTGATTCTTATCGGAATAAATATCAATATTACCCTGACTGTTATCAAAAACCCTAATTATCTCGGAAATATTTTTAAACGGTAAAATAACCGGATTAAACTCACTTTTATTATCAAGTGGAATTTTTATTTCCGCCAAACGGAAAGAATCCGTAGCAACAAAAATTAAATTATGATTTTCTTGATAAATATAAACACTGGATATTTCCGGTTTAATATCTGAAGAAGAAGCGGCAAAAAAAACCGATCTTAACCCATTAATTAAATCAATTGCCGGGATGGTTAATTTATTACCTTTATTAATAACCGGAATAATTGGAAAATCATCGGCCGATTCGCATTTTATAACCGTCTGACCACTCTTGGTATTAATATTAATATTATTATTAACCGCTTCCAGACTTATTTTTTCTTCCTTAAGATTATTAATAAAATTACCTAAAATCCCAGGTTTAACCGCTAAAACCCCGTCTTTAGCCACCAGGGCCGGGATTTTTACTTCAATACCGATATCTAGATTAGTTGCCCGAATAATTAATTGTTTATTCTGACTTGAAGCGGATAATAAAATATTACTTAAAACTGTTAAAGATAAATTCCGACCGGTCATTTTTTCCGTTAAATATACTCCTCGTTGTAATTTATCTTTTAAGCATTCTAGTTTCATAATATAAGAATAAAAAATATTTTAAAAAACCTTTATTACTATTAGAACTGTTAATTCGGTGTATAACCGGAATTTAACCTGTGTTTTGATAATAAATTCATATTCATGACTTGGGTATAAAGTTGGTAATAATCTTTGTTTTTAATTTTACTGTTTTTAGGTGGGGAAAAGTACCTACTTTATCAACAAGTTAATTCCTTAGATATTATTAGTTTATACACAGATTAATCCTTAATTTCAAGTGTTATATAATTGTAATCTAATTTGATCAATTTCTTGATTTAATAATTGATTTTGTTTGATTTCATTTTTTATTTTTTCATAAGCATGAATAACCGTCGTGTGGTCCCGGCCACCTAGTTTTTGGCCGATATAAGGATAAGAAGTATTAAAATCTTCCCGTAATAAATACATTATTATTTGTCTTGGTTTAACCACTTCTTTCCGTCTAGTTTTTTCATAAAGGAATTTTTCATCAATATTATAATAATCAGATACAATCTTCATTACATCTTTAATGGAAACTTGTTTTTGTGGTTTAATGTTGTTTTTAATTAGAATTTTAACTTCATTAGGAGTTAAAATTTTATTTTTGGTTTTAGATTGAATAATAATCGAGTTAAGGGCTCCTTCTAATTCTCGGATATTATCTTGAATAACTGAAGCTAAATATTCCAAAACTTCATCAGAAATAGTAAATTCCGGGCTTTTAACTTTATTTTTAATAATTGCCAGTCGAGTCTCATAATCCGGTTTACCAATATCCACAATCATTCCCCCTTCAAAACGCGAACGCAAACGATCTTCTAAATTATCTATATATTTTGGCGGTTTATCTGAAGAAAAAATAATTTGCTTATTATTTTCGTAAAAATTATTAAATAAATGGAATAATTCCTCTTGAAATTTTTCTTTTTTAGAGAAAAATTGAACATCATCCATAACTAAAATATCATATTTCCGATATTTTTCCTTAAATTTATTAACTCGATTATTTTGAATTGAAGAAATTAAATCCATCCCGAAATTTTCCGAGGTAATATAATAAACCTTTTTATACTCATTATTCTTTTTTATTTGATTACCGATTGCTTGAGTTAAGTGAGTTTTACCGACACCGGTACCACCATAAACAAAAAGCGGATTATAATTCATCCCCGGATTTTTAATAATTGCTTGAGAGGCGGCATAAGCAACTTCATTAAAAGAGCCAACAATAAAATTATTAAAAGTATATTTAGGATTAAGATTATTTTCCTTATTGATATATAAGTCATTTAAACCCAAATCTTCACCAATAGTCTCTTTAATATTATTTTCTATCGTCTGACATTTGTTTTTATCCTCGCTTTTAATAATAATGTATTCAACTGAATGAATAATTAAAGAGGTGTTACGCAAAGCCTTAATGATTAATTTATGATATTTATTAATTAACCAATCACGAACAAAAGTATTAGGTACGCTTAAATAGACAATACCATCATTATATTTATAAATATGGGTATTTTTAAACCAGGTGCCGAAATTAGCTTTAGAAATGGATAATTCTATTTCTGATAAAATATCCCCCCAAAGTTTATTGTAATCTATCAACATAAAATTTATTTATTTGGCGAGTTTTTAATTTACCTTTAAATTATAGTCCAGTACTGTATTATAACAAACGTTTGCAGACTGTTAATAACCAGTGGATTACTTCTTAAATTATATTTTTTACGAATAATATTAAATTATAAGTCAAGGTTGCTAAAAAAATCCTTTTATTATATGATACTGATTAATGTCAGTAACCTACCAACCAAAAAAACGAAAAAGGAAGAAAACTCACGGTTTTTTAGTTAGAGCTAAAACCGCCACCGGCCGTAATATTTTAAAAAACCGCCGGCGAAAAGGCCGAAAGAAATTAGCGGTTTAATTGATTTTGATCAAATAATGATTCCCCAAAACCGGCGAATCGGTAAAAGACTGATTGAACAAGTTATTAAAGATGGTAAAAGTCTTTATTCTCCTTATTTAACACTAAAAATCCTTCCGACTGAGGGCCCTAGTTTATGGGGTTTTGTTGTTTCTAAAAAAGTCAGTAAAAAAGCGGTTGAACGCAATTTTATTAAACGGCGAGCCCGCTATATTGTTAGAAAAAATATAAACAAACTGGCTGACGGTTATTTATATGTTATGATATTTAAGCCTGAAGCTCGTCATTTAACCTTTAATGAATTGGAACAGGAAGTGGTTAAATTATTGCCGATAAACAAATAATTGATTAATTTGAATTTTTAAAATCTCCCTCTAATTAATAATAAAAATGGTAGCTCTATTTAATTTAATCCTATTTAATCCGCTTTATAATGCTTTGGTGTTTATTACCGACATTATCCCCGGTAATAATATTGGCGTAGCAATAATTATTTTGACGATTATTGTTAAAATAATTTTATTTCCCTTATACCATAAATCGGTTAAAACCCAATCTAAAATCAAAGAAATTGAGCCGGAACTTAAGTCTTTGAAAAATAAATATAATGACGATAAGCAAGAACAAGCCAAACAAATAATGGAGCTTTATCGCCATCACGGTATTAATCCTTTTGTTTCCATTGTTCTTTTATTTATTCAATTGCCGATATTTATTGCCTTATTTTATGTCTTTTTTCGGGGTTTTGAATTAAATTTAGATATCTTATATTCTTTTATTCCCCCACCGGCGGTAATTAATACCGAATTATTCGGTTTATTGGATATCGCCGAAAAAAGTTTTATCCTCGCTTTATTGGTTGGTGGAGCCCAATTTATTCAGATGAAATTTTCTTTACCTCCCCTGCCGCCGATTGATCGGAATAAAAAAGAAAGATCAATTAAAGATGATTTTGCCCGCAGTTTTAATATCCAAATGCGCTATATTATGCCGATTATTATTGTCTTTATCGCTTCATCTTTACCGGCGGCTGTCGGTCTTTATTGGTTAACCAGTAATTTATTCGCCATTGGTCATGAATTACTGGTTAAACGAAAAGCTTTAAATATTTTAACCGGACGGTCAATCACTTAATTAATTGATGGAAGTTTGGAATTTTTCCAGATAGGATTAGAATATTCCGGAACGCCAATAAAAAATAAAGTTAGTAGTTAGGTAACCCAGACCCAAGCCCAACCATTACCTAACTACTAACTTTATTTTTATTAAGAATTTTATTCTAATAGCGCAAAAATACCGACCATAAACTGCCGTCTTTTTTATTCTGCCACCAAATCATATTGTCTTTAACTTTTAGATTAACAACATCCAAATTACGGTTAATAGAAGTTAATCTGAATAAAGTCGAGTCGTCAATGATATAAACCCAAATATCATCATTGGGAAAAGATATTTTTCCTTGATACCACTCGTCGGGATATTGACCGGCACTGATTCTTTCGGACACACCGCAATAAATGGCACCGGCATCGTTTTGCCAAACACATTTATCGGTTAAGGTTTTTATCGCCAGTGTTTTTTCCGTTCCGGTGTCTAAATTTTTTAATTTTAAATTAAGGTTATTACCGGCGCTTTCCGAATACAATAATTGCTTACCGTCGGGACTAGGTAGAGCGGTTAAACCGCTTTTATTACTCAAAATCTTATCAGTCATTTCCCGATTAAGATCCAATGAATATAAATTACGCGACAAAGACCAAGCCGGTGGTTGGCTTAATATAATTGACCCGGTACCGGCCCAACTTGCCTGCCAAGACAATAAACCGGTTCGCCAGACCTGGCCGGCACCGCTTAAATCCGGATTAGCCACCAGACCGACAACATCATCGTTAAAGCGTTTTAAATAAAAGATTCGGCCAGTCTCACGATTAATCGCCGGTTGGGCGAGAAAATTGGATTGACGGCGGACAAGGTTATTTTTTTCAGTCTCGCCACTAATCGCTTCAAGTGGAATATTGATAGAGGTTATAACCCCATCCCGATCTTCAATAAAAGCGTAGAGATGGTTGGTATCGGTGGTAAACAAAACCGACAGCGGATTAGCAATAGTGGTATTGGATATTCGTTTAAAGGTTAATTCTTCATCAGTTAAATCGGCGGTATAAATATGGCCGGTACTTTGTTCGGCATAAACCAAATAATCATTATCACTAATAGTGATTAATTCGTAACCGGCAATTGATTCATCGATGATTTTTTCCGGGGTGGCAATATCTTCCGTTTCGAGGTTGTTGGTTGGAGTGGAAATGGTTTGGCCGGCATTATCACCTTCTCGGCCGGTGAAAAAATCAAATAAATTACCAACCGGGAAAAATCCCCGATCGTCCCCCGTCTCGCCACTTGGTGTTGGTCGGGAGATTAAATAAAAACCAATCCCGGCCGCGATGACAATTAAAATAATTAAGATGGTTAAAGTTTTTTTCATATTAAAATTCAATATGCCAATGGTCTCCTTCATAAATTAACCTATTCCCATTTATTCCCAAGTCACCCAATCCTCCTTCAGCGATAGTTCTATTCATAAAATTATCAAAATTATTAGTTGACCTAATATCAACCGCCGTGCCGGTATAATGGTTACTTCCAACCGAGTGACCACCTTGTTCGCCTGCGCCGGTAATGACTATCTCACAATTACATTCTTGACTTAATCCCACTACTCCATTTATTTGATTTTGATTTAAATTGCCGACATATGTTCGGCAGGCGGATAAATTATCAGGCCGGCAAGCACCTTCATCGTTAATTAAAATTCCTCTCCTTTTTAACCTATTTCTGACTTCAAATTCATTACTCGGAACCGGGCCATACACTCCTTCTCCTAATGATGATCCATCTCCGGGTATGGCGGTAATATCGTCTTGTCCACTAGACCCACTACCGGTATTAACTGCCACATCGGTTGATATCGTGCCGGCTCGACCGCCGAAATCAAGTGATAAGTTTATTAAATTAGGGTTAATGGTATTTAAGATAAGCCAGGCGGTTAAGGCGATTAATAAGCCGAAAAAAGCGGCACTCATTCGGCTTTTGGCATCGGCTTTAATCCCCGGAATCCCGCTAACCATATATTCAATACCGGCCCAGGTAAAAATAACTATCGATAGAACAGTGGCAATGACCAAAATGGTGGTAATGGCCGCCGCCGCATAATCCAGCAAATTACTCGTCTCGCCTTCACTCCCCCCAATTACTTCCGGCTGGAGTAAAACATAATCCTGGGCCAAAGCCGGTATCGCCACCAATAAACCGGCAAAAAACAAGCCGATAAACAGATAAGGAATCATTTGTTTGGTGGTTTTTTTCATTGATTATTGTCCAAAAAATTCATTAAGGTTTAAATTAACCGAGGCTTGGCCGGTTTGTTTGGGATTTCTTGGATTATTAACCTCAACGGATATTATTGATGACCCGGCTGAAGATTGGTTGGTTTGGAAGGTGATTTCTCTTTGGCGGCTAGAAATATCTTTAATTACTTCCTCACCGGCTTTCCAAATATATTGTAGTTGAGACAAAACATCATTAATTGGGAAATAAAACGGTTCGGCTTTAAGTGAAATAACATCGCCCTCGGCTTGATGGTTTTGATTATTTAAAACCTTGGCCTGATTAACGCCACTTAACGGCTTAACCTCATATAATAAAATCTCGGCTTGATTGGCGTTAATGGTTAAATTACCACTGGCGGTAATCCCGGATGAAGGATGGCTTACTTTGACGCCGACGACCGCTCGCTCGGTTTCGGGATTAAGTGTAAAAGTGATGGTATTTCGACCGAGACCGGAAGAACCGGTTAAGCGAGTATTGTTTCTCGTCCATTCAAAAACCAATTCTCGAGCGTCAATTAATTGGTCAAAAACCCTGATATTCGGCTCGGCCATAACCGTCAGTAAAGAGCCGGCCGTCGGCAGGGCCGCTCCTCGGTACCAGTTTGGAATGAAAGAATTTGCTTCAAACAACAATTCAACCTCGGCCGGCCGGAAAGTCAGATTTTTGACAATAAAACGATTATCCGGGGTGGTAATAATGGCATCAACCGAAGTTATCCAACCAACCCGACCATTGCGGAAGGAAAATTCAGCCAAGCCGATACCCTCGGCCAAAACCTCGTCATTAACCGCCCAAGTTACCTTACTTAAATTAAGATTAAAACCAAAACCTTTTAATTTGACGGTAATCATTTCATTGGGTTTTGGCTCTTTCGGCTTGACTTCGGCCTCCAGAGTTCCGCCAACGGTACTTTCTTGGTAATTAGCCGAAGCGATGACCGGAAAAATCCACAAGATTAAAATAATCAGCAAAACGATTTTATTTTTTAAGATATTGGTCATTACTCTATTTTAAACTAATTTGTCCGGATAAGGAATCATTTGGCCCCGGTCAGCGCTTTTTTAAATTTGGGCTTGGCTGATAAGGATAAACCGGTTTTGTCTTCAGTCCGGGTAAAAATAATGACCGCGATGACGCCGGCGGTAATGCCGGGTAGAAAAGGGATAATCGCCAATACCCCGGCGGTGAGGTAAGTCAGCATTTTTCTGGTACTGATTAAGGGAATATTTTTTAAATAAAACCAAAAACCGAAAACCATAAAAGCGGTGGCGGTGGTGATAAGGTTAACAATGGGAATTAAGGCAATCAAGTCAATTAATAAAGCGGTGACAATCATTCCGCTGGCGGATAATCGACTGATGCGGTAAGTGGTTTCAGCCATAATTGTTTACTGACTGTTATTAAATTCGTCCTTGGCTTTTTTAATCGCCAGAAGTTGCGACGGATCGGAAGTGATAATTTGATCTTCGGTATAAGAAGCAATGATTTTAATCGCCACTCGTTTCAGGCCGGCAAAAAAGATACCCTCACCGACACTTGATTCCAATAATAGAAACTTTTCTTCCTCGGTTAAATTGAAAGTCTTTTGCACCAAGTCAATGGTGGCCGGTGATTGCTTTAAAATGAGTTGAATTGATGAGTTGGTGATAATCGGCGTACCGTAAGGCGAACGGAGGAAATCACCGACATCCTGGGTAATGGTCGCCACCCCCAAAAAGTATTTTCGGCCGCGTTTAACCAAAGAAAAGAGAAAAGAAGCGGTATCTTCTTGTTTCATCATCCACCAAGCCTCATCAACCACCAAGAGGCGTTTTTTTAAGTTGCGTCGGATAGTATTCCAGATATGATGCATTACGATATACATTGCCACCGGTTTTAATTCGTCTTCCATATCTCGGACGGAAAAAACAACCATATTTTTATTGATATCGACATTGGTCGGCCGGTTGATAAAACCGGACCAAGTGCCTTGAGTATATTTACCCAAGCGCTGGGCCAAGGACTCCCCGCCTTCCATTCCGGCCAAGACCAATTCCAAGTCGGACAAAAGCGGTGCCGGTTTGTTGGTAAAATCGGAATCGGCGGTAATATCTTTTAAGGCGTAAGTTTCGGTAATCGCCCGGTCAATGATTGAATCTTCTTCGGCTGACAATCCGCCGAGCATAATACGGAATAAGCCGACCAAGGTGATGGTGTTTGACCGCAAAACATCAGCCGGCGACTCGTCTTCGCGCGGGAAGGGTAAGTCAAAAGGATTGATATGGTGTTCGGAGGTCAGTGAAACATTAAAATAACGCCCACCAACGGCTTCGGCTAAAAATTCGTATTCTCGTTCCGGGTCAATAACAATGACATCGGTTTCGTACATGAGACTGCGCAAAATTTCCAACTTGGTGGCATAAGATTTACCGGCGCCGGATTTGGCAAAAATGACCGAATTGTAATTTTCCAACGAGAAGCGGTCAAAAAGCACCAATGATGAATTGTGGCGATTAATACCGTAAAGAATTCCCTTATTGGAAGTCAGGTCAAAAGAAACAAACGGAAACAGACTAGATAGTGGTGAGGAGTTTAATTTGGAATTTATCCCCAAAAGATCTTTGGCGATGGGAATCGTGCTCTTGAAACCGGCTTCTTGTTGGAATAGGGCCGGTTTTAAATAAACCAATTTGGAATCCAAGATTGATTTCAGATCCGATTCGGTATTGTCCAAATCATCTTCATCTTCGCCATAAATGGTAACATATAAACCGACATCAAAGATTTTTTCTTGAGCTTGTTGGAGTTGATTACGCAAGTTTTCAATGTCTTCATGGGCGGTGTCCAATTTAGGGTCTCGAACATAACCTTTTTCTTCCCGGATACTGATTTGACTTTGGACTTCAGCCAGTTTTTTTTGCAATTGCTTTAAAGCCAAACTGGAATCAATCGGGTGGATAAAAATAGACACATCAAAAACCCGATCCAAGTTAATCACCGGCGAAAACCACTCCTCGTTTAAGAAACGAGGATAAGAGATAACAAACATCGTTCGGGCCATTTTTTCGCCCAAATTAAGGTTTTTTGGACTGATTTTAAGGGCCGAGGGAGCGATAATATCACGCAATTGCAAAACTCCCATCTCATAGATGTCTTGCGGTAAGACCGGGGTGATAAATTCCTCGGCCTGTGATTGTTTTTTTCTGCCGAATAAAGCCATATTAAGTGGCGCTCGGGACATCCCGTTCGCCCGGATTAAAGACTCGGAAATATAATTCGACCAGTTCTTCAGTCCCTAAAATGGCGGTATTAACGCCAAAACGGCTTAAACCTTGTTCAATGACGCTCATCCGCTGTTCCAATTGAATCTTGTTTTCTTCAAACGGATCATCTCCTTGGTCGGTTTTTGGCCGATCTTTTTTCCGGCCGAATGGTAATTTAGCCCAAAGTGAGTTGCGGTCTTGGAAAATCGGCGGTGAATAAGGAATGACGATGAAAAAATTTTTAGTCATTACTTTGGTTGATTGGGTAAAACTTTTGATAAACTCCATATATTCCCGGGTCTGAATTTTAATTAAATCATTGGTTTGGTTTTTTAAGCGTTCTTCAATCAGTTTCAAATATGGCCGAATATCCAATTTGCGTGATTGGATGAATATTTGGATGTCAAAATCCAAAGAATTAAGAAAATTTTGATATTGCATAATAATCGCCGTTTGTTCGTCACTGGATTTAAGAGAAAAGTTAAGCGAGGAGGCAATCATCACCGCCCGAAAAGAACCGTCATTCAAGATAACAACCTGATCGCGTATTTCTTTGATCGAGGTGAAGTCTTGGGTTGCTTTAGTGGTTTTATTAGCCATTATTTTACCTTTTCTTTTACATCTAAATTCCAAGATAGGTCTTCCAACCGGCTATTCGACAGTCGGGGCAGGGCCGGCTCATTACTGTTTTCTTTATTTCCGCCGACACTTTTGGTTTTAATTTTTTCTGATTTTCGCCAGATATATAATTTAGCGGTGAGTAAGTAACGGAAGAACATTTCAACCACATGAATAAACGGTCGGTTGTTAACTTGGTAAAAAGCCAAAGCCAAACCGAAAGCGATAATTATAATCATCGGGATAATGGCCAAGTAAATAGGTAATAACGCGTAGAAAATAAAAGCCAAACCGCCACTACCGGCCAGGTAGAGAAATTGTTTAAAAGTTAGGGGGCCGAAGATTCGGTCCTCAATCTCAATAAATTGTGGCACTTGAAAATTCATTACCCGATACGCTTAATTGTAGCATTGATTGAAAACGGACTCAAAGCAAAATCGCCTGACAATACCCGATAATCGACGGTTTTTAATTAAAGTCCACCGGCTTTTCTTGTCGATTACTCCAACGGTTCTTTATAGGGGTCTTTTTCTATCCTTTCTTTGGATAAGGCCAAGTTATCGGTATCACCATCATTTTGTTTTTCGGTTTTGTCTGGGTTTTCTTCGTCTTCAATATCGGCCCGCCGATTGGTAAATAACGAACTCATTTTTTCAGCAAAAATATCCCGCCGATTTTCTTCTCCACTTTCGTTTTCAGAAGGTTTTTGCTTGTCCCCGGCTTCTTTTTCAACTTCTTTGTTTTCCGCCGGTGGTTCGGCCGGCGGTGTCGCCACTGTCGGGTCTTCGACTTCAAAACCGCGGACTTTTTGTAAAGAATCTTTAACCGGTCGGAAAATTTTCTCGTCTATTTCTTTGGCAATTTCTCGGGCCAGATCATTGGATATATGTAGTCGGCGAGCCAAGTTGCCGATATATTGCCCCGGTCGAGTTAGGCCCATCATTACCAAGCCGGTTTCTTCGGCCAACTCACCCATTTGGTCCACATGCAGGTGGTGCTTGACGCTTGCCTGACGGATAATGTCAGCCGTTTCGACGGCGACAATGGCGTCTTTCAAGTCCGTCGGTAATTTTTTAAAGACTTCATCTAATTGTTCTTGAGTGTAGTCCATATGATTGATTTGATTATTATGAATTTCCTAAGTCGGTTGGCGGGTTCTTTTTCTTGGCTTTCCGCGCCGCGCCGGCGGTACTCTCGAGATAAGCTCTAGCTTCCGGCATGCCGTTACCGGCTAGAATTTCCTTCTCGACTTTACCCCAAGTCCCACGGGAAATCCCCTCTCCTTGAGTGGCGGCTCTTTGAATGGCGGCGACATCCTCTTTGTTTAAGAGTTTGATGACCGCTTCATTTTCCAAAATTTGACTGTCGAGGGCCGCCACTTGTTTACTGCTCAGTTCATTTAATTGCGTGGTCAATCGGTTTAAGTCGATTGGCGCTCCGTCATTTTGATTTCTGATGGATTCCCCGATGCCATCCATAGCTTGGCGGACAGTATCACTTACTCCGACTTTTTTCATTTCGGTCACCAGTTTATTTTGGTCTTCAGCCGACAAAGAATATTTAAGACCGATATCTTTATTGGTTGTTGGATCAGCGGTTTCTTTGGTAATTTCTTCGGCCGCTTCCAAGTAGCCGGGTTCAACTTTTCTAGCGCCGGCGGTTATTTCTGTTTCCAATCCGGCCCGATCAGTATTACTTAAGTTGCCATATAGAATTTTGCGATCGGCCGGATCCAAGGATACATAGAATTTACCTCGCTCTTCCCGATTTCCTTTATCTTGATATTCTCGTTTAAAGCGATTACCGATTTCTTTTTCTATGCTGTCTTTCTTTTCTCCCTTTAATCCTTGACGCAATTCCGTAAGGACATTAACCAATTCGGTATTACCCGATTGGCGGGCGGCCATTTCCATATCCGCCTTTTCGCGATCAGGTAGTCCTTCATACATCTTCTTTCGATCTTCTTTACCGCCAATCATTAAGAGTTTTTCACCAACATTCTTTAAGTACTCGGCCTTTTGTTCCGGATTCATACCCTTGGTGGTCTCCATTCTCCTTTCTTGGCGCTTCTTAAGGCGGTCTTCATAAGAGGTTTCGCCACCGAACTTCAGGCCGGCCGTCTTTTGAGCGGTCTTTTTGACTAAACCGCCGATAACCGGACTCTTGGCCGCCCAAGATTTGAGTCGATCTGAGCCGGCAATTTTATTAGCCGTTTTGCCGGCGGTATAGACACCGGCACCAGCAACAGTACCTATTCCGGCTTTCTTCCCCCACTTTTTTGAACGATCAACAGCAAAACCTTTAGCCCAACTCCCGCCGTGAGCACCGAGTTTGGAAGCGATGATAATCGCCGCTAAGAGAAAGCCGACGAGGAAGATGAACATAATAGTGTCTTGCAAAGCCCCACCCCAACCTTCGCTTGCGGCCATAATGTCATGGCGATTATCGGCAATTTTCAAAGTAATGAAAAGCATCACCATAAAGACCGGCGCGAATATCGCTTGATTAGTTAATTCTTTAACCCATTTGTCAAAAGTGTCCCCTTTCAATTTTGGTATGACATAACCGACAAAAGCCAAAGGTGCCAAGATAATTAACAGGAGGAGAATTATAGTACGGATGATGAATAAAACGGCGGCGGCAAGAATAACCAAAGTGGTAACGATTATCAAAATAGACGAACCGAGTGCGCTGATAATAACTTTATCAAAACTCAAACCGCCGGTTTGACCAAAGACGGGCGCTTGGCCGGATTTAGCGCCAACGAATTGACTAGGACCGACACCGGTAATAAAAATAGCACTAATATCCGGCGCAGTGTTTCCATCTGTTTCTGTCCCGATATTATTGTAAAAAGAAACGGAAATAACATTGGAAACATCAATCACCACGCGAGTCAGGACGGCGCTAAAGTTGACCAAGAGGGCGATGATAATGATATGGCCGATCATTTTTTTGGCTTGGCCGCTGTTGATTTGCAAAATGGTGCTGATGGCGATATAAAGGAGGATAAAAATAAAAGCGATATTGGCCAGATCGCGGACCATCCGCCAACTTTCGGCGACAAAAGTCATATCAGCCAAATCTTTGAAATTAACGATTGATAATTGAATACTCCAATTAAAAAGTATGCCGGCGAAATCAAGGGCCAAACTTAAAAGCCATAAAGTTAAAGAGGCCAGCCAGGCGACTCCTTCAGTGATACAAGCTCCAATACTAAAATTCGTCAAATTGGTGCAGGTAGACACCCCATCTCTCCTTATTTGATCAACAGCCGCAGTGCTTCCGCTCCAATCATCTTGGCGAACAGTAGATAAAGCTTGGTTGTTTTCCTCTATTTTTTCTCTAAAATCCTCTATGTTTTGTTGAAGTTCAGACAATCTTTGTTGTTCTTCCGAGGTGGCGGAGCGATTTTCTGCCGCGATTTGTGATTGGATTGTTTCAATTTCATTTTGATTTTCTCCTAGCAACCTATTTAATTGCTCGTCGAGTCGTTGGTGCATCTCCTCTACTTCTTGGATACTTTCTCTGTCCCGAAATATAGCGAGAAGAGGTCGATCAAACACCATGCCTATCATATAGTCGTCCGCGGTAAGTACCATATCCCAGATATCTCCCCAATTAATAAAAGCGGATGCCGGAATTGGTGCCGACAGAGTCAATGCCAATAAGGCAATAATTACTACCGTTTTTAAGTTTCGGCGGTTAATTGCCGAGAGTAATTTCTTTGGTGATTGGATCGCCATTGTTGGTTGTACACCTTAACTGGTAATTGGTTTTTGGTTTGATGGTAATTGTTCCCGTCGTCGGCCGGAAATTAAAAAGGTATTTATTGAATTCATTCCTCTGAATAGTGTTTTCGTTAGTGGAACTGATGGTATTATTAATTGTTTGTTTAAAAGTCTCCACCATCCCGGCCTTATCTCCGCCGTCTGCGTGAATTTGGATGGCGACGGAATAGGGATCTCTGGCTCCGGCTGAGGTTGAGTTGGCATTGGGGCCGAGAGCGATCCTAAAGGTGTCATTACCTTGGATATCATCAGGCATGGTAATGGTCGTTATTTGATGACTGCCGTCATTGGCTGATTGGGAAATTACCGTCCCGGTAACAATTCGAGTGATATCACCCGGTCTTTCTCGTAAAAAGTTAACACCGAAATTAAGCGGTAGAGTTATTTCTCTTTCTCCATTACTATCCAAAGTTTCACCATCGGTGACAATCGGAACAATCCCCGATCCGGTCGGATTACCGGCCGGCCAATTGTTATCGGCAACACAAGTGTCTATGCCTTGCCCTTCCCAGTTTAACACGGCGATGTTGTTGCCGGCGGCAATTTGATTGGCCGTCGGTTTGGCGATATTAAAAGTCAGTTCGGGTGCGGTGTAAGTTTCGCGATTACGCAATGATGATAAAACATCAAGAATTCTCTGAATCATATCGCCGGCTCCTCCACCACCGGCGGCGGCGGCCGGACTGCCTCCCCCCCCACCGGTGCTTTGCGGTTTAAAACTCAAGACCTCTTGAGCGGTTGGTTCATTACCCGGCGCAAGATCACCCGGTTCGGGGTCGGTATAGAGTTCTTGTCGATAACTGAAAGCATCGGCCACGCTCTCTTTAACTTGAATTGCCGGCGTGGTAATTTCCCATTTGGCACAAGCTCCACTTGCTGTGGGTTCAATACAGTTTCTGATTGGTAGGTACCCTTGACCGGCGACCAGTTCATTACGGAAGTTTTCCTCGGCCTGTCTTTGGCGCAAACTCAAAGCTGTTTGATTAAGCATAAAAGAGGTGGCCGGATTGTTGGCCTCAAACGGATTATTGATGGCAATTAAGTTTTGGAAAACATCAGCGGAACCGGTATTGCCGGAAACAAAATTATTGTAAACTTCTCGGCTAATACTTGAGCGTGGAATGTCCGGTTGGCTGATTTGTCGGCGCAGGGCGGCGGCGGTTTCGGCCTTGAAAGCATCTCCCGATTCTTCTCCTTCGAGTTGGTCTAAATAGACTTGATTGGTTTCCGGTTGGATAACTTCTCTTAGATATCTTTCGGTGTCGGTAACATAGAGGGGCGATTCGGTACCTTCGCCATCAGTTTTGTGCCCCCGGTCGACCAAGTCGGCCAGTTCATGGCGGTATTGTTCAATATTACTGGCCGCTTGCCGGCGTAAATCGGGATTTTCCATTACCTCTCTTTGTTCGGCCGCCGTTTGGATGCGTTGGATGGATTTTAGATACATACACATCTGGACAGTTAATTCCTGGATACTTTTAGTGCTTTCATCAATATTTTGATTGCTGGACAAAAGCGGACCGTCAACTTCTTTAACCGGAACATATAGACCACCACCTAAGCCGGGAATTAAATTAAGACCGGGAAGAGATAAACCGCCCAGTCCGCCGGTTAGGGCTTCAACCGCACCGCCAACCGCTTCTCCCAGTGGACCGGTTAAAGAACCGAGGTTTAATCCCCCGAGAACATTTTCGGTCATACTGCCTAAAGCGCCATTAAAAGCTTCACCGACACCGCCCAAGACATTATTAAAAACGCCGGTTACCGGATCTAATACCGTCCCCATCACCGAATCAACCACCTCATTTAAGGGGTCCAAGACCGTCCCCATGACCGAATCAACCACATCATTCAGAGGCGCTAAAACACTGCCGGTAACCTGATTAATTAGACCGTTGGCCGAGCCTAAAAGCGAACCGGTTAAGTCATTTACCGTTGTGTTTATAATATTACTGAATTGATTATTAACTCCGGCCATCAGTTGATTCATATTGGTCCCGCCCAAAATCTCGGTGACCGCTTGATTAACAAAACCACCAGCCGAACCGCCAATCGAACCATTACCCAAGCCTTGGCTTAGTTGGGCAACAATCTCGTCAAGTGCCCCGCCGTTATCTTCCAGGACGGTGGCTAATTGTTCGCCGAATATACCGGTAAAATCTTCAGTCAATAAATTGTTTTGATTGTTGATACTGGCGACGGCTTGGGTGGATATTTCCGCCAATAAATCGTCATTTAATTGCTCCAATACTTGAGCGGTTAGGCCGTCAAGGCCGGCGGTTTCAGTAGTTAGAAAATCAAGGGTAGTTGCCGACAGGTCACGATTGAGAATTTCCGGTAAATCCGTTTCAATCGCCCCGGGTAAATTTTCAGTCATCACTCTCTCCAGGGCGGTCGGCAACCCTTCTTCCAAAACACGGCCAAAAGCATCGGGTAAAGCTTGGTTAAGGGTTCGTTGCAGGGCATTGGGTAAATGAGTTTCAACTGAAGTGGTAAAAGTATCGCGGAATATTTGTTCAAAAGTTTCGGCGTCGATTGTTTGCCCGGGATTTAGATTTAGATTAGCGGCCAGGGCTTCTTCAAAACTCGGTCGGGTGGCCGTACCGAGACGAAGAAGGCGGGATAATTGATCCGGTAAATTGTTCTGAATTCCCCTCTCCAGTTCGGCCGGTAATCTTTCGGTTACTTCTCTCTCCAATTCAGCCGGTAAATGTTCATTAACCGTTTCTTGGGTGATGGTGGCCAGCCCGTTATGAGCGGCTTGACCCAGGGCCCCACCGACTTCACCACCGCCACCTAAGCCGGCTTGGGCTAAACACTCTTGCCGGTCCTCGTTTTGTAATTGCTCAATATAATCGGCTTCACTCTCCAGGGCTTCTTGGTCGGTGCCGGTCCTCTCTTCCAAACTTGGCATCGTTTCCAGATGTTGATTAGGGTCTTCCTCTTGGGCAAAAATATTTCTAACCGAGTCATTGAATACCGAGTAATAGATGAGGCCGGCACCGGCGCTTACCACCAGGGCGGTGATAATCATTTTTTGTTTGGTCAGATTCATTTTTAAAATAATTGATGATTCGGCAATTAATCGTTATCAGAAATTATGCCGATACTGTCATAAATTTGGGCGGTTTCGTCTTTATTAAACATTATACCTTTTTTGGTAAAATAAACATTAATTCCTTCCACAGCTTGAAAAAATAAAGCGTAATTTTTAATATAAGCCTCGGCACTTTCCAACGCCAAAATCGGTTCGTCAAAAATAGCGCTCATATTATCAAGATTAATGGTTAATTGATGGATATTATTCAGTAAGCGTAAGTGGACAACTTGAGCGTCTTTTGGGATGGCTACTTGGCGGAGTTCATTTACCACCAATTCATTTAATTCTTTGGCTTTTACCAAGTTAGTCAAAAGTGATGGTTGAGACAGTCTGACGGCTTCCAACATTAAAACAATTTCGTTGTCGCGAGGCGCTTGATAGCGGTTTAAGATTTGGCCCATTTCCCGTCCGTATTGACGGAGGGTTTCGTCATTGGAATTTTCAATAATATTAAGATCGGCCACGGTAAAATGAGGCCGGTTAAGGTTATCCTCAATGTCTGACAATTCCAGTAAGACGCCTTTGGCGGCCAAGTTTTTGGTGATTAAAGACTGTAAATCCCGGTCTTCTTTGATTAATTGAGCGTAATAATCCAGGCGCTCGGCTTCCCGCTTTTTTTCGGCCAAACCGCCAACCAACCAAAGCAAAATACCGCCGATTAAAACAATCAACAGCAATGACCAAATAATGATTTTTATTCTCATCACCACTATATTATGGCATAAATCAAGGGATTTTTATCTTCCTTTAAGATTTTAGGAGTGGATAAAATCGCTATTTTGTCGGCCGGAGAGGCGGAAAAGAAAATGAAAAAATGTTAAGATGAGTAATCATGAAAAAATTTGTCGGTTTTTTGTTTCTGGTGCTTGGTTTTTTAATCTTGGGTCAAACGGCCGAAGCGTTTTTAACTCGTGACCTAACGCTTGGTAGTCGGGGTGAAGATGTTCGCCAATTGCAAAAATTCTTAAACCGATCTGGCTCCCCGGTGGCTTCAGTCGGCCCCGGTTCACCGGGACAAGAAACGGCTTTTTTCGGCCAATTAACCAAACAAGCGGTTCGTCGCTATCAAGAATTGCATCAGGCGGAAATTTTGGCGCCGATTGGCCTCGCCACCGGCACCGGCTATGTCGGCCGGCTGACTCGGAGGCAGATTAATTTGGCGGCCGATTTCGCTGACCATCAGCCGGTGACCGATACGATAACTCCGTCGCCGGATAGTTCGGAGCCGGAAATCTTGGTGACCGAACCGCTCGTTTCCAGGGCCAAAACGAATGAGCCGACACCAAAATCGGTGTCGGCTGAAACTTCCGTCTTAAATAATAACCTGACCCCCGACTTTTCTCTTCCTTCACCACCGCCAAGATCGGCCACCATGAGTCTATTCTTAGTCAACCCTTCAACCGGTCGACCGGGAACAATGGTAACTATTGCCGGCGAGGGTTTTGATACCAAAGCCAATACCGTCTATACCGGTAGTGAAGTTTTGTCGGCCATACCGTCGGCCGATGGTCAAAGTCTGACCGTGACAATTAACAGTCCTTTTACCGGCGAAGCTGATCCCGAGGGTTTTGATTTACCCCTGCGTCTTTATGTGGAAAATGATACCGGCATCAGTAATCCGCTTATTTTTAATTTAGTTTTTGATTAGGGTTCGCTGGCGGACCTTTGATTTTATTGTCGCTAAAGCTGTTACTACTTATTCTTAACCGCTTTATGTTAGAATAAGGTAATGACTAAAACACTTTTCAGCTTATCGGCGATTATTTTATTTACTTTTTTTCCGCTTACCGCTTTGGCGCAATCGGCCGGCATTCCTTTCGGTGGGCAAATTATTGCACCACCTATTCCTTGTACTTGTCCCTTTACCCCCGGAGTACAAATTATTATCAAACCGGCTTTACCGGCTTGGCCGACGCACTTGGTGTATTTACCCGGTGTCAGTATTTTATATCAGTACTACCAAATCTTTCGTCCCGGCCCTCATTTGCTTGGTTTGGTTGCGCCGACACCGGTTCCTTGTTTAATGGTGGCACCCCCGCCGTTTTTTTGTCGCCCGCCTTTGGCTCCATATTTACCGGCCGGTTTGCCGATTATTATGACCGGTACTTCACTTTAATTCCAAAGTATTACCGATGGTGAGGTTTAATCGTTCAACCAGGCCGGCCTTGATTTCCAAAACATATTTAGCCGGTTCTTTTGAGGTGATAGTTTCGGGATAGGTTTCGGGCGAGAAATTTTCGGTCAGATCAATAATCGTTAAGTCTTCATCCAGCCAAATAATATCAAGCGGGAAATTCATCTCTTTCATCCAAAAATTATAATTTCCGGCGGTTGGGAAAATAAATAACATTCCGTGATTGGCGGGCAACTCTTGGCGACCGGCTAGGCCTTTGGCCCGATCCCTTGGCGTATCGGCAATCTCCAAAGTAAAAACTTGTCCGGCGATTAAAACGGATGACGGCACCGTTTTATTTATCGAATTGTCTGTCTCTTCCGGCCGCGGAGTTACTGCTCGGTCCGCCGGCGCCCTTGTTTCTTCCGGCCAAATAAACAGCAGGCCGGTTAAAACGACGGCGATAAAAATAAAGACAATTAGTCGGTTAACTTTTGAGCCAAACATTGCCATTGTTTAATCGTAAGCTCTTCCGGCCGGCAAGTCGAGACCAGGCCGCATTTGGCCAGAGTTTTTACGGGGACGGAAAGGTTGTTTTTTAATTGTTTGCGTTTTTGACCGAAGGCTTGTTTAATGATGGCAAAAAAAGTTTCTTCATTAATATCGGTAAAATAATTTTTATTAATATCGGTAATTTTAATAATCGCCGAATCAACTTTCGGTGGGGGGTGAAAGGCACCGGCCGGCACGGTTTTTAATCGTTTGGCTCGGCCATAGACCTTAACGCTAATTGATAATAAACTTTCCCGGCCGGCGGTGGCGATAATTCGGTCGGCGACTTCTTTTTGGACCAAAGCGACAATCAAAGACGGTTGGCGTTTGGTTTGTAAAAAACGGCGAAAAAATTGGCCGGTTAAGTAATAAGGGATATTGGCAATAATCTTATAATCCCCGGTTGGTAATTCTTTTTCCGGTTTAAAGTCCAAAATATCTCCTTCAACGATGTTTAATTGCCCGGTTTTGACCGCCGACGCAAATTTAGTGGTTAAAAAAGGAATCAAGTCGCGGTCCTTTTCCACCGCTACGACTTTTCCACCGGCGGTGATGAGTTTTTCGGTCAGAGCGCCCCGTCCCGGGCCGATCTCCAGGATCGTTTCACCCGGATTTATTTCACCGGCCTCGGCGATGTCGGTTAAGATTTTGTCGGAAGTCAGGAAATGTTGGCCGAGTGATTTTTTGGGCGAATTAAGCATATTTAGATAATAACCGATTCCTCGATCGAGGGAAGGGCGGTCAGGTATTCTTCCGGCAGGTCAATCAGAAATTCCGACGGCAGATTGGTTTGTCGACTGCCGTAAATCGTTCGGACTTGGGCATAGGAAAGAAATAATTTGCGTCGGGCCCGGGTAATGGCGACATAAAACAGACGCCGTTCTTCTTCTTCATCTCGGTCGCTGTCATTCCCCATCATTTGATGCGGGAATAAGCCTTCTTCCAAACCGGTGACAAAAACCGCATCAAATTCCAAACCCTTGGCGGCGTGAACCGTCATTAAGCGGACATTTGGCCGGTCGCTTTGCATCGTGTCTTGGTCAGACAGGAGGGCCATTTCGGCCAGCAAATCGGCGACGCCGTCAGCGGTCGGAAAATTATCATACTTACCGGCCAAAGTAACCAATTCTTTAATATTTTCAATTCGTTCCAAACCATCGTCACCCTCTTTTTTTAATTGGTCGAGCAAGCCGGAATGATCAATGACAAATTTAATCAATTGGGAAACCGTTAAGGTATTAGCGGTGATATGTTTTTCAATCCGGTGTAAAATATTACGGAACTGATCTATTTTTTGACGGACGGTGGCCGGCAATGATGATTCTTCTCCGGCGGCGATTTTAAGCAAAGTGACTTTACCAATCCCCCGTCGCGGTTTGTTGATAATTCGCTTGATTGATTCAAAATCGGTTTGATTGAGAGCGGCTTTAATGTAAGCCAAGACATCTTTAACCTCTTGGCGTTCAAAGAACCTGACTCCCAAGACTTGATAAGGTAGACTCTCGGCCAAGAAGGCTTCTTCCAAAATTCGCGACTGAAAATTAGCTCGATACAAAACGGCAATCTCATTCGGTGGCAGACCGTCGGCGATTAAACTTTTGGTTTGATGGGCGATAAATCGAGCTTCATCGGCTTCATCCAAGGCGGCATAAAGGCCAAGTTTGTCGCCGGCCGGATTGGCGGTGAATAAATTCTTTTCCCGTCGTTTGCTATTTTTTTTGATGATGGCGTTAGCGGCGCCGATAATGTTTCCGCTGGAACGGTAATTTTCTTCCAACAGAACGGTTTTGGCGGTCGGGTAATCTTCTTCAAAATTTAAAATATTGGTAAAATCGGCCCCACGCCAGCTATAGATCGATTGATCAACATCGCCGACGACGCAAATGTTGTTTCGGCCGGCAGACAACAGGCGGGATAGGCGGTATTGAATCTGATTAGTGTCTTGATATTCGTCAATATGAATATACTGCCAATGTTTTTGGTGACGGGCCAAGACTTCCGGCTCTTTTTGCAATAATTGCAAACTCTTAAGTAATAAATCGTCAAAATCAAGAGCCCCGGCCTGATTTAAAAGGTTTTCATAGCGATGCCAGATTTGGGCAATCAAACGGGCGCGATAATCAATGCTTGAGGCTTGTTCATAATCATTTACGCTTTGCCCTCGGCCCTTGGCGGCAGAAATCGCCCCCAAAATCTTTTTCGGTTCCCATTGTTTCGGGTCAATGCCGGCTTCACTCATCGCTCCCTTTAGGCGGGTAATCGATTCATGGCGGTCAAGAATATTGAAGTGTCTTTTTAGGCCGATTTTGCCGGCGTCGGCTCGCAGGAGGTGGACACCGAGGGAATGAAAAGTGCCAATAAAAGGCATTTGACCGGTCCCTTTAATAAAACGAAGGCGGTTGCGCATTTCACCGGCCGCCTTATTGGTAAAAGTTACAGCCAGAATATTTTCCGGACTGATACCTTGACTGATCAATTCATTGATTCGAGCAATGATGGTTTTGGTTTTGCCGGCCCCGGCCCCGGCCATGATTAAAAGCGGCCCTTGTAAATAAGTCGCCGCTTCTTTTTGTTTGGGATTTAATCCGACTAAGTGATCCACCATCATACTATAGCATAATTGCCGATGGTTTAAGCTTTTAATATCGCCAGAATTAGTTTTAAATGTCAAATTTTTTGTTTATCCACACCCGCTGGAAAGGCCCTTGATTTATCATCGGAGGCCGTTATAATAGGATTATCGGTTGAATTTTCCGACGATAGAAATGGCTTAAAATAACGGTTTTTTCGGTTTCGGAATTATGAGTTAAACATTGGCTTATTTTACTTAAATCACAAGCGGAGGAAGCGGATTCGTCCCCTTTCTCGAAAATATGGATATTTTTTAAATCTTTCGGTCAAAGGCCGGTTTGGGTTTTGATTTTGATTGTTATCTTTTTTAAATTGGTTACGCCGGCTAATGCCGGCGTTATGTCGGTGTTTAATAATTTCTTCGGCACCGAAGAAATTATTCGTCAAAAGTCAGCCATTAATTCTCAAAACATTCCCCTGCTTCAATCGGCCTCAACTTTGGCCGCCGGTTATGGCCGGGGTGGCGGTGGCACGACAGTGGTCAAGGGTAGCTATTTGGAGGCGGCGACCGGGCCGTTATCAACTTCGCCCGATATTACCACTCCGCCAAGTGACCAGATTAGTGTTTATGTTGTCCGGCCCGGCGATAATTTATCGCAAATCGCCGAGATGTTTAAGGTTTCGGCCAATACCATCCGTTGGGCTAACGATATTAATCGGAATGATGTTATTCAAACCGGTCAGGTCTTGGTTATTCTGCCGATTTCCGGTCTTAAATATACTATCAAAGAAGATGATACTTTGGCCGGTATCGCCAAAGAGTTTAAGGGCGATTTAAGTGAAATCGCCCGTTTTAACGGTCTGGAAACCGGAGCTCGCTTGACGGTGGGCAGTGAAATAATTATTCCCAATGCCGATCTTCACACCAGTCCCGTTTCGCGGCCGGCCGGTGGGGCGGTGGCCCGGTCAAATTCTTCTTCGGTCGGCAATACCGGCGGTTACTTTATTCGTCCGGTACCGGCCGGCGCCGTTCGGACGCAAGGTATCCACGGTTATAATGGTGTTGACTTGGCCGCCGCTCATGGTTCCGATATTTATGCCGCCGCCGCCGGAACGGTGATTATCAGTCGGGCCGGTAGTTGGAATGGCGGTTACGGTAATTATGTTGTTGTTCGTCATGATAACGGAACCCAGACTCTTTACGCTCACTTAAGTGCCAATCTCGTCAGTCAGGGTCAAACCGTCGTGGCCGGACAAGTTATCGGCCGGATGGGTTCAACCGGATTTTCCACCGGTAGTCACTTGCACTTTGAAGTCCGCGGTGGCACTAATCCTTTTTAATTTGTCTAGATAATACCCTAAGCGGGTAGCCCCTCCTCTCGCGAGGAGGGGTTTTGATTTTAGGGCCGGCCGACGAAGTAAAAAAGCGACCTTGTTTTGGCGATATGATATGATACTTGGTATTAACCAGCTATATTCTAAATTATGAATTTCTTCAAAAAATTATCCAAACAAGTTGTCAATGAACCGGAAGCCGAATTAAAAGTTACTCCGCCATCCGTCGGCGAAATGGAAGAAGCGATTGCCAAGCGAATCAGGGTGATTAAAAGAGAGTTTACCGATGGCTTTAATTTTATTAAAAATCATACCCGGTCGGTAACTTTTTTCGGTTCGGCCCGGTTTGATCCGGATCACCCCTTTTATCGCCAGGCCGAAGATTTGGCGGCCAGATTGTCTAAGGCGGGTTTCACTATTGTGACCGGTGGTGGTCCGGGGATTATGCAAGCCGCCAATCAGGGAGCAAATGAAGCCGGTGGCCAGTCGCTCGGTCTGACTATTTCTTTGCCCAATGAACAGATAACCAATCCTTATTTGACGGATTATATCGGTTTTAATTATTTTTTCACCCGCAAGGTCTGCTTGTCTTTTTCTGCCAAGGCTTTCATTTATTTTCCCGGCGGTTTCGGTACTTTGGATGAATTATTTGAAATTATAACTTTGGTCCAAACGATGAAGATTCCCCCGGTACCGATTATTTTGGTTGGCAGTGAATTTTGGCAACCGTTGGCGGATTTTATTCGCCGATATTTATTGGAAAAAAATCAAACCATCAGCTCGAAGGATTTGGACCTTTTTATCATCACCGACGATTTGGCCGAAGTGGTGGAAGTGGTTAAGCGGACAATCTAAAAGTAAAAAGCTAGTGGTTTTTCGGCCGATATTGCAAGGCTTCCCATAGATGTTTTTCTTCAATATTTTCCGTTTGCTCCAAGTCGGCAATGGTTCGAGCCAGGCGTAAAACACGATGATAGGCTCTGGCGGATAAGCCTAGGCGCAAAGCGGCCTGGTCAAACATCTGCCTCCCGGCCGGTTTCAGGGTTGTGTATTTTTTCATTTCTTTTAAGTCCATTTCGGCATTGGTCGTCGCTTGGCTTTGCCGGAATCGTTTCTCTTGAATCTGACGAGCGATAATAACTCGCTTTCTTTTTTCGGCTGAAGATTCGCTTTGGCTGTCGGCTGATAATTCCGTCGGCCGGACCGCCGGCACCGGTAGCCACATATCAATTCGGTCAATAATCGGCCCGGATAATTTACGCAGATAACCGGCTAATTGAACCGGGGTGCAAACGCATTCTCGGTCCGAATCTCGATATCCGCAGGGGCAGGGGTTCATGGCGGCGACGAGAATAAAATTAGCCGGGAAAGTAAAAGAGTGTTTTACCCGGCTGACAGTGGCCAGGCGGTCTTCAAGTGGTCCGCGCAAGGCCTCAATCACCCGTTTGTCAAATTCCGGGAATTCGTCAAGGAACAGGACACCCCCATGAGCCAAAGTGATTTCGCCGGGTTTAGGCCAAGATCCGCCACCGATAATGGCGGCATAACTGGCGGTATGATGAGGCGAGCGGAAAGGCGGATCAGTGATAATTTGGCGCAATCGGCCGGCGACCGAATGGATGCCGGTTATCGCCACCACTTGATCAAATGACAACGGCGGCAAAATACCGGCCAAAGCTTTAGCTAAAAGAGTTTTGCCGGTACCCGGTGGCCCGGTTAAGGCAATATTATGACCGCCGGCGACGGCAATCTCCAAACCTCGTTTAGCGGCGTCTTGTCCTTTAATGTCAGCAAAGTCAATACCGGCCGGTTTTGCTTTACCGGTAATTTCTCTCGGTGGATTGATTTTAATAATCGATTTAATTGACTGACCGCCGGTATCGGTTTTTGATTGCCAGTGTTCGGTAATTTGTTTTAATGATTGGCAAGGAAAAACAGACAGTCCTTTGACCAAGGCCGCTTCCCAAGCATTGTCGGTCGGTACGAATATTTCCTTAAATCCTTGGGCTTTAGCCGCTTGAACCAAGGGTAGGACACCGGTAATTGACCGTAGGCGTCCGTCTAAAGATAATTCACCCAAAAAAAGTTTATCAGTTCCATCTAAAGTCAGTTGCTTGGAAGCGGCTAAATAACCAAGAGCGATGGCCAAATCAAAATGGGTACCGTGTTTTTGGATATTACCCGGAGCCAGTGAAATAATGATCCGTTTATTACCTCGAGCCGGTGGTCGAAAACCCGAATTTTTAATGGCGGAATTTATCCGATCTTTGGCTTCATCAACCGCTTTGTCGGCTAGGCCGATAATGACAAAAGAACGAAAACCTTTCGTGACATCAACTTCCACATCAACAATATCGGCCTCAAGACCGATATTTTGCGCTGAATATATTATTGACGGCATAGCCGGCCTTAGTCGTTAATCGGTGGCAATTGGTTTTCGTCGTCGAGATGGTTTTTACAGGTGCGAGCGGCCGGATTAGCTTCCAGTCTTTCTTCTTCAATCGGCTCATTACCAAGTTCACATTGACCGAAATGACCGGTTTCAATTTTTTGCAGGGCATGATTAACCTCTTTTAAGCGTTTTTCCAAGGGTACTTCCGCCGCTTCTTGTTCGATTATATTTTCCATTCGATCGGCCATTTCATCATGAAATTCAACCGGTGTATTTCGATTGGCCGGGGCCGGATTCCAATTATCATCACTGCCCGGCTCAAGTACCCCGACTTTATTAAGCTCGTCGGTTAATACTTTCTTTTCCTTGGTTAATTTGTCTTTGAGATAATTGGTATCAATCATTTTTCAATTATAACATAGCCGGATAAAACGGCAATTGCCCAAGTTTTGGAATTACCGGCAATGCCTAATTTGCCTACCGCTTGCCCTGTCTGCCCTGTCGGCCGGTGGCTTAAGTCGGTCGATGTTTATTGGCGTGCCGAAATACCCCTCCGCTCGCGAGCGGAGGGAATGGGAGTTAAGGCCTGTTTTATTTTTTAACGATTCAGGCCGCCCAAGCGGACAATATATTCAATCACTTCTCGGTCTTGGGTAAAAATGATGGTTTGTCGATCCAAAAAAGCGTAAAGAGCGATGGTTTCTCCGGTGGTTTGATTCTCCGCCAAGCGAATATCGATATTGTTGATAATCTGATCACTGAAGGCCATCCCCTTAAGTTGGCTATCTATACTCGGGTCGAATATTTTAAGCAGAGCGCCGACGATTTCATTTTCGTAATTAAGCAGAGCGCTAAAAGTATTTTCAAAAGATTTTGTTGTCACGATGATAAACGGCCGGGCCGTTTCACTTTGATAGGCACCAAGCATATATTCCGGCTCGAGAAAATGATGAAAGTCAGTCGGTGTATCAAGATTCATGGCGGTTAAAACAGCCGAAGCCCCAAGAAAACTTTCTTGGCTTTCTTGACCGTCGGCGGTTACCAGCTTGCCGGTCAAATAGATATTTAAAATGGCATCACTCGGCCGGTCTTTGATTATTTCTCGATTAATAGTTCCGATGATCTGGGCCGGTGACAGGCCGGTCACTTCAAGTTTTTTATTTAGATTGGCCGGAACCAGCGGTTCATAGGCCGGAGCGGTGATGGTTGTTTGGCGCAGATAATTATTGGTGAAATAAACCAAGCCACTGCCACCGGCCAGTAAAATACCGACGGTCATAATCCCGGCCAAGTATTTTAAAGTTTTTTTGTTATCGGGCTTTTTTGCCGGTTCGGTTTTTTTCTGCTTTAGAGCAATGTCTGTCAAAGATAGATTTTCCGTTGATACGGTTTTGTCTATATCGGTACGCAGGGTGTGATAAGGAGAAGTTTTTACCCGGTCGCGACTGGTGATTTTTTCAATCAAGTCATTGGAGGCTTTCAGTCGGGCCAAGTATTCTTCCTCATGTTTTTTTTTGGCTTCAATTTCCTGTTGTTTGGCGTCTTTATGCTCAGTTAACTTCAGTTTTTCTTCTGTTTCGGCTTGAGTTTTTAATTCCGCCAAGCGTTTTTCCGCCAAAGCGTGATTGCGGGCTTGATTTTCGGCCAATTCCCGCTTTCGTTTTTGTTCGGGCGTTTCCATTGCCTTGGCCGCCGCCGCTCGGGCTTTAAGTAATTCCCGATCTTGGTTTTCGTTTTTTTCCCGCTGTTTTTGACCGAGCATGGCCGCTGCCGCTTCTTCGCGACGCTTGGCTAATTCGGCCTGTTTGCGTTTTTTTTGTTGGTCATAGTCTTGGCCGGCCATGGCTTGCCTGGCCCGCGCCATTTTTTGTTTTAGGTCTTTATCCTCCATTTTATCTCAGCCAAGGATAGCGTTTTTTAATTTTCTTGAGTTCGGCCGGGTCGATTTTTTGCTGATTGGTGGCTTTTTCCAAGTCGGAACGAAAAGTCCTCATTTTAGGTAAAGTTGTATCGTTCGGATTAACGGCGGCGGTTTTGGCCGGCGGCGGTTTTGGTATCGGTGACGGGCTCGTCGCCTTGGTCTCGGCTTTGGTGTTTGGTTTAGGTGTTGGTGCCGATTTTGGTGTGGCCGATGATTCGCTCGAACCATCATCGTCGTCGGTAAATTCTACTCTGATTCGAGGGCTCACCCTGGTGGTGGCCGGTGTCTGACCAAGTGGTTGGCGGTTTTCTTTTTGATTGGCGGCCCGCTTTAATTCCAATTGTTTGCGGACTTCATTTTGCCGTTTGATTTCCATTTCCGCCCGTCGTTTTTGTTCGGCTTTTATTTTTTCCAGCCGTTCATCGTCCTCGGTTTCTTTAACTTTACTCTCTGCTTGTTTTTTAGTTTCAGCGGCCGCTTGTTTTTGTTTGGCGGCTTCGGCCTTAGCCTTAGCCTCGGCGACGGCTTTTTGTTTGGCGACCAATTCTCGGCGTTTTAATTCTTCTTCTTCCAATTGATACATCGCCTGTTTTTGCCGTTCTTCTTTTTTCTGTTTGATTTCGGCTTCCAGGGAAATTAATCTGTGGTCCAAATCAGCCAATTCATTTTCCGCTTGATCTTCTTCTTCCAGTAACTGTTGATAGGTTTTGGTATTATCTTTGATCGCTTCTTCAACTTTTCTTAATTTTCCCTCCAACTCCCATTTCTTTTTTTCAATTTCTCGTCGTTTGTCTTGAATCGCCCAGCGTTTTTTTTCCACTTCTTGTCGTTCTTCGGGGATGGGGGTGGTTCGCTCAATCGCTTCCAATTTTGATTCCTCTAATTCCACCGTTTCTTCTTCTTCCAGCATCGGCTCCAATACTTTATTGATATCCGAACGCTTACTGTCCAAGGCCACCCAATTAATCTCCAGTGATTCTTTCCCAGTTTTTAGGTCGTCTAATTTTTTCCGGATTGATTTTTTTTCCTCTTCAATCTCCCTTTCTTTTTCTTCCCGTTCTCTTTCAAAAGTTCGTTCCGGTCCTTCCATCACTCGTCGGGCTTCTTCCAATTGTTTTCTAATGTCCATTTCGGATTCATTACCGGATTCATCTGTTGTTTTCGGCGCAGGTATTACTTCGGTTTCAGTCGCCGAGCCTTCTGCTTTTACCTCGATTTTAGTAGGGGGATTTTCCGACTCTGGCGCTTTTTTTTCGTCGGTGATTTCCGGTTTAGTCTTGTCGCTAGCGGCCGAATCAGGGTCACCACCTGCTTGTTTTGGCGAGGGGTTTACCGTTCCCTCAGCCGGGGCCGATTCTTTTTGCTCGAGGTTTTGCTCGGTTGTTTGAGTTTTTTCGTCCATGGGGTTTAAATAAAAAAATTACCGTCAAGTGATCGAGTCGGTCAGTCGCATGTTTATTATAAAAGTTATTAGTTTGAAGAGCAATCCAAATTAAAAATAACGCCACTTAAGTGGCGTTATTTTTTAAACTTTACTTTACTTATTTTTAAAAAAGTTTTCGTCGGCTCGTTTGATTGACAGACTTAACCGGCCTTTATCATCCCGTTCTTTGACATAAATCGGCACTTGATCCCCGACCTTAACAAAATCGGCGACCTGATCAACCCGGAAAGGTGCAAATTCGGATACATGGACCAGGCCTTCGGTGTCTCGGCCAATTTTGACGAAAGCGCCGAAGTCCATTAACCGGGTAACTTCACCGGTTAGCTTATCTCCCGATTTGTATTCTCGCACCAGGTCGGCAATAATTTCGGTTGCCCGATTAACACTTTCACCTTTGCCGGTAAGATAAACTGAACCGTCATCCTCAATACTGATCTCGGCGCCGGTTTCCAGGGTGATTTGTTGAATCATCTTGCCGCCCGGGCCAATGATGGTTCCGATTTTATTAACCGGTATTTTCATCAGGGAAATTTGCGGGGCCGATTCCTTAAGTTTTATCCGTGGGGCAGAAATAGCTTTTTGGATGACTGAGAGAATTTCAGTTCGAGCCTGTTTGGCACCGGTTAAGGCTTCAAGCAAGATCGGCAAAGGAATACCGCCGACTTTAATATCTAACTGCAGGCCGGTAATGCCTTCACCGGTACCGGCGACCTTCAAATCCATGTCGCCGTAATGGTCTTCCGGTCCTTGAATGTCGGTTAAGATTTTGTAATTTTCTTTTTCATCTATCATCAGCCCCATGGCGATACCGGCCACCGGCCGGCTGATCGGCACCCCGCCATCCATTAAAGCCAAACTTGAGCCACAGACTGAACCCATTGAAGATGAACCGTTGGAGGCCATAATTTCGGACACCAAACGGATAGTGTAGGGAAAAGTTTCTCGCTTAGGCAGGACCGCCCGCAGGGATTTTTCGGCCAAAGCACCGTGGCCGATAGATCGGCGACTCATTCCGCCCAAGCGGCCGGTTTCGCCGACGGAAAATGGCGGAAAATTGTAATGATGCATAAAAAACTTTTCGCCTTGAGTTTCCATCCCCTCAATCAATTGTGAATCTTTCGGCCCGCTTAAGGTCAGGGTGGTTAAAACGTGAGTACCACCGCGATAAAAAATACCGGTGCCGTGAACCGAATGACTAAAACCGCCGGCTTCGGCATAAAGTGGCCGAACCTCGTCTAACTTTCGCCCGTCGGCTCGCCGGGAATTTTTTATTGCTTCCTGATGCAGTAAATCATTAACTTCTTTTTCAAACAATTCAATGGCCGGTCCGACTGACTCGTCCGGATATTTTTCTTTAAACAAGGTCAACCAGTCTTGATTCAGATCCTTAATTTTTTGGCCGGTATCGGCAAATACCGCTTGAGCCAGCCCCGGGGAAATTTTTTTGGCGAATAATTCCGGTAAATCAGCTGGTCCGGTTGGTAAGTCGATTTTAGCTTTGCTTCGGCCCTGTTCGGTAATGATTTTTTTCTGCCAAGTTTCGACCAAAGTCAATTGTTCCAGCGCTTTTCGTAAAGCTTCGGCCATTGTTTCCTCGCTTGATTCTTCAGCTTCAGCTTCAATCATATTAACCAAGTTGTCTCGGCCACAAACCAAAAGATCAAATTCCTTATCGGCTAATTGATTATAGGTCGGATTGACCAGTAGATTTTTGTCAGCTTTCTTTCGGCCGATGCGAATGGCTCCAACCGGTCCGTTCCAGGGAATGTCCGAAGTACCGAGAGCTAAAGAGGCGGCAATAATCGCGGGAATATCGGGGTCGTTTTGTTGATCAAAAGACAAAACGGTAATGATAATCTGAACTTCTCGGCGCAAGCGATGATCAAAAAGCGGTCGAATCGTTCGGTCAACCACTCGGCTGGTCAAAATCGCTTCTTCCGACGGGCGTCCCTCGCGCTTAATAAAGCGTCCGCCCAAAATTCGGCCGGCGGCATAAAATTTTTCTTCATAATCAACAGTCAAAGGAAAAAAATCCAAATCGGATTTAGTGGTTCCCGACATAACCGCGGTGGCCAAAACAATGGTGTCACCCAAACTGACCAAAACCGAACCATTGGCTTGATCGGCCAAATCACTGAAAACGGCAACCAATTTTTCGCCGTTAATCTCCAGAACATACTCTTTTTTCTTCATATTTATATTAACTTGATTCGGGATAGAGTCCCTCATCATTTTTGGCTCGGGGGACAGAATTCGCCGGAGTGGCCTATCTGTCCGTTCGCGAGCGACGCTGATAATTTACTTTAAACTTACCACAAAAATATCTGCGGTAAAGAGGGCGTTCTTAATTTTTAAATATTGTTTTGTCAGACTTCAGAAGTTTGACAGAAAAGTTTGACAGATAGGCTTTTTTTCAGACCGAGGTTTAACCTCGGTCCGGACCCATTGTTTTGTCAAACTTCAGAAGTTTGACAGAAGTTTGACAGGTTTTTTCATTTTGGTTTAACTCCCCCTTATTCAAACCGGTTGATTTGTGACCGGTGCCGGCGGCTAACTGTCTTCGGAAACTTTTCAGTTTTAGACTAAACAAAAAGCCGGTTAATCCGTCAACGGACTAACCGGCGAGCCGGAATGATAGACCGGCGGTTGGCGATAATTTGTTTTTAAGGAGTCCCCTTGTCAGTGTCGATGAGATTACACAGCTCATCAATGGTGAAAACCGGAAGGATATAGCCAAGATCCCGACATTTTTTCCTGATCAAATCAAGGGTTGCTTGGTACTCATCTTCCTTCTTGGTCAGAAGACGGGCGTCACTTTTTCGGCGATGCCTCAATTGCGCCAAGTCTTGGTCGCATCGAACTTGCCGTAACCGGACGGCAGCCAATCCAAGTTTTCGCCATAACCGCTCACTCTCGGCATCAGTGTTCTTTAAATTCCAGAACGACTGAATATCTAAAGTAAAACCGTTCACCGCTACTTCCCTTTCGTTTTTGTCCGGCGGGCAATATCTTTGTTGATGATATCGATAACACTTTTTGCCCACTCGGTTATTTCTTTCCTCTCTAATCCTACCACACGTCTCCATTGATTGTCAATTTTATGATTTCGACAGTAGCGAGAAAAGGCATTCAGGCAAGAAATCAGCGAATCATGAGCCCGCCTGCGACTTTCGTCTTTTTCCTCCAGATTGGTTGGAGTATCTTTGGCCAGTTTTGCTTCCGACAATTTGTCGATTTTCTTAATATATGAAATGGTCGCAGCTATTACATCTTCGAGAAGTTGGTTTGCTTGTGAGTCGCCGGCCGCGGCATTCTTCATATCCAGATAAGCGTTTACTGCCCATTCTTTATTATCGGTCGGGTCTTTTTCCGTTTGACTGGTTTCTTTGGCGGGGTACTCTTTATGCTCCGCTCCGTGTTCATTTTTGGCGAGATCGGACCAAAGTCCTTCCAAAAAAGAGTCTTTCATAATTAAGTGGTTGGCGCGGTTTTGCGCGTTGTCCGTTGGGGGCGATAATTAATTAAATATTTCTTGGGATTGGTATCCAAGTCAAAAAAATCATCAGCCGCCTCTTTGAGTTTACCGGAAGCGCTTTTGCCAAAAGAAATTATTTCCACTTGGCAACCGAGATCTTGCAGATATTCAACTAAGGGAATAAAATCGCCATCGCCGGACATAATGATAACCACGTCCAATTTATTGGCTTGTTTGATGGTATCAACAGCCAGACCGACATCCCAGTCGGCTTTTTTTGCTCCACCCAAGAAAACTTGCAAGTCTTTGGTTTTAATTTCAATCCCGATATTTTGCATGGCGGTAAAGAACGGTCGTTCTTCCCCGCTTTCGGTATTGACGACATAGGCTCTGGCCCTGATCAAATTTCGACTGCCGACGGCGTCTTTTAAGATGGCACCAAAATTAACTCGACAGTGATAAAGGTTCTTGGCGCTATGATAAAGGTTTTGCGTGTCAATAAAAATGCCGACACGCTGGCTTTTATGTTTAATAACAGGCATAAAAAAATATTAAAATGTAAAATAACCACCCTCATCCAGATTATAGCAAATCACATCAGATTTGTTTTATTTTTTCAAAATCGACAGGATGGAGTCCCCACTTATGACTTGACCTCAGCGTCTTTTAGTTTTTCGGCTTTGTCGTCCGCTTTCTTTTTCTTCTCTTCAAGAAACTTCAAATGAGCCCGTCGTTTGGAAACAAGCTTAAGTAAGCCACGACGAGAGTGGTGATCTTTGGCGTTTTTCTTTAAGTGGCCGGTCAGTTCTTTGATTCTTTCCGTCAGAATTGCTACCTGGACTTCCGAAGAGCCGGTATCAGTATCATTGATGCCGGTTTTTTTGATGATTGTTTGCTTCTTTTTGGTTGTGAGCATGGCTTGATAGTAGCATTTTTAGCCATTTCTTGCAAGGGCCGAGCTTACTTAAAGTTATTTGATTTCCTCATTAGTCAAAATACTGTTTATTTACAAGGGTTTATTCCGAAAGACTAATTTTTTCTTTTAATTACTCTAACTATGTTATAATATTGTGCGACACATATGACCGAAATTCAAAGTCTAAAAACCAAATTTTTGGAATATCTGGAAATTGAAAAAGGCCGGAGTTTAAAAACGGTGGAAAACTACGACCGTTATTTAAATCGGTTTTTTAATCAGGCTAAAATCAAACAAGCTGAAGATATTACCGATGAGGCGGTGCGGGAATTCCGTTTGTGGCTTAATCGCCAACCGGGGACTTTGGGGGCCGAAACAATGAAAAAGAGCACACAAAATTATTATCTCATTGCTTTGCGCTCATTTTTGAAATATTTGGCCAAACAAAAAATTACCTCGCTTTCGCCGGAGCGGATTGAATTGGCTAAAACCCC
Source organism: Minisyncoccota bacterium (assembly GCA_040879645.1). Lineage (GTDB taxonomy): Bacteria > Patescibacteriota > Minisyncoccia > Phycocordibacterales > XYD1-FULL-46-19 > JBBDJY01. The sequence goes on from JBBDJY010000013.1 coordinate 65,347, forward strand.
GGGCCGGCAACTGGATTTAATCAGTGAAGAAGAGTTAAATCGCCTACTTGAAGCCCCGGTCGGACAGACGGAAAAAGTGTTGCGGGATAAGGCGATTTTGGAGCTTTTATTCTCTACCGGTTTGCGAGTATCAGAGTTATGCAGTCTAAATATTGATACGGTTGATTTAAAACAAGATGAATTTTCCATTCGTGGTAAAGGCGAAAAAGTCAGATTAGTCTTTTTGTCGACTGAAGCCAAAACCTCATTGATAGCCTATTTACAAGCTCGCAAAGATATGGAGGAACCACTTTTTGTCGGCCAAGATCGATCCGGCCAGCCTCGGCGTTTAACTCCCCGGAGTATTGAGCGAATTGTTAAACACTATGCGATTGTCGCCGGCATTTCTCGTAAGGTTACACCCCATATTATCCGACATAGTTTTGCCACTGATCTTTTGCGAGGCGGAGCTGATATTCGTTCGGTCCAATTAATGCTTGGTCATGCCAATGTGGCGACAACTCAAGTTTATACTCATGTTACCGACCGACAATTAAAAGAAATGCACCGTCATTTTCACGGCAAGAGTCGCCACTAATCTAAAGGACAAAAAGTTATCCACAGTTAAAATTTGTCCTTTATCATGTCCGATAGTAGAATAGTAATTAGATATGATTTGGTCTTAATCGGACTTGTATTGTCAGCCAAGTCCAGCTGAAAATTAATCTCCACCTTTCAGCCCTTAGCTGAACACACTGGTCCAAGCCCGCCTACTGTCACGGCGGGCTTTTTTGTTTATGTAAAAACCCGACTGTTCGTCGGGTTTTTATCGGTTTCACGATTAACAAAGATTACCTTACTCCGTGCTTCTTTCTGATTTTAGCCAATTCCTCCGCTTCTTTCTTGTTTTTCTCTTGTTTGCCGCTCTCGCCTAGCTCTTTGAGCTCATCATTGGTTAATTTAGCTAATTCCTCGGCTTTAGCTTGGAGGTATTCGGCCTTATTCTTAGTCGGGTCGGTTAAAACTTCATCTAGTAAGGCGTGGAGAATAAAACCAATCTTGGGACCGGGTTTCACGTTTAACAGCTTAATTAGATCATTACCGTCTATTTTCAGCATTCCGACGGAAGTCGGATCTCGCAGGGCTTCATCAATCATTGACTCGTATTTTCTCAAGCGATAGGGATTTTCTTTTGGTCGGCCCATCCCGATTCGGTCGCAAGCCCGGACTTTCATTAAATCCCAAACAGCCTCCGGTCCGACTTTACTTATTATCCGCCTAACCGCTGACAGGGTGATTTGTTCAATATCGCTGAAAAACATATGGTTTCTGACCAGTTTCACGATTAACATCGTCTCTTTGGTCGGAAATTTCAGTCTGGTTAGTATTTTTTCAGTCAAACGGGCACTGACTACCTCGTGGCCGTAAAAGGTATAATCCCCTTTCTCATTATCTCGGCGCTTGGTTTTAGGCTTACCGATATCGTGAAATAAGGCGGCTAAACGGATTACCAGAGGCCAGTTACGATTAGCGGCATGTTGCATTGCTCTTAATGAATGTTCCCAGACATCGTAAATATGGTTTTTGTTCTGTCCAACGCCGATAGCGGCACTTAATTCCGGCATTATTTGTTTCAAAACGCCGGTTTCGGCCATTAAAAGGTAGCCGTCCTTTGGTTGGGCTGATTCGGTTATACGTGAAACCTCATTTCTTATCCGTTCGACTGAAATATCTTTTAATAAGTGGACATTTTCCTTTATCGCTTGTTTTAGGTCTCGGTTAATCATGAAACCCAGTTCTACTGATAAGCGGATAGCTCGCAGTATCCTTAAAGGATCCTCACTTATTCTTTCAGCCGGTTGACCGACGGCCCTGATGGTTTTGTCCTTTATGTCTTTTATACCGTCATAAAGGTCAACAATAGAATTGTCCTTTTCTCTATAGGACAAGGCATTAATGGTAAAATCTCGTCTTTTAAGATCGTCCTCAAGTTTGTCACTGAAAGTTACTTCATCAGGATGTCTTTTATCGGAATAGGTCGCTTCGGTCCTAAAAGGAGTTACCTCCACTTGACCCAATGATTCTTTATTTGTTTCTTTATTGACAATCGTTACTGTGCCGAAACGATTTTCGTAGATTGTTTTATCAAATAAAGAAATAATCTCTTCCGGTTTGGCATTGGTGGTAATATCCCAATCTTTAGGTTCCCGACCGATCATTAAATCCCGAACACAACCACCGACCAAATAAGCTAAATAACCCTTATTTTCAAGGGTTTTGGTTATTGTTGTAATTTCTGTCGGGATGTCAAATTTTGGATTCATGGACAAAGTGTAACTTAAATTTTGATATTTTCCCAGTTTTGTTGTATTTTAAGTAAGCAGTTGCACCCGTGGCTCAAAGGATAGAGCGTCTGGCTTCGGACCAGAAGGTTGGGGGTTCGAGTCCCTCCGGGTGCACAAAATTAAAACAAAACATTAAAATCAAAGTCGCCTAAATCAAAGGTTACTCGTTTAAGAAAATAATCATTGTCACCTGAAACTCCGTTTCAGTCTCGTTATTTTGTGCGGGTAGGGAGAATCGGTGTCAGCTCACCGCGCTATAATTGTTCGCTCATTCTTTGCTCCTAAGTTGAGTTTTGAAAAGCTCCAAGTCTTCGCTTTCCAACTACCCGGACTCTCCCTCCCCAGTTTTGTATTTTGGAATTTTCTAATTCCAAAACTGGAGAGGGATGCGCCTTTCGCTTCTCCCTACCCCTAAGACAAAATATAGTCGTCCAATACTCTGTATTGTCCTCGTTATTTTGTGCGGGTAGGGAGAATCGAACTCCCGTCTTATCCATGGCAAGGATACGTCATACCACTAAACTATACCCGCAACGATTCCATTATATCTTTTTATCCTAAAAAGTAAATCTACTTTACTGTTAACCATCTGAGGTGATATTTCTGCCAACTTGGAGTGACAAAGGTTAATCGGGCCAATGGTGGTCTTGCTGACAATTTACCAAGATCATAAAATATAGACAGTGTTTTGTTTAGCGGTTATTTAGCCGGGTATCAGACAAGTCTTTTAGTCAATCATTTTTAGGATCAAAGACAATTTATTTTGACCTATAAAATACTCTCTTTTCACGGGAAACCTTTAAAAAATGGCTAAATATGGGGATAACTATGGGGACAATGTGTATAAGAGACAGTATTATTAAAGATGTCTTTGACCCTTATAAATCAAATAAATGTTTAATAATAAGGGTATTTTAGTAAAAGTCCTTAAAAAAGCTTAATTTTAACTGTCCTTTTCCCGAAAGTGTTTCTTATGAAACACTTTCGGGAAATAAAATAATAAAAAATCTATGAATAATAATAAAAAACCGACGGAAAAACAGGTTATTGGTCGGCTGGGGGAAGACCTAGCGGCCGAATATTTAAAGAAAAATAAGTTTAAAATCAAGGAAATAAATTACTGGAAGCCGTGGGGAGAGATTGACATTATCGCGGTCAAAAATGACATTCTTCATTTTGTCGAAGTAAAGACAGTAACTGTTAAAAGTGTTAATCATGAAACCTATGATCGTTATGAACCGGAAGATAATATCCAACCGTGGAAATTAAGAAGATTATATCGGACGATTGAAAGTTATTTAGAAGAAAAGAAAATTGATGATGAGGCCGATTGGCAATTAGATGTGATGGCTGTTTATCTGGATCCGCAACGAAAATTATTGCAAATCGAATATTTACCCGATATTTAGCCGTTAAATATCAAGTTTCAAAAGGACAAGGCAGGGGAGTCGATTATCTTAAACGAGGGGATTGCCGGTAAAAATTTTAGCGAATTGCTTTAACCCCTTATTTTGCTATAGTTAGGCTGTTTTGCGGAGCGTAGTGTAACGGCTAACATGCCTGGTTTGGGACCAGGTGATTCCGGGTTCGAATCCCGGCGCTCCGAACGATAATGAGGACGCAGCAAGCCAACTGCTTGGCTTGCGTCGGGATGCGAAAGGCGCAGCGATGTTTTTGTTTGGCGGAGCCAAGGCAAAAACCGCGAGCCGGGGCTGACAAATTTTTCCGTCAGGAAAAATATTGGTGGCCGAATCCCGGCGCTCCGAACGATAGTGAGGACGCAGCAAGCCAACTGCTTGGCTTGCGTCGGGATGAGAAAGGCGTGGGGACCCAGGTAGGTCCGCCCGTACCGAACGACGCTCAGTCGGGCGGGAAGTTGTCGGGATATTTCGGCAGGCCAATAAAAAAACCGCTGATGTCAGTTGGAGATCAGCGGTTAGAGATGAGGTGGATCGTTTAGATTGAGCCGGCGATAGGGGAGTCGGGATTAACCGAATCTCTTTTTGTCGCGAATAATCAAATCACAAATTTCGCGGACGGCTCCATTGCCGCCGAATCGGCGGGTGATGTGACAGGCGGAATCTCTCACTTTGCCGATGGCATTGGCTACGGCTACCGGGTAGCCGACGGTTTCAAGTACCGGCAGGTCGCCGACATCATCGCCGACGAAGCAGACTTCGTCAAGATTGATGTGGCAGAATTCTTCGCGTTCCAGTACTCGCTTGAGTTCAGTCAACTTGTCGTCAGTCGGCGGACTGCACCAGATTTCCAGCTTGTCGCAACGATGTTGGACATAGGCCGAACGCTGACCGGAGATGACAATCACCACGACGCCAATTTGGCGAAGATCCTTGATCCCCTGGCCGTCGAGGTGGGAACAAGTTACCATCTCGTGGCCGTCGGAAGAGGCAATCACTTGGCCGTTGGTCAAGACGCCGTCAAAGTCAAGGGCCAGAAGTTTAATCCGGTTAAACCGAACTCCATCAGGGTCGTCTCTGGCCATTGGTCGAAGCATTTGTTTGAGATCACTTGTCATTAAAATCCTCCTTTCTTGTTGTCTAGGGTCTTTCTTATTACTGTCTGTTTAAATAATCTCTGTCAAGTTTTTATCGGTGTGTCGAAATATCTCGCTTGATTGTCGGTAGAGAAGACAAGAGCTTGTTTTATTTAATTAAATTTTTTGGCTTATTACCGGTTTAAGCTTAAAGTAAATTAAGTAAAAAAGTGGCAAGGGAAAAATAAATGATAACCGAAATAATGTCTCGGATGATGGTGGCCAACGGTCCGGCCGAAATTGCCGGATCGGTTTTTAAGCGGACAAAAATCCAAGGCATAACCACACCGGTAAAAGCGGCTAAGATAATTGTCAGAAAAAAAGATAAAAAAAGAATCAAGCCCAAGGTTGGCGATTGCCACCACCAGCCGGTGAACAAGCCACCACCGGAACTTAAAACCAAAGCCAATAGACCGGCGACAATCATTTCGCGTTGCAGGTATTTTTTAAAATTTAATTTATCAGTCAAAGCTAAACTGCGGACAAAAACGGTTTGACTTTGTGCGCCGACGGCATCAGCCAGATAGACAATGGCCGGAATAAAAGCGGCTAAGACAATCATCTCGGTCAAAGTTTTTTCAAACCAACTGATAACCCAAGCGGCTAAAACTCCGCCACCCAAACCGGCCACTAACCAAGGCAAGCGCTTGTTAAAATAACGCACCGGTGAAATGGTTAAAAGTTCGCGGGCCGGATCACTGAAAGGATGGATACCGGCGGAATGTAAGGCATCTTCAATTGTTTCTTGATTTAAAATATTTAAAATCGTATCGGAGGTTACCACCCCCAACAATCGATGATTATTATCAACCACCGGAATACTTTTTAAATTATGTTTAATCGCCAGCCAGACGATTCGCTCTTGATCGGTATGAGGTCTGACCGAAACAAGATTAGTTGTTCGACCGGTGCCGACTGATTCGCTTTTGGATAGGCGATAGAGTTCTTTGATTGAAATGACGCCTCTTAATTTTCGTTCATGGTTGACGATGTAAATGTAATTAATCGTTTCAAATTCACGAATTTGTTTTAATAAAAAACTTTCAATCTCGGCAATGGTCATGCCGGCGGTCGCCAAGGGGACACTGACGGCCATCAAGCGACCGGCCGTCTCAGGCGGAAAAGCCGAAGGCTTAATGGTTAAATCAAAAACCGTTGATTGATTGTTTTTTTCCTTCATCTAAAAATTATAACAATTTGTTATTTAATCGACTATCGGTTTTTTTAAATTAACAATTGAATTAAAATTTCTGATTTAAAAAAGTGGCCGAAAAAATTTTCGGCCACTTAACGCGCTTCCCGTTGATTGTTCAACCTTTCCACCTCTTGCTTCAAGATCCCCGTGATCTTTTTTGCCTTGTCTCGAAAACCGGTGACGACAGTGACTTGGCATTGTCCGTCTCGACGGTTAATCCGAATCCGAATCGTTCCCGGATGTTCGGCTCGAAGTTGGCAAGTAAATTCTTCCGCTTCGTGAGTCGTTTCCTTGGTCATGATCCAAGAGCCTTTCGACAAGTGGATCGGAATAGCGGCTCGGAGCAATCGCTGAAGAATTTGTTTTCGACGGTTGTCATCTAGTGTCATGGCCGGACCTCCTTGTTTATGGGAGCGCGAGCCAATTCTTCTTTAAGTTTAATTCGCTGGTGGTAAAAGTCAATGCAAGGTCAAAAAAATCGTTATTTTACAATAGTTACACAGCTTTCATGAATAAATTAGGGCTTGATGAAACGATGATAGATTTAAAAAATTATTAAGTAAATTTATTTAGGGTTCGATTCTCCCTACCCCTAAGACAAAATATAGTCGTCCAATACTCTGTATTGTCCTCGTTATTTTGTGCGGGTAGGGAGAATCGAACTCCCGTCTACTGCTTGGAAGGCAGTCATTCTACCACTAAACTATACCCGCAATTCAGATGTTTCATTATGCTAGCAAAAACTCGTCGTAAAAACAATTGCCAAAATTTTGGCCGGCGGATATTTTTAATTGATTTACCCTGATTGTTTCTCGGTAAAATAATCGGCAGATATGTTATAATCGAGCGATGCCGATTTTGTATTTAATCATCTTTTTGTTTTCCTGTTTTTTATTATATTGGTCGGGAGAAATCCTTATCAACCACTTGATTAAGTTGTCCAAGTTTTTAGGCTTGACGGAATTTGTTGTCGCTTTTTTTGTTATGGCCTTAGCCGCCTCTTTGCCTAATTTTTTTGTCGGTTTAACTTCGGTTTGGCAAGGGGTGCCGGAATTGTCACTCGGTGATATTTTTGGTAACAATATGGCGGCACTGACTTTGGCCATTTTTTTCGCGGTGCTTTTTGCTCCCGGTCGGGAGATCAAAGCCGATGGCGAAACGGTGCAAATCAGTGTTTGGGCGACGGCCCTGGCGGTCGTTTTACCGCTCATTCTTTTGGCCGACAATGTTATTTCTCGTTCGGACGGTTTCATTTTAATTATCGCTTTCTTGATTTATGTCTTTTGGCTCTTATCCAAAAAAGAACGGTTTAGTAAAATTTATGATGGCGAACCGGAAGCGAACAAGGGGCCGACGATTAAAAAATTATTCGGCGTTATTAAATCTTTAACTTTAATTTTTCTTGGGGTGGCTTTGCTTTTGTTAGCCGCTCAGGGGATTGTTTCCTCGGCGATTTATTTTGCCGTTTTCCTCGGCTTGCCACTCATCTTGATTGGTTTTTTAATTGTCGGTTTTGGCAATGCTCTGCCGGAAGTTTATTTTTCTTTTATCTCGGCTCGGCGTGGTGAGACTTCGCTTATTTTGGGTAACGTGATGGGTTCGGTAATTTTCCCGGCGACTTTGATTCTTGGTTTGGTGGCGGTTGCCGAACCGATTGAAGTCAGTAATAATGATTTTCTGGTTTTGTCTCGTTTCTTTTTATTGTTGGCCAGCGGTCTCTTTTTATTGGCGGCCCGGACACATAAAAAGATTTCTCTCAATGAAGCGGCGGCTCTCGGTTTGGTTTATGTTTTATTTATGGCCAGCATCATTTGGTTTTTTGCTTTATAACTAAAATTAATTTCCGGCGGTTTTTAAAATTGACGGTTTGTCATTTTGGCTGACGGGCGGCCAAAATCTTTAAAAAACTGAAGACCATTTTTCTCGGCCGGTTAAGACCTGGCGACGATTTTGCGGTGGTCGAAAAAACTGTTATCATCTTTTTGTTACTAATCAGTTTTAACTAATTATTGATGGAAAAATATTGCTATGCCGACGGGAAGATAATTCCCTTGACTCGAGCTTGCTTGCCGGTTAATGATTTGGGACTTTTGCGCGGTTACTCACTTTTTGATTTTTTGTGGGTGGTGGATGGTAAGCCGTTTCATTACCAAGATCACTTTGCTCGGTTTAAAAAATCAGCTCGTTTTCTTAATTTACTGTTGCCTAAAACGGCTCACGAAATTGCCACCATTATCAATCAATTGGTCAAGAAAAATAAATGCCCCAATGCCGGTGTCCGTTTGGTTTTGACCGGTGGGCCGGCTCGGGACGGTTTAACCCCAACCAAACCGACTTTCTATATTTTACTGGAGGACCGTTACTTGCCTTCGCCGGCTGTTTATCAAAAAGGCGGACGATTGATTACTTACGAATATCATCGTTCCCCGTTTGCTATCAAACATACCAACTACCTGACGGCGGTTCGTTTGCAAAAGTTAAAAAAGCGCAAACGGGCGATTGAAATTCTTTACACTGACCACGGCCAAGTTTTGGAAGCAACCACCAGTAACATTTTTCTGGTTTCCGGTGGACAGATTATTACTCCCAAAGTCGGTATCTTGCCGGGGATTACCCGAAAACTGGTTTTGCATTTAGCTCGGCAGGCCAAATTAAAAACCATGGAACGAGCAATCACTATTAAAAAACTATTGGCGGCCGATGAAGTCTTTATTACCGCCACCAACAAAAAAATCGTACCGATTGTCAAAATTGATAATCAGCCTATCAGCCTCGGCCGAATTGGCCCGATAACTCGTCGACTGATGGATAGTTTTGATGATTATTTAAGGAATTATTGAGGTGTGGTGTTCGAAATCAGACGCAAAAAAACCCCTCCACTCGCCAGCGGAGGGGCTTTTTTGCGTGGGGAGGAATATTATCTGACCGCGTCCTTTAAGGCCTTGGCTGCTCTAAACTTGGGAACTTTCATTTCCGGTACTTCTACCGCTTCGCCGGTCCGCGGATTGCGGGCGGTGCGAGCCGCTCTGGTCTTAGCCGAAAAAATACCCAAGCCGGCGATAGAAACCTCTTCGCCTTTTTGCAAGGTAGAGACAATGGAGCTGATCATCGTATCGACCGCCTTCTCGGCGACACTTTTGGTGCCACCAATTTCTTCGTGGACTTGGTCGATAATTGATTGCTTATTCATAATTTACGGTTAAAATAACTTTATAATAAACGACCAAAAAGCTTATAAACAGTATATAACTCGGACCACAGGGGTGCAAGCAATCTGCTGGCAATCGATTAATCAGTCATTTTCGTTCTTAACGGGCGTATTCAATGACGCGATTCTCTCGAATGACATTGATTTTTATTTCGCCGGGGTATTTTAGGTCGTTTTGGACTCGAATGGCAATATCGCGGGCCAATTGCTTGGCTTCCAGGTCGGATATTTCTTCCGGTTTGACAAAGATTCTGATTTCCCGGCCGGCGGAAATGGCATATGATCGCTCAATACCCTTGAAGGAATTGGCAATATCTTCCAAATCTTTCAATCGTTTCAGATAATTTTCAATACTGTCGCGCCGAGCACCGGGCCGGCCGCCGGAGATGGAGTCGGCCACCTTAACAATTACCGACTCGACCGTTTCAAAGGCGTATTCTTCATGGTGAGACTGCATTGCCTTGATGACCGCTTCACCGGCATTAAATTTTTCGAGAATTCGTCGACCGATTTCGACATGGGTACCTGATATTTCATGGTCAACCGCTTTACCGATATCGTGTAATAGGCCGGCGGCTTTGGACACTTGAACATCGGCATCCAATTCTTCAGCCAACATTCCGCAGAGATGAGCCAGTTCAATCGAGTGTTGGAGAACATTCTGGCCGTAACTGGTACGGAAGTGGAGTCGACCCAAGATTAAGAGAATTCGCGGATCGAGATTTAAGACCCCGGTATCGTAAGCGGCTTGTTCGCCTTTTTCTTTAATGATGCGAGAAATATCTTCTTTGGCTTTTTCCACTGCTTCTTCAATTTTCGCCGGTTGGATTCGTCCATCGATGATCAAATTGTCCAAGGCAACCTTGGCAATCGCTCGTCGAACCGGATCAAATGAAGATAAAACAATCGAGCCGGGTGTATCGTCGATGATAACTTCAACCCCGGTCGCTTTTTCAAAGGCGCGAATATTCCGCCCTTCCTTGCCGATAATTTTACCTTTAACATCATCGGACGGGATATCCACGGTAGTGGACATGACTTCCGGAACGGTTGAGGTCGATAGACGTTGAATTGTCGTGGTCAGGATATCTTTGGCTTTTTGTTCGTATTTGTCTTGACCCAGGGTCTCCAATTTATGAAGTCGAACCAATAAGTCTTCCTCATACTCTTTTTTGATGATGGCAAACAATTCCTCTTTGGCTTTTTCTTGATCCAAGTTGGCGATCCGTTCCAATTCTTTGGTTCTTTCTTCCCGTAACCGTTCAACTTCCGCTTGATCGGCTTTTAGTTTTTCGGCCGACCGTTTAAGTTCTTCGGTTTCGGTGTCAATGTCGGCTTGGCGCTTGTCTAAGAGTTCGTCTTTTTTTAACAACCGATCCTCGCGTTTTTTAATTTCCTCTCCCTTTTCTTTTTCCGTTTTCTTTGCTTCTTTGATAAGTCCGGCGGCGGTAATTTCGGCGGTTTTGACGATATTTTGGGCTTCATCCCGGGCTTCCAGGATTGCCTGTTTAACCTTCAATTCCATTGAGCCTTTTTGGCCCAAAGTTACCAACCAGCGCAGGAAATATCCAATGGCGACACCGCCGAGGCCGGTTACCCCGATGATGAAGATAAAAGTCAATAATTCCATGGCATTGCGCCCTTCCCAGTTTCTTGTTTAGTCGGTCAGCTGTCAGCGAAAGCCTAGACCCTTTTCATGGCTAAAAATAAGGATATTTTATTGGTTTCGATAATTTTTTTTGGACAAGCCATAAGACGAGTAAACTGTAGAAGGATTTTAGTTAAAATTTATTAATGCTAAAACTTTTTGATTATATCAGACCAAAAATATTCTGTCGAGTAATCAAAAAAAACGAGATAATCCGGTTTCGTCACTCAACCCTCAAATTAGCCGGATGGAATAATTTTATTATTTATAGTATGGTTGTTGGATTAAAAATAATCAATTTTAATTTAGTATGAGTATGCGAAAAATCCCTGATTCTCTCATAATGAAAAAAATACAAGACATCGCAGTTTTCTTTTTTATCCTATGTGTTGCCACTTTATCCTTTATTTCTATTTTGGGAATTTGGGAATTTTTTGAAGAAGAGATAATTTTAAAATCATTTCAAACAATTGGTCTTTTAGCGATTGTGGCCGTGAATGTAATTATTGTAGCCGTTTTTCGATTGGCGCTTTGGCGTGTTTCAATTGATACTAAAATCAGCGGGAATACTCATCTTCCAACGCCGCCGGTTGAAGTTAATCCGGTTTTTGCCGTTTTGCGTCATGGAATGATTATCTTATTGATTATCTCGGTGGTTTTATTGGCCCTATTTGGGATTTTGGCTATTTGGGAAGTTTTACCTAAGGATATTATTGGTAAATCATTAGCCTCAATTGCGACAATTGTTTTTGCTTCTTTTATTATCGTCTTTACTTGTCTTAGTCGGGAAAATCATAAATTATTACGGCCCAAAAAAGATAATCAACATCTATCGGCCGGCCGAATCATCCTATATGTTATTTTGGCTATTATTTTTATACCGTGGTTTGTTTCCCTTATGTTTTCTTTCTATTAATTTACCGAGGAAGAAATAATTACGAATAAAAATAAACAAAATTCTTTTTAGGTTGGTTCGTAAATTCAATTATGCTTAAGCAAAAAAGACTGGCGCGGATGCGTCAGTCTTTTTTGTTATCAACCGTAAATCGGGCTATTTGGCGGTGGCGACGATTTTGTCGATGACGCCGTATTTTTTGGCTTCTTCGGCTGAGAGGTAGTAATCACGATCGGAATCTTTTTCAATTTGAGCCAAATCCTGGCCGGTATTTTTGGCCATAATTTTATTGAGATTTTCTTTAATCTTGAGGATTTGTTTGGCGGTAATGGCAATATCCGAAGCCTGGCCTTCAATCCCGCCAAGCGGTTGGTGGATCATCACTTCGGCATTGGGCAGAGCAAAACGCTTGCCCTTGGCACCGGAGGACAAAACTACCGCTCCGCCGGAAGCGGCCAAGCCGATGCAAATAGTGGAAACATCCGGTTTGATATAGTTCATCGTATCGATCACCGCCAAGGTTGAGGTAACCGAACCGCCGGGCGAATTGACATACAATTTAACATCCTTTTTCGGGTCGGCTGATTCCAAGAATAAAAGCTGGGCGATAACAATATTGGCCGATTGGTCGTCAATTGGCCCACCAAGGAAAACAATTCGCTCTTTTAATAAACGAGAATATATATCGTAGGCTCGTTCGCCATATTGGGATTTTTCGATAACGGTAGGAATAAGCATATTTTTATTGATTACCGGCCATTGACTGATTCAATCGCCGAATTTGTATTATAGAACGATTAAGCGTCTTTTTCAAGCAATTCCAAGGCTTTTTCATTAAGTAAAACGCCTTGGGCGTAACGGCGAACGGCCGCCGGGTCAATATTTTCGTTAGCTTGATGGTGTTTGAGAATGGCTTCGGTGTATTGATCAACTTCATCTTGGCCGACTTCCAGTTTTTCGGCGGCGATGATTTTTTCCAGAATCAGACCGACTTTGACTCGCTTGGTGGCATCGTCTTTCCAGCCGGCCGTTAATTCATCAGTGGTTTTCTTGAGGTGATTTAGGTAATCGTCAAATTTAATTCCCATTTGCTCGATTTGGCCTTTAAGTTCGGCCAACATTTTTTGCAGTTCTTGGTTGATTAGAATATCGGGCAAGGCCGGATTAACGGCGGCGGCCAGGCGGTCTAAGATGGCCGCTCGCCGTTTTTCTTTTTGCTTATGAGTTTTTTCGGCGGTCAATTGAGCTTTAATTTTATCGCGAAAATCAGCTACGGTGGCAAAATCACCGAATTTTTTAATGAAGGCCTCGTCAATCGGCGGCCGGTCTTCGGTTTTGGTTTCACCTCCTTCTTCTTTTTGGGGAGTATTTTTCGCGACCTCCATTTTTTGGAGATTGGCGATGAAGTCGTCAATTTCTTTAGCGGTAATTTCTTCGTCGTTAATTGGCGTTTCGGCTAAGGCTTCGGTTGCCAATTGGCGATAGTCGGGTAAGTCAAAGGTCGGCACGATGGCCGTTTTAATGGTAAAACCTAGCGGATTGTCTTTAGCCAGCTTGGTAATGGTAACGGCTGGCCGGCCAATCGGTGCCAATTCTTTTTCGGCAACGATTTCCGGGTAGGCCTTTTGCAAGGCCTCCTCGGCCATTTGTTGGAGAATCGTCTCTTCACCTAGACGGTCAATTAAAATTTTTTCCGGTACTTGACCGGGGCGAAAACCGTCAATGGTGGCGGTGGCTTGCAATTTTTTAATCACCGCCGGCCGGTAAGTGGCAAAATCTTCGGCTGAAACTTCGCCGCTGATTTCTAGTTGGCCGTCTTTATCTTCAGTAATTTTGAGGTTATAAGGCATATTAATTTTTATTTATTTTAAACCGCTTTTCAGTCTAACCCAATCGGCCTTTTTTTCAAAGCCTTATTTTTTATCACCGTTTGGGGTCATAAAAAAATCCCGCCGGAGCGGGATCTTTTAAGTTGAGGGAATTAGTTTGATTGAGCTTACAATTCCGCTTCCAAATCTTCTAATTCTTGGTCAAGGCCTTCCAATTCGGTATTTAAAGCGTCGGCCTCAATGGCGTCCAATTCGGTCGATGAGTCTTGTTCCAACAGGGCTTCGGTTTGGCCATTTTCATCAGTCGGCAAACCTCCTTCCCGGCCGAATAGGACATAGAGACCGCCGAGAACCAAGATTAAGATGATGATGATAATCCCAATGGTTGGTCCTTTGGATTCTTTCATCGCCGGTCCGTTGCCAAAACTGTTGTCGTTAAAAGTCGGCTCGTTGTTAATCGCTTGATTTTCCCCTTGATTAATTTGCTCGTTATTTTCCTCCATGAATTAAATGTTAATTGTTAATTATTGATCAATATCCTCGGTTTCATCGTCTTCGGTTTCGTCATCATTTTCAGTTTCATCTCCCTCGGCTTCTTCATCGTCGACTTCGTCTTGATTGGCGGAAGACATCCCCCGAGCTTCGGTTATCGCCCGAACGACCATTTGATGGGCTTCACGGACTTTGGCAATACTGGCCGAAGTGACACTGCGAGCGGCGGCCAGATAATCAGCCGGACCGGCTTCCGGTGTTAAGCTGTCAATGGCCGTGTGAGCTTGTTCCAGTAATAGCCGTCCATCGGACACTAATTGAGCCGCTTCAACTAAAGTTTGGCGTGGTTGATCGACATTGGCACCATCGGCTTCAAAAATGTCCAAGCGTTCTTCTAAGCGCAAGGCCAGCATCTCTACCCGGACAAAAGCGGCTTCAATCCGATTAAGCATCCGAAGAACATTTTGTCTGAGTTTGTCATCTCGATTAGCCATTCGGTCTTCTGCAATATTGGCTTGGTTTTCTCTAACCATTTGGATCCTTTCTTCAATTCGTTCTTTTAGTTGATTTCGCACCGCCTCTCGTTCCGCACTGCCGGCCGGCGCTCCCAAGGCCCGAGATGGCAATACCGCTTCGCGTTGTTCGCGAGCGCGCTCTTGTAAAGTTTGACCCGGAGAGGTTGGTCGCTCCTCGTCAATTGTCGTTTCTATCGCTTCACTATTCCCTCGGTCTCTCGCGGTGGTCGAATCGATATCAGCGGCTTCTTGGCCACTGGCTGAACCGGCCAAGCCAAAGATGACGAGGAAGGCAATCAAAAAAGCAAAATTCTTCATAAAATTTTATTATTGATTAATTAAAAATAAAGATAATAATCGGCCGATACTTGAAAATCAAGTATCGGCCTTATTATACCATAGGGTCAATTGATTTTGTCAGTTATGACTGGGGATATTTATTTTGATAGAGTTTAATTGAGTGTCGCAGGGCTTTTTGGGCTTCTTTTTTGTCTCCCCATTTACCAATCTTGACTTCCTTTTTTTGTAAATCTTTATACACCTTAAAAAAGTGGGAAATCTCTTCCAAAATATGCGGTTCGGTGTTGGGCAGATCACGCAAACCGTTAAAGCGGGGATCGGCCACCGGGACGGCCAAAACTTTGGCGTCGGATTTGCCGTCATCGGTCATATCCATAATGCCGATGGCTCGGGCTTTAACCAAGGCGCCGGGGACGAAAGGTTCGTGAGAGATGACCAAAACATCAAGCGGGTCGCCGTCGTCCCAGAGGGTTTGGGGGACAAAGCCATAATTAGCCGGATAGTGCATCGGCGAATACAAAACTCGATCAACCTGGATCAAACCGGTTTCTTTTTCCAATTCGTATTTAATTCGTGATAATTTGGGAATTTCAACCACGACGTTGAATTCTTCTTCGTCTCCCAGTGGGATATCGTGCCATAGATTCATATTATTGGGGATTATGTGATTTGAAACGCCACTTGAGCGTTTCCGATTAATAGTGGTTTGATTATATTACCCTTTTGGCTCTTCTTCAATGTTTGATTCTTGGTCGGCGGATTTTTCAGTGCCCGGGTCTTCCGTCGGGGCGGTTTCCGGTTCTTCTTGGTTTTCGGCGATTTCTTCGGATGAAGTTTCTCCATCTTTTTCTTCAGTCTCGGTGTCATCGTTTTTGTCTTGGTTGGTTGTCGGGTCGTCGGTCGGGAGTTCACTAGTATCAACTTCGGCCTCGGCCGGAGAGACAACTTCTTCCTCACTGGTTTCCGGCGATTTGATATCTATTTTCCAGCCGGTTAATTTGGCGGCCAGACGGACATTTTGTCCGCCTTTACCGACGGCTAAGGAAAATTGATCCGGCGCCACTAAAACGGTAGCGGTGCCGACTTCCTTGTCTAACGTAATATCCAGAATTTTAGCTGGCGACAAGGCGTTGGAAATAAATTCTTCCGACGATTCCGACCATTCAATAATGTCTATTTTTTCTCCGCCCAATTCCGAAATGATCGTTGTTACCCGCGAGCCTCTTTGGCCGACACAGGAGCCGACCGGATCAATGCCGTCATCGTGAGAAAAGACGGCGATTTTGGTGCGAACGCCGGCTTCACGGGCGATTGATTTTATTTCCACCAACCCCTCGGCAATTTCCGGGGCTTCGATTTCAAACAGTTTTTCTACAAATTTGGGATGAGAGCGAGACAATTTCAAATTGATTCCGCGTGGCGTTTCTTCCACCAGGTATAGATAAGCGCGAATCCGCTCGCCTTGACGGTAGTATTCGCCGGGAATTTGTTCTTCGTGAGGCAAAAGACCGGTGACTCGGCCCATATCAACAAAAACATTACCGCGCTCGATTTTTTGCACTTTACCGCTGGTAATCTCGCCTTCTTTGTCGGAGTATTCGCCCATAACGGAGACTTTTTCCGCTTCTCGCAAGCGTTGAATAATAACTTGTTTGGCGGTTTGGGCGGCAATCCGGCCGTAATCATCCTTGGTTTCCAAAGGGAAAATCAATTCATCATCCGGTTTGGCATCTTTTTTGATCTTTTTGGCATCAGCTAAAAAGATATGATGCTCTTCATTAAAGCGAGGCCGTTCGTCTTCGTCGTCGGTTTTGTCTTCTTCGTCCAACCGAACTTGATCCGGATCAACGACAATCTTAACCTGGAAAAATTCAATTTTACCGGTATCGGTATCAAAATGCGCCCGAATAATCTGGCCCTTTTTACCATAGTCTTTTTTATAAGCAGCGGTTAGCGAATCTTCAATCGCTTCCAAGATTTTTTCTTTGGGGATATTTCGCTCTTCCTCTAATTGTTCCAGCGATGATTTTAAAGCTTTGAGATCAATCATATTTAATGAATTAAATTTTAATACTTATATTATGTCCGAGGACGGCACCTAAGGCTAATTTTTTGAAAAAAATTTGCCCGTTTGGCTAACGGACATTGACATCATAAGCATACTTGATGGTTTAAATCTTGTCAATCCGCCCGGACTATCCCTGATTTATCAACAGTCCGGCTTGACGATGATTGTTTGCTTATTTGATTATGGTACTATTATTGTATCAATTAATATCATTGTCGATTTCTTATCATTAATCCTTAATATTTAAATATGGAAGAACAAAATCAAGAGAACAATCAGGGCGAGAATCAAGAATTCAATCCTGAACCGGAATTAGCCCAGCCGGATGAAGTAAAGACCGGCCACTTGGTGCGGAATTCCGCCGCCGCCATCGCGATTATTATTGTTTTGGCTTTGATTGTTTTGGCGGTAATCGGCAGTCAAACCGAGCCGGAACCGGCCACCGAAACAGCTAATGAAGAATTGACCGAAGAAGATCGGGCCGAAATCCTTCGACAATTGGAAGAAAATGCTGAAGAAGCCGAGCCCCTAACCGAAGAAGATCGGGCCGAAATCCTTCGACAGCTGGAAGAAAACGCTGAAGAAGCCGAGCCCCTAACCGAAGAAGATCGGGCCGAAATCCTTCGACAATTGGAACAAGGTTCGCAATAATCATTTTTAAATTAATATGAGTATGCTTTTCAAAAAAAATAAAAAACCGGTAGCGATTATCGCTTTCGGTGCGCTTTTGTCTTTGGTTTTGGTTGGTACCGCTTTGGCTCAATATACCGGTCCTTGCGGTACGCCTGAAGAGTGTAACGCTCCGGCGCCGATTAATGTTAGCGTTGTCGAGCAGACGAAAATTGGATCTCTGATTTTAGGGACTTTAAGAACTCAACTTGGTACGGCTATTGGTCATAATGACGGAGTTAGTACCAATGATCTTGGTCGCCGAAGTTTACAATTTACCACCGATACCGAATATGGTGGTATTCATAATGCTCATTCCGGATATTTAATGTATTCCACTATGCCCGGTGGTTGGGGTACAGCTCGCCTGCATTTTGCTCGCTCTACTGGATGGAAAACTTATGACACAACTCCAACTTTGACTTTGGCTGGCCGTCGAGTTGGCATTGGGACGGATATTCCTCAATATAGTTTGGATGTAGTTGGGAATCTCCGGGGTAGTAGTTTCTTAACAGAAAATAGCAATGGTTATAGGGGTCTTTTCTTTGTCCATGGTAGCGACCCAAGTAATTATCTTGGTTTGCGGTCAATAGCTATTTCCGGCTCAACTCAATTCCAACCGATTCGTTTGCAACAGCAAATAGACGGCGGAAGCTTGACTAATAGGGTAACAATCAATGAGGCCGGCCGGTTAATTTTTCATAATTTACCGCAACAATCAGCCTATCCGCGGGTTTTAGTTACTGATGCAGATGGCATGATTGGTTTTAAACCGATCGGTGAAATTGACGGTGGCGACGGTGATAGTTTATGGTCCCAAGGCACGGGTGATAATATTTACCGTTCACTAGGTAATGTCGGAATCGGTGTTATTAGTCCGACTGGTCGACTACAGGTTGATGGAGGCGATGTTATATTCGATAGAGGAGATTTTATATGGAACAATCAAAGCGAACCTTATAGGGCCACTTTTCGCGGTTGGAATGGAAATCAAGTTTTGGTAGTTGATGCGCAATCTGAATCAGTTGCAATTGGTCATGAATTTCCATCCGCTAAACTTCATGTTTTGGGTTCTACTAGATTACAGTCTTTGCCTGAAAATTCTACCAATAATCGGGTAATCACTGCTGATGATAACGGTAATTTAGGTTATAAAGAAATAGATACGCTTGGCGGTGGTGGCTTACCGGCTGGCTCGTCTTCGCAAACTTTGCGCTATGTCGGTGGTACGACTAATGCTTGGGTGGCTTCTTCCATTCTTGTAAATGACGGTCAACAGATTTTTGTCCTTGGTACCGATCCGCAAACATCCCTGATTACCGCTCAAAAAAATGCTCCCGATGTTCGAATTTCTCTTACCATTCCTCATTCCAGTGGTAGTGGTAATCATACTTGGAGTATCGCTAATGGTTGGCAGGTTGGGTCAGCCCCGGCAGATTCTTTCTCTATTCTTGACCAAACGGCGGGTCTTGCTCGTCTGTTGATTGCTCCGAGTGGTAATGTCGGTTTGGGAACCAATAATCCCAGGAATAAGCTTCATATGCATCAATCGACTTCCGGGGCAACAAATTATATGCGATTTACCAATGCCACCACGGGCACCGGTTCTGGCGATGGGTCCCTCTATGGCCTGACCGCCGCCGGTAATGCTTTGATTTGGAATTATGAGCCGACTAATATTTCTTTTGCCACTAATAACTTGGAGCGAGTCAGGATAGCCAGCAATGGTCATGTTGGCATCGGAACCGCTAATCCGCAGGCACTCCTGGAAGTTGGTGGCGATACTTATGACGCTTCGGCTTTTGTTCGAGTTAATTCGTTGAGCAGTCGTGCCGCCGGCATTCAATGGGCTACCGCCGGTACTCCCCAGTGGTATCTTTATAAGCCGAATGACTCTTCCGGTAATTTGGTTTTTGCCAATCAAGGCAATAGTAATAGATTAGTCCTTAAACAAGATGGCGTTATCCAATTATCCAGCTTACCTGAACAATCAGCTCATCCGCGTGTGGTAGTCAGTGATACGGCCGGTAATCTGGGGTGGAAAAGCGTAATGGAGTTAGGTGGTGGCGGTCTCCCGGCTGGTAATTCCAGTCAAACTTTGAGACACGATGGTACTAATTGGGTAGCGGCGAATAACCTGTTAAATTCAGGAACCAGTATAGCGGCGGATAATCAAATTGCAATTATCGGGACTGCTCCTCGGTTGCGGTTATTGACTGCGCCAGATACCGGTTGGAATCTGGATACTAGTAACGACCGATTTAGGATTTTCCACACTACAAGTCCAAACCCAACGATTGAGAGATTTACCATTATACCCAATGGCAATGTTGGGATTAGAAATCCAAATCCCAGCAATTTGCTAGAAATTGGCCATGAGGCATTGTCAGCTGATAGTGTTTTTGTTTCTGTCTGGGCTGATAATATTGTAGAAGCGGGATTACAATTAAAATCAGGTGGAACAGATGCGCCTAATGGTTGGGCTTGGGCCATATCTCGAAGTACGGGCAGTAATCCAGTTTTAAACATTAAAAATCGTACTAATGTACCTATAATGCGATTTACTCAAGGTGGAGATGTGTCTTTACCGACAGTTAGTCAGGATGATGTTGCCACTCGTTCGGTAGTGATTGACAATAACGGTAAGCTTGGCTGGCAAGAAGAATCCAGTCCTTATCTTTATGCTCAATTTGTCTATGAAGGAGGTAGTAATTTTAGTCCTTCTTCTCCAAACCCAGATGGTATTATGTGGAACACGGCAGAGAACTGGTGGAATCGTGATATGGCTTCTATGGAATGCCCCGCTGATTATACTCTTATCTCTGGAGGAGTGATGTGCCAACTAGGAGAAAGAGTTAACACTAATGCTCGGATTAATAATCAATGGGTAGTCAGTTGTGGAACTGAACTTGCCCACATACAAAGAATGTCAATTACCTGTGCTCGGGATTAAGGAAATCTTTTACCTCTTGACAAAATCATATCTCTCGTTCTATGATGACAATAGATAGTCCCGGATGTCAATCTGGGTTTGACAATTAGAAACTGTCATACTGTCTTCACAAACAAATCGCTTCACTGGGAAGCGAAGAAGGAGGTGTTCAATGAAGCACCTGATTCTTTTTCTTGTCTGTGTCTCTTTGTTTTTCGGCTGTCCGCCGGTAGAACCGGGAGGCGATCTTTCCTTGAGTGTTTCCTTGCCAAACGGCAACAGCTTCGCTCAAGGCGAAACCTTTGTCGCCACGGTTACCTATGCCGGTAGTCGGGCGCCGTACTCTTTCAAGGTTGAATTTGATGATGGAGTTAGTGCCACTGGTACTATCAACACCGAAAACAAACTCAGCTACTCGGTGGTACCGAGCTCCGGTTCGGTTTCATTGTATCTGGATTCTCCCGGGTATATTGAAGTCAATCGGCCGGTTTGGACAACAACCAAACCGTCCGGCCAGTCATCAGTGGTGATGACCTTGTCTGGCGCTGACGGGCAAGAGAAGTCCAAGGCTGTATCGGTCCAAGTGCCGGTATTGTCGGCATTGGCGTTGGAAGTGACGGCCAATGGCGGAGCGTTTGCTGTTGAAGATCATCTGGTATTTACGGTCACGGCTTTTGGTGGTCAACCCCCATACTTGCTGGAGGCTGTGTTTCCTCCGGTAGAGGTATTTGATTCTGGTTTCACCGAGATTAGGGCGGAAACCGTAATCAATGCCAACGGAGACATTAGTTGGCCGTCGGGATTTGAAGACTACAATGTTGTACCTTCTTTGGCTCTGGGGCGTAACGTTGCTCGGATTATCTC
Source organism: Minisyncoccota bacterium (assembly GCA_040879645.1). GTDB lineage: Bacteria > Patescibacteriota > Minisyncoccia > Phycocordibacterales > XYD1-FULL-46-19 > JBBDJY01. The sequence goes on from JBBDJY010000013.1 coordinate 86,840, forward strand.
ATTTAAATCTGGGCATGTCTCGTTTCGTTACAAATGGTTCGAACTTGTTTCCGAACTTGGTTCAATTCGTGTGTCGGTGACTGATGACTTAGGTCAGGTTGTCACCGACAGCTTTCAGGCTGGGGTGGTCTTGGAAGAATCGATTCCTGTCATTGTCCCTAGTTTGATTGGTTGGGATGAACAGGAAGCTATTTCGGAGATTTTTAGCCTTGGTTTTTGGCCATCTTCGCCTAAGGTTTACGATACTTCACCTTTGGGTCAAGTGTTTCGTCAGGATCTTGACCCGGGAGAAGAAATCAATATCGGCAGTGTCTTTACTATTAGGGTTTCTGCCGGTCCGAACCCCAACCCGTGACAGTTTCTTCTCTTTCATCCCCGAGTCTGTTTAGGCGGATCCGGGGGTGGTTTTTGCCAATTTTTTGTTTTCATACTTGGTTTTTCTTTCTTTTTTTGTTTTTCTTGAGGGTAATCAAAAGGTAATCAATTTCGCCCGAGGCAAGTTCTCGGGCGATTTTTTGGTTTTCTTTTTTTGTGCTCAGACAAACGACAAAGGCTTGAGCTTGCCACCAGAGAAAGATATTTTTGTTAAAGTTTTCAGACTAAAATCTAAATAAAAACGCTCGGTCAGAATCTAATCTGACCGAGCGTTAGGGGGCAATAGAATTACCCTTTTTCCAGACTCTTGAGCACTTTCAAGTACAAGTTCTCGACGATGCGCTCTTGCGCTTTGCCCGCCTTGGCGTAATGGTCGAGACCGGGTGTCGAGTTGACCTCCAAGACCCAATAATGATCGGGCGGTTGACTGAGATCACCGGCGACAATCAAATCGACCCCGCAAAAACGCAACCCCATCGCTCGAGTCAACCGGATGGCGATTTGGGCGAACTCGGAGTGAATCTGATTACTAACATCGACCGCGTCGCCACCGGTTGAGAGATTGGTATTAGCCAAGAGGAAGACTTGCTCGTTTCGACTTGGCACCGAATCGAAGGTGAGGCCGAGATGCTTTAATTTTGAGCTCATTCGCGGATCGTCGAGTTTGATCTTAGTATCACGACTGGAGGCGACAAATTGACGTTGTTTTTTCTTCAGCAATCCCAAGATTGTTGAGCGGCCGTCGCCGATTACGCTTAGAGGTAAGCGCTCGTAAGCGGAGATGATTTCGTCATCAAGGACGACGATCCGATAATCTCGACCGGAGACCGGACGTTGCACCAGAGCGACCCGATCGCGTTTGAAGATTCGCCCCAGAGCTTGATCGAACTCAACTCGATTGTGCGCCAGATTGACGTCAAACCCTTGACTGGAACTGTTGGGCTTGACGATTACCGGCCAGCCGAGCTTCCGCGCATAACGATAAGCGGCCTCGTGATCGCGCCGGGAATTGATCGCCCGACACCAATCATCAGAATAGAAGGCCTGGCCGGATACCACCGGATAACCCTCCTTTTTGATAAAGAAGGCGGCAAAGTCCTTGTCACGCGCCAACTCCGAGGCGCCCATCGGGTTAAGGTCAAGGGTTGAATACTTGAAGTAACATCTCCGACCATTCTTGAAAGCGATCTGGCCGACAATCTGCCAATTCGGTTCCATGGTTACCACCGCTCCGATTCGGGGAGCGACTTTCCGCAAAACTGTCCCGAGTAAGGGAGTGGGGTGTTTCTTTTTCATCGGTTTATCCTTTCGTTAGTTGGTTTAATTTTGGCAAAAAATTGCCTCGATTGTCAATTTTATCTATTTAATCTATCTTGACATTAAAATAATAATGGTATTTTGTCAAAGAAGAGATCTTGCTATAAAATCATAATTATGGTAGAGTAAAATGAGATTTAGTGTGATAAAGAAGTTGGACCTTGAAAGCCAAAAGACATGGAGGCTAATGTTATGGAAGAAGCAGATACTCTAAACATTGAAGGTGGGCATCCACTTGAAGGTGAAGTCTTTGTTCGTGGCGCCAAAAACACCGTACCTAAAAGCATGGTGGCGACGTTGCTTACAAATGATACCTGTGTGATTAAAAATGTCGCGCGTATTGTCGATGTAGATATAATGCGTGACATGATCTCGGCGTTTGGTGGTGATGTGACGTTCACACATGACCACACTCTTCAGATAACCACTCCGTCGCTCACACAGATTCCTTTAGATCAAATGGGAGAATTCGCTGGCAAGAGCCGTATCCCCGTTCTTGCTTGCGGTCCATTACTGAGACGCACTGGACACGTCATTGTTCCTACTCTTGGAGGTTGTCAGATCGGGAATCGTCCCATCGACTTCCACATCGAGGCCCTAAAAATTCTCGGGGCGCGAGTCGAGGTATACGAAACGCACCTGGAGATGTTCGCTGACCGTTTGCGCGGAGCGAAAATCAGGTTGCCATATCCAAGTATCGGTGCAACCGAGCAGATTCTTTTTTCTTCGGTTTTGGCGGATGGGGTTACAGAAATAAGCAACGCTGCTATCGAACCAGAGATTATGGACCTGATTGCGGTACTCCAAAAGATGGGGGCGATCATATCCGTGGATACTCATAGGGTAATCACGATCTACGGAGTAGAGAAACTCTCTGGGTTTACACATCAAGCACTTCCTGACAGGCTGGAAGCGGCATCTTGGGCATGTTTGGCCGCGGCGACAAATGGTAAGATTTTTGTAAGGGGCGCCGAACAAATGAACATGATGACATTCCTCAACGCTTTTCGTCAGGCTGGTGGTGCCTTTGAGATCACGGAATCTGGTATTGAGTTCTCTCGAGAGAGTAAAACCCTTAAGGCGATGGCACTTGAAACAGATGTTCATCCGGGGTTTATGACCGACTGGCAGCAACCATTCGCCGTCATGCTCACTCAAGCCGATGGTTTGTCCGTCATACATGAGACTGTCTACGAAGGTCGCTTCGGCTATATCGAAGCCCTCAAGTTGATGGGTGCTCAAATCCAGCTCTATCAGAAATGTCTCGGGCAAATCAGTTGCCGTTTCGCCAATCGCGATGCATTTCACAGTGCCGTGATTGCGGGACCAACGGCTCTAAAGGGGGCAAGGATCCACATCCCAGATCTCCGTGGTGGTTTTTCTTACATCATCGCCGCATTGGTTGCTCAAGGTTCCTCAAGCCTAAGTAATATCGGGCTTATCCGTAGAGGGTACGAGGATATCGTTGGGAAACTCCGAGCCATTAAAGCAAGCATTCAGGAGGAATGATTGTCCTTCTAATATCAACACACTCAAAGCACGATATGAAGCCATATCGTGCTTTTATTGACTAGAGTTAGTTTATCCATAAGAGGTTTGAATCTATTCTTATTTTGTCTTTTTGTCTTCTTTATTATACAATAACATCATCAATTTTAACTTTAAAATACGAGGAAAATGTCATATTTCAGTATCAATGGTGGACGGAAATTAAGCGGTTCAATTAAGGTTAATTCCTGTAAAAACTCAGCGGTGGCAATTTTGTGTTCCACGATTATGATTAAAGGAGAAACGACCCTTGTTAATGTTCCGGCGATTGAAGAGGTTAAAAGAATAATAGAAGTTTTAACTTCATTAGGATTAAAAATTACATGGGAAGAAGAGCATAAATTAAAAATTCTTAACGAGGAACAAATAAAACCGGAAAATCTGAATCAAGAATCATTTGCCAAAACGAGATCCGGGATACTTCTTTTAGGGGCGCTTTCTGGAGTAAGTAATAATTTTTCCTTACCAAAAACCGGTGGTTGTAAATTAGGAAAAAGAACAGTCAATCCTCATATATTATCGTTAGGACATTTAGGGGTAAAAATACAAGAAACTACCGATTCTTATCTCATTACAAAAGAGGATTTAAAAAAATCAGAGTTTGTTATGTATGAATCTGGTGATACCGCGACAGAAAATGCTATTATGACAGCTTCCTTGATTCAAGGAAAGACCACAATTCATTTCGCTTCTTCTAATTATATGGTTAGAGATTTGTGTTATTTTTTAAAACGAGCCGGGGTAAAGATAGGAGACCTTGATTCTTTTAATATAATTATTGATGGTGTTGAAAAACTGAAACCAGTAAATGATTACTCCATCATGCCTGATCCCATAGAGGCTATGACTTTGATATCAATCGCCATCACAACTAAATCTAATCTAAAGGTGATTGGTTGCCCTATTGATTTTCTTCGTTTGGAGCTAGAAAAATTACAAACAATGGGGCAAAAATTTAATGTCAGTGAAATATACAAATCAGATAATAATTATTTTGACTTAGTCGATATTGAGATTATTCCTTCAAACCTAACAGCATTGCCAGATAAAATTTACGGCAGTCCTTATCCAGGTTTAAATATAGACAATCTTCCTTTATTTTTACCAATCCTCACTCAGGCTGAAGGTCAAACATTAGTCCACGATTGGGCTTATGAAAATAGAGCTATTTATTATACAGAAATGAACCGTTTGGGGGCTGATATCATGCTACTTGATCCATATCGAGTGATTGTTTCTGGTCCGACACAATTAGAACCTGCCGAAATCATCTGTCCCCCAGCATTAAGACCATCAATAAATTTATTAACTTGCATGTTAGCGGCTTCAGGGAAATCAATTCTAAGAAACGCTTATCCAATAGATCGAGGTTATGAAAATATTGTCGGTAGACTTAACGATATCGGCGCTAATATCCAAAGACTGGATGATTAATTAAAAATCACCCAGTCTGTATGACCGGGTGATGTGTTTGTACTATTATTCCGGAGACTTAAGTGTCAATAACCGAATTTTCTGGCGGTTTCCCCGCACATATCTTCGATTATTCGAAACTCAGTCTCAAGCGACCCTGACGATATGTCACTCCTCCTGCCAAAAAAATCTTCAAGAGAGGATTGCTTGATCTTTGGCAGTTTTTCTTTAAAATCTAATTCAATCCCCAGATGTGTCGCTATCCTTTCTACGGTAGCGGTTTGGTTTTGAATTAAATCTTCATAACGAACGACATGAACTCCCAAACTACGAGAGGAGAGAATAGTATCGGCAATCAAGTTCCATGCGAGGCATTGATTTTTTGTGCCCTCTTTCAGAGCATCAAAGGTTGTCTTCCATGACAAGATGGTAAATTTGGGATCCCTCACAATCACAATTACTCCACCACCTAGATCCTTGTTCATCCATTTGACAAAGTCTGGCCATTCTTGAATGAACAATTGAAAGAAATCTTTGTTCGAAAAGGCTGGGAAAGATTTCTTAATTCCAACAATCCTCATTCCATCAAGGGAACGTTTTACCATTCCCCATCTGGTTTTTGAAGGAGGAAAAGTATCGGTCACTTCCAATCCTTTAATGTCGATCCTTTGCATCATGAAACCATATCGTAAACTTTCTTCGATAAAGTTAAATATGGTTGTGATGTTTGATCGGTCAGAAATGTTCACTGAATTCAATGGCTCGTTGACAATTGACATGTTTGTCGTGCAGTTGAGAATCTTGATCAACAAACTACTACCACTTCTTGACGGGGCAGAAATATAAAGTGGCTTAAGTTTCATCTTTATACCTCCTCATGTTATGGCCAGTTTTCAAGGTGCAACTTCGACACAATATCAAAGCTCATCTCACTCTACCATAAATATTATCCTATAGCAAGATATCATTGTTCTAACTAAAGACATTTGGCTCTTTAATTAATCCTAGTATTTCATTGGGATCCTTGCCATTTAGACCGCAATGTTTCAAATCATTGTCATAGTCATTCCACGGTTAAGGGTTGATTTTTATTGGACCCTAACAACAAAATTCACAAAATTGAATCAGGCATCCCAAAAACGTCTCAATCGAGCCGTTTTTTGGTGAAGCCGGAAAAATCAGCTGTTTTCTCTTGCCAACAAAATTAAGGGGAGTAGCTTCAAGATAGGTTCTCCGGAACAGTTCCGGAGAAAAACTTGGTCTTTGAAAGGAGGTGAAAATGAGATGCGTCTTTACTTTAACAGATGGTAATCCAGAGTATCTTCAGAACAGAGGGAAAAAATCCCTCGAGTTCTGCGCCGGAACTTATCTACGGACTGAGATTGCCAATGCCTTTGATTATTATGGAGTGAAGGACAGGTACACCCTCTTTGTTGACGTGGACACTATGATCTTGAACGAGATTGATCTGGATGACGTCGAGACTTCCTATTTTGCGGCATCGCCAGATTGGGATATCTCAGATTGGTCTTCTGTAGGCACAGGAGTGATGCTAATCAACATAGAGAGGATGAAGAGAGATTATCCCAAGTTGGTCCAACATCTAATCAAGCACAACTTCGATTTTGCTTTTGATGGCAATGGACCATGTAGCCAAGGAGCTTGGAATACTTTTTTCAGAGGCAAATGGGATAGACTCGATCCTCTCTATGATTGGAAACCATGGTGGGGTTTCAATCCAGAAGCAAAAGTCGTCCATTTTTCTGGTCCAAAACCAAAAGAGATTCCTCGTCTTTTGGTAGACCAAACCAACAAGAAAGGAAAGAGTGAGTCAGAAGAGATTAAGCGATTTGTAGTTAACTGCAACAGAGAAGCTTTCTTGCGATATTCATCCATGTGGGAAGAATATCGAAAAATCTCAGAGTCCAAGGATTTTGAGTAAGAAGACTGTCAATTCTAACAACACACAGAAAGGAACCGTGTCATGAGTTTGGGAATTCTGAACGATCTGGGTGGGCAGAAGTTTGTCAAATCGACCTTCTCCCAATATGTCTGGAACAGGTGCGTCGAGGTATCCATCGGCAAGGACCTTGTCGTGGTTCGCGATTCCAAGAACCAGGCCGGACCCGTGCTGAACTTCAACCATGATGAGTGGAGGGCTTTCGTTCAGGGCGTCAAGAACGACGAATTCGATCTGCCTTCTTAGTCATCTTCTCGAGCATATTTTCACTATCAACACGGCAAAATCGCCAGACCCCGTCTGGCGATTTTTTTATTGACCAGATTTATCAGGTATTTTTGTCCGTAATGGGATTTTTGCTTCAGGTAAATTGCTTTCGAAAAATTGGAGATGCCCGGCACCTGTTACGATCACAATTCGATCGTTCTCTATCATTAATTTTTTAATATTTTCAAGCATTATTTTTTCTCTTTGATTTTCGTTATCCATATTGAACAATAACGGTAAGAGTGGATCATTTAATAAATTATTAACTGTCTCGTTGTTAAATTCTTTCCAAGAATGTTTCTCGATGATAGATTGTTGATTCTCCATCAATTTTTTATATTCTTGATCATTTGGTCCTTTTCCTTTTATAAAATAAGAGTGCTGGCTGTCCACATCAAAAGTACCAACTTCCAGTCCGCGATCTTTGGCCCAATGATAAGCGAAGACCAGCTCTTCGGCATAAATTTGTCTCGCCTTCATCTCTAAAGACGGTACTCCTGTTAATTCAACCAAAACCTGATCCGGTTCTAAATCCTCCAAGATTTTTTGTAACTCTTCTTTAGGAGTATATTTACCGTGGATGGTTCCAATGATGAAAATTTCTCTCATGTTTATCATCTATCCTACTATGAGATCAGTGATATTGAAAATTCTCTTTTGAAATGCAATTCCTGTAACATGGAATTGTATGAAACAAAG
>JBBDJY010000014.1:0-17850 GCA_040879645.1 Minisyncoccota bacterium
CATTCGTTTAGTTTCCTTTCGAAAAAAGTTCGAGCAAATGCTAAAATAACACCACAGTAACGGGGTGTAGCATAGTGGTAGTGTGCACGATTCGGGTTCGTGCGGCCCGGGTTCGATTCCCGGCATCCCGAACGAAGTGAGGGACGCAGCAAGCAAACGGCTTTGCTTGCGTCGGGAAGCGAAAGGCGGAGCCATGTCGCGCGGAGCGAAGCGAGCACGACGGGCGAGCCCGGGTAGTTGGAAAGCGAAGACTTGGAGCTTTTCAAAACTCAACTTAGGAGCGAAGAATGAGCGAACAATTATAGCGCGATGAGCTGACGCCGATTCCCGACATCCCGAACGAAGTTTGATTTTGATGCTCCCGGCAGCCTGCCTGCCGGCAGGGAATCGGCCACTCTCGTGGATATTTTTTCATCTACGACTCAAAAATATCTCACTCCCTTGACCTCCACTCCCCCTCCCCAGTTTTGTGTTTTGGAATTTTCTAATTCCAAAACTGGGGAGGGGTCGGTTCGATTCCTGCCGATAACTACAAAAACATAGTCGTCCGACATATTCATGTCAGACTCATTGTTTTTGTGCTCCCGGCAGGAATCGAACCTGCAGCCCGGCCTCCGGAGGGCCGTGTTTTATCCATTAAACTACGGGAGCTTGACGACTTAATTTAAGCATATTTGAGTTATTTTTGCATCCGCTAAATCTCGTCAATTTAATTGTTTTTTGCTAGAATAAAGGCGAGTCGGCGATTGTCGGGGCCAAAAGACGGGCTGTAGTACAGTGGTAGTATGCACGCATGGGGTGCGTGTGACCCGAGTTCAATTCTCGGCAGCCCGAACGAAGTGAGGGAGGCAGCAAGCAAACTGCTTTGCTTGCGTCGAGAATTGAAAGGCACAGTCATGTCGAGCTTGCGAGACAGACGAGCCCGGGTAGGAGCCACACAATATTTTCAGAGTGGAACGAATGAAAATATTGATGTGAGCTGACGCCAATTCTCGGCAGACCGAACGAAGTGAGGGAGGCAGCAAGCAAACTGCTTTGCTTGCACCTTTGCCAACTGTTGGCTGATTAATTACTTACCACAAAGAAAATTAATATTAAAAAGGCCCCGAACAAATGTCCGGGGCCTAGAACGGCAATCCATCGTCACCCCACTTTCTGCAAAGTGAGACCCTTGGTGGAACGAATCTGGAATTCGTCTTCCACCGCGCCGATTTCGTCGCAGACAGCGCTGTAGAGATCGATTGCCTGAGCGAGGTCAAAACCTCGCTCCTGCCCGGACACAAACTTGTTCAAGTCGTTGACCCGACGGCCAACCTTCTTGACCAAGTCCTCGTGGACTTCCCGCCGACGCAGGCGAGAAATCTCCGAGCAGAACCTCTTTTCCGGCGCGTTGAGGATATAGCTCCGGAGCTTGTTTCGGAACCAAGTGTTAGTGTTTTGCCAAACGGCAAGACACTTTTCGAGGTCCTGCTGTTCAAAGAGAACAGCAGCCCTCGAGATCTCCCCGCGGATGTCGGTGGTAATGGCAAAACCCGAAAGCTTGCCATCAGCCACCAGGCTAGCCAGTTCATAGAATCGGCTGGCCTCGGTCATAATTGCCGTCTCAGGCGACGGCCCATTCCTCTTCATCTTCAAGCCTCCTTTCTTTTCTCAACTCAAATTTCAACTCAAACTAACTGTCTGGATTATAACACTATAATATAGAAAAAGTCAAGGGGTAGGAATTTGCGGTGGACCCGAGGAGATTCGAACTCCTGACCTCCTGTATGCAAAACAGGCGCTCTACCAACTAAGCTACGGGCCCAAAATAACTTTTCAAGTGTACAATATAAATAGACTTCAGTCTAATCCCCATTCGGCTTGCCCTGTTGTTTAATGCCCTTTATAATTACCAGATAGTTATTCTTAAAATTAAAGTTAATTTATGTCTACCAAAGAAGAAACTTTACATCTGGCTATCGCCATTGTCGTCGTTTTATTATTCGCCGCCGTTTTTTTGTTGCCAATGATTTTGTTCGGCCCGGCAATTAACCAAGCGACCGAAGAATCAGTCAGGGTCACCGCCGAAGAAGAATTGACGGAATTTAAAAGCCCGGAAAATGATTTCCGCTTTACCTATCCCGCCGGACCAAATGGCTACGACTTAGACCAAACCGATCAATTAGTCGACAGTACGGCCGACAGCACTTATATCCTAACGCCCAAACGCCGGCTTAATCTGGCCATCGACGAAAATAGCTCCCTAATCACGATCCAACTTTACAAACATGAAGCCCGCAATCCCCTGCGTTGGGCCGAGGATAATCCGGAAGCTCGTTTTTCCGAACGGATAAACGAACACCAACAAGGCCAAATCCAAGGCCGAGTGGCTCTATGGTATCAAACCGGTGAACCGAAACCAAGTGATAATTTAATTATCAAAGCCGGCGATATTATTTATTTCTTCCGGACCCATTACCGGCAGCCGGCCGACAGTATTCGCTCGGATTTCCTTGATATTTTACCGACGATTCGCTTTTAGTCGTCAAATTTTCGTAAGTTAAAATTAAAAATATCTGTTTTCTGAAATGGTCTGGTTCTGGTGACCGGCAGATAAAGTTAAATCAATTAAATGACCAATAAACTGGCGGAGATTACCACCCACCGCTTGAAACGCTTGTGGCCAAAAAGCATCTTCCGTCAAAGCCGGCAAAGTGTCGGTGCCGAGAAAATAAATACCACGGGGCGAAACAACAAAGTCACTGGCCGAATAATGAGCTAGTCCCAAAGACTGATGGGCCCGAATGGCCAAGTCGGCAATTTCTTCCTTAACGGAATCATTAAATAATCCCGGGCAGATCATCGGCGCCGACAGGTTTAAAATAAAATATTTACCGTCCGGACTTCGTTCAACCCCCAGAGGTACTTCCGCCACCGGTAAAGAGTAGTGACGCCGATTACGAAAATGATTTAAAACACCACCCAGAGCCCGGCGACCGACAATATATTCTTCGACTAAAATCGGTTGGTAATGGTGGCGATAGGCTTGCAAGGCTTGTTCCAAGGCGGGAAAATCATAGGCTAAAAGAGGTTTTAAGGCCGCTCGATTAGCCGGCTTGATAATCCAGGGCGGAGATAGACGCTTAAACACCTCATCGGCTTCTTCCTCCACTTGGCCAATCGCCGAGAAGTGAAGTCCGGTTGGCATTTTAATGCCCTCGCGTTCAAGTAAAGTCTTGGTCAGCTGTTTATTAGCGGCCAAAGCGGCCGATACCGGTCGCGGACCGGTGTAGGGTAAACCTAAAGCTTCCAGTATTTGCTGGACTCCCCCGTCTTGACCAAAATCGCCATGCAAAGCGTTAATGGCGACGTCTAAACTTCGTTTAATTGATTCCGGTGAAGCCGACAAACCGTTAAGATGCCAATTGCCCCGGCGATCAACCAAAACATCAACCGGCCGAAATTCCGTCGGTAAATGTTTCAAGATTGAAGCGCCGGTTGCGAGTGAACTGCCATATCGGGAACTCGGACCCCCGCGCAGAACGCCAACACGAATTCCGGACATTATTAAAATTATTTACTTAAATAAGATTTGGCTTTTTCGACAACATCATCCAAAGTAAAATTAGCTTTGATCAAAAAGTCGCTGGCTCCTAACGATTTGGCTTTTTCAATATCTTCTCGCTGGCCCAAATTAGAAAAGATAACCACCGGCACATCCTTAATTTCCTCGTTTTGTTTAATCTTTTCTAAAACTTGAAAACCGTTCAGCCCCGGCAATAAAAGGTCAAGCAGAATCAAGTCGGGCTTTTCGTCAGCCGCCAGACCAACCGCCGTCTCGCCGTCAACCGCCACCACCACATTAAAATTTTCTTTTTCCAGACGTTTGGCAGTTAGAGATCGCAGAAATTCGTCGTCTTCAATGATTAATATCTTTTTTTTGTCGCTATCCATATTTTAATTATTAATTAAACTTGCTAAATTTTTCTGGCGGCTGGTGGCACCGGCAAATGGCCGATTGCTTTAACCTCGGTTTCGGCCGATGGCGGGTTTTCCCCCGCTTGATCATCGACCTTAACCGGCCCCGGCTTGGTTTCGGTTTGCTTAACCGCCGGCGCCGGTGCCGGTGTAGCGACCTGATTGGAAGGTATGGCTTGCTTGGCCTTGACCTGATGCCGCAACGGCAAGATAAAGTGGAAAGACGCCCCTTTACCGGCGACACTTTCAAACCAAATCGTTCCCTGATGGCGGTCAATTATGCCTTTAGTGATAAACAAGCCGATACCACTGCCATCGGGAACACCGGCAACAGCATTGGTCGCCCGAAAAAACTTTTGAAAGATCTTCTTCTGCTCTTCCTCAGGAATACCGATGCCACTGTCTGAAACAATTACCTCCAAGCTTTCCCGAGCTGTGTTTATTCTATCATCTTTTATTTGCAATGTCACTTGACCACCCTTGGGAGTATATTTTATCGCATTATCCAGTAAATTTTCAACCACGATTTTAATTTGACCAGGGTCAGCCTCAATCACCGGCAAGTCTCGCCGGGGTTTTTTGATAACCAATTCAATGTCCTTGCTCTCTAATTGATTACTAAATTCGCCGATGGTATTTTCAATTAATTTATCAATATCCATCTTGGAGATATTAAGCTCACTATCATCTAAATTGGAATGATCCAAATTTAATAAGTTATTAACGATGGAGATAATGTGTTGAGTGCTTTCATAGGCCTTTTCCAAAAAAGTTCGTTGTTCTTCATTAATAGCGCCGATCTGACCGGACAACATCATATTAAATGTCCATTTAATGGCCGAGAGTGGGGTCCGTAATTGATGAGTGGTAACGGAAATAAATTTGGATTTGGACTGTTCCAATTTTTCCAATTGCTGTTTGGCCAGTTTTAATTCCAAGTCTTTGGAAGCTAAGGCCCGCTCGGCGGTAGCCACTTTTTCTTCCGCTTGGCGAGCCAATTTTTCCGCCGGCGATTGACCACCGGTTGGATTTAATTCCGACTGCTCTTTTTTATTCCGCCAAATTTTAAGCGGTCGAACCGATTGATAATTGTAAGACAAAAAGACGGCCGCCAATAAATAAACCGCTACATGGCCGGTAACCACTGTTAAATTATCCGGACTGATGCCGATAACAAAATCAGGATCAGCAATATCCCAAATGCCGGTTTCGGCGCTAAAACGCAACCAAGCCAAAGCCGCTGAAGCAATCAAGGCCGTGGCAAAGGGTAACCAAAAATTAAATAAAACCACCGCTTCAATAATCGGAATAAAGAAAAGGAAAGCGCCGTAAATACCCGGATCACCAATCAAATAAAGAAGAGCGGTAACTATCGCCAAATCAAGTACAACCTGGCTGAAACCCAAAGCATCCAGACTACGCGAATGAAGACGGTTTTTAAAATGATCAATAAAGAAATACCATAAAGCGTTAAAACAAATCGCCCCGGCAAAAAAGATCATACCCGTACCAATCGCCTCGACTGCCAACTCCGAAGAATAATCACTATTAATGGCAAAAATACCCAAAGCGACAATACCGGTCAGTAAGAATAAAAACCGAGCCACCGCCAAATGAGCGTTGGCATTCGCCTTGAATTTATCCAAATCCATCATAGGTTTAATTATAACACTTCCGACAATAAAAACCGTCCCCCGACAAATTATTCCGTGGATATTTCCCCGTCTAATTTTTTCTCAACCGTCGATGATAAGCCAGAGCAAAGCGATGAGCTTCACTGTTGGCCAATAAAATCTCTCGAGTAAATTTTTTCACCGGACCGGCCGGACCGATTATTTTCCGCGGCCGATGATATTCATCTTTAACCACACCGACAATCGTTATCGCCCGATTAGCCAGAGTTTTAGTGGCGGCATTGACTTGCGCCCGACCGCCGTCCACCACGATCAAATTGGGTTCGGGCCAATCAAGATGATTCCAGCGTCGAGTAATAATCTCTTTCAGATTAGCCACATCGCCCCGATTGGCCGTTTCATCCTTGATTTTAAAACGACGATAAGCCGAAAGCTCGACTTCACCACCACTGACGACCGCCATCGCCCCGACAATAAAACGACCGGCTTGATGAGAAATATCATAGGCCTCGATTCGCTGGTGGCCACCGACCTCGGATCGGCGACGGCCAATGAGCGACACATCGCGAATGTGTTTAAGGGCAAAAAGTTGATTTCGTTTAACGGCCGCCAATTCAAAATCCCGCCGACCGGCCGCCACCTTCATCTCGGCGGTTAAAGACTTAACCGCCGCTTCTTTCCGGCCGGACAAAAGCAAACAAAGACTATCAATCTGGCGCCGGTAAGTTTTTTTATCAATTTCGCCAGTACAAACTCCCGGGCATAAACCCAATTGCCGGGCAAAACATGGTCGACCTTGACCGGTTTGAGCCCGCCCGTTCTCTTGAGAGAGGGCGGGTAAACATTTATCGCGAAATGGAATAATTTGTCTGATAATTTTAAGCGCCGTTTTTAATTCTCCGGCTTGCGGGAACGGACCAAAAAGATATTTTATCTCCCCAACTTTCCCGGCGGCCAAATCCCGACCACGGACCGGTAAAACTCGCGGCCAAGCTTCTTTGGTGACGGCAATATGCCAAAAACTTTTATCATCCCGTTCGCGGATATTGTAAATCGGTTGAAACTTTTTTATCAATGTCGCTTCAAGCAACAACGCTTCCAGCACCGAATCGGTTTCCTGCCAGCTAAGACCGGTGGCCTCGGTAATCATCTTAACCAAGCGCGGTCCCCGACTGGTAAGTAAGTCACCGGTAAAATAACTCCGCAAGCGATCCTTTAAGGAAGTCGCCTTGCCAATATAAAGAATCGTCCGGCCTTGTTTAAAAAAATAGACACCCGGACAATCGGGAATTTTTTTACTTTTAACTTGTTCGTAGGTCATCTGTTTGTCTTATAATTTCTTCGGTCGGGGCCGGTCTAATACTTTTTTTAAATATTTAGCGGTATGCGAATTTTTGATATAAACAATTTCTTCCGGCGAACCGGCGGCCACCAATTCTCCGCCACCTTCACCACCATCCGGACCCAAGTCGATAACGTAATCGGCATTTTTAATCACTTCCATATTATGCTCAATCACCACCACCGAATTTCCCCCACGATCAACCAACCGCTCCAAGACTTCAATTAAATTACGAACATCGTCATAATGAAGACCGATTGTCGGTTCATCTAAAATATACAGAGTTTTTTCGGTAAAGGGCCGGTAAAGCTCGGCGGCAATTTTAATCCGTTGAGCTTCACCACCGGATAGGGTGGTCGCCGATTGACCCAAGGCCAAATAACCCAAACCGACATCATAAAGGGTTTGCAAGCGATCAGCAATCGCCGGAATATCTTTAAAAAATTTAAGGGCTTCCTCAACCGTCAAATGTAAAACTTGATTGATATTTTTGTTTTTGTAAACAACCTCCAAAGTTTCTTTTTGAAAACGCTTGCCCTGACAAACATCACAAGTGACATACACCGTCGGCAAGAAATGCATTTCCACCGCTACTTGGCCATTACCTTGGCAAGCCTCGCAACGACCGCCTTTAACATTAAAAGAGAACCGGCCCGGTTTCCAACCACGGACGCGAGCCAATTCGGTGGCGGCGAATAATTCGCGGATAAAAGTAAAGGCGCCGGTATAAGTCGCCGGATTAGAACGAGGCGTCCGACCGATTGGCGCTTGGTTAATTAAAATCGTCCGATTTAGATATTCACTGCCGGTAAATGACCGACAATTAAAAGTTTGATTGGAACGCAAACGCCGATCAGTCCGAGCTAAAACATTTTTATGCAAAATCTCATAGACAAAAGTTGATTTACCCGAACCGGAAACCCCGGTCACCGCCACCAAGCGACCAAGCGGTAAATCGACATTTAAATTTTTAAGATTAAAAATCCGGCCGCCGCGAATTTTTAGCGTGCCCTTTTCCCGCGAACGACGAGTCGCCCGAACCGGCACTTCCCGATCACCACGCAAATAATCAACCGTCAGCGAATTAAAAGTGTTGCGTTTGGCGGTCAATAATTTTTCTGTCGCTTCAGCCACCACAATCCGGCCGCCATGGACGCCCGCTCCCGGACCGATATCCACCAAAAAATCCGAAGCGTAAATGGTATCTTCATCATGCTCAACGACAATAATCGTATTGCCGATATCTCGCAGGTCAAGCAGGGTTTTAATCAGACGGTCATTGTCTCGGGCATGCAAACCGATTGTCGGTTCATCCAAAACATAAAGGGTACCAACCAAACGCGAACCAAGCTGGGAAGCCAACCGAATCCGCTGGGCCTCGCCGCCTGATAGCGTGCTGGCTTTACGGTCAAGAGTAATGTAATCCAAACCGACATCATGAAGAAACTTTATCCGCGAAGTGATTTCGCGCAAAACCCCTTCGGCAATTTCTTCATCTTGGCGAGACAGTTTAAGCTCGGCAAAAAAGTCTTTAGCCGCTTCGACCGACAAAGCGGTCACCTCAACAATATTTTTTTTAGCTTGATCACTTTTCAAAAAAACCTGCAGAGCTTCCGGTCGTAAACGATAACCGGCACAAACCGGACAAACCTTCCGGCTGAATAATTGTTCGGTTCCCAAACCATGACAAGCCGGACAAGCGCCATAGGGCGAATTGAAAGAAAATAACCGCGGTTCAATTTCGGGAAAAGAAAAACCGTCCCGCGGACAAGCAAATTTGGCCGACAATAAAAAAGATTCTTCGGCTTTGGCTATGACTTCCACTTTATGCCGGCCCCGGCCGACAACAATCCGAACCAAGCCGGAGGCCTCGGCTAAAGCCCGCTCGACTCCTTCGGATAAGCGTTCATAAGCACCGTCAAAAACCGCTTGCCCGACATCGGCTTTCAGTGATTTATCCGATCGACCGGTCTTAGCACCACCAAAATCAGCGACATCGATTTCATCAACTAAAACATCCAGGTCATGTTTTTTGGTTTTGGTCAAAATAATCCGCTCACGCAAAGCCAGGCGCCGGTCATCAATTAACACTTCGGCATAACCTTTATCCAAAAGATCATAAAGCAATTGATAATATTCGCCTTTGCGACCACGAACGAGCGGTGCATAAATTTGGAGAGTCAGTTCTTTCGTCGACTTGGTTTTTAACATCTCTGCCACTTTATCCAAAACCAATAATACGATTTCTTCGTGAGACAGGCGCTTAATCTCATCACCGCATTCCGGGCAATATGGTTTGCCAACCCGAGCGAATAAAACCCGTAAATAATCATAGATTTCGGTAATCGTCGCCACCGTTGACCGCGGATTGCCCGAACGAGATTTTTGATCAATGGAAATAGCCGGCGACAAACCAGTAATATCATCAATATCCGGCTTTTGCATTTGACGCAAGAATTGTCGGGCATAAGCCGAGAGCGATTCGACATACCGACGCTGACCTTCGGCAAAAATAGTATCAAAAGCCAAACTGGATTTACCCGACCCGGACAAACCGGTAATCACCACCAGTTTATTCCTCGGGATTTCCAAATCAATATTGCGCAAATTATGCGTCCGCGCCCCGGTTATTTTTATTTTATCTTCGGCCATACAAATAATAAGACGCCCGAGGTTTGCCCCAGGGTCAAGTTATGACTATAACACGCTTTTGATTAAAAAGAAAAGCGCCCGACCTAAGGCCGAGCACTTGAGAATCTACCTGTGTCTTCTGACAATCACTTCGTGAATCTCGTCCAATCTTTGATAAAGATCAGATAATAGAGCTCCGCCGGCGGATACTGACCGGAAACGCGCGTGACACCGAGGATCTCGTCCCAAATTAAAAATTCCCCCATCAGTTGAGCCACCGGAATCCTATCTTCTTCAGTGAGACGGACTTTGGAAGAGATCCGAAAACGTTTTTCCCGTTCATCAAAAATGTCCCCTCGAGAAATAATCTCTCTGCGGTCATTCTTGCCAGTCGGTTCGATCCAAAACACGCAAGAGATGAAGGGTCCGTCTTCCTTCCTCGAAATCTCACTGTAATAATCTTGGAGATTAAACAGTTCAACTTGCCTTCGCCAACTGGGATTCCACACTAGCCAAATGTCAACACTAGAGGAAACTTCCTTAAACAGTTCGCTGACATACCGGTTGAGCTTCTGGCTGTCAATTTTCATGCTCTCTTCTCCTTGGTTTGGTTCGAACTTGGGGCACCTTTCAAAAATTCAACCTCCCTAGAGGTTACCACTCATTTCAATTTGTGTCAATTAAAGATTATGCCTTCGACTTTGAAGTGCCACGATTAAAAAGAAAACCACCGGCAACCAGAGGTTGCCGGTGGTAAGAGGAGATGTCCAAGAAAATTCGACTGGTGCCGGATTGTAATAATTAGGAGTTCTGAAACGACTCCACTGTTACCTTTTCGCGAACAAGGTCAATGTGAGTGTATCCAACCTCATCACCTGCAAGTGGCGGTCCGCACAAACACATTTGCCCAATCCACTGTTTAAGCGTCATGATGTCCCGCTTGGACTTAACCAACAAGAAACCGTTAGCCCGTTCAATCAGCACCCAACTCCCCGTGCTGGTCTTTTCCGGTATCACTACCAGTAAGCGAGCAATTTCCTTTTGATCCAATACTCCCGGTCGACCGGCAAATTTCTTCGAGTACTCCGTCAGAAAAATAATGACGTGAGCAACCAAGACAAGAAGCAAACCAATCACCACGACAATTCCCAAACCCCACCAAATCATTTTCACCCACCTTTCTCCGACTAAAGCCGGCTATTGATTTTTTAGGACAATTATCTTATCTGTTTTTATCAAATTTCTTGGATTTTGTCAAATACCCCTGTGTACATTAAACTTCGAAATGTCACGATTAAAAAGAAAAGCGCCGATGACCAGAGGTCATCGGCGGTAAGGAAAAAAGAATTCAAGGGGAGTAGGCCTTGATCAGCTTACGGTAGCGACCAAGCCAATAGTCCCAATGATTGGCGTCCACTCCCCACTTCTTGAGGAAGGAAATGAACTCTTGCCGATCTAGGAATTGCTGACTATGAACAGATTGAAGAGCAAGATTGGATACCCTACGGCCCATCTCGCTCATCTCCCGAAAGCGGGTTCCACCCTCTGGACAAGCCCAACCTGGAACTTCTCGACGAAGTCTCTTCCTCTCTTGTTTTTCCTCTTCTTTTGTTAGAAACATTACTTTCTCCTCTTTTTGTTTTGGTCTTGCTGTATTATGCATCTTAAAAAAGAATTGTCAAGTCTTTAACCCGAGATTCAAGAAATAATTGTAACCTTTGGACATCCGGCATCAAAAATTGTAGAACATAAAAAAAGAAGCGCCAAGTCTGGGACTCGACGCTTCAAGTAAGAAAGATCAAAGTAGGCGTTTGATTTCCGTCAACCGGGCGGCGGCTGATGATAAGCCATCGGTGTCAATCTGGCGATTGATTTCCTCCACCGCCTGTTCGACTTGAGCCAGCTCCTTCTTCAAGCCACTGGCCCGGAGAATCAAGGCTTGGCGCTCCTCGTCCAAGCGGACAAAGCTCTCGGCCTTGCTCTCCAGATCTTTGATCCGATCAAAGAGTGATTGAGTTGGCGGTTCAGCCGATTCTCGCGCTTCCTGTTCTTCGGACTCAGTCACCGAAATCTCCGCCTTCGGCCGCCGAAAGAAAATCTGTCTGCCCTTTTCCATCCGGATCAGATGTCCCTGACCGGCCAGACCCCGAAAAATCGGGCCAAGAGACTTCAGATTAACTTCCCGACCAAACAAGTCAGCCAAGATTTTGGCCAGATCCTTGCCCTGAATCGCTTCCAGGTCATTTGCCTGAAGATAATCGTCAATTGCCAGAACAACAACGGCGACATCTTCAGACCGAGAAGTAATCCCACTGAAAGAACCGGGCCCCGACTGGCTTTCCGCTTCCGGTGCGGAAGGTTTGCTGGTAACCGGCTCCGGCGAGACGGCAACCGGCAACAATTCGTCGGCCAATCTCTGTTTGCGGGTCGGAACCACCTCGGCGAGACAATTCCAAACCCCCATGGCTGACTCTCCGGGTACCGAGATGATGCACAAGAAATGACATTTACCATTGCCAGCATCCACTTTCAGTTTTACTCCCCCGGAGGTTCGACTCTGGAGTCGAACCTCATCGCCGGCCAATGAACCTCGACGTTTACCTTGGAAAGCCATTTTGGCGCCGGACAGGCCGGCCGACCGGATCAAGTCCTCCACTTTCTTCGCCGCCTGGTGGACAGCGAGATCATTCCCCATCATCCCCTTTTGGAGAATAACGGTTTGATCGTTGTCAACTGACATTGTTCCTCCTTTCTGCTCGATCTCGATTGAGCATCTTGTCTGAATAGTATTTTCCTATATTATTTATCTATTGTCAAGGCCTTAAGCTCGTCGCGGATAATCGCGGCGGTTTCAAAATCCAAAACTTTAACCGCTTCGGTCATTTGTTTTTCTTTGTCTTTAATCAATTTCTTAATATTCCCACCGGCCGCCAACTTATCCAAAGCCAGTAACCGCTCCACCGTTTGCCGGCGGTCAGACTCCAGACTGGCGGTAATGTCATTGATTTTTTTGACGATGGTTTTCGGTGTAATCTTGTGCTTCCGGTTATGGGCTAATTGAATTTTGCGTCGGCGTTTGGTTTCGGACATCGCTTTTTCCATTGAGTCGGTCACCTTGTCGGCATAGAGAATCACCCGACCAAACAGATTGCGAGCCGCCCGGCCGATGGTTTGGATTAAAGACACCTCCGAACGCAAAAAGCCTTCTTTGTCGGCGTCTAAGATGCCGATTAAAGACACTTCCGGCAAATCTAAACCCTCGCGCAAAAGGTTAACCCCGACCAAACAGTCAAATTTACCCTGACGAAATTCGGTTAAAATTTTAATCCGCTCCAAGGTTTTAATCTCTGAATGCAGGTATTCGGCTTTGATTTTTTTATTCTTCAGATAATCACTTAAATCCTCGGCCATTTTTTTGGTCAAAGTGGTGGCCAAGACCCGATAACCGGCTTTGATGGCCTTAGTCGCTTCAAGAATAAAATCTTCAACTTGGCCGGGATAATTTTGACCGGCAATAATCGGTCTGACTTCAATTGCCGGATCAATCAAGCCGGTCGGTCGGATAATTTGTTCAACAATTTGACCGGCCGGTGGCGCACTTTTGGCTAATTCGTAAGTGCCGGGCGTGGCACTGGTGTAAATTACTTGTCCGATTCGTTCGGTAAATTCATAAAATTTAAGCGGTCGATTGTCGGCGGCACTCGGCAGACGAAAACCATGTTCAATGAGAGTTTTTTTCCGACTGGCGTCACCGGCATACATTCCGCCGATTTGCGGGACGGTCACATGGGATTCATCAATAATCGTCAAAAAATCCGGCCGACCATCAGCGGTGTGCGGGAAATATGATAATAGAGTATCCGGTGGTTCACCGGTCGCTCGACCGGACAAGTGACGAGAATAATTTTCTATTCCCGAACAATAACCGACTTCTTTAATCATCGCCAAATCATAATTGGTTCGCCGTTTCAATCGCTCGGCTTCCAAATTCTTGCCCTCTCGCTTGAAGGTGGTCAAGCGCTCTCTTAATTCTCGCCGGATAGAGCTGATGGCTTGCCGACGAGCCGTCAAACTGGTAATAAAGTGTTTAGCCGGAAACAAAAAGAAATCCTTTGGCCGACTGATAATCGACCGAGAAATGGCATCCAGTCTTAAAATTTCGGTAATCACCCCACCGCTAATTTTAAGGCGATAAATCTCATTTTCGCCCGGGGGCATCACTTCAATCGAATTACCCACCGCCCGAAACAAGCCCGGCGCCAAATCGGCATTGGTCCGCTCATAATAAACACCAACCAGACGACGCAAAAAAGATGCTCGGTCCGCTCGGTCGCCCAATTTAATCAACAAATGTTCTTTCTCATAATCAGCCGGACTACCTAAACCGTAAATACACGAAACCGAAGCGACGATGATGACATCTCGACGAGTCAGTAAAGCTTGAGTCGAAGCGTGACGCAAGCGGTCTATCTCTTTATTAATCGAAGCGTCTTTTTCAATATAAGTATCGGTAATCGGCAGATAAGCCTCCGGCTGATAATAGTCGTAATAGGAAACAAAATAATGGACGGCGTGATCGGGGAAAAAATTCCGATACTCTTGGGCCAGTTGGGCCGCCAAAGTTTTGTTATGCGCAATCACCAAAGTCGGCTTACCGACCTTGGCAATAACATTGGCGATGGTAAAAGTTTTACCCGAACCGGTTACTCCCAATAATGTTTGCTCGGGCAAACCACCGGTCAAACCGACGGTCAATTGCTTAATCGCTTGGGGTTGGTCACCGGCCGGCGGCCAATCAGTTTTTAATTTAAAGACAGACATATTAATTTACCTTTAACTTCGCCAAAGTCTTTTGCTTGAAACGCCGATAATCCCCGTCTAAAATACTCCGGCGAATATCTTTAACCAAATTAACAAAAAAATAAATATTGTGAATAGAGGCCAGGGTCGCCGCCGCCATTTCGCCGGCCCGGAATAAGTGGGACAAGTAGGCGCGAGAATAATGCCGGCAAGTGTAGCACAAACAGCCGGTGACCGGCGAGGAAAAATCTTGTCGATATTCGGCCTTAAATAAGTTAAGCCGACCACCGGCCGTTTGCAAGGCACCGTGCCGGCCCAAGCGGGTTGGCGTGACGCAATCAAAAGTATCAATCCCCTCTTCAATGCCGGCAAATAAATCAACGATTTCCCCAATCCCCAATAAATGCCGAGGAGCAGACTCCGGTAAAATGGAATTAACCAACTGAAGCGAAGCGGCAATATCTTCTTTATCAAACGACCCCCCGATGCCGTAACCGGCAAAACCAAGCGAAGCGATAAATTCGGCCGATTGCCGACGCAGGTCATTATAACGCCCGCCTTGGACAATACCAAAAAGCGCTTGCGGCCCCCCTAATCGCCGATGCCAGGCAAGCGACTCTTTAGCCCAACGATGAGTCCGGTCAAGGGCTTTGACTTGATAATCATATTCGGCCTGTGGCGTGGTGCATTCATCAAAAGCAAAAATAATATCAGCTCCCAAATCATGCTGGACTTTCATTGATATCTCCGGCGTCAATCGACACAACTTGCCATCCAAATGCGATTTAAAAGTCACACCCTCTTCATCAATCCGGGCCAAAGGCGCCATCACCTGATTTTTCTCAATCGACCGACCTTGATTAAATTTATTGATTCCCCCTTGACCAAAGGCCGCTCCAAGAGAAAAAACCTGAAAACCGCCGGAATCAGTCATCATCGGTCCCGGCCAGTTCATAAAACGATGCAGGCCACCGGCCGCCTTGACCGTTTCGCTCCCCGGGGCGAGATAGAGATGATAGGTATTGGCCAACACCGCTTCGGCACCAACCTCGGCCACCTGTTCCGGCAAAACCGCTTTAACCGCCGCCTTGGTACCGACGACAATAAAAGCCGGCGTGGCCATCGGACCATGCGGGGTGTTAATAATACCGGCCCGACCCAAACGCCCCGGGATCTTGGCCTCGATTTTAAAACTGAAATCCGTCATGTCATCTTAATCTAAACCAATTTCCGCCAAAAACCAAATAAATCTTGACAGTCGACGCAAAGAGCATAGACTGAAAATAGTCGGCAACGGGCAGATGCTAACGCACCGATAGGTCTATGGACCAACAGCCCAGCTTACCGACTGTCCGTTTCGTTCCGGTCTTGGCTGACCCAGGAACGAGACGGACTCTTTTTGTTTGACAATTAAAGTTAAAACATTTAGTCTTAAAAAATTCGATGCCCGAACCGACCGGATACTGTAAGGCCGGGCATTCGATAGCCTGCTTCCCCGTCGGAAGTAGGCGTTTTTGATTATTTTTGTGACCCCAAATTTTGGCTTTTATAACTATAAATCTTTTTTAAGATATAAGTATTTATCTTCTTCTTCAATAAAACCCGACTTTTTATAAATTTCGATTGCCGGAATATTATTTTTATGGACCGCCAATACTATATCTTTTTTGCTTGATCTTTATGTCACATTCTGCTATTCTTTAAGTATTAGGGCTTCGGCCTCCGAGACACCTCGCAGTAATGCGAGGTGTCGATTTTTTATGTAAATTTCCTAAATCCTTTTTGAATGTTCAAGAATATATCCTCTTCAATAACTCCGACTTTTCGTATCAGTCTCCATTAAATTTGAGAGACTTCCACTACGCTTTTCTCCGTACTCGCGGCGTGCGAAGCGCGTTCCCGCAGCGAACCCGCGTGGTAATGTTAGCGTTCGCTCACATCACTCCAGCACCTCCGCACAGCTCGCTCACTCCATTCGCGCAAGCTGCTGCGGTGCTTCCGTGTGTAAGCTTGGTGCCTTCATATAACCGTTTCAAAAATCGACTAGATAGCATTACCAAGAGTGGATCCTATTTTTTTAATAACACCAACTACAAGTGCATTTCCCATAATAAATGCACGTTTTGTATCCGCTACTCCCTCTGTATGATTATCTGGAAACAGATTAAGTCTTTCTAGCTCTAACGGCGTTAGACGACGCAAGCGCCCATCCTTCGCTTCTATAACATGCTTGAATCGTGAAGGTGACGAACCCCCTTCACCAGTCACGATAGTTCGTGAAGCATTCTGTAGGTTATCTGGAAAGACCATTCCCCCTTCCGAGTAATGATATTTAAAACCATCCTTAGTGATACGTTTCTCAATCTTTCCGTTTTTAAGATACTTCCACCGCTCTAATGTTCTTTCGTCAATATAAAATTCTTCTGGTACATCCTTATCATCTATCAATACATCCGCTAGTACAATCTTTTTACCACTGTATTTCGGAGAAACTTTTTTTGTATATACATTACCACAGACCATAATACCCGAATTGTGAAAGGGGGTTATTTTTGGACCATGCCCTGAAAAATTTTCTGAAACCTTAACAGGGTCTTTATCTATCGCGACTTTCTTTGCAGATTCAACATCGCTATATACAGGAAATCCTTTTGCCATTATTCCCTTTTTTAACAACCATTCTTCTGGTTTTGTATTTTTCACTTCGTTATAAAGTTTAGTACCTTTTTTATATGCGAGGATAAAAACCCTTCTTCGTCTTTGTGGAAAACCGTACTCGGCAGCATTTATAACTCTCCATTCAACAATATAGTTTAAAGACCCTAGGGATGACAACATTACAGCAAAGTCACGCCCTCGTTGTTTTGTTGGTGATTTAAGTAATCTGTCTACATTCTCTAATAGTAAATACTCGGGAGCATTCTTGCCACTCTTTCTTAAAATATCAAAAATTGACCACCATAAAATACCCTTTTTTCCAGCAAGACCATTCGCTTGATTTGCAGTACGAGCAACTGAATAATCTTGGCAAGGGAAACCTCCGACAAGTAAATTATGTTCAGGAATCTCGTGGAATTTGTTGTCTACTACTTTTCTAATATCTTCGCATGAATGTCCAGCACACCCAAAACGTTTTTTATATATTTCAGAAGCATGCTGTATTTTCACACCTGGCTCCCACTGGCTATTCCAAATAGTTTCGAATTTTATTTTCTTGTTACTGGCTTGTTCAAGACCAATCCTGAAACCTCCGACACCAGCAAACAGCTCAACTACTCTAATAATTTTCATAATATTTACATTTTAACAAAAAATCAAAATTGATCAAATCTCTTTATTGTTCAACTTTTTCTAGCACTTTTTGTATGTATTTTGCGTTTATCCAGAAAGATTTTTTCATTTCTTGCGTTCCTTGAGGCGTGTCTGATGTATCATTTGAATCCTTTCCATGAGGTCGCACATGAATAACCTCATTGTCGCTTATCT
>JBBDJY010000015.1:0-17436 GCA_040879645.1 Minisyncoccota bacterium
ACTAATTCTCCCAAAAGTCCCTTCCTCCGACTTCCGTATTTCAAAAGTCTTTGTTTAACTTCTTTTATATCAACATCATCATCGGACATTACAGAACGCAAAGACCGCCCAAGAATTTTTTGGGCCTCTGTGAGTACTGATTCCTTTGTAGTGTATGTTTTAGTCATAGTCTATGAAATTATTAAACTCCTTATTGGTCACAATCACATGGTTAACCACTCGAATATCTAAAATCTTCCCTGCATGAACAAGTTTTTTGGTCACTTCAATATCATCTTGCGACGGTTCTGTATCTCCTGAAGGATGATTGTGTGCCAAGATTATTGATGAAGCATTATTCTTTATAGCACCCTCAAAAACTTCACGAGGGTGAACTAAGCTCGCATTTATCGTTCCTATAGAAATAATCTCACGCTTTATCTCTTGATTTCTACTATCGAGATAAAACACAACGAAATGCTCTTTCTTGCTTCCCCTGACATCTGACATTGCCTCCCAAACATCTTTTGGTGTCAAAAGTATATTTGTTTTCTTGCCTTTTAACTTCCTTTTTCCAAATTCTAAGCAAGCGACAATCTCGCACGCTTTTGCTAATCCAAGCCCATGAATCTTTTGAAATTCCTCGATGGTAGCACTGAGAATCTTTTCATCTTGAAAATCCCGCAATATTTTTTGTGACAATTTCATCACATCAAGTTCTTTTGTGCCAGTACGTAGCAAGATAGCTAAAAGTTCAGCTTCTGTTAATTTTTCAGGCCCGTATTTTTCCAGCTTCTCTCGAGGTCTTTCAATTTTTGGTTTGTCCTTAATTTTCATTTTGACTATTTTTGTATCAAATTATCGACCTTAACATCCAACGCTTTGGCTATTTTGGAAAGAGTGTCGATGGTGGGATTTTTACCATCAATTTCAGCTCCAATATTTACACCAACTGAACACCACTAAACTTCGCGCCGCCTCGGTTCGATTACCCGTAGTCTCGACAAAAATATAATCAGCCAATGCTCCGCATTGTCTTAATTATTTTTGTGACCCTACGGGGAATCGAACCCCGATTTCATCCGTGAGAGGGATGTGTCCTAGCCGTTAGACGATAGGGCCATTGGCTTTTATTTTATCATAAGGGCTTTTAACTATGCTTTCCGGAAGAGAAATCCGACCGTTAGACGATAGGGCCAATGATAATTTTTCTTTATTTTATTATGGCATAAAATAGGCCTTAAAACAAGGATTTTAGGCTGGTTTGATTTTAGACCTTGACAAGTATAAATATATCATAGTATAATACTGGACAGAAAAAGTAAGAGAAAGGTAAAGTTAAAGAAAGAAAAAGTAAGAGAAAGTTAAAGGTTAAAGAAAGAAAAAGTAAGAGAAAGTTAAGGTTAAAGAAAGACAAAGGTAATTAGTTGTAAAAGAAAAGTAGTTAGTAGCCGGATATGTACCCGCGGGACGCTCAATAAGAGCCAACCGCGGGTTTTTGTTTTAGCTTACTCCCCGCTTTATCGATTCCGCCACTCGGTTTCTTGTCGGCACAAGAGTTCGGCCTTGCGTTCCGGCTCGGCCATAATCTCTTCGACCGCTTTTTCCATCCGCATTGATTGTGACCCTTTGATATAAATAAGGTCGCCGGCCTTAATTAGGTTTTGCAGATATTTACCGGCGGCGGTAGCATCATCAAAGTAATTGATTTTATCAGCCGATAGACCGGCGGCCATTGCTCCCTCGGCAATGAATTTGGCTCGCAAGCCGACTAACAGCAAAAGATCTGTCTGGCCGGCCAGTAGTTTACCAATTTGCTTATGAGCCTCAATGGTGTATTCGCCCAATTCCAGCATATCGGCCAAAACGGCAATTTGTCGGCCTTTGATTTTGACCTCGGCGGCGGTTAAAAGACCGGCCTCCACCGCCGCCGGTGAAGCATTGTAAGTATCATCAATAATTAAAGTGTCTTTAATCCCCGGAATCAGTCGCATTCGGCCCGGTGGGGTGGCAAAGTCGCCGATAGCTTCGGCAATTTCCACCTCATTTAAACCATGGGTCAGACCGACGGCGCAAGCGGCCAAAGTGGTATAGATATGATGCCGGCCGATGGCCCCGCGAACCCGCACCGGTACACTTCGGCCTTGATAGTTTAATTTGTAAGCCAAACCGTCAGGCCGGTCGCCGTCATAGCGGATGTGGTCGTCAGAGGCCCAGACCTCGGCTTGTTGATTAAAGCCATAGGTTAAAACTTTAGTTTCCAGGGAGTCAACAATCGGTCGGATATTGTCATCGTCAATATTTAAAATGACGACGCCATCCTTGCGCACCGCTTTGGCTAATGACAGTTTTTCCTGAATCAAACTTTCTTTGGTTTTAAAAAATTCAATATGCACCGGCACATCCGGCAAACGGGTAATAACAGCGGTTGCCGGTTTAAGCCAGCGAGCAATTTTTTTAATATCACCCGGACGATCGGCGCCGATTTCCAGCACCAAATAATCGGGATAGCGATTGGGAAAAATAATTAAGGCCAAGCCTTCAAAGATATTTTGCAACCAGCCGGTTAAACTTCGCCAAGCGGTCGGCCGATTAATGATGGTCAAGGGCACACCCAATTCGCTGTTATAGCTTTTAGCACTTTGTCTGACCTTATACTTCGTTCGCAAAACGGCAAAAATCGCTTCCTTGGCGGAAGTTTTACCGACACTGCCGGTAATCCCGATAATCGTCGGTTGGTATTTTTTGAGAATCAATTTAGCTTCCCATTCCAGGATACCGGCAACGATTTTTTTTAAGGTGTTTTTTAGCATATAATTATTCACGCTTAACGGTCAGGCGGGACTTCATAGTAGTTTAACAGGAATTTGGCATTATTCATAAAGGGTTCGGATAAGGTTTCCGAAGCATACGGCGCGCCACGGGGATCAATCAAGTAAAGAAAAACGATAAAGCGGGGTTCGCTGGCCGGGAAATAGCCGAAAAAAGAGTGGAGGAAGCGATCATCATAATAACCGCCGGTGGTATTGTCAACCATTTGAGCGGTACCGGTTTTGGCCGCCACTTGATAATGCTCCATTTTATAAACACCGCCAGCCAAGGCCTCGTCAACGGTATTAACCAGCATAGCGGTAATGGCGGCGGCGGCCGATGGGTCAATGGCCGACGGGTCGGTTCTAACTTCCGTCGGTCGCTCTTGGCCATCTTCCAGTTTTATCCGATCAACAACGTGGGGCCGGACCAATTGACCACCGTTGGCCAAAGTGGCAAAAGCTCGGATGGTGGCGATTGGTGATAAGGCAATCCCCTGACCGAAAGAAGCGGTCGCGTGTTCAATATCACGATTACTTTTTAAGTTGGAGACTAGACTGGTAACTTCATTCGGCAAATCAATACCGGTTGGTTCGCCCAAACCAAAGCCAAGCATATAATCGGCAAAAGCTCGGTGGCCGAGTTGTTGCGAGACAAAGATCACACCGGTATTTAACGATTGATTGAGAACCGTTTGCATATCCACCGTCCCCCGAGCCCGCCCGTCGTAATTGCAAATCTGGCGAGTATTTAAAACCAAACAACCGGCATCAAAATAAGTGGTGTTGGCGGTAATTACACCGGCATCCAAACCGGCGGCGATGGTCAGTGGTTTTATCACCGAACCCATTTCATAGACTTTTTCCACCAAGGGATTGGGTAGTAAGTTGATATCTTTGACACCAACTGAAGCGTTAAAATCCGGCAAAGCGGCCATCGCCAAAATGGCCCCGGTTTGCGGGTCCATAACAATTCCGCCGGCGGATGTCGCTTGCCAGCGTTCAAAAGTCCGAGTTAATTCATCTTCCAGGGTATTCTGGGCGACAATATCGATGGTTAAAACGAGATCGCCTTGGCTCTTTTCGCGTTGCAAAATTACATTACCTAAACCCAAAAATATTTCCGAGAAAAAACCGGCCAAAGAATCACTTTCACTTTGGGCGAGAATGTCTTCATAGTGTTTTTCCAAACCATAGCGACCGGCCAATTGATCGTCTTGGTAGGCCAACAAGCCCAAGACATGCGAAGCGGTCCGACCGGCGGGATAAAAGCGTTTAGTGGTTTTTTCCAGAAAAATCCCTCGCAAATTCAGATCTTTAATCGTTTCCGCCAAAGCGGGCGTCAGACCGGTGGCCACCACTTCAAACACCCGTTCATCATTAGACATTCGAGCGATAAAATCTTCGCGATTTAAATCTAAAAGCGGATTTAATTCGTCATAAACCGCGGCCGGATTATTAATCAAACGCGGATTAGCCGAGACGGTAAATTCTTGCTTACTGGTCGCCGCCGGCACCGGCAAATCACCGCGTTTGGCAAAATAAATTTCACCTCGCTTAAAAGTTTCCGTTGTCTGATTTAGAGATTGCCGGTCGGCTAAGTCAGTGTAGGCTTCGCTTTGAATGACTTGTAAAAAAAACAGTCGCAAGCCGAAAAATAAAGCCAAGAAAATAATCCCGGCAAAAATTAAACGAATTCTTAATTTAAAATTACCGGTCATCACCACCCAAGGTAAGGGTAACCGATTTTTCACCCCGAACGGCAAAAGTATTGCGACCGGCGGCGTCGGCAAAACCAAGAGCCAACGCTTCATTAAAACCGATAGCGGAACGATTGGTCATATAATCGGCCACCAGATTAGTAATGTCATTGCGCCGTAAAGAAATTTCCTCTTCAAGCTGTTCGCGCCGAGCGACATTAATCATTGAACTGTTAACCAGATAGATATAAGAAAAAATCAAAGCGCCGATTAAAAATAGCGACAGCCAAAACAGCTTGATTTCCAGATTATTAAAATGTAAGGCTTTGGTCATCATATTTTTCTTAAACCTCTGATCTGGGCGCTACGCGATCGAGGGTTTTCTTTAATGGCACTCCGACCCGGCTTAATTACTTTTTTATTTATCAACTCTCCCCGACCCTCTTTTTTCCGCGCCCGAAAAAAATCTTTAACCGGACCGGCTTCCAAACTATGGAAGGTAATGACGACTAGTCGGCCGCCGGTATTAAGTAACGACCAACCGGCCGCTAACCCTTGTTTTAAAGCCGGCAATTCATCATTAACCGCAATCCGCAAAGCTTGAAAAGTTTTGGTCGCCGGATGAATTTTCCGCCGCTTATACCAAGACGGGACCGCGGCGGAAATAATCGCCGTTAATTGGCCGGTGGTCTCAATCGGCGCCGTCTGCCGGCCATTAACTATTCCCCGGGCAATTTTCTTGGCGAATTGTTCTTCACCGTAACCGAAGATGACATTGACCAAGTCGTTTTCCGACCAAGTGTTAACGATATCCCGGGCCGAAATTTGTCGATGACTATCTTCAGCTCGAAAAGTCATCAATAGAGGTTCATCAGTCTGAAAAGAAAATCCCCGGCCGGAAGACTCCAATTGGACCGAATTTAAACCCAAATCCAGCAATAAGCCGTCAATGGTCTTAATCCCCCGTTCAGCCAGATGTTCGGCCAGTCGGCGATAATTGTCATTAATCAGAAATACGCGAGGCGAAACTTCGGCCAAAACTTCTTCACTGGCGGTTAAAGCGTCAATGTCTTCATCAAAGCCGATAAAGGTGCCGGTCGGCCCCAATCGCTCGGCGATTAATTTGGCGTGACCGGCATAGCCGACCGTACCGTCAACTATCACCTCCCCCGGTTGCGGGTTAAGTAAATCAAGGGTTTCTTGTAAAAGAACAGGTTGGTGGCGCATATTAAATCATGCCGATTTCACCTAATTTTTCGGCCAGAATATCAGCTTGTTTTTCAATCTTGGCCGTGTATTCTTGCCAGCGCTTCTCATCCCAAATCTCCAAACGATTACCAATACCGGCAATCACCACCCGATTACGCAAACCGACAAAGTCCTTCAAAAAATCGGGGATTAAAATCCGGCCGGTTGAATCGACATCGGTTTCAACCGCGCCGGCCAAGGTAAAGCGGTTAAAACCGCGACTATCAGCTTGACCGACAGACAAATTAGCCAATTTGCCGGAAAAAATCTCCCATTGCTTAATCGGATAAACCGATAAGCAATTGTCCAAACCGCGGGTAATGACCACCTTTTTACCAATTTCTTTGCGCCACTTGGCCGGCAAAGCCACGCGTTTTTTGGCATCAATCGAATGTCGGTATTCGCCGATAAGCATAAAAGCGCGAGTTGATAACCGGTTGATAATCACCCACAATTCCCCACCACAAATACATCATATTCCACTATCACCCACCGCGCAACAGACTTATCCACAAAAAAATCGGGCCAGTGGCCCGATTTAACCCTTAATGATTGTCACCTAAAGAAAAATTAAAGAATTTTTACCATTTTTAATCCGCCCGCGGCCGTAGAGTCGGGAAAAAGATAACCTCCCGAATGTTGGCGGTATCGGAGAGTAACATCGTCAAACGGTCAATGCCGATACCGACACCACCGGCCGGCGGTAGGCCGTATTCCATCGCTTCCAAAAAAGCCTCGTCATTCATCTGAGCCTCATCATCACCGGATTGACGCATCTTCTCCTGCTCGCGAAAACGCTCACGCTGATCCAAAGGGTCATTAAGTTCGGAAAAAGCCTTAACTAATTCAATCCCGCCGACAACTAATTGAAAAGCGTCCACCAAGTCGGAAGCCGGCGACATTTTTTTAGCCAACGGTAAATAGTCCTTGGGATAATTAACGATAAAAGTCGGTTGAATTAGTTTTGGTCGACAAGATTTTTTATAAATGGCATCTAAGAGCTTTTCTCGTGAATCGTTTTTATTCGTTTTAACGCCCAATTGATCGGCTTTCAAGTGCAAATCTTTCAGCGCCATACCGGCCGGATCCTGAATTAAAGCGTAACGGCCAAGTAAATCAAAATAACTGATGGTTTTAAAAGCCGGGGCCAGGTCAATCGTTTGCCGACCATAAGTTATTTTACTGCTCCCCGTCGTTTTTTTAACCACGGTTTTGAGTAATTTTTCCACAAATTTTCTCTGACCGGCGGCATCGGTATAAGCTTCATAAAATTCCAGCATCGTAAATTCCGGATTATGGGTCTGATCAATCCCTTCATTGCGGAAATTACGGGAAATTTCATAAACCTTGGGAAAACCGCCGATCAACATTTCCTTCAGATATAATTCCGGCGACACTCGAAGGAATAAATCAATGTCCAAAGCGTTATGATGGGTAATAAACGGCCGAGCGGTGGCCCCACCGGCGACCGGTTGGAGCATCGGTGTTTCCACTTCCAGAAAATCCTCTTTATCCAAAAATTGACGAATAGCCGAAACGATTTTGGCCCGCAAAACAAAGCGGGCGCGAACCTCGGCCGACATCAAACTATCCAAATAGCGACGGCGAGTCCGTTCTTCCAAATCTTTCAAGCCATGCCATTTATCCGGTAAAGACCGAAGACTTTTAGCCAACATCAGCCATTTACTGGCCGTCAATGATTTTTCTTTGCGCTTGGTTAAAACCGGCCGGCCTTTAACTTCAATAATATCGCCGATGTCAACCGTGTCTAAAAACAAAGCGAAAGATTCGGCCGACAAGGTGTCTTTTTTAATCAAGACCTGTAAGGAACCGGTGCCGTCAAAAATATCAACAAACATCAAGCCGCCCTGACCGCGCTTAGCCATCACCCGGCCGGCAATGGTAAGCGGCCGGCCAGCTTTGGCCACTGACGACCACTTGTCAATAATTTGTTTGATTGTCTTGTCTCGGCCGGTATGAATCGGGTAGGGATCAAGGCCGGCCTCAATCAGTAATTTTAATTTAGCTTCTCGGTCTTGGCGGATTTCTTCAAGCGAAGCCATATTATTTTACCTCGATTATTTTGTAAACCACCTCACCGCCGGGCGTCGTCACGATGACGGTTTCGTCTTTTTTATGACCGAATAAAGCGGCGCCGAGTGGTGATTGATAAGATATTTTATTAGTGGCCATATCAGCTTCTTCCGAGCCGACAATTTGATATTTAATTTCATCACCGCCAGTTTTGGCAATAATAACCGTCGAGCCGATATCGACTTTAGTATGCCGATGTTTGGTAACAATGACCGCTTGCTTAATCAAAGTCTCCAATTCTTGGATTCGGCTTTCCACTTCCGCCTGTTGATCACGAGCCTCATGGTATTCGGCATTTTCCGATAAATCACCAAGGGACTTGGCATACTCCAAACGCTCGGCAATATTCTTTCGTTCAGTCTTTTTTAAGTGAGACAATTCGGCCTCAATTTCATTGAATTTTTCTTGGCTTAAATATTTCTTATCCTCGTCCATATAAATTGTCTCAAATAATAATAGTCCTGGAATTATAACAGAAAAGATTCCTCCGTCAAAGCGTCATTTCTCCACAGGAAAATACCCCTGATTAATCAACGGTAAAATACTCCGGCGCGTTTTGCTTAAGCCAATCCAATAAACGACGCATGACCATTCCCCCGCCGATTAAGGTCCCGCTTCGGCCTTGTTCCAAGACAACAGCAAAGACATATTTCGGATTTTCGTAAGGGAAATAACCGATAATCCAGGCATTGATAAATTGATTCTGTGAACCGACTTCGGCCGTACCGGTCTTGGCCGCCACTTGGACATAGGGCACATTGAGCGAAGCGGCGGTGCCGGCGGTAACCGCCTGACGCATCCCTTCCTGGACAACTTGCCAATCGGTTGAGGCAAAATCAAGAACGACCGGTGAAAGTTGCTTGTCCCGCTTAATCAGAGTCGGGGTCGGCAAGCGGCCGGCCGTGGCCAAAGCGGCCGTGGCCCGGGCCGCTTGAATCGGACTAACCAAAAAACCGTATTGACCGATAGCGGTATGGTAAGTATTACCGAGGCGCCACGGGTCACCGTCAAAATTGGCTTCTTTCCATTCGGGATTGGGAATGGTGCCGGTCGCTTCGCCGGACAAATCAATACCGGTCGGCCGGCCAAAACCGAATTTCCGAACATAATCTTCAATCCGGGCAATACCCAGACCCGGTTGAGATTCAAAGCCACCGCCGATTTGATAAAAATAAACATCGGAAGAAACCGCCAGGGCTCGACGCATATCGGTATAGCCGTGTGCCCGCCAATCACGAAAAATCGTCGGCCGATCCGGATTATAAGGGTTGGGAACAATCAACCGGCCGGTACTTTCAATCTGTTTCTCCGGTGAAATAATATTTTCCGCCAGGGCCGCCAAAGCGATAAAAGGTTTGATAATCGAACCCGGTGAATATAAACCGGCCACCGGCCGATTCAAGAAAGGATTGTCTTCATCCAAGATATAAGAAGCAATTTGCTGACGGTCACTGGCTTTTGACATCACTGTCGGATCAAATTCCGGATAACTGACCAGACTGACAATTTCACCGGTCTCGGCTTCCATTAAAACCGCCGCCCCGCCGCGATAACCGGCACTATCGGCCACCTCGGCAATAATCCGATGGAAAGCGGCTTGGACCTCGGCATCAATCGCCAAAACCAAACTGTCACCGCTTTCCGGATAGCGCAAGACATGATTGGAAGACACTTCGCCCAAAGAATTGACTTCTTCAATTCGCAAGCCGGCTTGGCCGGCCAATAACTGATGATAAGTTCGTTCAACGCCGGATTTGCCAATCAAGGATTTGGGATGAAAACTCTCACGAGCAATATCCTCGGCATTGGGATAGCCGACATAACCCAAAATATGAGCAAAACCGGGGCGATCAATATACACCCGATCGGGATTATTCCAAGCCAATTCCTGATTATGCCGGTCATAGACAATACCCCGGTCGGCAAAAATCACCGAGTGGCGTAATTTATTCTGTTCGCTCCGATGAGCCAGGTCCTGGCCGGCCAAAACCTGCAAGAAGCCGACTCGGCCGCCTAAAATCAAGGCCGAGATAACAATACAACCGGCTAAAATATAAGCACTTTTTTTACTGATTGGTTTTTCAATCTGGCCCTCAAATTGCTGGTCGTTAAAAGACGGCAAATTACGGGAATCCATAAAAACCTCATCCGGATCCAAACGCTTATAATTTTTTCGCCAAAATTTTCTATTCATTTAAAAACGGCCTTGAGCCGGTTATTTAATCAATAATAACAATAATTTTAACGCCGAAAAGGATTATCGACAATAGTCAAATGCCGTTTGGTATATTCAATAAAAGCCAACAGAACCAAGCCGATCAAGGTTAAAGAAAATTGCCAAGACCACCAGCCGTCGGTCGGGGCGGCGTATAAGAGATCTAAAAGAAAAACAGCCAGTAAACCTTCAAGATAAAAATCAAAAACGACAAACGAAATCAAACAACCGGCAAAAACGACCGGCCAAGGCAAGATAAAAGCCCCGACCGCTAAGACAATGGTAGTAATCAGTCTGGTCTTCATATTAAAAAGAACTGATTTCCAGCCACTTTAAAGTGTAAATATTAACCGGCGTACGAACATGGATAACCTGTGAAGGATTTTCCGGCTGTTTGACCACTTCACCAACCAAACCCAAAATCAGACTCGGATTAAGAGCGTGGTAAACAACCGATCCGACCGGAATATCCAATCCACGAGGCAAATCAATGGTGAAATTTCCTCCGCCCCGACCGACTAAAACCGCTTGAATTTTATCCGGGCCGACCAGAGCCAAACGCCGAATCCCCGGTGATGAATATAATTTGACTCGAGCATTATCTCCGGCCAATTGGACCACTTCACCCAAGAGTATTCGGCCCTGCCAAGTGACTTTATCATTAAGTCTGACCGTCTCGCCCCCGCCGGCCGGCAAAGTCAACAGAAAAATATCATACGGCAGGAAACGAGGACGAGCGACAACTTGACCGACAACCGCTTCCGGGGAGGCTGTTTGATGAAGAGAAAAAACCGCCAGCTGATTTAATTTTTGTTCCGCCAGAAAAGCCCGGGCCTTAACCTCGCGTAGTTCTTGACGCAAAGCCTGATTGGTTGAAACCAAAGTTTTTTTAGATTGAAAAAATTGAGCGGTGCCGATTACCGCTTGACGGGCCTCGCCGTTTATGGAAAATAACGGACCGGCCAAAAATAAAACCGGACGGCTGACTGGCGGCCAGATTAAAGAACCAAAACCGTATAAAACGACAAATAATAAAACCAAAAGAACCGGCCGAAAACGATCAGTTTTTCTCGGCCGATTGGTATACACACTTTTTTTATCGAGGAGGTAATTCATCTTCATTATCAAGTAAAATCTCTCGAAACTTATTGATATTTTCCAAGACAACGCCAGTACCGCGCACCACCGTCGTATGCGGTTCGTCAACCAAGTGAATCGGAATCTGTAATTCATTGCCAAGTAATTCCGGTAAACCCCGAATCATTGAACCGCCTCCAACCAAGACGATGCCCCGATGCATAATATCGGAAACCACTTCCGGCGGCGTTGTCTCCAAAACCTCTTTAATCGCTTCAACAATAATCTCAATCGAAGGCATAATCGCTTCCCGAATGTCGGAATCGGTAATCACCACTTCTCGCGGTAAACCGGTAATCAGATCGCGACCGCGAATCGTCGCTTCCATCGGCTCAATGTTTTTTGTTACCGAACCAATGGCCACTTTGACATCTTCAGCCGTTCGTTCGCCCAAAAGAATTTTAAATTCATCACGGACATAAGTAATGATATCCTGATTGAGTTTTTCGCCGGCAATGTAGAGATTTTTTGATTTAACAATCCCTCCCAGCGAAATGACGGCGATATCGGTCATACCTCCACCAATATCAATAATCATACTGCCAACCGGATCGTGAACCGGTAACTGGATACCCAAAGCGGCGGCCATCGGCTCTTCAATAATATGGACGGTACCGGCGCCGGCATTACGGGCGGCATCACGGACCGCTCGCTGTTCGACATTGGTAATTCCACTTGGCACGCCAATGACCACTCGCGGACGCAAAATTTTGCGCGATGATAACTTTTTAACTCGATTAATAAAGTAGCCGAGCATTTCTTCGGCCACTTCAAAATTAGAAATAACCCCGTTAACCAACGGCCGGATGGCGGTAATGTGAGCCGGCGTTCGACCAATCATTTGACTGGCATCGGTCCCGACCGCCACCACCCGACCGGTCTTTTGATTGACGGCAACGATTGACGGTTCAACCAAAACAATACCCCGGCCTTTGACATAAATTAAAGTACTGGCCGTACCGAGATCAATACCGATATCACTGGTGAACATATCGTTAAAACGAGAAGTCATATTATTTCTGTTGTTTAGAATCTAAAAAAGCGACTAACTTATCCGGTGCCACCGCCTCGGTCTTTTGGTCGGCATTAACCCTGACTTCCAATTGATTGGCGGCCAAAGTTCGGTCACTCACAATAATTCGATAAGGCAGACCGAGAAGATCGCTGTCGGTTAATTTTTCGCCGGCCCCAACCGGTCGATCGTCATATAATACCGCCAGACCTTGCTTGGTCAATTGCTGATAAAGATCATCAGCCAACCCCCGAACCTCGGTCGCTCCGGGTAAAGTTACCAAGTGAACGGCAAATGGCGCCACCGCTACCGGCCAACAAATACCGTCATCGCGAGACAAAACTTCCACAATCGTCCCCAAGAGACGGCCCAGACCAATACCGTAGGAACCCATCAAGGGGAAACGCTTGGTGCCGTCTTCATCAATAAAGTGCAAATTAAGCGCTTCGGCAAAACGAGTGCCGAGCGGAAATATATTGCCGACTTCAATCGCTTTAACTTCTGCTAATTTTTCTTTGTCAAAAGCTAACCGTTTCAAGATGTCGTCATTATAAATCTCTTTATTGATTGCCAAACCGCGTTCGCGATCCAAGTAAATAATATCTTCTCCGGCGGTTGATAAGGTTTGGAATTCATCACTGAAATCGCCAAAAGAACCACCGGAAGCGAAAGTCCGAAAAGTGACTTCGCCCAAACCGACCCGAGCGAAAATCCGCAAATAAGCCTCGGCGCATTGTTCGTAAAAATCGCGAAAATCTTCTTCGGTCCGAGAAAAAGAATACAAATCCTTCATTAAAAATTCTCGCCCGCGCATAATTCCGCTTTTGGCCCGCAATTCATTCCGGAACTTGGTCTGGAATTGATAGGCATAAATCGGCAAGTCACGATAAGAATGAAGATGATTGACGAGCATTGCCGCCAATGGTTCTTCGTGGGTATTAGCCAAACCGAGCTCACTGCCGGCATGAAAGTTTTCGCCGTTATGTAAATGAGTCTTAAACCAATTATCAACTTGCTTATCGTCAAACCGACCGGAGGCCTCCCACAGGGCCGGATTTTGCAAAGAGGTCAAAAGTAATTCTTGAGCGCCCAAAGCATTCATCTCTTCGCGAATAATCGCTTCAATCTTTTTTAGGACCATTAAACCGAGGGGCAGATAGTCATAAACACCGGCCATTTCTTTGTGAATATAACCGCCGCGAATCAAGAGTTTGGCGTTTTTGGCCGTCTCATCTTTCGGATCTTCCCGCCTGGTCTTGGTAAATAATTGTGATTGTCGCATACAGGCAAATCATAGCTTAATTAAAGCCGGCGGTCAAAAAAGCCTGGCTATCACTAAATTGTCTTGATTTTACCCGGTTAATATTTAACCGACCAGTAAACGCATAATATCTTTGTAGGTCACAAAGAGCATTAACAGGATTAAGAGAGAAAAACCGATCAAGTTAAGGGTATTGGCCACTTTGGGCGGAATCGGTGAACCTTTGACCGCTTCAATGGCGATAAATAAGAGACGGCCACCGTCAAGGGCCGGGAAGGGAATTAGGTTGATAATTGCCAAATTAACGGAAATCAAAGCGGTAAAAATCAAAAGATGAATAATACCAAGTGAAGCGGCGTCGCCAACCAAGCCGACAATCCCGACCGGACCGACAACCGCCGCTTCCATCCCACTGCCGGAAATCAAATCGGTTAAAATTTGCCCAAGGGTAACCACCATCAAAACCGTTAACTCTGCCGTATATTGGGCACCGGCCATAACTGCTCGCCAAGGTGATAAGGAAACCAGACCGATATCATCCAGACTGATGCCGACCGCCACGCCCTCGGCGGTCAAACCGGCGACCGGCATCAAACTGACAACTAACTCTTCGCCACCACGATTTAAGTGGAAATCAATCACTTGACCGGCTTGACGATGAATAAAAGAAGCGGCCTCGGTGGCGGTAAGCGGAGCGGTTAATTCTTCGGTCTCGGTTGATAAGCGCCAAAGACGATCGCCAACGGCCAATTTGCCATCAGCCGGCGAATCGGGCATAACTTGAACAATCGTCAATTTTTCTTCCCGGATTACCCCGCCGGTTGGCACCGCCTCGGCCGACATCGGTAAACCGCTCATAAAACCAACGGAGAATAAAAGCCAGGCCAAAAGAAAATTAAAAAAAACCCCGCCGACCATCACCGCCGCTTGAACCGGTTTGGATTTATTCACCAAAGACCGCTCGGCATCAGGCCCGCCCGGATAACTTGGTTGGACGGGACCGTCCCCCTCGGCTTCGTCCGGTGTTTCGCCGTGAATTTTAACAAAACCGCCAAAGGGAATGGCATTTAAGGAATAAACGGTTTCGCCATATTGTTTGCCCCAGAGTTTCGGCGGAAAACCCAGACCAAATTCATCAACCCGAATACCGGCCCATTTAGCA
This sequence comes from Minisyncoccota bacterium, assembly GCA_040879645.1. Classification (GTDB taxonomy): domain Bacteria; phylum Patescibacteriota; class Minisyncoccia; order Phycocordibacterales; family XYD1-FULL-46-19; genus JBBDJY01. The sequence goes on from JBBDJY010000015.1 coordinate 14,619, forward strand.
ATTAAAAAGTGGCCCAATTCATGAACCAGAATCAAAACGGCCAAGACGGCGATAAAGAGAATAACAGACATAGTTAGCTTTTTATTTCAATTATTTTGTGATCGGCCATTTTTTCAAAATCAGCCGAGGCTTGGTCAACTTTTTTTTGCAATTCATCCTTCAATGTGAATTTGTCATCCTCGGTCAAGTCACCGCGTCGTTCTTTACTTTGAATATCAGTCCATAATCGTTCGCGTTCTTTGCGAACCGACACCCGGACCTCCTCCAATTTTTCGCCGATTAACTTAATCAACATTTTCCGCCGATCGGCGGTTAGGTCGGGAAAGATTACCCGCAAACCGACAGCATCCGGCGAAGTCGAAACACCCAGATTAGCCTCGGCAATTGCTGTCTCAATCGCCCCGATTTGGTTTTTATCCCACGGCGTAATGCGCAAAGTCCGGGCATCTTCAATGCCGATAGCGGCAACATGACTGACGGCCATTCGCGAGCCGTAAGAATCCACCATTATTGAATCAAGTAAGGCCGGGGTCGCCCGGCCGGTGCGAATACCGGCAAATTCGGCTGATAGCCATCTTTTGGCCTCGGTGATTTTATCATCCAATTCTTTTAAATTAAAAGCTGAGCTCATATCATTGCCAGTTTAACACAAAAAACGGAATGACAAAAATCACAATGACAAAGCCAGGTCTTCAAGCAATAAGCGGGTGGCGGATCCGCGCCGACTCATCAGTCGGCGAACAACAAATAATCGATTAATGGCGGCCGGCAATGAGCCCCGAGCGCTTAAGTCGGCCCGTAAGGCCAGTTCCAAACTATTTAAAAAATCCAACGCCTGATTCCGCGCCCGGTCCTTATCCCCGAGTAAACGCTTAATCAACTGCAAGCGGGCGGGCAAGTCGGAAGCAAGAAATTGCCGGCCCGAATCAAGCCCGGGGGCTTCAACTTTTTCCGACAAAAAATCGCGGCCGGACAACACTTCACAGCGAGACAAAACCGTCGGCAAAAATAACTCCGGCCGTTCGACAACGATGATAAACCGGCTACCGGCGGCCGGCTCCTCTAACACTTTTAAAAGAGCGTTTTGCGCCTCCGGAGTAATCGACTTAATGGCTAAAATAAAATAACGCAAGCGATCGGACAATTGCCGACTGGCTTGCCGTTGTCGTAGGTCACGACTGTCGGTAATACCAAACCGGTCAAAATAATTAAAATAAGAATCGGCATCGGCCGAAAGTGGTCGGCCTAATTTTTCCGCCAAAGTTTGGCCGATAGCCTCGGCCAAAGCCGGTAACGGGCCGGTAACGATAAAAGCGTGATGACCGGCCGGCTCAAATAATCGCGCCAACTTAGTCATACCTTATTTATGGATAATGCTTTTCTTGTAAGTTTCCAAATGTTCCAGAGCGACACCGGTACCACGGGCAACACAGTAAAGAGGGTCATCGGCGACATTGGCTTTGACTCCGGTCCGCCGAAAAATCAATTCCGACAAATTCCGCAAGAGAGATGAGCCACCGGTCATAATAATCCCGCGATCAATAATATCGGAAGCTAATTCCGGCGGGGTTTCTTGAAAGACAAATTTAATCGCTTTAATCATTTCCCGCAATTCGCCGTCAATCGCCCGAACAATTTCATTGGTTTTAACTTCGGCCGAACGAGGCAGACCGCTCATAAAATCCCGACCCTTAATGGTGAAAGCCAGCTCTTCTTCCAAGGGAATAGCCGAACCGATTTTAATTTTAACTTCTTCGGCGGTTTTATCACCAATTGCCAAGTTAAAAGTTTTTTTAATATAATCGGCAATCGCTTGATCAATTTTATTACCGGCATGCTTGACCGAAGTTGAAGCGACAATCCCACCCAATGAAATCACCGCCACATCGGTCGTCCCACCGCCGATATCAACGACCATATGGCCATGCGGTTCATAGATGGGAATACCGGCGCCAATGGCGGCCAAAATTGGTTCCTTGACGACATAAGCGTTTTTGGCACCGGCTTTAATTGCCGCTTCAATCACCGCCCGACGCTCAGTCGAAGTCACTCCGGCCGGCACCGACACCATGACATCCGGCTTAACCAAATTCCATGGTCCGGACGCTTTTTTAATATAATATTTAAGCATCGCTTCGGTCACCCGGTAATCGGCAATGACGCCGTCTTTCATTGGCCGATAAGCAATGATATTGTCCGGCGTTTTACCGATCATCACTTTAGCTTCATTACCGACAGCAATGACTCGATTATCAAATTCAGACACCGCCACCACCGACGGTTCGTTTAAAACAATCCCTCGCCCCGGCAAAAAGACCAAGGTATTGGCCGTTCCCAAATCAATGCCCAATTTTCTGATTAAAAATTTCATATTTTAGCCAAAATCCTAACCTTTAACCCTGGTGATATCCGCTCCAATCGCTTGCAATCGCTTATCTATTTCTTGATAGCCCCGATCAATATAGTAAACATTATGGACTACCGACTGACCATCTGCAACCAAGCCGGCCAAGAGATAAGCCAAGCCGGCCCGCAAATCAGGACTCTCCATTTCTCGGCCGGCAAGCGGTGTCGGGCCGGTAATCAAAGCCCGATGAACATCAATAATTCTCGCTTCGGCACCCATTTGCCCCAAGGTCTCCAAATAATTGAGCCGGCCTTCAAAAATCGTTTCAAAAATATAACTCTGACCGGCACTTTGAGTTAAGAAAACCGCCATTGGCGCTTGCAGGTCAGTGGGAAAGCCCGGATATTCATGAGTTTTAATATCCAAAGCAGAAAAAACCGGTTGCCGACCTTTAACTCGCACCGTTGTCGG
>JBBDJY010000016.1:0-78629 GCA_040879645.1 Minisyncoccota bacterium
CACTTCCACCACTGCCACCTCCACCTTCGCCGGCGGATTAACCGCCGGTGGTTCAAACGGTTTGACGGTATTACAAAATGGGAATGTGGGGATTGGGACGAATAATCCGGGCGCAAATTTACAAGTTACTTCTAATGCTCCGACCTTGTATGTAAAGGGGATTGGCTTCAATGATATCGCAAGAATCGGAGTAACTTCTGGTAATGGTTTTACGGGTGAACTAAATGGAATCAAAGAAGGATTTCAGTTTTATTATAATGCCCCCAATGGTACTACTTATTTTGATAATTACTATACAGGTGGAAATATGATTTTCCGAACTCAAGTCGGTGGCACTGCCAGAGAGGTGATAAGAATTCTTTCAGGCGGCAACGTCGGCATCGGTACCACCTCACCTTACGCTAAACTTTCAGTCGTCGGCGAAGTGGTGGCCGAGAAATTCACTGCCACCAGTACCACCGCCACTTCCACTTTCACCAACTTACTCGTCTCCGGCAACTCTTCCCTCGGCACCGTTATCGGTGGTACCTGGCAGGGTTCGGCCATTGATATCTCCGACTACACCAACCTCTCCATCACCGCCGCCGGTTTGGAACTCACTGATGATGCTATCGCTTTAACCTCCGGCTACAATATTCCACTCACCGCCTCCACCACTAACTGGAACAATTTCTACGACACACCATCAAGTCGGATTACCGCCGGGACCGGTTTGTCTTGGAGTAGCAACACTTTGAATGCCAGTAGCGTATCATTGGCTTGGGCCACCACCACTTCCCAAGTTGCCGGCCAAATCGTCATCCACCCGGTCAACAATACCGATATCTTACTGGTCGGTGGTACCTCCACTTCCACCGCCAAATTCATCCTTGACCCTAATGCCAATAAATTTACCGTTGGTACCGGCGGGTCCAGTGCCGATTCCACTTTGGAATTGGGTGACGACACCGCCTACTGGAACATCGGCCAGCGCTTTGCCGACAATTCTTTCGGCATCGCTTCTTCCACCTCTCTGGGGACAGGTAATTATTTGACCATCCTCGGCGGTGGCAATGTCGGCATCGGCACCTCTTCACCATATGCCAAACTATCAATCGCCGGCGAAACTGTAGCTTCTCACTTTACCGCCACTTCCACCACTGCCACTTCCACCTTGACCAATCTCCACATCACCAATGCCTTCCGTCTTGGTTCCGACTACCTAACCGACATTACCGGCACCGGCTTAACCATTACCAACAACGCTTTAACCGTTAACGGTTTAATCAATGCCGGTTTAGCCAATATGCTGGCCGGCTTTGACGCTTCGGGTAACTTGACTTCCACTTCCACCCCGCAAGTGGCGGCGATTAATGCTACTTCCACCACTGCCACCTCCACCTTTGCCGGCGGATTAACCGCCGGTGGTTCAAACGGTTTGACGGTATTACAAAATGGCAATGTGGGGGTGGGGACGACGTCGCCAGCAGAAAAGTTACATGTTGTTGGTAACGCGCAGGTTGACGGCAACGTAGTTATACACGCGATTGAAGGTAAGCTAAAAATAGGGTACTCTACTTGGCCCGGCGACGGAGTAGGATATGGCTGGTGGATGAGAACGACAGATGATGGCGACGGAGCAACTAGGCTGCACATAGGCGACGACTGGGCACAACAAGGAACAGGGAAAAGTCACTTAGTAATAAATCAAGCAGGCAACATCAGCATCGGCACCACCACTCCCTATTCCAAACTCACCGTCTGGGGTGGAGGCACCGGCACCGGTAATCTGTTTGAACTGGTAAACAACGCCTCCACCACTGTCGCCCGATTCCAAGACAACGGCACCGGTTACTTCCTTGGCAACATTGGCATCGGCACCACTTCACCTTACGCTAAACTCTCGGTTGTTGGCGAAACAGTCAGTGAATTTTTCACGGCGACTTCCACCACCGCCACTTCCACTTTGGCCGGTGATGTTGTCTTTGGTTCCGGTGGCTTAACTTACCACGCCAGTCAAAACTTAACCTCAATTGACAATGTTGAATTGGGGGCGATTAACTTTGATTCCGATGCCGGGATGGTTAGTTGGGTTGATTTGCCGGTCTCTACCACTCCCGCCGCCGGCACCATCCAAAGCTACACCGCCCAAATTGACGGCAACAACTTACTGACGGTTTACGCCGAAGCCGATGGATCCGGCAGTATCCAAAATCCGGCCATTGGCATCGGCACCACCTCCCCCTATGCCCGACTATCCATCACCGGCACCGCCGGTCAAACCAGACCTCTCTTCCAAATCGCCAGCTCGACCGACAATCCGTATTTGACCGTCACCAGTGATGGCAAGCTTGGTTTGGGGACGACTTCGCCTTACACCAAACTCTCGGTTGTTGGCGAAGTGGTGGCCGAGAAATTCACCGCCACCAGTACTACCGCCACTTCAACTTTCACCAACTTACTCGTCTCCGGCAACTCCTCCCTCGGCACCGTCATCGGCGGCACCTGGCAGGGTTCGGCCATTGATATCTCCGACTACACCAACCTCTCCATCACCGCCGCCGGTTTGGAACTCGTAGATGACGCCATCGCTCTGTCCGACGACTACCTCATCCCGTCCACCGCTTCCACCACCAATTGGAACAGTTTCTACGACACGCCAAGTAGCCGGATTACCGCCGGCACCGGCCTGACTTGGTCGGGGAACACTTTGAATGTTACCGATGTTAGCAGTCTGGTTGCTTGGGCCACCACCACTTCCCAAGTTGCCGGCCAAATCTTAATCCACCCGGTCAACGACACCGACATCTTACTGGTCGGTGGCACCTCCACTTCCACTGCCAAATTCATCCTTGACCCCAATGCCAACCAATTTACCGTTGGTACCGGCGGGTCCAGTGCCGATTCCACTTTGGAATTGGGTTCTGACACTTCTTACTGGAACATTGGTAAAAAATTCTCTGATGGCTCTTTCGGCATCGCTTCTTCTACCGCTCTGGGGACAGGTAATTTCCTAACCATCCTCGCCGATGGTAACGTCGGCATCGCTACCTCTTCACCGTCATCGGCTTTGGCTATCAGTCAATCGGCTGACACTTTGGCCGGAGGGGTTTGGCTGGCCGCTTCCGATGGCGATTACCGAGCAATTTATATGAACACTTCGCAAGTACTCAACTTTGAGGGCGGAGCCGGCAATACCGCCACCTTGAATGCCGCCGGTGAATGGACCAATGCTTCGGATATTGCCTACAAGGAAAACATTGAAGAATTGAACTATGGTTTGAGTGAGATAATGCTATTACAACCTCGTCGCTATCACATTATCGGCGCTTCGGCCAGCTCAACCAACCTTGGCTTTGTCGCCCAAGAATTGGAACTGGTTTTGCCGGAATTGGTTACCGGCGAGGACGGCGCCAAGGGTATTTCTTACGGCAACTTGGTAACGGTGGCGATTAAAGCCATTCAGGATTTGGCCCGGGCGTTGGAAGAGTTGGGTGTCGTCTTTGTTGACGGAGTGGCTCGTTTCGTCAATCTCTTTGCCGAACGGGTAACGACCGATGAACTTTGTATTGGCGAGACTTGCGTCACCGAAAGCCAGTTGCAACAGTTGTTGCAGAACGCCGGCAGTACGCCGTCGTCAAGTGGTGGTCAAACGGCGCCGACCGGTGATTCGGGCGATACCGGTACGACCACTGACGATAGCTCGACCGGTGATACCGCTACCACCACTGACGACGGCACGACGGAAGATGGATCCTCGGCTGATGACGATTCAACCGAACCGGTTGGCGATACTGGCACCACTACCGATGATGGTACCGATGATGGTTCAACCGATCCAACTGATGATGGTGGCGATACTACCAATGACCCTACCGCTGATGACGGTTCAACCGAACCGACCGGTGATACCACTGATGATAGTCCGCCGGCCGATGACGGCACGACGGGGGCTGACTCCTCGGCCGATGACGGTTCAGCCGACACTGAATCAACCGCCGGTGATGATTCGGCTACGGTCGATGGCGATTCGTCAGCCGGTGACGATGGCGGTGGGGCTGATAATCCGCCACCGGCCGATGATGGCGGAGCTGATCCGGCTCCACCACCGGCTGAAGACGAAGCGCCACCACCCGAAGCCCCAGCCGATGAAGCATAATCCAAGTTGTTAGACTTCTGAAGTTTGACAAATAAAAATGAAAAGTAAAATTACTAAAAATCAATAATTTATTCCCAAGTTGGATATAAAAGCACAATGAACACCAAAAACAAACAACTAAAAATAATCCTGATTTTAGCCGTTTTGATTGCCATTGTCGGCTTGGTGACCTGGGAAGTTAAAGAGGGGGAGTTATCTTGGCCGATTGGTCGGTCGCAAACCTTTGACTATCTCGACCAATCACTTTTTGGTTTGGCGGAAACAGTTTCCGAACCGACCGGTCCGACCAACCAACCGGCGGTTTTGCCTGATTACAATCAGACATATGTTTCAACCGATTTTGGTTTTCGCTTCCGTTTTCCCGAGAATTTGCGCTTTTCAACTTTTGCCGAGCGAAACGGCCAAATGATTTTGGCTAATTCGGCAACCGGCGCCGGCAATGCTTTCCAGATTTTTATCAGTCCGTTTGACGAGCCGGCCGATTCGTTAACGCCTGATCGCTTGCGTCAAGACTTGCCGGACTTGGTCGTCAAAAAACCGGAAGTTTTTAAACTGGCCGACCGGGCTTCGGGCCTGGCTTTTGTCTCTGACGGCCCGCCTTTTGGTGAAAGCCGTGAAGTTTGGTTTGTCTATCAAAACCATTTGTACCAAATCAGCGCCTATCTGGACAATGATGCTTTACTGCAAAACATCCTCCGCACTTGGCGGTTTGAATAAAGGGGAGTTAACCTTTTTGTCAAACTTCAGAAGTCTAACAAAATAATATTTAGTCATAATCCCGGGCTCGGTCGCTTAAATTAAACCAAAATGAAAAAAGATTTTGATAAATGGAATGGAGTAAAGAAAAAAACCAACGACGAACAGGCCCGGTTGTATACAGTGCGGGAAATTTGGTGGTGCCGATTTGGAGTTAATGTCGGTACCGAACAAGATGGGAAAGGGGATTGGTTTGTGCGACCTTGCGTGATTTTAAGAGGATTCGGACCGGATGCTTGTCTCGTCGTGCCGCTGACGACTTCTACCCGTGCTCATATTCTACGTATTCCGGTTGGGGTGGTAGAAGGAGAAGAGGCCCGAGCCAACGTGTCGCAAATCAGGGTGGTGGATACCCGACGACTACAGAACAGAATCGGCTTTATGGAAAAAGAAGCATTTGTTACAATAAAAAAAGTCGTCAGAGAATTATTCTAGCGACTTTTTTATATTTTCCCCCTTGCGGGGGCGAGGCCGAAGCCAACTGTATTTATATGATATATTATAGACTATAAAAGTCAAGCAAATTTTATGACATCAATTACCAACAAACAAACCACTAGAACCGGCCCGAGGTTAAACCTCGGGCCACAGACGAGGAGGTCAGGTTTGGCACGAGGTTTAACCTTGGGTCAGCTACTAACCGCCGGTTTCGCCGGCCTCGCTTTCACCATCGTGGCGCTATTCTTAATCCCGGGCTCGGCCTCCGCCGCCACCCTCTCTCGCCCACCCAACAACCTAGACCTCGTCGGCTACTGGCCGATGGACGAAGGCCGAGGAACGCAAGTTGGCGATATGTCGGGCAATGGCAATCATGGCTCACTTAGTGGCGACCCCCAATGGACCAGTGGCACGAGAGCCGGCGCGATGGATTTTGATGGGGATGACTGGGTTCAAGCGGGGCCTAGTCCTAATATTAATATTTCAAGTTATCCTTTTACTTTAACGGCTTGGGCCTATGTGTCTAATAACTCTATACACACCATACAATCTCTAGTCGTCGATGGTTACAACGGTACCTATTTTACTACTCATATTGATGCTGATATTCCTAATTGTACTGCACGGAAGGATGCAGGTGCTACAGACACTATTAGTGGCCAAGAATTGGAGAACGGATGGCATCATATTATTTGTGTTTTTGCCTCCTCAACAGATCGAAAACTCTATGTTGACGGATCAGAAGTAGGTTCTTCTACCCTTGCTCAAGATTTTGATACAGATGTTAATACTCTTTTGATAGGGTTACGGAGAAATTCATTTAATACTGCATATTTTGAGGGCAAGATTGATGATGCGCGACTTTACCGTCGAGCTCTCTTGCCAACAGAAATCTCCGACCTCTACAACTCCGGCGCGGTGAAAATGGGGGTCACCCCCAAAGGCCCGACCGCCGGTCTCATCGGCCATTGGACTTTTGATGGTAAAGATATGACCCCCAAGGTGCAAGACATCTCCGGCAACGGCAACCATGGTGCTCTCGTCGGCCAAACCGCCACCACTACTACCCTCGGCAAAATCGGCCAGGCGCTTTCGTTTGATGGGGCGGATGACCGAGTATCACTTGATGCTCATGCTGCAAATTTTGATTTTGAGGCTGATTACACGGTGTCATTTTGGGTTAATCCATCACAATCTTTATCGTTTGATACTCCTTTTGCCGCAAACATAGATGGTAATACTGGTTCTGCCGGTCAAAAATACGAAATATTTTTCGCTTCTTCAATCTCATTTTTATTAAGAGTAGGAGATGGTACTAACAATGACCAAGAAAATTTTGCTGTCAGTAGTATGACCGTTGGCGAATGGGCATTTATGACATTGACAATTGATGCTGATAAGAACGTAAAAGCATATAAAAATGCCTCTGCTTTATCGCTTAATTCCGGGAATGGTGTTGTTGATGTGGATAGCTCTCTGATTACAACCGGATCTGTTAGTATTGGTAGCACCGGTACTGGTAGATTTTTCCCCGGCAAAATCGACGATGTTCGCGTTTATAACCGCGCCTTAACCGCCGACGAAGTCTATCGCCTCTACACCATGGGCCGGTAGTTGTCCTGTCCAAGTCAGACTTGCACCTGTCAAACTTCTGAAGTCTAACAAAAAGATTGTCAAACTTCAAGATTGTCAAACTTCTGAAGTTTGACAGAAGATTTGAACAGTTTAATTGGGACATTGATTTTGATTTTTGCTACAATTTTATTGTCAAACTTCTGAAGTCTAACAAAAGAGCTAGGGGAGGTTGAACCTCCCCTCGGGTGGTGATTGCGGTATAATATTAGAAAATTTCAATGGATGAGGAAATAGACAAAGAAATTGACCTCGGGTTAGACGAAGACGAGGCAATTGAGGTTGCCGGCGAGTTATAAAAAGATATTGATATGGACTTAACTCAACTTAAACATAATCAAATAAGGGACTTGTATCTATTTCCTCCCGAAGAATATGGCCGCATCTTGTCAAACTTCTGAAGTCTAACAAAAGAAACGAATGCTGATTATGTTATCCCAGCTGATGCCTTAAAAGACCATCTGGAATACATTAGGGAGGCAGACATAGACACAAACCCGCCCAAACCGTGAGGTCTGGGCGGGGAATAAATACAATCCTAATATCCTATAGGAGAGGATAGCTTACGCTACATATATAATGTATATCTAAAACATGAAGTAGTCAAGAATTTTGTGGATAAGCCCTAGAGTCAGAAGCCAGAGCCAGAGGAAGTTGAACCTCCCCGATTGTCAAACTTCTGAAGTTTGACAGAAGATTTGAACAGTTTAATTGGGACATTGATTTCGATTTTTGCTATAATTTTATTGTCAAACTTCAGAAGTCTAACAAAATAATATCATCAATGGCTTATTCTTCTCGTTTTAGAGACAAAGGGTTGGACACTTTTCATCACGTTATTATGCGCGGTAGCCGTGGGCTGAAGATTATCGAAACCGATACTGATCGTTGGGATTTCTTAAAACTTCTTTTTTATCTAAACGACACATTCAAATATTCTCAATGGGAACGCGACTTGAAGCAACATCAGTGTCGGCTTTTTGACCGGCCGACCGATTGGCCCGAGCGAGAACCTTTGGTTCGGTTGTCGGCCTTTTGTCTTCACGACAACCACTTTCATTTGTTGGTTAAGGAGATTCGCGAGGGCGGCTTGTCGGAATTTATGCAACGCCTGCCGAACAGTATGACTAAGCGCTATAATAAGAATTACGACGGGTCGGGTAGTATTTTCCAGAGTTCTTATCAATCGAGGTTGATTGATTCTGATGCCGATCTGATGAATGTGGCTTTATATATAATGGTCAAAAATGTTTTCGAGCGCTACCCCGGAGGGTTGAAGAAAGCAATTTCCGAATTTAATCAAGCTTATAAATGGGCCTTGGGTGACCCTTTCAGTTCGTTTGCCGAGTATGCCACGGATCGTCGCTTTGCGTTGATTGATAAAGATTTGCTAACCGAATATTTTCCCAATCCCAAGGAGTTTAAAAACCAGGCGCGAGAATATGTCAGCTGGCGAGGTGAACGCGAAGAATCGATTAAAGATTTTTTGTTGGAATAATCCCGATTGTCAAACTTCAGAAGTTTGACAAAGCCGGTTCACATTGTGGATTTAAAGAGAAGTCCGGGCCAAAGTTATCATTTTGTACACCTTCGGAAGGTGTACAAAATGATAACCGCTCGTTAATTTAATTTGCTTTTGTGTTAAAATAATAACGAGAAACAAGATGCTCAAAATCTCCCCCAAAATCCAAACCTACTCGCTCGCCGGCCTCGCTTTCACCCTGGTGGCGCTATTTTTAATCCCCGGCTCGGCCGCCGCCGCCACCCTCTCTCGCCCACCCAACAACTTAGACCTCGTCGGCTACTGGTCGATGGACGAAGGCCGAGGGACGCAAGTCGGCGATATGTCGGGTAATGGTAATCATGGTTCGCTTGGTGGCGACCCGCAATGGACCAGTGGCACGAGAGGTGGCGCGATGGAGTTTGATGGTGATGGGGATTATGTGAACGTACCGAACTTTTCTACTGGGCTGGGTAGTAGTTTTACAGTCTCGGCTTGGATTTATCCAACCGCAAACAATACGGCTTCACAAAATGTAGTTGCCTCGGAGGTCACTAGTTACAATAATTACTGGTTCGCTTTAGGAAACGGAACAAGTACCGTCCGCTCAAACAAAGGAGTTTTTTTTCTTTTTGATGGAGCAAATAATCCCGGTGCCTTAACAGATACCGCTTTGACCTTAAACCAATGGGTACATTTAGTAGGGGTTAGGAGTGTTGCTGATGACAAGGTATATATTTACCGTGACGGAGTGCTTCAGGGAAGTGGTACAGAAGATATAACAACGTCTGTACCTTCGTATTCCGATTTCAACATCGGGACGCAGCTTGCTCAACCCAATAGATTTTTTCCGGGCTCAATTGACGATGTTCGCATCTACTCTCGTGCCTTAACTGCCAGTGAAATATCCGACCTCTATACTTCTGGAGCAACAAGGATTAGCACGCCCGTTGGGCCGGCGTCTGATGCTCTAGTCTCTCATTGGACTTTTGATGGGCGCTATCTTTCAGGCACAACAATTATCGATCGTGGGCCAAATGGCTATAATGGGACGAGGCAAAACAATGTCCGACCGGAGCTTGGCAAAATTGGTCAAGCGATGCGCTTTGGTGGCGGCAGTGGAGATAGAATTAATATATCTACTAGTAATGTCATTATTGACGAAAGCAAGCCTTTAACCGTCGCGGCTTGGACTTATCTGGAAGGGTATAATTTGTCATCGACCAGCCAGTTCCCTGCTTTTATTAACTTAAAGTCAAGTTCTGGTTCGCCTTTTTCTTTTGTTTTTATGGGGACTGGCGGTTCCGGTTATCGTGGTTTTTTTGTTGGTAATAACACTTATTCTTATCGTACTTCGGGTGATATTTCCAGTCAGCTACTCAAGCGTTGGCGTCAGGCGGTTTTGACCTATAACGGTGGCGGTTTTAGTAGTATCGCTAATTGGAAGATGTATCTTGATGGTGTATCACAATCAATAACAACAGGTAGTTCTTGGAATTCTGGTACTAATATTAATTATATCGGTGCCAGTTCTCATCCTGAGGATCATTGGAATGGATTGCTTGATGATATTCGCATTTATAATCGAGTGCTCTCGGTTCAAGAAATCAAAGATCTTTATAACGCTACCAAAGGTAGTGCAGTTAATGTTACACCGGCGGTAACCGGTACATCGCTTGCTACGGGCCTCGTCGGCCATTGGACTTTTGATGGGCCGAGCGTGACAGCGACGACGGCTAATGATGTTTCCGGCAATGGTAATCACGGGACAATTGCCGGCAATGTCTCACCGGTCGGCGGCCGAATCGGCCAAGCCTTTGAGTTTGATGGCGATGGGGATTATGTTGGCAGTATTCCTAGTTTAGGTCTAGAAGGTTCAGTAGACCTCACTATAAGTGCTTGGGTTAATCCAAGATCAGTACAAAGACAAGGAATATTTGAAGGTTCATCTAATGGCTCAGTAAGTTTCATGTTGTTTGACAGCAATAGGATGAGGTTAGCTGAACGGGGTGTTGATTGGGTTGGACTTTCTTCTAATACAAATGTGCCAATTAATCAGTGGAGTAATATAATAGTTGTTTATAATTCATTAACAAATACAGTCCAGTTCTATTTAAATGGTGATGATGATGGTAGTTATGTTGAAGAAGTGAACTTTGCTAATCCTGCTACGCAAAACATAGGACTTTATAGGGCTTCAGATAGCGACTCGTATTATTTCGATGGCGCAATCGACGACGTTCGCATCTACAACCGCGCTCTAACCGCCGACGAAGTCTATCGCCTCTACACCATTGGCCGGTAGTTATTCTGTGCAAGTCTGACTTGCACAGGAACAAATCTCAATAGATATGATAACGCTTAAGAAATTAAAGGAAGATCTTCTACAAGGAGTAGAGGTAGCGAAGGCCTATCGCGAACTTTCCGCGAGGCGAGTTGATTAAAAGAATTATCCGTAAGCGGACCGAGGAAGGTCTAACCTAAAAGTAATTAAAATATGGAGGTTTAACCTCCATATTAAATAGTTGTCACGAGGTTTAACCTCGGGTGGGGATTGGGGGTCCCCGGCTTTAGGCATCGGCTGATGGCTAAAGCCGGGGATTTTTGTCGTATTTTTGTTTAATACAAAGGGTATTTTTAGGCTAAAGGACAAATGTCTTTTATAATTATTAGAATTGTCCTTTAGATTTTTGGGCCGGTTGGATTGTCAAACTTCAGAAGTTTGACAGCGGGGTTTGGCCGGCCGGCCGGATTTTTTGTGTTTTTGCCGACAAATCGGCCGGCTGAATCTACTCGGATTGCCCGGTCGGATAGGAGATATTTGGTTAGGGCTTGACTTTTCTTTCGATATCTACTAGAGATGTATCCAGCTTTGATCTTTAGACAATTTGCTCTTTCTTGTTCTTTTTGCTGATGGCAAGTTTTAATACTTGCACCCAAAAAAATATGTTGGATTTAACTGCAAAAAGGAGTTCCTTACTAGTCCTGGCCATGGCCGGGCTATTTTTAGTGACAGCCTTACCGGCTTTAGCCGAGGAGGTGATTGAAAAGGACAGTCCGACTCCGGTGGTGGAGAGTGTTTTGGTTTCTGCTGAGGCAGGGCCGGCGGTGGAAGATTCTGCCGTCGCGACGACCATTGAGTCGATGGAAGTCAAAAATGAGACCGGTGATGAGGTGGTTGTCAGTAATGAGGTAGAGGCCGGTTTGCCGGCCGGAGAGGAGACCTCAGGAGAACTGGCCACTTCGGCGGAAGTTTCTTTTAATCTTTTAATGACCACTGAGGCCGAGACCGCGGTTTCGACCGAAGTTTCGGCAGTGATTGAGGCCACTGTTCCCGAGCCGACACCTTTGCCGGAAATCGCTATCAGTAATGAAGCGATTTTGGCGACAATTTCAATTACTCCCGATCCGGACCCAACACCGGAAATTGCCATCAGCAATGAATTTAATTTTATAACTCAAGCGGTCGTCCCCGATCCGGACCCAACACCGGCAGAAATAGCTGTCAGTGGGGAAATGTCCTTTACCACCGGTGATGGTGGTAATGGCGGTGGTGACGAGCCGGAGTCGGAGATTGCCATCAGTGCGGAAATGTCCTTTAGAACCGCCAGTGACGGTAACGGTGGCGGTGGCGATCCAACAACAGAGATAGCCATCAGTACCGAAATGTCCTTTAGAACCGCCAGTGGCGGTAATGGGGGCGGTGGCGGTGGTGATGACCCGACACCGGAAATTGCCATCAGCAATGAATTTAATTTTACGACTTCAACCACCGGCGGGCCGGAGTTGGAGCGAGCGATTAGCGATGAAATGTCCTTTACCACCGCCAGTGGCGGTAATGGTGGTGGTGGCGGAGGTGGCCCAAGTGGCGGCGGCGGAGGTGGCCGAATTCCTTCGGTCATTCCGACGGAAAAATATTTCTGCGAACCGTATTTAAAAAAGTTCATCCGCTTCGGTTACGACAACGACCCGATGGAAGTTTTGAAACTGAAAATATTCCTCAATACTTTTGAGGGCTTTAATCTGCGTTTGACTCCGGTCTATGATCTGGAGGCCTTCCGGGCGGTGGAGATTTTCCAAATGCGCTATGCGAGTGACATTATCCAGCCTTGGCGAAACCTTTATGGACCGACCGGTTTTGTCTATATCACCACAACTTTGAAGATTAACTATATCTTCTGCGGTGTTACCGCTCCGATTGATATGGACCTTTTTGCTCGAGAAGATTTGATTCGTTGGGTGCCGGCGGCGGCTGATGTTTTGCCCCTTGACGATGAAGATGATGAAGATATTTTGCCGATTATTTTACCCCCGCTTGACGGTGAAGTTGGCCGGCTTGAAGAGTCGGACAATGCCTTGGTGGCCATTTGGCAATTATTGGCCGGCTTACCTTTCTTGTCGCTCGACTTTCTGTGCGACTGGTGCTGGCTGGTTATTTTAATTCTGCTTTTAATTATCCTCTATCTCTTGGGCCGGAACCGTCGGTTAAAGAGGGAGGCGTCCGACTATCAGAGTGAATTAAATCATTTTTACTCGGCCTCGGCGGCCGGTTTGGCGGGCGGGGTGGCTGCCGGCGGAGATGATGGTCCGACGGATGGTAATGTTCCCGGGGGAGCAAGCACTGCTTCAATGTTAGCGACCGGTGCTGTTTTTGGTGCCGCCGGTCGAGAAGATACTCAAACGGAGACTGAAGAGGACGATGAAAATGAAATGGCTGACAAAGAAAATTCTCATTCACCACTAGACACTTCTTTGCCGGGGATGCCGGCGATAGCGGGGGCGGAAACTGAAGATTTACCGGCGGCGTCGGATGTTTCGACGACTCCCGCCTCGGAAAATGACTTTGATTTTCCGGTGAGTAAGGAAAATGATCTTGACCGGCAAGCCTTTGATCAAGTTGAAGACGAAGCAGTCGTCAATCCGGCCGAGGAGGTTGGTGACGAAGAAATGGATGAAGAGGTGATTGACGAATATTTTAATCGTAACGCCATCTCTTATGTTAAAGATGGGCGAACGGGCGAAACCAGTTTGGCGGATGAAATTGAGAAGATTCGGTCTGAAGGAAGTCAAAAAAACAAATAATTAACTTTGGGTTTTAAATTTTGTCAAGGTGTCACCTTGACAAAATTGATGATTCCAAAACCAAAACTGGCAAGGTGACACCTTGACAGTTTTGGTAGGGGGGATTTTTGTCCGGTTTCCACCGGCTTTTTTTGACCTTGACAAAACCATAAATATTTGCCAGTAATTGAATCAGACAACTTGGCCTTAGGCCCAGTTTTGACATAGGAATAAGCGAAACTTTTCGCGAAAATACACACACGGAACACGGACGAAAAAAGCCGATTTATCGGCAGGAGGTGAGTGATGAAGAAGTTTATGGTGTTGTTTTTGGTGGTTGGACTGGCCGGTTTTCTGATCGGTTGTCCGCCCGCCGAGCGGACCGTCATCGTCGAGGGTTACCTTGACATCGACGGTTGCGATCAGGCGACTCTCGGGGCCGAAATCATTCGGCCGGAGTTTCCGGCCGAGGCAACCTTTGACCTCTACAAAGGTGACCGGTCCTCCATGCGTCCTTGGGCGCGGGTGGCTTACAAGGCCGGCGAAGACGTTGAAATCTACGAAGCGACGGCCGTTGACGGTCAGAAGCTTTTTCTTCAACGCCATGTGATGCTCTGGAACGGACAGTGGTATTACACCACTCACCGGTCATTTCCTCATCAGCCGATCTATGTGATCGGTCGGCCGGTGATTGGCCGGGTGGATTATGATGTCAGTACTTTGGTCCGGGCCGTTCTCTTTGTCGGAATTTTGTCTCATTTAGGCAATATCGGCGATGGTGACGGTGCGGATGCGCCTTGGTTTGCCTTACCTGATCGCAGTAGTGATTGGGAATTGCCGGCCTTTGCTCTGTTTCGGATTACTGATCCGGCACCGGCCAGTTACCAAATTGTGGCCAGAGTGCCGGGCTGGGAGGCCGGAACGACCGAACGATTTACCGGCATTGTCGGCAATCCTCATGGTTGTCCGCCACCGGGACCGGAAACGGTATTCGTGCCGGACACCAGTAACTTGCCGGAAGACGAAGCGGTGGACTTGGTCAACAGTTTCGACTTGATAGTCGGAACGATTACCCGGGTTTGCAGCGATACCGTCGCTACCGGTCGGGTGATTCGTTCCGTTCCGCCAGCCGGGGCTTCGGTACCGGTGGGGACGATCATTGACTTGGTTGTTTCCAGTGGGCCGTGTCCGCCAATAAATGTCACCGTTCCCGATTTTACCGGTGGAACGGAAGACGATGCTCGTGATCGTCTTGACGACTTAGGTTTTGACGTCTCGGTGACCCGTGTTTGTAGCGACACCGTCGCTGTCGGCCGAGTCACCAGTCAAGATCCCTCAGCTGGGACTTCGGTACCGGTGGGGACGATCATTAACTTGGTGGTCTCGGATGGGCCGTGTACTTTGCCCAACTTGACGCTTGAGCTTGGTCTCAACCAGACTGAATTTCAGGTTGGTGACACGGCGATTTTGACGGTCGAATGGTCCGGTAGTGGTACGCCGTTTGATTTTACGGCAACCTTCCCGGATGCGGTCGGCGTGGCTGGTCGGGTCTTTGAAAATGGCCTGATCGAGTTCTCGGTTTTGCCCGAGTCGGCTGATTCGTCGGTAGAACTTTTTACCGATGGCCTTGGTCACTTGGAGATTCACCGACGGTTGTCTTCGGATACCGGTGGCGAATCTTTGCCGATTTTGGTCCGGGTGATTGGGGTTGATGATCAGGAGGTGACGCGGGAAATTTTCCTGCGTGTCAATCGGCCTGATGTCACTGTTCCTGACTTTGGGGGCCGGACCGAGGACGAGGCTCGTGATGTGTTGGAAGGCTTGGGCCTTGGTGTATCGGTGACCCGTGTGTGTAGCGACACTGTCGCTACCGGCCGGGTCATCAGTCAAGACCCTCCAGCCGGGACTTCGGTACCGGCGGGGACAATCATTAACTTGGTGGTCTCGAGCGGGCCGTGTGCGCCGGTAGAAATGCCGGTGCCGAATATTGTTGGCTTGCCCGAAGCCGAAGCGCGGTCGGCGATTGCTGATGCCGGCTTGAACCTCGGTGCGATTACTGAGGTCTATCATCCGACAATGACCGCCGGCCGGGTAACTTCTTCCAATCCGGTGGCCGGGACAATTGTACCACCCGGATCAGCGGTTGATTTTTCGGTCTCACTCGGACCGGAACCTCCGCCGACCTTGAGTCTTTTGCTTGAGGTTTTGAATTCGACCAATCGTGTTTTTACGGTTGGTGACATTGTTGCTGTTCGGGCAACGATACTGGGTGGTCAGTCGGGATTCGAAGTCCGGATTGCTTGGCCGAACGCGACGCTCAATTCGTCGACCGGCCAGGCGCGAGTCTTTGACTTTGCCCAAGTGGCGACCAGTGCCACCTACTCGTCTGGAGCTGAGCCAATCTTTTTGCCCGTTCGCGGGCGAGTAATTGATTCGGCCGGAGCGGTGGCTGATGCGGAAGTGTTTATCCGCATTAACCCGAATTAGAATTAGTCGAGGTTGAACCTCGACCAATGTTTGTACCCCCGAAGCCAACGGCTTCGGGGGTTTTCTTTTTTCAAATCGAGATGGGCCGGTCTTTAAAGCTTTAGTCGAGGTTGAACCTCAATACCGAGGTTTAACCTCGTTATTGAACCTCGTTATTGAGTGTTGGTCGAGGTTGAACCTCGACTAATGCTACGGCTGATTTAATTCCTTGCATATTTTTTATATTCGTGGTAGTAATGGTTAAATTATCCTTGGACCGTAAACGGCCGGGAAAAGGGCGAAATTAGAAATTTATCAATAAGGAGAATAATTATGAAGAAAATAAACAAAATAGCAGTCATTTTGACCTTGGCGATCTTGGTTTTGGTACCGGTTTTGGCTTTGGCGCAAACGGCGCTTAATGTCGCCATTACGGCACCGGCGGACGGAACGGAAGTTGTTGTCGGGCAGAGTGTAAACTTTACCGGTACGGCAACCGGTGGCGATTCTTCAAGTTACCAATTTAATTGGACTTGGGGTGATGGCACCGAAACCAGTTCAGGTAATAACAATGGGGCAACCCAGACGACTCATACCTTTAGCACCATTGGGGCTAAAACAGTAGAATTGCGGGCCATTGACTTGAATACCAATTCGGGCACCAAGACGATTACCGTCAATGTTGTTACCGGTGAGCCGGCCCTGGTTATTTCCAATGTGCGAGTTGAGGCGGCTGATATAACAGCCAATAGCGCGATTGTTCGTTGGACGACTAATAAGCCGGCCACCAGTCGGGTTATTTACGACACGGTTTCTCGGGCCGGAGCCTTGAATATGAATTTGGCTCCAAATTATGGTTACGCTCATTTCACCGGGACGGTAAATACCAGCCCAATGGTTACCGAGCATGCCGTTACCGTTTCCGGTTTGTCAGCTTCCACTCAGTACTTTTTCCGAGCGATTTCGGAAGTCCCGGCCAATTAATCATTTTTGATTAAGCACCGCCGGATTGGCTTTTCGTGATATACTCACGGAGAAATGAATCCGGAAACACGACAAAAAATCAAAGAATTATTTCCGTTAGTTAAGGAAGATGTTCCGCTGGCTCCCCTGACCACTTTTGGTCTCGGAGGTAAAGCGACTTTCTATCTGCGGGTCAAAACCGCCGGCCGATTGGCCGGTGTTTTGGCGCTTGTCCGAGCTTATCATCTACCGGCCACCATTATGGCCGGTGGCAGTAATATTGTTTTTGCCGATGAGCGGGTGGATAAATTAATTATTCATTACCAAAGTTTTAATCATGCCCGGCCGACGATTTTAGGTCGGAAGATGCGCGTTGAAGCCGGTTTGGTTTTGGATAAAGTGGTTAAAATTTCCGCCCGAGCCGGCATGGCCGGTCTCGAGTATTTGACTGACATTCCCGGCACGGTTGGCGGAGCAATTGTCGGCAATGCCGGTGCCTATGGTCAAGCCATCGCCGATCATTTGGTGAAAATTGAATATTTTGACGGTTTGATGGTCAAGACTATGCCGGCGGCGGAAGCCGAGTTTGCCTATCGGCACAGTATTTTTAAGACTAAAGATTGGGCGGTTTTGGCCGGCGTTTTTCGTTTGCCGGCCGGTGATCCCGCCGAATTGATGCGAGTGGTCGCGCGGATCAGGCGGTTTCGGCGCAAAAAGTACGAGCCGGGACTCAAATGCCCGGGCAGTTTTTTTAAGAATGTTTTGGTTGAAACGGTGTCGTCGGAGGTGCTTGGCCGTTTGGACCAGAGTAAAATCATTGATGGCAAAATTCCGGCCGGCTATTTATTGGAAGCGGTTGGGGCGCTTGGTCGGCGACGGGGCGATATTGCCATCGCGTCTTTTCATGGTAATCTGCTTTTTAATCTGGGTGAGGGGACTTGTCGGGATGTTTCCGGTTTGGCGGCCGAATTAAAACAAGCGGTTTGGGATAAATTCGGCATTACTTTGGAAGAAGAGATTCGTTACATTTTTTAACTAATGCCAGGCGGATCTTGGTGGCTTGCCTCCTGGAGTCAATACCGAGGTTTAACCTCGGTATTGACGTTATATTTAGCCACGATAACGAGGTTAAACCTCGGTATTGAGTATTAGTCGAGGTTGAACCTCGACCTAGTCATTAATCGAGGTTAAACCTCAATCATCACCTCAATCATCAGTGTCGGCGTAGTGAGAAAAGGGTGGGAGCGTGATATAATGCAAGCGATGGCAAAATCAGAGTACAAATTAACCGTCGGTTTGGAAATTCACGCCGAATTAAAAACGCGAACCAAGATGTTTTGTCAGTCGGCCAATGATTCGGATGAGAAGCGGCCGAATGTCAATATTTGCCCGATTTGTTTGGGTCATCCCGGTACCTTGCCGGTGATTAATAAAGCGGCGGTGCGGTCAGTCCTTTTGGTCGGCCACGCGCTTGGTGGCCGTTTGGCCGACTTTACCGAATTTGACCGCAAAAACTATTTTTATCCCGATATTCCCAAGGGCTATCAAATCAGTCAGTACAAATACCCCTTGGTGGCCGGCGGCGAATTGGCCGGGGTGCAAATTACCCGCATTCACTTGGAAGAAGATACCGCCCGATCGCAACACGACCCTAAAACCGGCGAGAGTTTGGTTGATTTTAATCGGGCCGGTGTGCCGTTAATGGAATTAGTCACCGAACCGGTGATTAAAAATGCCAAACAAGCTGGCGATTTTGCCCGCGAATTAAAATTACTGCTTGGGCCGGAATATTTAAATGTTTCGGCCGCCAATTTGGAAAAAGGCGAAATGCGGGTGGAAGCCAATATTTCGGTCAGTACCAATGACTATCTCGGGACCAAGGTGGAGGTTAAAAACCTTAATTCTTTTCGAGCGGTGGAAAAAGCGATTGACTATGAATTTGCCCGCCAGCGGGATTTACTGGCATCCGGCGGAACGGTCGTCCAAGAGACGCGAGGTTGGGACGAAAACAACCAACAAACTTTCAGTCAACGGCAAAAAGAAATGTCTCATGATTATCGCTACTTTCCCGATCCCGATTTACCCAAATTAAAATTAAGCGCCGTGCCCGAATTAACCGCTTTGGCGGATTCTTTGCCGGAATTGCCGGCCGAAAAAAGCCGGCGTTTTCACGCCGATTACGGTCTTAAGGCCGAAGATATTAAAGTCATCATCGCCAGTGCCAAATTAAGTGCTTGGTTTGAAGAGGTGGTTGGTCAAATGCCCGTCCGACCGGGTCATCCGGGCGGGCCCGCCGACGCGGAGAAAAACCGTCTGGCGCAAACCGCCGCCAATTATATTGTTTCCGATTTGACCGGATTGTTGGCCGGTGATTTTAGTCGTTTGCCGTCGCCGGCCAACTTGGCCGAATTGATGTTAATGATTAAGGACGGACAAGTGTCGTCTCGTGGAGCCAAAGATATTTTATCGTTAATGATTGCTGACAATCGATCGCCGCAAGCCATCGCCGAGGCCGAAAACTTATTCCAAAAAAGTGATCAGACCGAATTAACAGTGATTATTGAAAAGGTCATTGCCGACCAACCGGCGGTGGTCGCCGATTTTCGCGGTGGCAATGACAAGGTATTGCAATTTTTAATCGGCCAAGGAATGAAAGAGTCCAAAGGGACGGCTAATCCGGCGGTGCTGGCCAAAATGTTTATTGAGTCGATAAAAAAATCGACCGATAAATAATTTTTGTTTTTAGCCCCAATTATTTTTGGTTTTGTCGGCTGATTGCGGTATAATAAATTTATGGCTGAAAGAAAAATAAAAGTTGCCATCAATGGACTGGGCCGAATCGGCCGGGCTTTTCTTAAGATTGCCTCCGACCGACCGGAAATCGAAATTGTGGCGGTTAATGACTTGGCCGAGATTAAGAACATCGCTTACTTGATTAAATACGACACCGTTTATGGTGTGTGGCCGGGTGAAGTCGAAGCGGTAGAAGGTAATTTACTTATCAATAACCGACCGGTGAAATTTTTAAGCATCGCTGATCCGAAAAATTTGCCGTGGAAGGATTTGGCTATTGATGTGGTGATTGAGGCGACCGGGGTTTTTGCCGGCTACGATAAATCTCGGGCTCATTTGGACGCCGGTGCTCGCAAGGTGGTGATTTCGGCGCCGGTCAAAGACGATCCGCCGGTCGGCATTGGCGGGGCCACCGTTTTAATGGGCATCAATCAAGATCAGTTGAATACTTGCCAGATATCGTCCAATGCTTCTTGTACCACCAATGCCGTCAGTCCGTTGATAAAAATATTAAATGATGCGGTCGGGATTGAAAAAGCCGTTTTAAATACGGTTCATGGTTATACCGCCAGTCAAAAATTGGTGGATAGTCCCGATGCCAAGGATTTTCGTCGCGGTCGAGCCGGGGCGCAAAATATTATTCCCTCCACTACCGGGGCGGCGATTGCCGTTACCAAAGTCATGCCTGAATTGACCGATAAATTTGACGGTCTGGCCATGCGCGTGCCGGTACCGACCGGGTCTTTGGTTGATCTGACTTTTATCGCCAAGCGCGAGACAACGGTTGAAGAAGTTAACGGCAAGTTAAAAGCGGCGGCCGCCGATCCGGCTTGGCAGGCGGTATTTACCGTTACCGAGGACCCGATTGTTTCGGCGGATATTATCGGTTCGTCTTACGCTTCGATTGCCGATTTGGCTTTTACCAAGGTGATTGGCGGTAACTTGGTTAAAGTCTTGGCTTGGTATGATAATGAAATGGGCTATACCCATACTTTAATTCAGCATGTCCTGGAGACGGGGAGTCGATAATCGGATTCAGTAGATTCTTGACTTTTGCGATTGTGACCTGTAGTATAGTAAATATACACGCCCCAGCTAGCCGCAAGGTCCGCTGGGGTTTTTCGTTTTTTGTTGTTAGAATGTTCTAATGAAGACTTTTTTACTTATAGATGGAGAAAATTGTAGCCAGAAAAATAAAATAATTGTATGATGACAGTTAAGGCTAAAAGTTAAGCGAGGTAATATAATTTATTGCTGTTAATTAAATTTAACCGGTAGTATACTTAAGAGATGGTGGTATTACAATAAATTAATTAGAGACAAAATCTCGGAAATTCTTGATAAAAAAGTATCACTTATGAAAAACGAGTGGTCTCAAGCCGGGAGTATCAAACAGGATTGATAAAAAATTAGAGGAACGTGACGGCTTTAAGCAAAGATTTATTGTTAAAGACAAAAAGTAATATGAAAATCTATCTCGGCGCTGATCATGCCGGCTTTCAATTAAAAGAAGAAATCAAAGCTTTTCTTTTGGAGCAGTCTTATAATGTTTCTGATGAAGGGGCTTATAAATACCAGTCGGGTGATGATTATCCCGATTTTATCGGCTTAGTGGCGGTACAGGTGGCGGCCGAACCGGAAAGTCGAGGGCTTATTTTTGGCGGTTCGGGCCAGGGCGAAGCGATGGCCGCTAATCGTTATAAAGGAGTTCGAGCGGTGGTTTATTACGGTTCGGTACCACTCAGGCCCGATACGCCGGCCGGTGAAGCCGATATTTTGCAATTATCCCGTCGGCATAACGATGCCAATGTTTTGTCTTTGGGGGCGCGGTTTGTTGATCCGGCCGAAGCTCGGGTCGCTGTCGTCAAGTGGCTGGAAACCGATTTTTCCGGCGATGAACGACACATTCGACGGATCAAAAAAATTGAAGGTTTGGTTCACGATGAAAATGTTTTTTAATCTGATGACGGTTGTCGTCTAATTGTTTTTTGGAAAATGGCTAATATTACCCCATCAATCATCAGTCAAGAGTTTACGGAGATTAAAGATAAAATCGGCCGGTTGGAAGGGCTTGCGCCGTGGGTTCATTTGGATGTGATGGATGGCAAATTTGTTCCGCCGATGACTTGGTCGGCGCCTGATGACTTAAAAGCTGTTGCCGGCCAAATTAAGGTGGAAGTGCATTTAATGACCGAAAAGCCGGAAGAGATTTTAGCTGATTGGTTGTTGGTCGCCGATCGGGCGGTTATTCATTTTGAAGCCACCGATTGTTTGGCTGATATTATTGACCGGTTTAAATCTTCGGCCACCGCTATCGGTTTGGCATTTAAATTGGAAACGCCGGTGGAGGATATTTTTCCTTATGTTGAACAAGTGGCCCTTATCCAATTGATGAGCATCGCCGAAATTGGTTATCATGGCCGGCCGTTTGATCGTCGGGTTTTAGACAAGGTTAAAACTTTGCGGCGTCAATTCCCCGATGTTATAATTCAACTTGACGGTGGAATCAATTTACAGACAGCACCGGAGGCGGCGTCCGCCGGCGCCGACAACTTAATCGTTGGCAGTGCCGTTTGGCAAAGTGATAATTTGCCGGCAACTTTGACTTCATTGCAAAAAATATAATATGGCTCATTTACATGATGAAAAAATAAAATTCTTGGAGGAGAAGGCCAATGAAATTAGGCAGGCGATTATTACCATGCTGGCCGCTACCGGTTCGGGTCACACCGCCGGACCTTTGGGGATGGCCGATATTTTTACCATTTTATACTTTCACCTGTTACACCATGATCCCGAACGACCGGACTGGCCGGAGCGCGACCGCTTGGTGTTATCTAATGGCCATATTTGCCCGGTCTTGTATGTCACGATGGCCAAGGCCGGCTATTTTCCGGAATCGGAATTAAAGACTTTGCGTCAATTCGGTTCTCGCTTGCAAGGTCATCCTCATCGGGAGTGGTTGCCGATGCTTGAAACCAGCTCTGGTCCGCTCGGTTCCGGCCTATCCCAAGCGGTGGGAATGAGTTTGGCTTTCCGCCTGGACAAGGTAACCAATCGGTTTGTTTATTGTTTGATGTCTGACGGCGAATTAAATGAAGGTAATTCGTGGGAAGCGATAATGTTGGCCGGTAAAGAAAAATTGCATCAGTTGATTGCGATTGTTGACCGCAACAATATCCAGATTGACGGCTTGACCGAAGAGGTGATGCCGCTTGAGCCGTTGGCCGACAAGTGGCGAGCTTTTAATTGGCAGGTGATAGAGGTGGATGGGCATAATTTTGAAGACATTAATGATGCCGTCGGTCAGGCCAAAGCGGTCTTTGGCCGGCCGACGGTGATTATCGCTCACACCGTGCCGGGTAAAGGTGTGTCTTTTATGGAAAACGATTACAAGTGGCATGGCAGTCCGCCCGGCAAAGTTGATGACGATGATGGGCCGGCAAAAAACAAGCAAGCTAAAGAAGCCCTGCGGGAATTGCGTAGTCTAGGCGGGCGGATTAAGTCCGAGCATGATTAAATAATAACGGCTAATCGCCTAAGGATAGTTCAAATGTTAAAGCCAGAACAAAAATTAAATAGTAAATTGTTTGACTTGTCGGTGGACCAAGCGCCGATTCGTGATGGTTACGGCCGGGGTTTGGTGGCGGCCGGCGAAGCTGATTCGCGAGTGGTGGCTTTATGCGCCGATTTAACCGAATCAACTCGGACGGAAGCTTTTGCCGAGAAATTTCCCGACCGCTTTATCCAAGTTGGTGTTGCCGAGCAAAATCTGGCGGCGGTGGCCTCCGGCCTCTCGGCCGGTGGCAAGATTCCGTTTATTACCTCTTATGCGATGTTTAGCCCCGGTCGGAATTGGGAACAGATTCGGACGACTATTTGTTATAACAATCAACCGGTTAATATTGCCGGTTCGCATGCCGGTATTTCGGTCGGCCCCGACGGTGGGACTCATCAAGCGATTGAGGATATTGCCATTACCCGAGTCATTCCGCGTTTGCAGGTGATTGCCCCTTGTGATGTTAATGAGGCGAAAAAAGCGACACTGGCCGCCGCCAAATCGGGTAGCCCGACTTATCTTCGCTTGGCCCGTAATCCAACACCGGTCGTGACGACCGAAGGCTCACCTTTTATTATCGGTCAAGCTAATGTCTTGTGGGCGGACGAAAAACCGGCGGTGGCGATTATCGCTTGCGGTTCGTTGGTCTATCAAGCGCTTTTGGCGGCCAAAAAATTGTCCGCCGAGGGCTTACCGGTGTCGGTTACTAATTTGCATACGATTAAACCGCTTGACGAAAAAACTTTGACCCGAGTCTGCGGTGAGGCCTCGGCGGTGGTTACGGTGGAAGAACATCAAAAAGCCGGCGGTTTGGGGAGTGCGGTGGCTGAATTTTTGGCCGGGACCGTACCAAAACCAATGGAATTTGTGGCGGTTAATGATGAATTCGGTCAATCGGGTGAACCCAATCAATTACTCGAACATTATCACTTGGATTCGGCGGGAATTATTGAAGCGGTCAAAAAAGCCAAAGGCCGAACCTAAACTCGTAAAACCCGATCGATGAATCTCCATACCGAGGTTAAACCTCGGTATTATGGCTTAAAATAACGCTTATAACGAGGTTAAACCTCGGTATTTAGATTGTTAATTGGTGGTTAATCCCCACCTAGTATTGTTGCCACTTGATTTTTTAGATAATCGTTTTATGCTAAAAACAGAAGAACTTTATTCTATTGTTGGGCAATGGAGGACGAGTGATGTTTGAAGAAGAGAGGCAAGTCAACGGAGAGCGAGATTTGGCCGCTTGGAATCAGGAACAAATTGCCGAGATGCTGGGGGATGACAATCGTTATTTCGCCGGCCAGCGTTTCGGTCATAGTCCGACCAAGCAAGAAGCCGTCAGACATTATGTCGAATGTGGCGGACCGACAGATTTCGCCAGGCGAAATGCGAAGAATCCGCGTTTCTATCGGTCGTAACTCAAAAGGCAGGGGAGACTCCCCTGCCTTATTTTTGGTATTCTAATACCGAGGTTAAACCTCGGTATTATGGCTTAAAACAACGCTTATACCGAGGTTAAACCTCGGTATTATCTTTTTTTTGGCCCGAGGTTTAACCTCGGGCCAAGTCAAAAAAGGTTTTAGTTTATTTTATCCGGTCGGTAATTTTCCGGTGCTTCAGCCAGGTACTCTTCTAATTTTTCTCGAGACAAGAGGCCGGCTTGAGCGCCAACATTTTGGACAACAGACATAGAATTAATCGGCCCCCAAGTCAGGGCTTCGGGAATGGTCTTGCCGAGGATAATCGCCGAGGTAAAAGTACTGGCGAAAGAGTCACCGGCTCCGGTCCGGTCAACCGGCGGTTTCGGGTCGGGATAAATCGGCATATGCCAAATACCCTGATCATCGCCGGCATAGGCACCGGCCGGACCGTCGGTGATAACGGCCATCTTGGGGCCGAGAGCGCGAATGCCTTCAACTAATTCAGTGATGTCGGCCTCTTCTTTGCCGAGAATTGATTTGGCTTCTTGAACATTGCAGAAAAAGAGCGCCGATACTTTATAAATATCGCCTAATTCTTCCGGCCCGAGTTTGATTTGGAAAGTGCCGGGCTGGAAAGCCAGTTTGATTTCCGGATTATCTTTCAGGTAACTGGCAATTTGGTGATGGAAAGGAACGGAATTTTCACCCAAGGAACTTAAATAAATCCATTTTGGTTTGCCGATATTCGCCGGCAAATCATAATTAAATTCGGTGTGTTTGATGAGGATGGTTCGTTCGTCGTTGAACCACAAAACATAGTGGTAATTGGTCTTTTCGCCGGGGTGAGTTTTGATAAATGAAGTATCAATCCCTTCGCGGTTAAAGACTTCCAAAGCGTTTCGGCCGGTGTCGTCGTCGCCCATATCGGTCATAATCGCCGATTTAAGCCCCAGGCGGGCGGCGGAAACGGCGGCATTCGGACTATTTCCGACGGCCGGGATTTCGGTCACCGATTCGTAGGGGACTTTGTCGCCGAAACGCAAACTAATCTTGCAATTTTCCTGATTGATATCGCAAGTGACCTCAGCGTCTTTTAAGCGAATAAAGGCATCG
Organism: Minisyncoccota bacterium; assembly: GCA_040879645.1. Classification (GTDB taxonomy): domain Bacteria; phylum Patescibacteriota; class Minisyncoccia; order Phycocordibacterales; family XYD1-FULL-46-19; genus JBBDJY01. The sequence continues at coordinate 25,845 of JBBDJY010000016.1, forward strand.
GTGGTAACATCGCCAATGCCGAGAAAGTCGATTTCTTTGTCCATAAAAATAAATGGTTAAATAAGAATGAATAAAATATCTGGCCAAACGACAGCCGTATCTTTATTATACAGAAAAATGCCAATTGACCAATCAAGGCAAATGGACTAGAGAGTGTCACGAAGTTTAACCTCGGGCCGGGCTCGGATTGAATTTGGTCATTTGGGTGATTATCGGTTATAATTCTTTTATATGACATATTTGGAAACAATTAAGCAAGCGGAAGCGGAGAAAAAAGCCATCGGACATTTTAATATTTCCAATATTGAAGGTTTCCACGCGGTGATTGAGTCAGCGCGAGGGCTTGATTTGCCGGTGATCATCGGCGTGTCCGAAGGAGAGAGAAAATTTATCGGCGTTAAACAAGTGAAGGCCTTGGTTGATAGCGCCAAAGCCGAAGGCCGGCCGGTGTGGCTTAATGCCGATCACACTTATTCTTTTGACGGCGTCAAAGAAGTGGTGGATGCCGGTTTTGATTCGGTTATCTTTGATGGCAGTAATTTGGAATTGGAAGAAAATATTAAAATTACCAAACAGTGCGTTGATTATGCCAAAGATAAAAATCCCGATATTTTGATTGAAGGCGAGATTGGCTATATCGGTACTTCGTCCAAGGTGCTGGAAGAAATTCCGGCCGAAGTGGTCGCCGCCGGCAAGGCGGCGGTCACGCCGGAGATTGCCAAACAGTATGTCGAGGCGACCGGTGTTGATTTATTGTCGCCGGCCGTCGGTAATATTCACGGGATGTTAAAGCATGAACATAATCCGAAATTAAAAATAGAGTTGATTAAAGAAATCAGAGCGGCGGCCGGTGTGCCCCTTGTTTTGCATGGTGGGTCGGGGATTACCGATGATGATTTTCGGGCGGCCATCGTCGCCGGTATTAGTCTGGTGCATATCAATACCGAGATTCGCGTCGCTTTCCAAAATGCTCTCAAGCAGACCTTGCAGGAAAATCCCGACGAAATTGCTCCCTATCGTTTGTTGGCGCCGGCGGTGTCGGCGATGGAAGCGGTTATTACCAAAAGACTTAAACTGTTTGCCGGTAAAAATGTTTGACCTAACGGCAAAATTAAAAACGACGATTAAGGGGGAAGTGGCTTCGGATGCCGAAACTCTTAAGCGTTACAGTCGGGATACCAGTTTGTTTGAAGTTAAGCCTCAAGCGGTAGTTTTTCCGGCCGACCGGGCCGACATTGAAAGCTTGGTCCGATTTGTTAATGAGCATAAGCCAGCCGAACCGTCTTTGTCGTTGACCGCCCGGTCGGCCGGCACCGACATGACCGGTGGCCCGCTAAATGATTCGATTATTTTAAGTTTGACCGAACACTTAAATCGCGTCGATCGGGTTGATGAAGAAAATTTGGAAGCGGTGGTGGAGCCGGGCGTTTTTTACCGTGATTTTGAAGAGAAAACTTTGCCCAAGCATATTTCTCTGCCAACTTATCCGGCTTCCAAATCGATTGCCGCTTTGGGTGGAATGATTGCCAATAATTCCGGTGGCGAAAAGACTTTGCGTTACGGCAAGACGGCCGATTATGTGAAGGAAATGGAAGTGGTATTGGCCGATGGCGAGTCTTACACCCTGAAGAGCTTGTCACCTGATGAGTTGGAGGAGAAAAAGAAACAAACCGATTTTGAAGGTGAATTGTATCGCCGAACTCATGATTTGTTAGAAAATAATTTTGATATTATCCAAAAAGCTCGGCCGGATGTATCCAAAAATTCGGCCGGTTATGCCTTGTGGCGGGTTTGGGATCGCCAACATTTTGATTTAACCCAGCTTTTTTGCGGGGCTCAAGGCACTCTCGGTATTATCACCAAAGCTAAATTGCGCTTGATTAAAGACAAACCCAAACGCCGATTGATTGCCTTATTCTTTAATAATTGGGACGAATTGCCGGCGGTGGTTAATGCTCTCCTGCCTCACGATCCGGAAGGGCTGGAAGCCTTTGATGATGAGACGCTTAAATTGGGTTTGCGTTTTATGCCGGAAATCGCCAAACGGGCCGGCCGGAATTTCTTCGCTTTTGCCTGGCAATTTTGGCCGGAAGTCCTAATCGGTATCAAAATGCTCGGATTACCAAAGTTGATTGTTCTTGTCCAGTTGGCCGAGGATAGCGAACAGGCGATCGATATTAAAACGGCGGAGATAAAAAGAGCTTTGGCTGGTTTCCGGGTTCACTATCGGGTGTTGCTGACGGAAACCGAAGCCAATAAATATTGGGTCATGCGCCGACAAAGTTTCGCCCTATTGCGTGAGCATGTTAAAGGCAAAAAGACCGCCCCGTTTATTGAAGACTTTTGCGTCAAACCGGAAGTCATTCCCGAATTTTTACCTCAAGCCATTGCCATTTTGCGGGAACATGGCATCAAGGTAAATATTGCCGGTCACGCCGGCAATGGTAATTTTCACATTATTCCCTTAATGGATTTGCGCCGGCAAAGCGAGCGGGACAAAATTACGGTGGTGGCTGATAAGTTTTATGATTTAGTCGTTAAGTACAAGGGCTCAATTACCGCCGAGCATAACGACGGCATTATTCGCACCCCGTATCTGGAAAAGATGTACGGGACGGAGATTTATGATATTTTCCGTCAAGTCAAACAAATTTTTGATCCGCAAAACATTTTTAATCCCGGCAAAAAAATCGGCGGGGACATTGCCTATTTAAAAAGCCATATTGCTAAAGATTAAGACAGCCCCGAAGGGCTGTCTTTGCAGTCGGTTGGACAGAATATGGAAACTGTCCTGCTCTAGTTATTACCCACCAATATCCAAGAGTCTTGTTCTTGATTGATATTGGTTTTGTGCGTGGGGTTCCTGTAAAGGAAGTCGTCTTTCGCTCAAGCACAATAAGAGCGATTGACCAAGCCGTTGCCGACAACAAGACTACGACAACGGCCATTGATTTAATTATATCTCACTCGCTGTCAATTTCAAGGGCTTTTATTAGACTTCTGGTTTTTTCATTTCCGGCCCCGAACCTCCGTCTTTGACCGGCACAAATACCACAAGCGATTTTAGAATGTTTTCTTTTTCGTTTGTAGTTCATTTAATAATTGTAAAAGAAAATGCCTACCGTTGCCAATAGTAAATGTTATCAAACACCGGGTGTTTGATAATCTTCTTTAGCGCCACTGGTTTCAACCCATTTTTTATAACTTTGGCCGGGGTTTGGCCCGTCCATTTGGTCCATGATTATTTTGGGTTTAAGTAATTCGCCCCAACGATTTTCATTGGTGTAGTCGCTAAAACTTGACCAACGATATTCTGTTTCTCGATTATTATAGTCAATCTCCCTTGCGTTTAAGTGGACGTAGGCCGAAGCATAAAGTAATTGCTCATTGTCTTTAATGTGAACAGCGCGAAAAGGTCCTTGAAAAAGGTGTCCAGATTGTTGATATCTGGTATTGAAATACTTGGTATAACCGTTAAGAATCTTTTGCATGTAGGTGGAAACTCCGTTATCCACATTTGATTGGACAATCAAATGAAAATGGTTCGGCATCAAACAAAAGGCGATCAATGTCACTAGACGATTTTCGATGAGGGTTTCAATGTCTTGATGGTTAAAGCCGAAATTGTTTTCTTTTATAAATTTTTTTGCATGCGATCCGATATTATTGATACTGCGGGCTGATTGTAAATGAAGAATATACAATAAAAATCTGGCACGATCTAAGTCATCTTTAAAGATATCGCATTTAAGGTTTCCTCGGTTAACTAAGTGAAAATATTCACCGGCGACAAAAGGAGTTTTTCGATAAGTCATGATATTTCAATCATACCATACAATCCCGATTATCAAACACCCGGTGTTTGATAACAAGTTTATAAACATATGAGACTCTGTAATTAAGAATTCATATGTGTCAAAATCATTGACTTTTGGTTGTTTTTGGCTATACTGCATTTGTTATGAATTTAAATCTAAAAACGGAAAAAAGAGAAGTTTTCGGCAAGAATCTGCGTCAAGACCGTGAGGCGGGTAAAATGCCGGTTGTCCTTTATGGCACAAAGGACAAAGTCGTGTCGTTGTTTGTGGATAGCCGAGAATTTGCCAAAGCTTTGAAAGAGGCCGGCGAATCAAGTGTGATTACTTTAAAAACCGACGGCGGAGACAAAGATGTCTTGATTCATGATGTCCAATTTGATCCGGTGGCCGGCCAGCCGATTCACGCTGATTTTTACGCCGTGGATAAAGATAAAAAGGTGGAAGTGGATATTCCGCTGGTCTTTACTGGCGAATCGCCGGCCATTCGCGAATTGGGAGCAATTTTGATCAAAGTGATGCACGAATTGCCGGTTGAAGCTCTGCCTCGTGATTTACCTCATGAAATAACGGTGGATATTTCAAATCTGAAGACTTTGGACGATCAAATTAAAATTGAAGATATTTCTTTGCCGGCTGGGGTTGTTGCTTTAGGCGAAGCCGACGAAGTCGTTGTTTTACTTGAAGAAGCTCGGGAAGAAGTGGAAGAAGAAACTCCGGCCCCCGACCTATCAACTATTGAAGTGGAAAAGAAGGGTAAGGCCGAAGAGACCGACGAAACGGAAACTAAAGCCTAATTTCCCGGGGCGTATCGGCAAAGAGAGCCGGTATGTTATAATAAACGGACCGGCCTCGGCCGGTCCGTTTATGTCTTTAACTAATCATTTGATTTTACCGCCGACTAAGGCGATGAAAATTTTGACGATAGCGGTAATTTTGACCGTTGGTTTTTTCGGCTTTGGTTTTGGCCGGGCTTTGCCGATCGTGGCTCAAACTGCCGAACACGAAAAATTACTCGAAGCGGAATTAGCCCGAGTGGAAGCGGAAATCGCCAAAAATCAAAAATTACTCGGCGCCAAACAACAAGAAACCGCTTCCATTGCCCGAGACGTTGATATTTTAACTTTCCAAATCAATCAAGCCAAGCTTAAAATTCAAGCGGCGGAATTGGCTATTAGGCGTCTGGGTACCGATATTGAAGACCGCAATCAATATATTTCTGTTTTAGACGAGAAAATCAGTGAAGACAAACAGTCGTTGGCCGAATTACTGCGTAAAGCGAGGCAAATTGACGATGTCAGTCTGATGGAAGTCATTTTGCGTAATGACAATATTTCCGATGTTTTTGCCGATCTGGATTCTTTCAGTTCGATTCAAGAAGCCCTGCATCAATCTTTCTCCGAAGTCCGGAATAATCAAGATGTCGCCGAAGAAGAAAAAACCAACTTAAGCCGAAAACGGGATGCCGAATTACAAGCAAAGATAGTGATTGAACAAGAAAAACGGACGATTGAACAAAAGGAAGCCGAAAAACAGCGTTTATTGCGATTGTCCAAATCGGAAGAAAACAGTTACCGTCAAGTTATCGCCCAACGCGAAGCTGATCGCCAAGCCATTCGGAGCGCTCTTTTCCGTCTGCGTAACGTGACGGCCATCTCCTTTGGTGAGGCCTATGACTTGGCGGTTAAGGTCAGTGCCAATACCGGTGTCCGAGCGGCTTTGATTTTAGCCATCATCACCCAAGAATCCAATTTGGGCGAGAATGTCGGTACTTGCAATCGGGCCGGCGATCCGGAGTCCAAGAGTTGGCGGAATATTATGCCCGGACCGAATGACGGCTATCGTTCCTATCGCGATGACCAGACGCTTTTCTTGAAAATTGCCGAAGAATTGGGCTTGGATCCGAATACGACGCCCTTATCTTGCCCAATGGGCGGCGGTTGGGGTGGGGCAATGGGTCCGTCGCAATTTATCCCGACCACTTGGATGTCTTACCGTGATCGGATTGCCGCGACAACGGGCAATAATCCTCCCAATCCTTGGTTGCCGGAAGATGCCTTTACCGCCACCAGTCTTTTGTTGCGCGATTTGGGCGCCGCCGCCGGTACCTTTAGTGCCGAACGGGAAGCCGCTTTGCGTTATTATGCCGGCGGTAATTGGCATAAACCGCAAAATGCCTTTTATGGCAATTCGGTGATGAATATTGCCGAAGGCTATGAACGGCAAATCAGCATATTGCAAGGGACATAATTGTATGGTAAGCTGAATCCGTTTTAGGAAATTTTAGACACTATGAAAAAAGATATTCACCCAAAATATTACGATCAAGCGGTCATTACTTGCGCTTGCGGCCATGTTTTTCCGGTTGGTTCAACCAAAGAAAAAATGACGGTGGAAGTTTGCAGTCAATGCCATCCGTTTTTCACCGGTAAAGAAAAAATCATGGACACGGCCGGTCGAGTGGAAAAATTCCGCGCTCGGCAAAAAAAAGCCGTTGCCCACAAAAAGCCCGCCAAGTCTTCGGCCAACCCCAAGGCCAAAGTGGAGGCCGACAAGGTCGAAACTAAAAAATAACCCAGACTGTCGGTGATGATTCGTCCGACAGCTTACTTATGGATTTAACTGAATTTCGCGACAATCCCAAAACCGCTTACTTCGTGGCGGAAATTGAGCGTCTTGATAAAAAAATAGAGGAGACTAAAAATTTGGCGGCCGCCGATCCGGCGGTCGCCGATTTGGCGGAACAAGAAATCAGTGACTTGACTGAGGCCAAAAAAGAATTAACAGACCGAATTAGCGAAATCAGCGCCAAAGAAGCCGAAGCCGAAGCCAAGCCGGAGGGTTGTATTTTAGAAATTAGAGCCGGGGCCGGCGGGGAAGAGTCGGCTTTATTTGTCGCTGATTTGGCTTTGATGTATTCTCGTTTTGCTGAAATAAAGGGTTGGACGATTAAAAAGATTGATGAATCGGCCAGTGGCTTGGGTGGTTATAAAGAAATTTTCTTTGAAATCAAAGAACCGGTAGCTTACGATGCCTTGCGATTTGAAACCGGTGTTCACCGGGTTCAGCGGATACCGGCGACCGAAAAACAAGGTCGGGTCCATACTTCGACCGCTTCGGTGGCGGTAATGCCGATTTTTCGTAAAGAGAAAATGGTGATTGACCCGTCGGATTTGGAATTTGAAACTTCGCGTTCCGGCGGGGCCGGCGGTCAGAATGTGAATAAGGTGGAAACGGCGGTTCGGATTATTCATAAACCAACCGGTTTGGCGGTCCGTTGTACCAGCGAGCGAACCCAGCAACGCAATCGGGAAAAAGCGTTGGAATTATTGACCAGTCGGTTGGTGGCTCGCCGAATAGAAGAAGAGCGGGCCAAAGAAACGGCCACTCGGCGGAGCCAAATCGGCACCGGTGATCGATCGGAAAAAATCCGCACTTACAATATTTTACAAGACCGGATTACTGATCACCGCCTTAAAGAATCTTGGCATAATATTGAAAACATTATGTCCGGCCAACTTGAGCCGATTATTGAAAAATTAGCTGCCGTCGATTTGACTGATACCGAAGATTAAACTTTAGATGATGGCTGGACGATGGATTTTTGATACCCCTAAGGCCAAATTTCTCGAGGCCGGGACGAGGACTTTCTCCGCTTGCCGATTTTGTCTCGACTATTGCTCAAATAAGGTTATTTTGTTAGACTGTTTTTCGTATGACTGAAGCGGTAAAAATAGACAAACAAGAAGAATTGATTCGTCGCCTGTTTACTATGGGGGCGCATTTGGGCTTTTCTCGTCGCCGACGCCATCCGTCAGTGGATAAATTTATTTATGGCTACAAAAATAATACGGCGGTGATTGATTTGGAAAAGACGGTCAGTTCTTTAGACAGGGCTTGCGAATTTATGGCTCGTCTGGGTCGCGAGCGGTCAACCATTATTTTTGTCGGTAATAAGCCGGAGGCGCGATTAGCCATTAAAAAGGCGGCCGCTTCAATTAATATGCCCTATGTCGCCTATCGCTGGATTGGTGGCACTTTGACCAATTTTAAACAAATTAAAAGCCGAATTGATCGCTTACATTGGCTGAAAGAAGCCGAAAGTACCGGCGAGTTAGCTAAATACAAAAAGAAAGAAAGGCTGGTTCTGGCTAAAGAGCGCGATGATTTGGAGCGGTATTTTGAAGGTATTTATGATTTGACCGCTTTGCCGAAAGCCCTCTTTGTCGTTGATGCTAAAGCGGAAGATATTGCCGTCGCCGAGGCCCGCTTGCTTAACATTCCGGTTGTGACTTTATCCAGTTCCGATTGCGATATTCGGGGGATTGACTATCCGATTATCGGTAATGATACCGCTCGTGATGCCGTGGCCTTTATGGCCGATACTTTAGCCACCGCCTATCGCGAAGGCTTAAAGACTGCCTCACCGGTCGAAGAAAATACCACTGACAAAAAACCAGAGGACCGCCCGGCGGCGGAAACCACCCGACCGGCGGTGGCGAAATTATAAAATTTTAATTTTAATGTTTGTTAAATATGATTTCCACCGATCAGATTAAGGAATTACGAGCCAAGACCGGTATTTCTATCGCTCAATGCAAACAAGCCTTGACCGAGACGGCCGGCGATATTGATAAGGCTTTGGCTGCTTTAAAAAAACAAGGAGCGGCGATTGCCGAGAAAAAGGCCGATCGCCGTCTGGGGGCGACGATTGTCCGTGCTTATATCCATGCCACCGATAATCTCGGTTCCTTGGTGGAAATTCAAACCGAAACCGATTTTGTCGCTAAAAATGAAGCTTTAAAGGATTTTGCGGCCGAGATGGCCATGCATATTGCCGCCGCCGATCCGAGTGATATTGATGAATTATTGGATCAGGATTTTATTAAAGATCCAAGCAAAAAAATAAGCGATTTGCTCAAAGAAAATATTCAAAAGTTCGGCGAGCGAATTGAAATCAAGCGCTTTGTTCGCTTTGACGGTTCAGCTTAGACTTATGCAATCAACACTGCTCATTGCAGGAATAATATCGTTTATCATCGCCGGAGCGATTGTCGGCTGGCGATTGATTGAAATTCGCCGGGGAGCGGTTTTTCCCCGTCAACCGGCCCTCTGGCCGATGATTGACCACTGGCTTGATGTTTTGGCTTTCTTTATCGTGACTGGCAGTAAAAGTTTATTGAAACAATCTTATCTTATTCTCCTTATTGCCGGTGAAAAATTGATTAAATTATTCAAGTATTTGATTTTGCGGGTGGAGCGGCGCTTTACCCGGGTCGTTAATCAAGTCAAAGGCCGGCATGATATTTCCAAACGGGGTTCGGCCTCACTTTTCTTGCGCGAAATTAAAAGACATCAAGAAAATTGGCAAAATGGCAACGGTGCTTAAGATTTGTTTAGACACTAAGCCAGCATAGCTCAGTTGGTAGAGCAACGGTTTTGTAAACCGTAGGTCGTGGGTTCGAATCCCTCTGCTGGCTCACAAACAAAGAGCCGAAAGCGGATGCTTTCGGCGATTATTGTTTGTGCCAGTAGAGGGATGAGAACGGCGGAGCGCGCGAAGCCGACCGAGTGGTAACGAGGTCGAGCGCGAGCCGTGTCCCGCGGCACTTCATATTTTGTGAGTGGAATGAAACAAAATATGTTAGTGACCGTCAGGACGAATCCCCAGCTTCCTCACAAACAAAGAGCCGAAAGCGGATGCTTTCGGCGATTATTGTTTGTGCCAGTAGAGGGATGAGAACGGCGGAGCGCGCGAAGCCGACCGAGTGGTAACGAGGTCGAGCGCGAGCCGTGTCCCGCGGCACTTCATATTTTGTGAGTGGAATGAAACAAAATATGTTAGTGACCGTCAGGACGAATCCCCAGCTTCCTCACAAACAAAGAGCCCTCGGCGGATGCTTTCGGCGATTATTGTTTGCCCACGGACTGGAAAAAGTCAGAATCTGTTACTGGTCTCGATTCTATCATAAAATCATTCCATTTCATGCTAAAATGAGTAGATGAAGAAAAATAATATTATCATCTATCAAGCTAAATCAGGTGCTCTTGAGTTCAAGAGTGATTTGAAAGAAGATACTATTTGGGCATCACAAATCCAAATAGCCGAGGCTTTTAAGGTAAATGTTCGTACAGTAAACGAACATATAATAAACATTTACAAAACAAAAGAACTATTTAAGAAAGGAACTATCCGGAAATTCCGGATAGTTCAAAAAGAAGGAAACAGAGAAATTTCTCGTGATATCCAGCACTATAACTTAGACATTATTTTGTCAGTTGGATATAGAGTTAACTCAAAAAAAGCAACTAAGTTTAGGCAATGGGCCACCAAAACCCTTAAAGACCATTTAGTTAAAGGATATACGATAAATCGAAAAAGAATCGATAAAAACTATCTTGAGTTTTTAAGATCAGTCGAAGAAGTTAAAAAACTTCTTCCCCAAGGGAATACCCTGTCAACAAAAGATACCTTGGAGCTAATCAAATTCTTTGCCGGCACTTGGCTTTCTCTGGAGGCCTACGATAAATCAACATTTTCTAAACAGGGCCTAACTAAAAAACAAGTCAAAATCACAGCCGATGAATTGGAGAACGCTATTGTCGATTTACGGCATAATCTAATCTCACAAAAAGAAACGACGGACATCTTTGCTCAAGAAAAATCAACCGGTTCCATTGCTGGCATTGTGGGGAATGTATTCCAAGGTTTTAATGGTAAAAACCTCTATCCAACCGTAGAAGAAAAGGCCGCCCATCTTTTATATTTTATAGTCAAAAACCACCCCTTTATTGATGGAAACAAGCGAAGTGGAGCTTTTGCTTTTGTTTGGTTTTTGAACAAAGCCGGTATTTTAAATAGAGATAGTTTTACTCCCGAAGCATTAACGGCTTTAACAATTTTAGTGGCTGAGAGTAATCCGAGTGATAAAGAAAAAGTTGTTGGTTTGATTTTGAATTTATTAAGGTGATTTAACTTTTTATTCAATCCCAAATGATTGCCCCATTCTGAATCTTCAGCTTCCTCACAAACAAAAGCCCTCGGCGGATGCTTTCGGCTACTTTTTATTTAAGTCAATCAGTTTTTTCAAATCCAGATCAATGTCCCCGGTTGAATCCAAATGCCGAGGGAAAAGGCTGTCATTAACAATATCATCACTACCCTGTGGTAAAACAAATACATTGCCACTTTCTGGATATTTACCAAAAACAATTTTTAATCCCTCTGCTTGAAACCGAGTAATGAGTTCGTCTATCGGGGTTCCGTATCCGGGCAGTTCTTCTTGTTCCGCCTTTATTATTTCATATGAATTTGGGTCGATACCGGGAAAAGGAAAATTTTCCTGATTTTCCGCCATTAGTTTTTCGACAAGTAAAATATATTCTTGTTTTCGTCGCTCTTTTTCCTGTTCAGGTGATGGGTTGGGAAATGATTCCATTGCAGAGAAGTATAACAGAAAAGTTGTAAAAAGTTAATCTAATCTAAGGATAGCCGGATCCGTCAAAGAGGCCGGATTTTAAAATTTGAATTCAGGGCTAATTTCGCTATAATGGCTCTATGATAGACAAAGCCGAACAACCGTCAAAATTGGGTCATCTTCATCCGAATAGTCAGATTATTTACGAGGTCTATGACTTAATGCGTCAGCTTGGCTTTAGTGTCGCTCTGGGGCCGGAAGTGGAAACCGAATTCTATAATTTTGACGCTTTAAATATTCCACCGGATCATCCGGCTCGGGATATGCAGGATACTTTTTGGCTTAAGGCTCCGCCCGGTCTGCCCGGTCGGGCAGGCCCGTCCGACCAAGCAGACCGGCCTGATGACCGTCTCTTGCGGACCCATACCAGTCCGGTCCAGATTCGCTATATGCAAGAGCATCAGCCGCCGTTTCGGATTATTGCGCCGGGGAGGGTTTTTCGTAATGAAGCGACCGATGCCACCCACGAAGCCCAGTTCCACCAGGTGGAAGGCTTAATGGTTGATCGGGATGTTTCTTTAAGTCACTTGAAGGGGACATTAGAGTTTTTACTCAAAGGGTTGTTTGGTGATGATGTCCGTTTGCGCTTGCGTCCGAGTTTCTTTTCTTTTGTTGAGCCGGGTTTGGAAGTGGATATTTCTTGTTTTCGTTGCGGCGGACGGGCCCGCCCGGATGACTCGGTCGGACGGGCCCGTCATTGTATCTTATGCAAACAAACCGGCTGGATAGAGGTTTTGGGTGCCGGCTTGGTCCATCCCAATGTTCTCTCGGCTGGGGGGTTAGACCCGAATGAGTGGCGCGGTTTTGCCTTTGGGGTCGGTGTTGACCGCTTATCAATGCTTCGTTACGGCGTGGATGATGTCCGCTTGTTTTATGCCGGCGATATTCGTTTTATCAATCAATTTTAATCAATGATTGTTTCCTATAACTGGCTAAAAGAATATTTTGTTGATGATTTGCCGGCGCCGACAGAAGTGGCGGCCGCTTTAACCAAGTATGCCTTTGAAGTGGAATCATTGACCGAAAAAGACGGTGATACAATCCTTGATATTGATGTCTTACCCAATCGGGCTCATGACTGTTTGAGTCATGACGGTATTGCTCGTGAATTGTCGGCCAGTTTAAACCTTCCGCTTAAAAAGATCGAGTTAACCGAGTCGGTCGAAGACGATACCCTTCCGACTTTGACGGTTAAAACCACTGACGAAGCTTGCCGACTATATTTGGGTCGGCGGACTAATCAGGTGACGGTCAAGTCGTCGCCGGCTTGGCTTAAAAATCGCTTGGCGGTGCTTGGTCAGCGTTCTATTAATACGGTGATTGATGCCGCCAATTTGACGATGCTGGCCACCGGCCAGCCCCTGCATGTATTTGACGCCGACAAAGTATCCGGGGCGATAACGGTTAGGCGGGCCAAGCGGGGCGAAGTAGTGGTGACTTTAGACGGTGACGAAATTGAATTACCCAATGAGACCTTGGTCATTGCCGATGATGACGACATTCTCGCCATTGCCGGCATTAAGGGTGGCCGAAAAGCGGCGGTATCGCTTGAAACCAAAAATCTCATTTTGGAATCGGCCAATTTTGCACCGGTGGTTATTCGGCGGACCAGTCAGAAGATAAATTTGCGGACGGATGCTTCCAAGCGTTTTGAAAACGATTTGCCGTTAAGCAGTGCTCGCCTCGGCTTAGACAGGCTAACCGCTTTGATTATTTCTTTAACCGAAGACAAGGGCGACGCCGACCGGCCGATGGCCGGTCCGGTGGTGGAGTTTTCTCGAGAATCAGAAACAATCAATAAGATAGATATTTCGGCCAACTTGGTTTCCGACTATCTCGGCCTGCCACTTAATGAAGATGATATTTCTGATATTTTGCATCGTTTGGATTTCGCTTTTTCTTTAACCGACGGCATTTTTACCGTTTGGCCGCCGGCCGAACGCTTAGACCTCTTATTGCCGGCTGACTTGGTCGAAGAGATTGGCCGTTTGCATGGTTATGAAAATATTCCGAGTGTCTTGCCGACCAGAACCGAGCCGGCCGATGATGATTTGATGTTTTTGGCGGCGATGAAAGTCCGCGCCGTTTTGTTGGCCGAAAATTTTAGCGAGCATTACGGTTATGCTTTTACGAAGAAAGGTGAATTAAAAGTAAAAAATCCTTTAGCTAAAAATCGGCCGGCTTTGCGACTTAATTTGACCGATGAATTGACGGAAAAAACCAAACGCAATACCGAGCATTTACTGTTTGACAGCGAAGCCGTTTTCTTGTTTGAAATCGGTACTATTTGGCCGGCCGGTCGGGAAGAAATGTCAGTCGGTTTAAGTGTTGCCTATCGTCGGCCGAAACAAAACAACAGCCGAGAAATAATTGAAAAGGCCTTGCGAGTACTGGAAAAAGCTTTTAACCTTAAGGACAAATTGTCGGTCTCCGAATTGGCCGACGACCTGTCAACCACGGTGGCCTTTCCTTTAACCGCTCTTGTTACCTCCGGAGATGATTCACCGGCTGATTTGGGGCCGTATCTCAAACCAAACGCTCGGTTTACGCCGATTATTAATTATCCGCGTATTATTCGTGATGTCGCCATTTTTGTGCCGGCGGAAATAGTGCCGGACAAAGTGGCCGCGGCCATCCTCGAACCGGCCGGTCCGCTTTTGGTCCACGGCCCGGTGTTATTTGATGATTTTACTAAAGACGGTCGGCGGTCGCTGGCTTGGCGTTTGGTCTTTCAATCGACCGAGCGGACTTTGGCGGATGAGGAAGTCAATGATATTATGACTAAAGTGACAAATCATTTGGAAAAAAATAACGGCTGGCAGGTAAGATAGTTATGATCAAGTTTATTTCTCAAGTTTTTTCTTTTGCCTACAATCTGATTCTTTTTTCGTTTTGGCTATCCTATTTGGCCTATCAAAAAGTTAAAGCACGGGGAGAGGAAGAAGAGTAGGTAAAATAAGATTGTTTGTTGTATTTTAAATTTTAGTTTACACAAACGGCCGTTTCGGCCATACTGTGATTATATGCCACTATTAAATGATTTCAGATGTGATAAGTGTGATTTTGAACTACCTTCAGGTTGGGGAGGATATACATATGTTATAAATCAAAAAGGCGATAGGATACACTGTCCTCATCCCGGAGAAAGAGACAAGATCAAGGAAATATTGGGTTACCGCAGATTTTTTGAGTATTTTATAAATAGGCGGATTGGCTTTCATTCAGATTGTGTTTGTTTGGATTGTCTCAGCCAATTTAATTTAGATATAAAAAAAGATAAAATCGAATGTTCATTTTGTCGTTCTAATAACATAAAAACAGAATCAGATATGGTTGGACAAATTTGTCCTAAGTGCAAGGTAGGTACTGTTAGAGAAATCTATACTGGTTCTATGTGTTAGATGTTCTTTATTTTTTATTTCACTTAAATTTTGAAAAAATTTAATAAAATTAACAAAACTAAATAGTTGTTCCAACTATGCCTAATAGGAATATAATCGGAGTCTCGGGCTTGAAAGTAATAGCCGGTCAATGCCGGCAATTCTTTGATGATCTGTTTTAATCGGGAGTTTCAATCAATGGATAGCCAAATCAGGCCTAAAATCAGGCGTTTTTGACCGGGAAAATCACTTCTCTTTTTTGGGTAAATATGCTAGAATAGAGGGTATAAATATGGCCAAGAAAGATAATTCAGAGGCAAAAAAAAGCCGTAAATATACGGCTGATAATATTGTTGTTTTGGAAGGATTGGAACCGGTCCGCAAACGCCCGGGGATGTATATCGGCTCCACCGGTCCGGACGGACTGCATCACCTGTTGGTAGAGATTTTTGATAATGCCCGAGACGAGGCGATGAACGGCTATGCCGACGAGATTGAGGTCGCCCTTCTGCCTGACGGGGCGGTGCGGGTAGTGGACAACGGTAATGGGATTCCGGTAGAAATCCACAAAAAGACTAAAGTTTCCACCTTGGAAACGGTGATGACGGTATTGCATGCCGGCGGTAAATTTGGCGGTGACGGTTACAAAATTTCCGGCGGTTTACACGGTGTCGGCGCCTCAGTCGTCAATGCTTTGTCGGAATACTTGGTGGCCGAAGTCCATCGCGACGGCGGTAAATTCAGTCAGGAGTACAAACAGGGAATTAAAAAAGCCAAAGTAAAAAAAGTCGCTTCGTCCAAACTTTCCGGCACGGTGATTACTTTCAAGCCCGACAAAACAATTTTTTCCGAAACCGAATATGATTGGCAACGGGTCGTCAGTCATTTGCGTGGTCAGGCTTATTTGGTCAAAGGTTTGCGGATCAGAGTAATCGATGCTCGGCTGGTGACCGAAAAAATCAATACCGACGATGTCTTTTTCTTGAGTGAATTGGGTTTGGAAGCACCGTCCCGGACTTTCTATTTTGAAGGCGGACTTTTGTCTTTTGTTAAATTTCAAAACCAAGACGAAAAACCGGTCCACAAAAATATTTTCTACGTGGAAAAAGAAGCGAGTGAGGTGACGGTCGAGATTGCCCTGCAGTATATTGATGATATTTCTCCGCGAGAAATCAGCTATACCAATAATACGATCACCCCGGAAGGAGGGATGCACTTGACCGGTTTTCGTACCGCTTTGACCCGAACCTTAAATGATTATGCGCGGAAGAATAATTTAATTAAAGACAAGGAAGAGAATTTTACCGGTGATGATGTCCGTGAGGGGATTGTCGTTGTTGTTTCGGTCAAGTTGCGCGATCCGCAATTTGAAGGCCAGACCAAAGCCAAATTGGGCAGTGTGGAAGCCCGCAGTGCCACCGATTCGGTTTTTGGTGAAGCCTTCTCGATGTTTTTAGAGGAACATCCGGAAGACGCCAAGCAAATTATCGGCAAAGTCACTTTGGCGCTTAAGGCCCGCAAGGCGGCCAAGGCGGCCAAGGATTCGGTTTTGCGCAAGGGGGCGTTGGAAGGCCTGACTTTGCCGGGAAAACTCGCTGACTGCCAAACCCGTGATGCCTCCGAATCGGAATTGTTTATCGTCGAAGGCGATTCGGCCGGTGGATGTTTTTTAGGTGATACGAAAGTAGCATTAACCGATGGCCGAGAAGTGTCTTTTAAGGAATTGGTAGAGGAAGATAAAGCCGGTAAACAAAATTATTGTTATACCATTTCTAATGATGGCCGAGTAGCGGTTGGTCAGATTAAGCATCCCCGTATTACCAAGAGAAATACCGAAGTTATTAAGGTTATTTTAGATAATGAAGCGGAAATTGAATGTACTCCTGATCATCGTTTTATGCTTCGTGACGGTAGTTTCCGTCAAGCCCGTGAGTTAAAACCCGATGATTCTTTGATGCCTCTCTATCGAAAAGTTTCTGAAAAAGGCGGACGAATCACTATTGCCGGATATGAAATGGTTATGAGTCCCGGTCTTAACCACCGAGTCAAGGCCGTGATAGCTGAGAATAAATTTGCTGATGTTTACGATATCGAAGTGCCGGGGACTCATAATTTTGCTTTAGCCGGCGGAGTTTTTGTTCATAATTCAAGTAAACAAGGTCGGGATCGGCGGACGCAGGCGATTTTGCCGTTGCGGGGGAAGATTTTAAATGTTGAACGGGCGCGCTTGGACAAGATGCTTGCCTCGAAAGAAATCAAATCGCTGGTTATCGCCATTGGGGCGGCGATTGGCGATACTTTTAATATTGCCAAATTACGCTATCACAAGATTATCATCGCCACTGACGCTGATGTGGACGGCGCGCACATTCGAACATTACTCTTGACCCTCTTTTACCGCTATTATAAGCCCTTGATTGAAGGTGGTTTTATCTATGTTGCTCAACCACCGCTTTATAAAATCAAGAAAGGCAAAACGGTGGAATACGCCTATACCGAAGAAGGTAAAAGTCAAATTATTAAAAAACTTGGTGCCAATCCGGCGATTGAAATGGAGGTGGCCGATGAGAGTGATGGCGAAATTGAAATAACCGAAGATGAAGCGGAAGAAAAAGCCGCCAAATCATCGAAAATCGGTCTCCAGCGCTACAAGGGTCTGGGTGAAATGAATCCGGAAGAACTATGGGAGACAACGATGAATCCCGACAGTCGAGTCTTAAAACAAGTAACCATCAATGAAGCCGAAGAGGCCGACAAAACTTTTGATGTTTTAATGGGTAATGAGGTTGAACCGCGCCGGTTGTTTATTCAAACCCATGCCAAGTTGGCCAAGGTGGATGTTTAACTCCCTTGATTAAGGATAAAAATTAATGTTACCATCGGAACAATATGACTACACAAGAATTAGAAAAATTAAACAGATTAGAAAAAGAAGTAAAAGTCCTAAAAACTTTAGTGGCTAATATCGTGCCTTTTGATAATGAGGGAGAGTATAAAAAATCTTTTGAAAATGAGATGAAGAAACTTTCAAAAGAAAAGACCATTTTCGAATATTCCGAAAAAGGAAGCTTAATTAAAAATCTTGCTTAAATGTATCGGATTTTATTTACAGCTAAATCAATCAAGTCGCTAAAAAAACTTCCTAAATCCATTCAAGCGAAAACCGATTTATTAGTTGATATTCTGATTATTGATTATCGAGATAATCGGCTAAAGGCCAAAAAATTAAATACTAATCAATCATTATTTTCTTTTAGAGTAACAAAAGACTATAGAGTGGTTTTTATGTTTGCAAATAGCTCAACTATTAAAGTTTTAGATATTAAACATCGGAAAGATATCTATAAAAAATTAAAATAAATAGAAGGCAAGAGTTAGTCCTCAGTTTCTATTTTATCTAAAAATTCAGCCAAAGTCATTTGGGTGCTTTGGCCCGAATCACGGTCTTCGACGGTGATTTTTTTGTCAGTCATTTCTTTGTCGCCCAAGACGAATAAGTAGGGGACTTTTTGCATTTTGGCGGTGCGGATTTTTTTGCCTAAAGTGTCATTATTTTCGTCCAATTCAATTCGGACATTTTTTTCGCGCAATTGAGCGGCAATTTCTTTGGCGTAATCCGAATGTTTGTCGCCAATAGGGATGATTTTTACCTGAATCGGTGATAGCCAAAAAGGGAAAGCCCCGGCAAAATGTTCAATCATAATGGCCATAAAGCGTTCGAGCGAACCGGCAATGGCCCGGTGGATCATTACTGGCCGTTCCTCTTTACCGTCCGGTCCGACATAGGTCAGATCGAATCGTTCGGGCATGACAAAGTCCAATTGGGCGGTAGCCAATTGCCGTTCGCGACCCAAAGAATCTTTAAACATAAAATCAAGTTTCGGGCCGTAAAAAGCGGCTTCACCTTCCACTCGTTTAAAATCCAATTTGGCGTGGCGGGCGGCATTTTCAAGTATTTTTTCGGCTTGGTCCCAAATTTTTTCTTCGCCCAGATAATCGGTTAATTTTTTACTGTCGCGGACCGACAATGAGACCCAGTAATTACCTTCTCGGAACATACCGAGAGTGGAATAAAATTCTTTAATGACGGTGATAATATTACCGATTTCGTTTTCAATTTGGTCAAAAGTACAGAAAACATGGCCGTCGTCTTGAGTAATACTTCTGACTCGGGCCAAGCCTAAAAGTTCCCCGGCTTGTTCGTCGCGATAGACCATTGTCGTTTCGGCAAAGCGAATCGGCAATTCTTTGTAACTGCGCATTTTGCCGGCATAGATTTGAGTGTGATGCGGGCAGTTCATCGGCTTCATCACAAATTCCGTTTCCGACATTCCGGTAACTCGGAATAAATCGTCTTTGAATTTTTCCCAGTGGCCGGAAGTTTCGTAGAGATCTTTTTTGGTGATATGAGGAATGGTGACTTGTTCATAGCCAAAGCGGGATTGCAGTGTGTTGATCTTGTCCATAATCAGATTACGCATCAAGGTGCCTTTGGGTGTGAATAAAGGCAAGCCGGAGCCGACCAAATCGGAAAAGGTGAATAAGTCCAATTCTTTACCCAATTTGCGATGGTCGCGTTTTTCGGCTTCGGCCCGGTGGCTAATGAATTGTTCCAATTCTTGTTTATCGGCAAAAGCCAAACCATAGATGCGGATCAGCATTTTATTTTTTTCATCTCCGCGCCAGTAAGCGCCGGCGACGCGCTCCAATTTGAAACTGTCGGGCGGTATGGTTGCCAGATCATCAATGTGGCCACCGGCACAAAGATCGATAAAAGCATGTTCCATTGGTCCGGATTCATAGGTCGTTAAAACTTGGCCGGTGGCGGTTAATTCTTCAATCAATTCCAGTTTATAGGGATTATCGCGATAGATATTTCGGGCTTGTTCGGGGGTCAGTTCTTGTCGGCGGAAATCATGCCAAGTCGGCAGAAGTTTTTTCATTTCTTGTTCAATCCGTGGCAGGTCTTTGTCGGAAATGGTTTTGGGTAGATCAAAGTCGTAATAAAAACCGGTGTCAATGGCCGGACCGATGGCCAACTTGGCCTCCGGATAGAGGTTTAGGACGGCGGCCGCCAGTAGATGAGCGAGGGAATGGCGACGGGCTTCCAAGTCATTTTGTTTATTCATAGGCCAATAATAGCAAGATTTTTTGCTTTAGCCAAAGGGTGTTCTTAGTCGAGGTTGAACCTCGACTAAGAAGTTATTATAATTTAACATAACATGAGCCGAAATTTTTCTTTCTCTATTGATGAGTTCTATCACCTGTATAATCGTGGTAACGATAAGAGGGATATTTTTCTTGATTATCTAGATAGGGAGAGATTTTTAAAATTACTCTATCTTTGTAATGGTAAAAATGAATTTCATATTCAAAAAATTCTTGACGAGGAACTTTTTTATTTTAATCGAGGTGAGTCTATCGTTGATATTGGAGCTTATTGTTTGATGGATAATCATTATCATTTATTGGTTAAAGAAAAGATGGAAAATGGCATCAGTCTTTTTATGCAACGATTATCAACGGCATATTCTATGTATTTTAATAAAAAACACGATAGAACAGGCGCTTTGTTTGCCGGTCGTTTTAAGGCCAAACATCTTGATGACGATGACTATTTAAAGTATATTTTTGCTTATATTCATTTAAATCCGATTAAAATAGTTGATGATTTTAGTTGGAAATCCGGAATAGTAAATGATCTGGAAAAGATTAAAAAACATTTGAGCGATTATCGTTATTCGAGTTACCAAGATTATCTGGAGATCAATCGAGCAGAAACAAGAATCCTGAATAAAGAATCCTTTCCGGAATATTTTGATGATGTTGAAGATTTTAAAAATTATCTAGATGATTGGATCAATTACCGAAGAGAAGAATTAGTCGAGGTTGAACCTCGACCAACAAAGGGTCATTCAATCAACAGTCGAGGTTCAACCTCGACTAGAGTTCTTTCGCTGATTCGATAATTAAACTGGGTTCATTATTACGATAAGAGATGCGGCCGCGGAGGGCGACGCATTTTTCCGGCAGTAAAATGTCTTTAAGTTTGGTGTAGGAACGAGCAAAACAAACGGTTTCTATTTGTCCGGAATAGTCGGCCAGGCGGATAAAGGCCATTAAATCGCCCTTTTTGGAATAAATGGTTTTGACTTCTTCAATAATACCGCCGATAGTGGCAGTGGCGCCGTCCGGTAAAGTTCGATTGTAATTGATGGTGTTTTCGTTTTTGGTAAATTTATCTTTAACTCGGTCCAAGGGATGGCCGGAGACATAAAGACCAAGCAATTCTTTTTCCCAAGCAAGAATTTCCGTCAAATCAACTGCCGGGCCGGTTTTTAACTTAAAAGCCGGCATGCCCGCTTCTTCGGCAATATCGCCAAATAGTGAGTCTTGAGCCGAATCGGCGTTTATTTTTTCCCGATGATAGGCCAAGGCCTCTTCAATGTTGTGCAAGAGATCGCCGCGAGTTTGACCGAGATTGTCCAAAGCACCGGCTTTAATTAACGCTTCCAGTGATTTTCGGTTTAAGTTTTTGTGAGTGATGCGACCCAGGAAATCGGGATAAGAGCGGTAAGGCCCGCCGGCTTTTCTTTCGGCGACAATCGCTTCGGCAATATCACCGCCTAAGTTTTTGATTGTTTGCAGGCCAAAGCGGATTTCGTCTCGGTCGGCTCCTTTAGTGACGGTGAAATCACCAAAGCTTTGATTGACATCCGGTGGCAAAACCGGAATATCCATTCGTCGACATTCGGTGATAATTTCGGCAATTTTTTCAGTGTCGCCCGATTCAGCCGACAGGACGGCGGTCATAAATTCGGCCGGATAATTGGCTTTCATATAGGCGGTTTGATAGGCGACTCGGCCATAACTGGCGGCATGGGCTTTATTAAAAGCGTAAGCGGCGAAGGGTTTGATGCGATTCCAGAGATCTTCGGCGGTTTTTTTGTCGATATGGTTTTTGACACAGCCGGATTTGAATTTTTCTTCTTGTTCGGCCATCAGTTTCGGGATTTTTTTACCCATCGCTTTGCGGAATTTATCGGCATCCAGCCAAGAATAGCCGGCCAATTTGATGGCGGTAATCATCACATCCTCTTGGTAGATAAGTAGGCCGAAACTGCGGCGGAGATCTTCCTTAAGGGCCGGATGAGGATAATCGACGGTATGAGGATTATGTTTGCGTTTGATGTATTCGGGGATAAATTCCATTGGTCCGGGGCGATAGAGAGCGACCATAGCGTTAATATCGTCAATGTTGGTCGGTTTCAATTCTTTTAACCAGCGAGTCATGCCGGCGCCGTTTAATTGGAACAGTCCTTCGGTTTCGCCCCGAGCCAAAAGCCGAAAAGCTTTTTTGTCGTCTAGAGGAATATCGTCGATGTCAACTTTTTTCTGTCTGATTTTTTCCGCCAAACTGACGGCATCGTTTAAGATGGCAAGATTTTTCAAGCCGAGAAAGTCAAACTTGGTTAGACCGATGCCGTCTTCGCCGACCGAATACATATCATATTGGGTAATGATGCTCTGACCTTTTGGGTCATATTGAACCGGCACATAGTGATCCAAGGTTTGCGGAGCGATAACGACACCGGCGGCGTGAACGGAAATATGCCGAGCCGAACCCTCGATTTTTTTAGCCAAGTCAATGATTTGCTTGACTTCCGCTTCTTCGGCATACATTTTTTTTAATTCCGGTTCCATTTTTAAGGCGCGGTCAATGGTCATGGCAAAACCCTGTGAACCAAGTGGGATCAATTTGGCAATTCGGTCACCGGTGGCATAAGGGAAACCCAAAGCCCGGGCGACATCACGGACCGAACCGCGAGCCATCATTGTGCCGAAAGTTCCAATTTGGGCGACCTTATCTTCGCCGTATTTGACTTTGGCGTATTTGATGATTTCATCTCGTCGATTATCGGCAAAGTCCATATCAATATCCGGCGCCGATGGGCGGTCGGGATTTAGAAAGCGTTCAAAGGGGATTTGATATTCGAGCGGATCAAGTTTAGTAATATCTAAAGAGTAAGTGGTGATTGAACCGGCGACCGAACCGCGAATATTGTAAAAAATGTTATTCTCCCTGGCAAAGCGAATCAAATCCTCTACCACCAGAAAATAAGATGAATAACCCTTTAATTTGATGATATTTAATTCATAATCCAGGCGTTCGTGGGCCGCTTGGTTGTCACCCAGTCCTTTTTTGATCAAACCGGCCAGACTTAAATCGCGTAACAGCGTGTCGGCATCGGAGCCGGCCGGCAATTCAAAATTGGGGAAAATAAATTCGCCCAAAGTAATATCCACTTGGCAACGATCGGCAATCCGCCCGGTATTTTTAACCGCCTCGGGAAAATCACGGTAAATGGTTTCGGCCCGGTCGGGACTGATAAAAGAATAATCGCCGTTTTTCATCGACATTTCGCTTTGACCGACTTCATGGCCGGTATTGATGGCCACTAAAGTATCGTGAGCCTCGGCATCAGCCGGATCAATATAATGGGAATCCCAAGTGGCGACTAACGGTAAGTTAAATTCGCCGGCCAGAGTTTTTAAGTGCCGGCCGATGCGGTCAATGTCGGGGACTTCTTCATGGCGCATTACTTCCAAAAAATAATTATTCGGACCGAAAATAGCCAAAAATTCTTTAACGATGGCCCGTCCGCGGTCTAAATCATCGGCGGCCAAAGCCCGAGACAATTCGCCACCCGGACAACCGGACAGGCAAATCAAGCCCTCGGCATGTTCGGCGAGGATGTCTTTGTCAATCCGCGGTTTGTAATAAAAGCCCTCGAGGTTGGCTTTGGTTGTCAAGCGGATAAGGTTGCGATAACCTTCATTATTTTCGGCCAACAGCGTCAGGTGATAACGGCGAGCATCAATGCCGGATTCTTTATCTTGCCGACCACGGACGGCGACATAGGCCTCAACGCCGAGAATTGGTTTAATGTCGGCTTGGTGGCATTTTTGATAGAATTCAATCAGGCCGTACATATTACCGTGATCGGTCAGGGCAATGGCCGGCATATTAAATTCCTTGGCTTTAGCCACTAATTCGCTGATTTTAGACAGACCGTCAAGTAGACTGTAATGGCTATGAGTATGGAGGTGAACAAATGACATGGGGGTATTATAGCAAAAAACCACTTTGCCTGCAGATCAAGTGTTATTAGGTTAAAACATTATTATAATCACTCTTTATTTGCAATCCCTTTTTCTAAAGATATTGCCTACCTAAGGTAGTCAATGGAGTTAAAATTTGTTTCATTGAGATTACTATTGATTACTTGATAATTTTGTTGTAGGATTAAAGTAGAAAACACTCTGAAAGGAGGTGATAATTGTGTCTTTGAAAAAAGAAACTGTGTTGAAGATGTTGAATCTTTTTGGTAATCAGCCGGAGATTTTATCTCTTCTTCCCGAACCCGACCGAACTTATGAATTGGTGGCTTGGATAAAGTCTATCCAAGTAGACGGGGATTGTCAGACTTGGACGATCGAAGAATACAGGCAAGCGGCTCTTTTGTTATTCGAGCCTAAGCGATCGGAAATGTTGATGATGATCCTTGCCAAATCTGTTGAAGAGGAGAAACTGAGAACAGTCATCTTGCTGGCGGAACCTGAGCGGTCCAATCAACTGGATGTCATTTTAGAAAAGCAAATTGACTGGAGTGACTTTGTAAACACGACTTCGGAGACTTTAACTTTAATGGTCAAACCTAGTCGTTGCGTGGGTTTGGTCAAGTTGTTTAGGAGATGTTTGGACGAAGGGCAATTTAACTTGGCCGAACAAGCGGCCAAGTTGATTCCTGAAGCCGAGCGTCTCAAAATCTCCGAGATGATCTTGGAGGCTTGGATGATCTTGGATAGGCCGAAAAGCGGTTTCGAGATTACCGCTTCGATGGTCTCTGTCCTTTTTGCTCACACTTGTCGGTCTGGGTTCGAGGCCGAGGCTTTGGAAGAAAAGATTTTAGCCAAGCAGATCTCCGAGGGACAATTTAATCATGCCCTTAAGACGGTTGAGCTCATCAACCAACTTGATTCGACCGAAGGCCCTGGGCGTGTCTTGGCTGAAGAGGAGTGGATTGTCATTCTCAAAGCAAGATTAGAGAAAGGTGAAGATGTCGACAAGGTTATTGTGATGATTTCTGAACCTACCTTACCCACGGCTTTGATGGAGGTTTTGGCCACGCAGATAGAGAATGGTAATCTGGCTAAAGCCCAGACGGTGGTCAGTCTACTCGGTCGAGCTTTGACCGAAAAAGAAATGGAACGGATCTTTGAGGTTCAGTTCAATAACGGCTTAGAGGGCGTCAGAAAAACAGCCCAAATTCTTCTCGATCTTCAAAAGCCTGTGGCTTGATAAGAAGGTTGGATTGTTCTTTACTCTACCGCTTACGATTTTAGAATCGTAAGCGGTTTTTAATTGCCTAGTTTTATTATAAAACCATCTGCGCGTATAATAGGCGGATATGGTAGTTGTAAAACAAAGAGAGCAATTTTTGATTGGTATTGACGAAGCCGGCCGCGGACCGCTGGCTGGACCGGTAGTGGTTGGTGGTGTAAAAATCCGGTCGGCGGTCTTGGCCGGTTTGCCGCCGATTCGCGATTCTAAAAAATTGACGGCCAAAGAAAGAGAAAACTGGTTTATTTGGCTTAAAAAAGAGAATAAAAACGGTAATTTATTTTTTGCTTTTAGTTTGGCGGGCCACCGCTTGATTGACCGGCGGGGAATTGTTTATTGTCTTGATTTGGCGGTTAGTCGAATTTTGCAAAAAATACCCGTCAAGCAAGCGGATAAGATATTACTTGACGGTAATTTGCGCGCGCCGGCCGGTTATAAAAATCAGCAAACAATTATTCGGGGCGATGAGACCGAAGGGGCGATTGCCTTGGCTTCCATTGTGGCCAAGGTCACCCGCGACCGTTTAATGACCCGATTAGACAAAAAATATCCACCATACGGTTTTGCCACTCACAAGGGTTATGCCACCGAAAACCATTATTTGGCTTTGTTGCAATACGGCCGTTCGGCCATCCATCGTCGGAGTTTTACCCGCTTTCTGGATTGATTTTGTCAAGGTGACACCTTGACAAAAGATTGGTTATTTTTAACGGTCGAGATGTCAATCCAATGCTTTCCTTGAAGTGTCCCTAAAAAGTATTGCCAATTATTCGTTTTTCGGCTATAGTACTCTTTATGTCCGTACGCATGCGACACACTAAAGCTCATACCGGCAATCGCCGCAGTCATCACGGCCTCAAGGGCCCGCGGCTTTCGGCGTGTGCCAAGTGTAGCGAAATGCATTTGCGGCACCGTTTGTGTGGCAATTGCGGTAATTATCGGGGCAAAGAAGTAGTGGATGTGATGACCCGCTTGTCCAAAAAAGATAAAAAGAACAAGGAGAAAGATCTGCGGAAACAAAATTCCGGCGCTTAATTCCGATTTTTTCGCTTCGTTCTTTTTAGTCGGCGGTTTGATCGTCGAGATGGATTTTTGAAAATCACCCAGTATAAGATCAATGGCAAATAGGCACTTATCACGAAGCCTCGCGATGCAAATCCTCTTTGAATGGGATTTCCGGGATATGCCGGATGTTTTGCCGACCGACCATATTTCGGAAGTCAGCAAAGAATTCGCTCCCGGTTTGGATGATTTGTCTTTCGTCCAGAACTTAGTGGCCGGAGTTAAACAAAAACGGGATAAATTGGATTTGATTATCGGTAAGGCGGCTCCCGACTGGCCGATTGAACAGATTGCCATTGTTGACCGCAATATTTTGCGGCTCGGTCTCTACGAGCTTTTATTTGGCGATAAGCGTCAAGTGCCGGCTCGAGTGGCTATCAATGAGTCGATTGAACTGGCCAAAACTTTCGGCGGTGAAAATTCCGGCCGGTTTGTTAACGGTGTTTTGGGGGCGGTCTACAAGGAATTGGGCGAACCGGATAAACGGGACATCCCGCGCAAAAAAAAGATTAAAGATATTCCCTATGAAGAAATGCCGATTGAAAAACTCGGCGGGGCGATTGTTTACCGTTTGGATAAGCCGGAAATCGAACTGGCGTTAGTCCATGATATTTTCGGCTATTGGACATTATCCAAAGGTCACATTGAAGCTGGCGAAAGTGTCGAGGACGGCATCAAACGGGAAATTAAAGAAGAATTGTCGCTGGATATCGCCCTTAAGGATAAACTTGGCCAGAATGAATATATCGCCGCTGATCCGGAAAAAGGCAAAATCAGAAAGCAAGTTGAATATTTTCTGGCCGAAGCCGGACAGCCGAATAAATTGGCTTTGGGTGACAAGGCCGGTTTGACCGAAGCGGCCTGGTATCCGGTTTCGGCGGTGCCCGACTTGGATATGTATGACGATATTGTGCCGATTATTACCACAGCGCTTAAATTATTAGCTGAACGCCGGCGTCAGAACTGAATATGATAAAAAATATTGAAACTTTTATTACCGACATCATCGGCTTAACGCCCAAACAACCGGCTCTTTACGAGCAGGCTTTTACCCATCGCTCTTATTTGAACGAACACCGTCAGTCGGCGCTTGAGCACAATGAACGCTTGGAATTTTTAGGTGATGCCGTTCTTGAATTGGTGGTGACCGATTATTTATATCGCGAATATCCGGAAAAAAATGAAGGCGAGATGACGGCTTATCGGGCGGCCTTGGTTAATACCGGCACTTTATCCGAAACCGCCAAGACTCTCGGTCTGAACGACTATTTGCGCTTATCCAAGGGCGAAGCCAAGGATACCGGCCGGGCCCGGAGTATTATCTTGGCCGATACCTTTGAAGCTTTAATTGGCGCGATTTATCTGGATCAGGGTTATCTCATTGCCGCTGATTTTATCGCTCAAGCGCTTTTCCCGAAAACGGCGGAAATTATCGCCAAGAATTTGTGGCAAGACGCCAAAAGTTATTTTCAGGAACAAGCTCAAGAGGTAACCGGCCAAACGCCGACCTATCGGATTACCGACGAGCAGGGTCCGGATCATAATAAGCGTTTTACCGTTGGCCTCTATATCGGCGAAGAATTGATCGCCACCGGTCAAGGTCATTCCAAGCAGGAAGCCGAACAACAAGCCGCCGCCGCCGGTTTGATTAAAAAGGCTTGGGATAAATAAAAATTTACTCGTCAGCGCCGGATACGATATAATTTGATTATGAAACTTCTTTATTTGGAATTGGCCGGCTTTAAATCATTTGCCAAAAAAACCAGATTTTCTTTTGAATCGCAAGTGACGGCGGTCGTTGGGCCGAATGGTTCCGGTAAGTCCAATGTCGCCGAAGCTTTTCGCTGGGTTTTGGGCGAACAATCGCTTAAGTCACTTAGAGGTAAGCGAGGCGAAGACCTCATTTTTAACGGTGGAGCAACATCAGGTCGGATGAATCGGGCCGAAGTGTCCATTTGTTTTGATAATGCCGGTCGGGAATTTGATTTGGATTACGATCAAGTCGTGATTACCCGCCGAGTCTATCGCGACGGCACCGGTGAATATGAATTAAATGGCAGTACGGTTCGCCTTAAGGATATTATTGAACTCTTGTCTCAGGTGTCGCTCGGCTCAACCGGCCATCATATCATCAGCCAAGGCGAAGCTGATCGGATTTTAAATGCTGATTTGCGGGGCCGGCGAGAAGAGATTGAAGAGGCTTTGGGTCTAAAAATCTACCACTGGAAAATTACCGAGAGCAACCGGAAATTGGAGCGGACAGTGGAAAATAAGAAACAAGTGGAATCACTGCGACGGGAAATCGCGCCACATTTGAAATTTTTGAAAAAACAAGTGGAACGAATTGCCAAAGCCGACGCCATGCGCCGGGAGCTTAAACAACTCTATCTCCATTATTTTCATTTGGAAGAAAAGCGCTTAAAGCAAGTTCGGAGTGAATTGGAAGAGAGTCGTCTTGGACCGGCCGCCGAATTGACCGATTTAACCGGTCGCTTGGAAAGTTTGTCCGCCGGGCGAGAGTCCAATGAACAGTTAGCCGAATTGTCGCGACAAGCGGTCGAATGGGAAAAAGAAAAACAAACACAGCAAACAATCGCTAATGATCTTCTTCACCAAATCGGCCGGTTGGAAGGAATTATTGAAGTCCGGGCCGGTTTGATTGAAACCAAAACAACTCCGGAAACGGCGGTTGATTTGGCGGAAGTCCGAGATTTAAATCGTGAATTAACCACTGAGCTGTCGACGATTGAGACGGAAAATAATCCGGATAATTTGAAACAAATTATTCGTCGTTTGGCCGAGCGTTTAAGTGAATTGATCAGCCGCCACAGCCGGAACAATGAAGGCGATTCGCCGGCTGACAATGAATTGGCGGTGGCCCGTGAAAATCGTGAGCGCTTAGCCGACCAACTACAAACCGTCCAAGAAGCCGAACGGCAAGCGACTGACGCTTTGTTAAAAATTAAACAGGACATTAACCGCGAAAAAGAAAAAACCATCGGGGCCGAACGAGAATTGTATGAATTGAAAACTCGCCACAATGAATTGACCGGTACTTTGAATTTAATCACCGCCAAATTGGAACAACTCAAACATGAAGAAGAAGATTTTCAGCGTGAGTTGGCCGAAGCGGCTGTCTTGATTGACCGGGAAGTGCTTGATTACGCTCGTCTGGTGCCGGCCGAGGAGACTAAGGCCGATGTGACAACGCTTACTGAAGAGCGTCGGCAAATTGAGCGCTTAAAGATTCGGCTTGAGGATATGGGTGGTGAAGGCGGTGATGTTTTGAAAGAATATGAAGAAACCGCCAAGCGTGACGAGGTCTTGGCGTCTGAATTGATTGATTTGGAACAAGCGGCCGTCGGTCTGAAACAAGTGACGGCGGAATTGGAAGAGCGGTTATCGGCAGAATTTACCAGCGGTCTTGCTCGGATCAATGTTGAATTTGAAAAATTCTTTTCTTTAATGTTTAACGGCGGACAGGCTCGTTTGCAAATAGTGACGGCGTCGCGCCGACGCCGACGCAATCAGTTGCTTGATGGTTTAGCTGATGAAATACCCGAGGCCGAGGAAGAAGAAGGCATTGATATTTCGGTTAACTTGCCTCGGAAAAAAATCAAGGGTTTAACTATGCTTTCCGGCGGAGAGCGGGCTTTAACTTCTATCGCTCTTCTTTTTGCGATGTCACAAGTTAATCCGCCACCGTTTTTGATTTTAGATGAGACTGATGCGGCGTTAGACGAGGCTAATTCGCGTAAATATGGCGAGATGATTACCAATTTGTCCGAACAATCGCAATTGATTTTAATTACTCACAATCGCGAAACGATGTCACGAGCCGGCATTTTATACGGGGTGACGATGGGGGCCGACAGTGCCTCGCGCTTGTTGTCGATTAAGTTTGATGAGGCGGAGAATTATGCCAAGTAGAGTCGGCCTAAACATGCCATTTATCAAACCCAGACCTAAACTCGGGCCGTTTGATAAATGGCATGTTAGGCCTTAAGCGACAAGAAGGAGACCCAGACCCAAGCCCAACCATCCGCTAATTAGTATTACTTGGCTTGAATAGTAAAGTAAAAAGAACCCAACCGTTCGTCAAACACTACACTTTGGCTTAAGGCGTGAAAGGAAAACCCAGACCCAAGCCCAACCATCCGCTAATTAGTATTACTTGGCTTTTTGTTTCTTTTTTCCGGTTGTTTTGTTGATGATTTTGTAGTCCAATTGCCGGCGGACCGGATCGGCTTCCGTTAATTTGAAAGTAACCTTATCACCCAAGCGGAAAGTTTGACCGGTCCGTTTGCCGACAATTTGATAATTTTTTTCGTCCAGTTCAAAATAGTCATCGCCGAGATTGCTCATTCGGGCCATACCGTCGGCTTTGGTTTCTGTTTCTTCAATAAATAAACCCCACTTGGTGACGCCGGAGATTATGCCGGTAAAGGTTTGACCGATTTTGCCGGCCATAAATTCTACTTGCTTCAATTTGACCGATTCGCGTTCGGCTTCGGCGGCTTTAATTTCGCGGTCGGTCGATTGGATGATATCGCGGGCAACTTTGGCCATCTCGGCTTGTTTTGGCGTTTGGCCTTTCAGATAAGTATCAAGCAGACGGTGGACCAGGAGGTCGGGATAACGGCGAATCGGCGAAGTAAAGTGAGTGTAATAATCAAAACCCAGGCCCCAGTGGCCGATATTGGTGGTGGAATAGATAGCTTTGGCCATGGCGCGAATGGCGGCGCGATGAATAATCGGGCCTTGGCTGGTTTCTTCCACTTGGGCCAGAAGGCGATTAAGTTCTTTTTGGGAAATGTGTTCGTCGGTGATTTTAAGGTCAAAACCAAATGGTCGGAGAAAAGTTTTTAATTCGGCCAATTTTTCCATATCCGGCAAATCGTGGATGCGGTAGATAAAAGTGTGGGGTGTTTGTTTGGTTTTTTGACTGACAAAGCGGGCGACTTGGCGATTGGCTAAGAGCATAAAATCTTCAATCAGTTTATGGGCATCGGTTCGCTCTCTAAGAGTGACGCCAATCGGTCGGCCGGTCTCGTCCAAGTCAAATTTAACCTCGGCATCTTCGAAAGTGATAGCTCCGGCTTCAATCTTTTTTTCGCGCAGACGATAGGCGAGTTTGTTTAAGGTGTTTAAGGCTTCGCTGTATTCACTTTGGTCGCCGTCCAATATCGCTTGAACATCTTCATAGGCAAAACGCTGGCTGGAGCGGATAATTGATCGGCCGAACCACTCTTGTTTAATTTCACCATCGGCGGTCATTTCAAAAACAGCCGAAAAAGCCAAACGGTCTTCGTCCGGCCGGAGACTGCAAATATCATTGGATAAAATTTCCGGTAGCATCGGTACTGTCCGGTCAACCAGATAGACCGAAGTGCCGCGTAAGGCCGCTTCTTTGTCCAATTCACTGCCTGGCCGGACATAGTAAGAAACATCAGCAATATGAACACCGACTTCAAAGCGGTCGTCGCTTAATTTTTTGAAAGACAGGGCGTCGTCAAAATCTTTAGCGTCGTCTGGGTCAATGGTCATTGTCGGCAGGCCGCGAAAGTCTCGCCGACTTTTTGCTTCATTGGTCAAGGATTCGGCAAAACGGTCTTTGGCGGCTTCCGCTTCCGCCAGAACCGCCGGCAAAAAATCAGTTTCAAATCCGCGGTCCAAAAGGATTGATTGCATCTCGGTTTCATTGCCGCCACGTTTGCCGAGGTGCTTGATAATTTGGCCATTGGGTTTGCCGTCAGCCGGCCAGTCCTTAATTTCGACCATCACTTTGTCGCCGCTCGTCAGGTCGGTGGCCTCGGCTGAAGGGATGGTGATGGTGGTGTACATTTTGCGGTCATCGGGATTAACAATGGTTGTTTGACCGGTTTTTTCGATAATACCGGCAAAACGAGTTTTTGCTCGTTTAATGATCTTGGTAATTTTTCCCCGTTCACCGTCGGGTAAAGCCTTAACCAAGACCGTATCACCGTGCAGGGCGGTATTTAAATCTTCGGGAAAGATATTCAAGGCTTGGCCGTTTTCGCAATTAACGGTGCCGTATTTGCCGTTAATCCGGACCAAACCGGTGAGCTCGTTATCTTGATGTTGGGTTTTTTCCATGTTGGCCAGTATAGCATTACTTTGCTTTCTGCCAAATTAAACAGGCCTTTATCTAGCCTTGGTTCGGCTTCGGCGGTTGACGCTTGCCTTTTCGTTTGTTAGTATTCTTCGTATGTTAAAAGTTAGATTACAGCGAGTCGGCCGGAAGAATGATCCTTCATTCCGGGTGGTGGTAACAGATTCTAAGAACGGCCCGAAAAGTGGTCGATTTATCGAAGTCCTTGGCGCTTACGATGCTCGTCGGAGCGAACCGCAATTGAAGTCTGACCGGATTAAATATTGGTTGTCGGTCGGTGCCCAGACTTCGGGTACGGTCCATAATCTTTTAATCAGTCAAGGGGTGATTAAGGGTGACAAAGTTAATGTCTTGCCCAAGCGCCGACCGATTAAGAAAGCCGAGGATGAGGCCTCGGCAAACACGGCGGTTTCTACCGAAACTTCTGCCGATTCGGCGCCGGCCAAAGTGATAGCTGAAGATTCGGTCGCCAAAGAGCCGGCGGTGGCTCTCGCCGAAGAAGAGTCGGCGGAAAAAGAGGTTGTTCCTACTCCGGCCGAAAAGGCGGAAAAAACCGAAGATAAAAAAGAAGAGACTAAGCTGGAAGCTGATAAATTGATTGACAAAAAAGATGCCGGCCAATAGAATTTAAGGACAGTATATAGTGGTCGACACAATACTGTCTGATTGATTACAAAATTATCTTTTAAGTTAAAATGGCAGAGAAACACCAAGACCAGGAATTTTTAGAGACAATTGTCAAAATGTTGGTTGATCATCCCCAAGACGTTGTTGTTGACCGCAAGGTTGATGAAATGGGCGTCTTGATGACTTTGGATGTCAATCCGGAAGATATGGGCAAGATTATCGGCCGCCAAGGTAATACCGCCAAGGCGATCCGAACTTTATTACGAGTTGTCGGAATGAAGAATAATGCTCGAGTCAATTTGAAGATTAACGAACCGCCGGGAGGCTCACCGGTCAAGCGCGAAGAAAAAGAGACGATTTCAACTTCTCAATCGGTTGATCAGGCGATGAACGATTTGAAACTTTAAACCAAAAATAAACAAAAAAGCCCCAGCCGGGGCTTTTTTGTTTATCGGCCGTGTTTTTAATTAAAATTGGCAGGTCTATCTGTCCTACCTATCGGTGGGCCCATCCGACCGGGTCATCCGGGCGGATAGGGATTGGCGAATATTTGTTTTATTGCTATCTTAAAATTATTAAAGATATGACCACTTTTCACCTCATCAGTATTTTCCCCAAGAGCTTCACTTCCTACATTGAATGCTCGATCATCGCTCGGGCGATTAAGGCAAAAAAGATTGCCGTCAAATTTTATGATCCGCGAGATTATACCGCCGACAAGCATCGTTCGGTTGACGACCGACCTTATGGCGGGGGGCCGGGAATGGTGATGTCGGCCGAGCCGATTATTTTGGCGGCTCGGGCGGCTCGTTGGCGCCGACCAAAAGCCAAAGTTTATTTACTGGCAACGACCGGCAAACAATTTACCAATCAATTAGCCGGTCGCTTGGCTAAGAAAAATGAAGATATCATCATTATTTGCGGCCGGTATGAAGGCATTGATGCTCGAGTGAAGAAAATTTTGCGGGCCGAATATTTAACTATCGGTCCCTATGTGTTGACCGGCGGCGAATTGCCGGCTTTGGTGGTGATTGATGCTATCGCTCGACAAATTCCCGGTGTCTTGGGTAAAACCGAATCGCTTGAAGAGAGTCGGCCGGCCGGGCGAGAAGTTTATACTCGACCGGAAGTGATGGTGATTGACGGTAAAAATTATCGCGTACCGAAAGTGTTATTATCCGGCGATCACAAAAAAATCACCGACTGGCGACAAAAGCGCCATCGGTAAAACCACAGGCTTTTTGTTTGTTCGATTAAGGCCGGAATTTTGTCAAGGTGTCACCGCTGATAGCCAACGCGCCGATGCGTTTTGGCGCGCGGACGGAAGTCTTCGGCCTAATTCATGCCAGCAGGGATATTCACCGGCGCGATTTTCTAGATAATTATCTCTTGGCGCGAAATTTAAGTAATGGTATTATAAATAATAATGAAAAAAATAAATCAGTCTTATCTCGTAGGGTTTGGTAAATCTAATTTTGCCTTCACCCTAATTGAGACGCTCTTGGTCATCTCCATCATTACTCTCTTATCCAGTTTGATCTTGCCTAACCTGAACCTTGTCCGAAACAAAGCTCTGGTGACGGTGGCGAAAGAAAATCTCCGTCAATTGGAAAATTCTCTGGCGTTGTTTGAGTTTGATCACGGTTATTATCCCGGTCAGCCCGGCCGAACCGAGAGTAATCAAGATGTTGGTGGTTGGAGTCCTGCCCCAGGGGGACTCCAAGCCAGTCTGGTGCCCAAGTATATTTCTAAATTACCCGATAATCCGCAGATCACCTATTCTTATAAGCTCGAATCTTGCCCAGGTAATCAAAATCAAAATCAGGGTTGTAGCTTTAGTTTATCTGCTTATTTAGGTAGTGGAAACAATCATAGAAATAATGAAGAAATCGATGATAAGATAGGCGGGGTTGTTGTTTCCAACGAAGATCGACGGCCAGATCTCGGTAAATTTGATATCCCTTCAATCGAAGAAGAAGTTAAAGACGAAGTAATCAAGATCGCCAAGGAAAACGAAGAATGTTTTGATGGATTAGATAACAATGAGGATGGCAAAATCGACTTTGATGATTTTGGTTGTTTTGGTCCCAATGGTCAAGAGACTGATGCGGATTATGGCTGGACAACCTTTATCCCTCATCCGACAACCAGAATTGTTTATGTTAGCTCAAGCGAGGGAAATGACTCTAATAACGGTTTAAGTCCGTCAAAGCCGGTGAAAACGATTTCGAAGGGTCTTTCGTTGATACGGAATAATCACCCCGACTGGTTGCTTTTACGACGGGGCGATACTTGGGGGAATGCCGATTTTATAGACAGAAATGGTCTGTCTGAAGAGCATATGATAGTCGTTAGTTCTTATGGTGAGAATACGGAACGACCTAAACTTGTTTTTAGTACTAATAAGGGGTTACGTCTTTGGGGAGTAAAAAATTTTGCTCTGGTTGGATTGGAGATCTATCCTCAAAAACGTGATCCGAATTCTCCCAAGTTCCTCTCGTCGACTAGTGTTAGCGGGGGGATATCTATTCTCTTTAAAAATGAGAACGTTTTACTGGAAGATAATCATCTCCGTTATGGTGGCTTAAACATTCAAGATTACGGGGGAGGTTGGGAGAATGTCAAAGTCAGACGCAATGTAATCGCTTATTCTTATAGTACTGATAGCCATGCGCAAGGCATTTTTACCAAAGGTAAAGGGAAGTTGTTGATCGAAGAGAATGTCCTGCATCATAATGGTTGGAACGATGATTTTCGGTTTGAAGTTATTCCCGGCAACAGTGACCCGGCGGCTTGGGCGTCTATCACTGATGGTCATTTCCAGATTAATCTGGCGACATCCCGTATCACTACTAGCCCTTTTAAAATTTCGGGCGTCAATTTCACTGGCGATACCACGATGTTTGATGTTGCCCAAACTATAGAAGACGCAATTAATGTTGCGGTGGGTAAACCTGGGGCAGTAACTTTTGATTGGACTGGCGCGGTCTTTGTTTTGAAAAGCGACACTTTTGTTTCTAGCGACAAATACTCTCTAGCGACTTTATCTGGCGGTGAAGGGACAAATATCTCTCTTGATACGTGGCTTAATCGGTCGTCTTTACGTAAGCCGGAATCTACTATTTTCAATCGTAATATGTATTTAAGTTACGGCTATGGCAACACTACACTGCGGGGAAATATTGATTCCAAAGGCGCTTCTGGGGGCGTTCAATTGCGAATGGGTGGTCTGATCGAAGACAATTTGTTTTTACGTAATCCCATCTCTATTACTGTTGGTCACAAGCAAAATCCGGCTAAGTCAACCATCGGTGGAATGATTAGAAGGAATGTTATTTTGGGGGCTAGAGATATTGATACTCAAGCTCAAGGCGGAGGTATTTCGGCTGAATCAACGAACACTAAATCTTATGGTCACAATTATTTTGACGGTATTTATATTTACGATAATATTATTGCTCACAACGAATTAGGTACTGGTAATAGTAAGGCCATTAGTTTAGGAGCTGCTTCTGGTTCTAAAAACGCTCATATTTATAATAATGTTGTCTATAATTGGCGCAATAACACCGGTAGTGCCACTGACCATCGTGGTTCTGGTCTAGATTTATATGTGCCGAGTGATTTTACTGGAGGGTCTGTCTACAGTAATTGGATTATTCAGCCAAACAAAGGCTTTGTGATTTCTACTAGTGAGAGTAGTGCCCGTAAGTTTAACTTTTACGATAATGCCTATTTTAGTACCAGTGGGCATCCTGGAACCTGGAGCAGTACTTGGTTTCGGTTTGGTGGGTCGACAATTGTCCCTTTTACCGACTGGGTTAATATCACTGGCGACACTAGCACCAAACTTACAGCTGTTCCTAATTTCCGTGACCCCAAGCGAGATATTGATACTTATGCCGGCTCTTTGGGATTTGCGCCAACCTACGAGGCCTTTATGGAGGAGGCAATGAAACAGTCTCGCTTCAATTGGCGACCAGAATTGACCGCTTATGCGGTTAATGAATATATCAGGGAAGGTTTTGAAATTGTTAATCAATGACCACTAAATTAATTATCGGGAACTGGAAGATGAATCCGGCGACCCTGAAGGAGGCCAAGGCGATTCTGGCCAACATCAAGAAGGAGAAGAGAAATGAAAATGTTAGTGACCCTGGTCTTGGTGTCGATGTTCGTGTTCGGTGGTGCTTTTGCCGACTTCTTGGTCAATAGTCAGGGGGAAGTGAAGGAGAATGAAGGATGGCGTCCGTTGACCGAGTTCGAGCAGGAGGCGGTCAACAACCCCGGTACGGAAGTGCCGATCATCGACAGTCAGGTCAAACTCGACTATCGTCGCGATGGTTTCTGGCATCTGTTTCCCATCCGCGCTTACGAGCAGGTCGTGGTTTACGGTGGTGGCTAATTACAAACCAAAGATCAAGCCGGAGAGGTGGTGGGGGAACGGCAGATTGCTTGTCATATCATCTTGGGCTTGATTGCTATCGGTCTGATGATGGTGGGTAATCTTTTGTATTTTAAGTATGGGGGAGACGAGAAAGCCTACGTCTTTACCGTGCCCGCCTTCCTTTTCGCCATCTTTGCTGCCGCCTTTGCCACTATCTTTATCGTTTTCAAGGCTGGAGATCTTGCTAATTTCCTTGCTATGGTTTTTGCCTTTGCTCTCGCCCTCGCCCTCTGCAATCTGACGGTCAATTTTAAAAACCGAATACTCTATTATGGTCTTTCGGTGACCTTCTACGTCCTGATGGGAGTTGCCTTGTTTACTTGGTAGTTTGGCTCTGATGACATCGAAAGCTTTTTGGCCCGTGATTTCCGCAAGGAAATCACGGGCTTTTTGTTTGTCCGGTTAAGGTTGGAATTTGTCAAGGTGTCACCACTGACGGCCAAAGTCGTTTAAATAGAGTAAATTTTACAAAATAATTTGCTAAATCTTACAAATCAGCTATAATGGTCATATTATGGCTACTTCCAAGTCGTTGCGGGAAAAAAGAAAAAAGATGGGCTTGTCACAAACAGAGTTGGCCGGTCTTTTAGGGGTGTCTCGACCAACGCTCGCCAAAATAGAAAAAAACGAAAGACCGTTAAATAAAGTTGAGACAGAAAAACTCAAAGACATTTTTGAGTCGTTTGAGCTTGATCATCAGACACAAGGCGACATAAGAATCAATATCCCGGCCGGAAATATCAATAAGTTTAAACAAGTTTTATTATATATTTTGGAAAAAGTCGGTGCCAAACCGAATGTGGGCATGACGGTAGTGTACAAACTTCTGTATTTTATTGACTTTAACTACTACGAGAAATATGAGACCCAGTTAATGGGGCTTACTTATTTTAAAAATACTCATGGACCGACACCGCGCGAATTCAAAAAAGTGGTTGACGAAATGAAAAAATCAGGTGAATTGGTGGAGGTGGGGTCAAAATCCTTTGCTTATGATCAGAAAAAATTTTTACCTCGGCTTAAGTCCGATTTATCAGTTATTTCCGGTCAAGAGCTTGAAGTTATTGATAATGTCTTAGACAAATATGCCGATCGGACAGCTAAACAGTTATCTCTTATGACTCATCGTGATATGCCTTGGAAGGCCACCAAACATGGCGAGAACCTTGATTATGAACTGGCTTTTTATCGGCCGGATGAATTCTCTGTTCGGGAATATGAAGAATTGTAATTAATGGCCGATATGATTATTACTGAAAGTGAGGAGTTTTGCCGAGATTTCAAAAAACTCCTTAAAAAATACCGAACTCTCAAGGGTGATTTTGAGGTGGCTAAGAAAGCTATTAGTGCCGAGCCGACCGGTGATGGTAGTAAACATTGGCATATCATCAAACAGAAAGACGAGGCCTATATTTTGAAAATTCGAATGATGTGTCGAGCGGTTAAGGGGGCGTCTTTCCGCCTGGTGTACTTTTATGATGGCAAGACGGTCGAAGTTATATTTATTGAAATATTTTTTAAGGGCCGGAAAAGTCTACCTAATCAAAAGAGGATTAAGCGGATGGTTAAAAAACTAATGGGTTGAATTTTAGATAGGAAAGTGTCAGATAAGGTGGACGAGTCCGAACCATTGACATAATCATATTATATAGATATAGTCCAAAAAGGTATTTTAAATTGCACTTTGTCACAAAGTCACAGATAAACCCTTTTCAAAGGGACAACTGAAGGAGAAGAAAGATGAAAAAGTTAGTGATTTTTGCCCTGACTTTGATGTTCGCCTGTGGCGAAGCCCAGGCCACCGAATTCTCGATCAATGATCAAGGAGAAGTGAGGCAAGAGGAAGAAGGGTGGCGTCCGTTGACCGAGCTGGAGCAGGAAGCGGTCAACAACCCCGGTACGGAAGTGCCAATGACTGCTGTGGGGATGATTGAGTATCGTCGAGACAGTCTCTGGTATTTTTCTTCGATTGTAAACTACCAACAAGTCTTGATCTATGAGGCCGGCCGGTTGCAGATTAGGTATCAGACCGGAACGGTCGAGACCAGGCATTTCGGGAGGCATTTGGTGTTGGCTTTGGTCGCCATCTTTATGGTGATGGCAGGAAACGTGTGGAGAATAAAAAAGGAAGAAGATTTTCACATCTTCCCCATCCTCGGCGCTATCTTCGTCACCTTCTCTACCTTTCTTCTCGCCTCAATTGACGCTGGCACACCGAGCGGTCTTCTCTGCCTTTTCGCCTTCGCCGCAATCGTCGTTTCTTTTTTTAGCGTCGTTCTCGCTGGAGATGAGAAAACGAACAGAGCCTTTTACTGGTCGGCTTCGGGGGTTTTCTACTTCATGCTGGTAATGGTCATTTTTGCCGTCTGGTAATGGCCGTGTTGAGAATTTTTTGCCCCGTGATTTCCTTTTGGAAACCACGGGCTTTTTGTTTGTCTGTTTGAGCCGGAATTTGTCAAGGTGACACCTTGACAAATTGGATGGGGTGGACGAGTGCAAAAATTTGACAAATATTCGTCCTTACGCTACACTGGTTCCACAACGGCAAGATTGAGTTATGGTTGGGCCGGTTTAAGTATCTTGCTAAATCTCTCCATTTGATTTGCGACACGCCTTCAATCTCAATTGAAGGGGACAATTTTTGTTTTTATTATCGGCGATTTTAATAATTCAATTATTATGCAACAAAAATATTTTTCTCGAGCCAAACCGGCCTTGGCCGAAATTCCTAACTTGGTTGAGGTCCAGCTCAAATCTTATCAGTGGCTGGTGACCGAAGGCCTGAAGGATGTCTTTGAGGAGTTTTCGCCGATTAAAGATTACTCGGAGAAAAAATTTGAATTAAGTTTTACTCATTTTGAATTAGACAAGCCGAAATTTAGCGAATACCACGCCAAAGCCAATAAATTGTCTTATGATGCCCCGTTGCGTATTCGGGTTAAATTAAAGAATAAGACTTTGGGTCAGGAAAAAGAGCAAGAAATCTTCTTGGCTGATTTTCCGGTGATGACTGCCCATGGTACTTTTATCGTCAATGGTATTGAGCGAGTGGTGGTGCCGCAATTATCTCGCAGTTCCGGCGTTATTTTTTCGGCTAATACTTTGCGGGGCCGGAAACGTTTTGGCGCCAAGATTATTCCCGGTCGGGGTGCTTGGGTGGAAATTGAAACCGAAGCTGATGGAGCGATTTATGTTCGCATTGACCGCAAGCGTAAGTTTCCAGTAACTTCCCTGTTGCGGATTTTTGCCGATATTGAGGGCCGGGCGACTGGCGACAAGGAGCTTTTGGCCGTTTTTGACAAGAAAAAGATTGATCTCGGTTATGTTGAACGGTCGTTGGAAAAAGATCACGCCAAAACGGCGGAGGAATCTTATGTCGAAATCTACAAACGCCTGCGAGATGCCGATTTGGCGACGGCCGCCAATTCCCGGGAGTTTTTAACCACTTTATTCAGCCGGGAAAAATATGATTTCTCGGTGGTTGGCCGGTTGCGTTTCAATGAGCGTTTTGGCAAGCCGGTTGGCGAGAAAATCCGCGAAGACCGGGTAATTACTTTTGATGACTTGGTGACGATTGTGACTCATATTATTATACTAAACGACACTAAGGATGCCAAAGAAGATGATATTGACCACTTGGGTTTCAGGCGAGTGCGAGTGGTTGGCGAAATGTTGCAACAAAAATTGAAAGTCGGCATGACGCAAATGAAGCGAAACATCCAAGACCGGATGTCGACGGTTGATTCGACGACGATGTTACCGATTCAAATTATTTCTCCCCGTCCGCTTCAAGCTCGACTGAAAGAATTTTTCACTACCAATCAACTGTCGCAATTTATGAACCAGGATAACTTTCTCCATGAAGTTGAACACTTGCGGACGCTTTCGGCTCTCGGTCCCGGTGGTTTGACTCGCGAGCGAGCCGGTCTGGATGTCCGTGATGTCCACACTTCCCACTATGGCCGGGTTTGTCCGATTCATACACCTGAAGGACCAAATATCGGTTTGATTTTGCGTTTGGCCACTTACGCTCGCTTAAATGAATTTGGCATTATTGAGGCGCCGTATCGGAAGGTCAAGAACGGCAAAATTACCGAAGAACTGGTTTATTTAAACGCGCTGGAAGAAGAAAAATACAATATTGCTCATGCCGGTGTCGCTTATGACGAGGCCGGCCGATTATTGGATGAGATGGTGGAGGTACGCAAAGCCGGCCGACCGACTTTGGCTGAAGTGGCCAAGGTTGATTTTATCGATGTCGCGACCAATCAAGCCTATTCGATTGCCACCTCAATGATTCCGTTTTTGGAACACAATGATGCCAACCGCGCTTTAATGGGTTCCAATATGCAGAAGCAATCGGTACCTTGTGTTAAACCGGAAGCGCCCTTGGTGGCGACCGGGATTGAAGAAAAAGCTGCCCGTGATTCTGGCCGGTTGGTTTACGCTTTACGAGCCGGCACGGTGGCTTATGCCGACGGCAAAAAGATTTTAATTGACGCCGGCGAAAAGAAATTTGACGAATACCTATTGATTAATTATTCCAAAACCAATGACAGCACGATTTTTCATCAGCGGCCGGTCGTTCGGCCGGGGGATAAGGTTAAAAAAAGTCAACTTTTGGCCGACGCTTCTTCCAGTGTTGACGGACAAATGTCGGTTGGTCAAAACGCCCTGGTTTGCTTTATGTCTTGGTATGGCAGTAATTACGAAGACGCGATTATTATTTCCGAACGGTTGGTTAAGGAGAATAAATTCTCGAGTATTTACATTGAAGAATTTACCGTTAATGTCCGGGATACCAAGTTGGGGCCGGAAGTGACCACTCATGACATCCCCAATGTCGGCGAGGTTAAATTAAAAAACTTGGACGAAGA
The DNA here is from genome assembly GCA_040879645.1 of Minisyncoccota bacterium. Lineage (GTDB taxonomy): Bacteria > Patescibacteriota > Minisyncoccia > Phycocordibacterales > XYD1-FULL-46-19 > JBBDJY01. The sequence goes on from JBBDJY010000016.1 coordinate 68,069, forward strand.
AGGGATTATCCGGGTCGGAGCCGAAGTTAGTCCCGGTGATATTTTAGTCGGGAAAATCACACCGAAAGGCGAAACCGAATTAACGCCGGAAGAACGCTTATTGCGCTCAATTTTCGGCGAAAAGGCTCGGGATGTTAAGGATTCTTCCTTACGAGTGCCTCATGGCAAACGGGGACGAGTCATTGGTGTTAAAGTCTTTTCCCGCGAACAAGGTGACAAATTGGAATCAGGGATTATTAAGCGTATTTATGTTCAAGTGGCGCAAATGCGTAATGTTTCGGTTGGTGACAAGTTGGCCGGCCGGCACGGTAATAAGGGGGTTATTTCCCGGGTCTTACCGGAAGAGGATATGCCTTATTTGGCCGATGGTACGCCGGTGGATGTTATCCTAACGCCTCTAGGTGTGCCATCCCGGATGAATTTGGGCCAGATTTTTGAAATGCACTTGGGCCTGGCCGCCCACACTCTCGGTTATCAGGCAATTAGTCCGGTCTTTATGGGAGTAACCGCTGATGAGGTCAAGGGTGAATTGGTCAAAGCCGGTTACGATCAATCCGGCAAGGTCAAATTATATGACGGTTATACCGGTGAAGCCTTTAATCAGGATATTGCTATCGGTTATATGTATATTCTGAAATTGGCCCACATGGTTGAAGACAAAATCCATATGCGTTCGATTGGGCCGTATTCGCTTATTACCCAGCAACCGCTCGGCGGTCGCAGTCAAGGTGGCGGTCAGCGTTTTGGCGAAATGGAAGTTTGGGCTTTGGAAGGTTACGGTGCCGCTTATGCTTTGCGCGAAATGTTGACGATTAAATCCGATGACATTGTCGGCCGGTCGCAAACCTTTGATTCGATTGTTAAGGGCGAGTCGATTAAACCGCCAAATATTCCGGCGTCTTTCAATGTCATGCTAAACGAATTGCGAGGCTTGGCTTTGGATGTCGAATTGAAACTTATTGAAGATAAATAAAATATTATGATAGAAAATAAGAAACAACCAATCGACAACTTCAATGCCATCTCGCTACGCTTGGCTTCGCCGGAAGCGATTCTCGCCTGGTCTTATGGCGAAGTAACCAAACCGGAAACCATTAATTACCGTTCCGGTCGGAGCGAACGGGGCGGTTTATTTGATGAAAGGATTTTTGGTCCGGAAAAAGACTATGAATGTTATTGCGGTAAGTATAAGCGAATCCGTTACCGCGATATTGTCTGTGAAAAATGCGGGGTGGAAGTTACCCGTTCGATTGTTCGGCGTGAACGGATGGGCCATATTCAGTTGGCTACGCCGGTCGCCCATATCTGGTTTATGCGCAGTATTCCCAGTCGAATCAGCTTGGCGCTTAATCTTTCGGCCAGCGATTTAGAAAAAGTCATTTATTTTGCCGGCTATATTATTACCAAAGTCAATGAAGACGAGCGCCAATCGATGCTCAAACAATTGGATGGTGAGTATAAATCCAAAGTCAAAGAATTAAAGACGGCGGCCGAAAAAGACCGGCTTAAAGAATCTCTCTTGGAGGCCAAGCGTAGTTTAACCGCTCTTAAACCATGGAAAGTGTTGGACGAGATTACCTATCATCGCTTGTCGCTTAAGTACGGGACGGTATTTGAGGCCGGTATCGGGGCGGAAGCCATTTATGAAATTTTTAAGGGCATTGATTTTGATCGGCTGATTGGCGAATTAACGGCCGAATTGGGTTCGGCCGGCGCCGCCGAGCGAGCCAAGATTCAACGGCGTTACAACCTTTTCAAAACGATGAAAAAATCAGGCATCCGACCGGAGTGGATGTTTTTGTCGGTCATTCCGGTCATTCCGCCGGCCCTGCGGCCGATGGTGGCTTTGGATGGTGGTCGGCATGCCACTTCTGATGTTAATGATCTCTATCGGCGGGTGATTAATCGCAATAACCGTTTGCGCAAATTACTTGATCTGAACGCTCCCGATGTTATTTTGCGAAATGAAAAACGCATTCTCCAAGAAGCGGTTGACGCTTTGATTGATAATTCCATCAGACAAAATTCCGGCGAAGGAGTGATGAATCAATCACAACGACGACCGCTTAAATCCTTGGCCGATAATTTGCGTGGTAAGCAGGGTCGTTTCCGTCAGAATTTACTCGGTAAGCGTGTTGATTATTCCGGTCGGAGCGTCATTGTTATCGGTCCGGAATTAAAATTGGATCAATGTGGTCTGCCCAAGCATATGGCTTTGGAACTTTTTAAGCCGTTTGTTATTGCTAAAATTTTGGAAGAAGAATTGGCTTTCAATATTCGCGGAGCTGGTCGGCTGATTGATGAAGGAATTTCCGAAGTTTGGGCCATTCTGGAAGAGGTTATTCATAATAAATATGTCTTTCTTAATCGGGCGCCGACTTTGCACCGTTTGGGCATTCAAGCTTTCAAGCCGGTGTTGATTGAAGGTCATGCCATTCAGATTCATCCACTGATCTGTGGCGCTTTTAACGCCGACTTTGATGGCGACCAAATGGCCGTCCATGTGCCATTGTCGGAGGCCGCCCAAAAAGAAGCTCGAGAAATTATTGCCGCTAATCACAATATTTTAGCACCGGGGTCCGGTGATCCGGTGATCAATCTGAAATTGGATATGGTTCTCGGTTGTTATTGGGTAACCAAAATGCTTGATGGGGCCAAAGGCGAAGGTAATGTTTTCGGCCGGCGCAATCATGCCATTATGTCTCGGGATTTTGATCAAACCGATTTGCGGGCTAAGATTAAACTACTGGGTGGTAGTCAGGAAAAGTACGGCGAATTATCCGGGCAGTTGTTTGAGACAACTGTTGGTCGGATTCTCTTTAACAACACTTTGCCCAAGGATTTTCCTTTTTTGAATAAGGAAATTACCGGTAAAGAAATGAATCGTCTGGTTGAGCAACTAATCACTGTTTATGGGGCTGAAGCCTTGCCACCGATTTTGGACAAGATTAAATCTTTCGGTTTCAAATATGCCACTTATTCCGGCATCACTTGGGGTTTGGATGATGTTGTCGTTCCCGCCGGCAAGCAAGCGATTATTCAAGTTGGTTTTGACGAGGTAAAAAATATCAATGACAAATTTGCCGAAGGGTTATTATCGGAAGAGGAGCGTTATCGCTTGACGATTGAGACTTGGACCAAGGTCAAGACGAAAATTGAAGAAACCATTCCCGGAACTTTGATTCCCAATGGCTCGGTGGCTGATATGCTTAACTCCAATGCCCGAGGTTCAACTCAGCAGGTGGCGCAAATGTCCGGGATGAAGGGCTTAATCGTCAATCCGGCCGGACGACAGATTGATTTTCCGATTATTCCGTCTTATAAGGAAGGTTTATCACCGCTTGAATATTTCGTTACCACCCACGGTTCGCGTAAAGGTTTGGCTGACACCGCTTTGAATACCGCTAAAGCCGGTTACTTGACGCGAAAATTGGTTGATGTCTCGCAAGATGTGGTGATTACCGAAGCTGATTGTGGCGATCAAGACGGTAAAATTATCAATGAAAGTCATATTCTCGGTTTTGATGAAGGTTTGGCTAATAATATCAAAGGCCGAATTATTTTATCCGATATTACCGACGATACCGGTCGAGTTATTTTCCCCAAGGGTCATCTCTTGTCTAAGGCCGATGCCTTGGAAGTTGATCGTCTGGGGATTAAGGAAGTCCATTTGCGGACACCAATGACTTGCCGGTCATTGCGGGGTTTGTGTCAAGAATGCTATGGTGCCGATCCCGGTCGTGGTCGTTTGGTTAAAATCGGCGAACCGGTGGGGATTGTTGCCGCTCAGGCGATCGGCGAACCGGGGACGCAGTTGACGATGAGGACTAAGCATGCCGGCGGTGTCGGTTCAAGTGGCGGCGATATTGTCGGCGGTTTACCGCGAGTGGAAGAAATTTTTGAACGGCGCAGTCCAAAATCCAGCGCCATTATTTGCGAATATGACGGCCAAGTAACCGAAATTAAAATCGAAGGTAGCGAATATTTTCTGACGGTGTTGATTGACCCGGCGGCGCGCAAAAAGGGGTCAAAAAAAGAAACGGTCGAATACAAAGCGCCGACTTTCCGAACGCTTAAAGTTAAAAACGGTGAAGTGGTTAAGAAAGGTCAAGTTTTGACTGACGGTTCAATTGACTTGGTTAATTACTTTAAATTGGCCGGCCGACGGCTGGTGGAAGATTACATTATCAAAGAGGTTAATGCCATTTACGAATTACAAGGGGTTTCCATTTCTCGCAAACATATTGAAATCATTATCCGTCAGATGTTTTCCCGTCGCCGGATTAAAGACCCGGGCGAGACTAAATTCAACGTTAATGCCATTGTTGACCTGTCCGAATTAACTGAAGAAAACAAACGAGTTAAACAAGCCGGCGGTAAGGAAGCCGAAGTCACCGTTGCTCTCTTTGGTATTTCGGAAGTGGCTTTAACCACCAGTAGTTTCTTGTCGGCGGTTTCTTTCCAACATTCCACTCGAGTGTTGATTGAGACGGCGATTAAGGGTGGGGTGGATAAATTACGGGGCTTGAAAGAAAATGTCATCATTGGCCGCTTGATTCCGGCCGGTACCGGTTTGGCCGCTAAAAACGAAACCGTTATTACCGAGTCTCAAACCGAGACGGAATAATTCGCTTGGCGCCGGTGGTTATCGGGAGGGATTCCTCGTTGTTTGTTAACAATAAAGCGAATCGCTTATGTCCACGCCCGTCGAACAAATCAAAGACCGCTTGAATATCGTCGATTTTATCGCCGGTTATCTTAAGTTGGAAAAAACGGGGATTAATTACAAAGGACGCTGTCCTTTTCATAATGAAAAAACCCCGTCCTTTTTTGTGTCGCCGTCCCGTCAAACTTATCATTGTTTTGGTTGTCATCGAGGCGGTGATATTTTTTCTTTTTTGCAGGAGATTGAGGGTTTGGACTTCCCTGAGGCCCTAAATCGTTTGGCTGAACAAGCCGGTGTGACTGTCAAAAAAATCAATCCGCGCGAAGTAAATGAAAAAGAAAAAATCTTCAAAATTTTGGCGGTCGCCACCGAATACTTTATTACCGCTTTAGATCGCCATCAACCGGCCCGGGATTATCTACTTGGTCGGGGTTTGTCAACTGAGACGATTAAAATTTGGCGTCTCGGTTTTGCTCCCGCCGGTTGGCAAAACCTGACCGAGCATCTGAAAGCCAAAGGTTTTTCGGCGGCCGAATTGGTTCAGGCCGGTCTGGCTTTAACTTCCCAGCCGAATGCCAATAACCCTCACGGCCGGCTCTATGATCGTTTTCGTCACCGCTTGATTTTCCCCTTGGCTGATGGCCAAGGGCGCATAGTCGGTTTTTCCGGTCGGATTTTTGATTCGCCGGCCACTCAGCCGGTGGAAGAAGCCAAATACATTAACTCGCCGGCGACTTTGGTTTATGACAAATCTCGGATTTTATACGGTTTTGATCGCGCCAAGGATGCTTTGCGTCGGAGCGGGACCGCCATTTTGGTTGAAGGTCAAATGGATTTATTGTTATCGCATCAAGTCGGATTGACTAATACCGTCGCCACTTCCGGCACCGCTTTATCCCAAGGTCATTTGGAAATTATTAGTCGGTTGGCTCATAAATTGATTATGGCTTTTGATGCCGATCCGGCCGGTGAAGCGGCGGCGCGCAAGGCGGTGGATCTGGCTTTGGGGCAAGGTCTGGAGGTTAATATCGCCCGATTACCGGCGGGGGCCGATCCGGCCGATTTAATTCTCAAAGACCCGGCTAAGTGGCAACAGGAGATTCAAGCGTCAAAACATGTTGTTGATTTTTACCTTGCTTCCTTAATGGCTCGGGAGAAAGATCGGCGCCTGCTCGGCCGGGCGATTCGGCAAGAAGTTTATCCCTATATCAAGCAATTAGCTTATCACATTGACCGAGCTCACTTTATCGCCAAAATCGCCGATATGCTTAATTTGCCGGAAACGGAAATTTGGAGCGATTATCATGAAGCGTCATCACCGACCCCGTCATCACCACCCCCGGCCGAACCGGCCCCGACGCGTGACCGGTCAAGTAAAATTATTGAACGATTATTTGGCTTGATTTGGCTTTGGTCCGAACAAGCCAAAAAATCACCGGCAGTCTATTTGGAAAAATTTAAAAAAATGTTTACCGCCGAGAATTGGGAACAAGAAAAAACCGCCCATGAAAGTCGTCGGGAACAAATCATCATGCCGCTGGAAATGGAATACACCGACAGTTCGGCCGGTCGGCTGGCTGACGAGATAGATATTTTACTGACTGAATTGGCGATTGAATCATTAAAGGCCGACTTGGTCCAAACCAGGCAAGCCTTGGCTCAAGCGGAAAAAGCCGGCCGGGACGATGACCTGGACAAGCTTGTTAAAAAATGCCAAACTATCACCCAAAACATTAATAAATTAAAATCTTAATTTTATGCCCAATCCCAAAGCCAAAGTCAAGAAAAAAAGCTCTGCCAAAGTCAAAAAGGCCAAAGTCGCCGGCAAGCGTCCGGCGGCCAAAAAAGTTTCAACCAAGAGGCGAGCCGGTAAAAAACCGGCTAAAAAGCCGACCAAGCGAGCCGTTCGCCCGACGGTTAAAAAGGTAGTGGTTAAAAAACCGAAAAAAAGTGTGGCGAAAAAAACTCGTCCGGTTAAAAAGAAGGTGGCGACTAATCCCAAAGCCAAAGTCAAGGAAAGGCCGGTCGGTCGGCGAAGTAAATCCGTCACCGGGGTAAAATTGAATAAACAGGAAGTTGAGCACCGAGTCCAACTTTTGATTCAAAAAGGACGCCAGCGCGGGTTTATCACTTTTAGTGAATTATTGAAAGAATTTCCGGCGATTGAAAACGACATCATCTTTTTGGAAGACCTCTATGCTCAATTTGAAGAAGCCGGTATTGATGTTTTGGAAGAAGGTGGTTTATTGGATGACGACAGCGAAAATGATATTTTCAGTAAGTTAAAGGCCAGTAAACACAGCGACCAGCGTCTGGATTCGGTTCAAATGTATTTGAAAGAAATCGGTCGGCACAAACTCTTAACCGGTCAGGAAGAAAAAGAATTGGCCAAGCGCATTCTGCAAGGTGATGAAGAAGCCAGAAAAACTTTAGCTAATGCCAACTTGCGTTTGGTTGTTTCCATTGCCAAGAAATATATTGGCCGAAGTCAGGACTTGAGTTTGCTTGATTTGATTCAGGAAGGCAATATCGGCTTGTTTAAGGCGGTGGAAAAATTTGATTGGCGCAAAGGTTATAAATTCTCAACCTATGCCACCTGGTGGATTAGGCAAGCGGTCACTCGAGCCTTAGCTGATCAATCGCGAACAATTCGTATCCCGGTCCATATGGTGGAGACGATCGCCAAGTACAAACAAGTGGTCAGGCGTTTGTCACAAGATTTGGGACGGGAACCCCTGCCACCGGAAATTGCCACCGAAATGAATTTAGATGTGGAAAAAATCCATGTCATTGAAAAAATCGACCAAAGTACCGCTTCGCTTGATAAGTCTACCGATGATGATGAAGATAAATCCACCCTTGGCGAATTTATTGCCGATGACAAGATTGCGCCGCCCGATCAAGAAGTTTCTCGGCGGATATTACGCGATCAAATTGAAGAAATTTTGAATGATTTAAGTCCCAAGGAAAGAAAAATTCTGGAAATGCGTCATGGTCTGGAAGATGGCGTTATGCGGACACTGGAAGAAGTCGGCAAAGAATTTGGCGTTACTCGCGAACGGATCAGGCAAATTGAAGCCAAGGCCCATGAAAAAATCCGTCATCATGAACGGGCCAAACGCCTACTTGGTTATTAAAACTTTAAAACAAAAAAACCCGCCACTTGGCGGGTTTTTTTACCGGCAATCAATGGTTATTGATCGCTGGCAATGAAGATTTTGTTTAAATAGTCCCAGAAAGCTTCTTCGCCGGCCAGCTCGGCGACACATTCGGCCGCTTCAGCTTTACGGCGAGCTTCCGGATGCAAATTATCAAGTGGGAAGTGGCGGAAAACCCAAGCGACTTGGTCGTCATCATAAGTGGCGCGAACCTGCTTCATGGTTTGATGAAAACGAGCGCAGAACGGACAATCAATGTCCGAGTATTCCAAAATGATAACCGGGGCGTCGGGTGAACCCTGAATATGATCAGTCGGACTAATCGGCCTTAAGTTGGTCAAGGCCTCGTTTTGTTCCGGTACTTCGCCCAGATTGCCGGCCAAAATCTCATCAATCAAAGGTTTGAGATTTTCAAAGGGCTGGGCGCCACCCAATTCAAAAACTTCTTCGCCGGCAATCACCAGTGAAAAAGGCGTGCCTTGACCGCCTGAAAGTGTCGCATTTTGGACATCGGCTTCCACTTGGTCGGTAAATTGACCATCGTCCAGACAACGGCTTAAATCATTACTCTTAACACCAACTTCGGTGGCTAATTCTTCAATCATATTCGCCTCGGCCGGCCCTCGGTTACCGGTTAGAAAGCCGGAAGCAAAAACGGCACCGGCCACCAAGACGCCGGCGATGATGACGGCTATCGGTGTACTTAAACCTCTTTTTCTGTTTGGTGATGAAAACATAAACAAGGGATTAATTTTTTAATAAGGTCGGTTGATTGTAGCATAAAGTTCTTTATCCGACCATTCAGGTAGTGATTTGACGACCGGTTTAAACCGATGGTTAATTAGTTGATAAATCTTCCAGACATTGGGCCAGAGCCGGTGAGTCTTGCCACTGGCATTGGCCGGTTGGTCCGCGACCGCAAATCGCCGATTGATAACAGGCATACTCTGGCAAATATTCGCAAGTAGTGACTACCTCTTGGTCGGAGCAGATTTGACTTGAGCAACCGGTAATTATGCAACCATCCTTGGCCCGACTAGTCGGATCAGTTGGTGTCGTTACCTCGGTAAAATTAATCGGGATTATCAAAGAATTAGCTTGTTCTTCCAAACCGGAAGGATTGGCCCGTTCTAAAATCAATGTTCCGGTGGCGGTGGTTGGCCGGCTAAATTCCAAATTGGCGGAAAAAGAAACAAATTCTTCCGTCATCCAGTCATCTTTGGCTGAGGCAAAACTGCGAGCCAGTTCTTTTCCGTTGTCATCGAATAAGGCGACTGGGAAGTTAGCCTCAAAAAACCAGGTTCCGCGGGCTTGACCGGTAATGGCAAGCGGACTGGTTACTTCGGACCCCGGTCGGGGAGTGTTTAGGCGGATTAAGTCAAGTAATTCATTCTCATTGCCGATGTTTTCGATAAAAACCCGACCGTCTGGCGTCTGACATTGTCGTGGATATGATTCTCTGACGGCAAAACCGCCGGCCAGACATTCGGCGAAAGAATCAATCGTGGTTGGGTCGGTTTCCTCGATAAAAATTTGTCCGTCGGCGGTTTGGCATTGTCGCGGAGAGGTGTCTAGAGCGGGATAGCCGGCGGCCAGGCAGTCGCTAAAAGAAGTAATGATGCGGTCGGCGGTTAAAGCGTCGTAGATAAGCCAGCCGGTGCCGGCAAGAATCAATAAAGCGATAACAACAACGAAAGTTTTGATTAGCGACATAATGATATTTATAAATTAAAAATAATCAATGGATACTGGTGCCGTCCGGCAGCGGGGACTCCGGACTGATAATTACCGGCCCGGCTTCGGTGCTACCGGCTAAAAGCATACCTTGGCTGGTTTCGCCCAGTAATTTTTTGGGCGCCAAATTTTCGACGACAATCACTTGCTTACCGATAATATCTTCCGGCTGGTAATTTAAACCCAGGCCGGCAATAATCTGGCGGTCCCGCCCAGGTGAACTGGTCGGACGGGCCCTCCCAGGCAAGCCGGTCGGGCAGGCCTCATCGCCCAGTGACACTTGCAAGCGCAAGAGCTTGTTACTGTTTGGCAAACGCTCGGCTTTCTTAACTGTGCCGGCGACCAAGTGAATATTGGTAAAATCCTCGTAAGTGATGATATGGTTATCCATCTAACGATATTATTACAAAAAAAATACCCAGGCAAGCCTCTTGGCGGATTAAGATCAAGGTCGTAAAACTTCAATTCGGCCGTCGGCGGTTGGTCGGATTAATTTGGAAGCTTGGCCGACAAGGGGTTCTTGGCCGGCGAGGTAAAAATCAATCTTCTCGCCGAAGTATCCCCGAGCCTCCTTAATGGTTTGGGCCGGCTCGGCGCCGGCCGGATTGGCACTGGGGGCAACCAATGGTCCGGTCTGACGGATGAATGAACAGAGATCGGGGTCGGCCGGCAAGCGGCTGGCCAGTGTTTTTGTCCCGCGATGAAGATAATCGAGTTTTTCCAGTGGGCAGGAAAGAACGATACTGACCGGTCCGGGCCAATAGTCGGCACAAACCGCTTTTTCGGCCGGTGTCAGTTTGACCCCCAGTGACGACAAATCATCAAGACTGCTGATTAAAACAATTAAGGGTTTGTCTTTTTCTCTTCCTTTCAGTTGGTATATTTTTTCTACCGTCGCCGGTTGCCGAGCACTGCCGACCAGACCGTATAAGGTGTCGGTCGGCATAACGCCAATCCCGCCCTGTTGTAATTCAATAATTGCTTTTTCTCGGGCCGACATTTT
>JBBDJY010000017.1:0-13606 GCA_040879645.1 Minisyncoccota bacterium
CGAAGTTTTGGCAAAACTATTTTTTGGGGAAAGGATTTGCCAAAACTTCGGCTGAATTTTCCCGCCCGCAGAAAGGGGTCTGGGGAATGAATGCGGGAGGGATTCGCTTCGGGATTTTTTGGCGGTAGGAAGAAAAAATGGGAGAATGAATTCCCGTTCAGCCTTTGATTTGGTTAGAAAAATTTGAGGAGTAATCTTTAGTAAAAAATTACTGTATGATATCAGTAAATACTACTAATCGTTGTGAAGAGCTTTTTTTGGATTTATCCCAAACACCGACACAGGTAACAAGATTAAGATGTATTCCATCATTAGACGCAAAAACCTCGGGGACGTAGGCCTCCGAATCATAAATGCGACTTTCTCGAACTACAAAAGAAACAGACTTTCCTGATATATCTTCGACATATATCTTATCCCCTTTACGTAATTTATCTAGGTTGTCAAACACGGCCACCCTCCCATTTTTCCAGCCACGGTGACCAGCAATAACAGCGCTGCCATTTTCTCCAGGACGAGGCCCGAGATCGAACCACGCAATGTCGTCAGGACCCTTAGGAACATCCATGGCACCTTCTGGAGTAAGACTTTTGTACTCGATTGCAGCATCAACATTGATGCTTGGAATCTTTAAGCGTGCCGGAAGCTCACTCTTCACTTGTTCCTGTTGATATGACTCGGCTGTGTTTGCAGTAAGTAACGCCATATCGCTCTGGATTGGATTCAACGAAACCGATATAACCAGAAAAGCCAAACATTATTTGTTTGGCTTTTCGGGTTAATCCTTGGAGGATTGATTAGAGACCTTGCTGAGCTTGTAGTTGTGTTTGTAGCTTCGCGATCAGCTGTTGAATCAGAGAGATAAGTTGAGATTTGATTCCGTCAATAACCGTCTTTTTTTCTGCTGGGGTAAGAGACGCGAAGTTAGACTGAGAGGCATTAACTCCCATTGTTTGAGCGACGGTGGAGACTGCGCTGCCAATTCCACTGCCACTAGAATTTGAAGTTTGAGTTTGGGTTGGAGTTGCTGAAGGTGCAACAACCGGCGGATTATTAGTTGCTTGACTAGCATTTCCAGGAGTCGTAACAGTATTTGCATCTAAGGTCACAGCTGTCTGGGCGAGAGCCCTACCATTTAGTGAGGCACCTGTTTGTAGATTAATCGCTGTTTGAGCCAGGATGTTTCCATTAAATTGCGCGGTCGTGCCGATATTTGCATTACTGCCGACTTGCCAGAAAACATTCTTGGCTTGGGCGCCGCCACTAAGAACGACTTTCTTACCACTGGCCACAGTGAGACCTTGGGCGATCTGGAAAATCCAAACGTCATTGGCACCACCCGAGAGAGTTACATCTGTATTGATCGAAACACTAGTACCCCATTTGTAGAGACCAGGGGCGATGGTCAAGCCACTAATATCTCCTGCTCCGAGTTCAGTCGCAGTAGGATTTGTTCTACCTGCGGCATCTGCATAGGCTGTTTCCATATCGCTTACAGCTGTAGTTAAGTTAGCAGGAGTAGGAACCGCATAGGTTGGTGCATACACCTTTCCGGTTACTAGAGATGATACTGAAAATACATTTGAAGTATCCGCTGTTAATCCAAATCCGGTGATATAAGTGGCGGCGGCAGGACTCACCCCAATGTCTCCTGTGATCATCGTTGTGCCAGTAGTAGAGATCCCTGTTTTGGATAAGATCACATAATTGCCAGCGGTGCCAAGGTTTACTGCCGCGGGACCAGCTGCGTACGCCGTAGCTCCACTCATCAAAACTCCAAACAGTAACAATACCAGACCCGCTTTACTAATTTTTTTGATATCTAATTTTTTAATCATAAATTATTGTTATTATTTTAATTAATTCATTGTTTAATTTGAACATAATTATTCGACCTTTTAAGGTTCATACTTCCATTATACCCCCCCCCGACAAAAAGCACATGGGTGCGCATACGCCAACCAAATCAAAGGCTGAACGGGAATTCATTCTCCCATTTTTTCTTTCGGGGTTACTGGCGTACTCGCCAGTGCGTGGGGCTTCGGTTCATTCGTTTAGTTTCCTCTCGAAAAAAGTTCGAGCAAAGTGTATAATTACAGCACAAACAAATGAGCCGAAAGCGGATGCTTTCGGCGATTATTGTTTGTGACGATTGGGAGAGGACTTGAACCGAGCCGCCCGCACCTGCCTGCCCTGCCTACCGCCTGTCTGCCGGTAGGCAGGGCAGTCGGATTTGGTTTAGTCGATAATTCGGCTATAATGGTTTTAATGGCTGAAAATGATAATAACAATTTATCGACAGATATCAGGGATTCTTCCTATGAGGATCTGATCCTAAGGATTCACCAAGAAAAAGAGCAATTGGGCGCCATTTTGTCGTCAATGAGCGAGGGTCTGGTAGTTACCGATATTAATCGGCGGATTATCCTCATCAATCAAGCCGCCGGTATCCTCTTGCGCTTGGCGCCCGATGAAGCGGTTGGCCGGAATTTTGGCGAAGTTTTTCAACTTTATCGCAAAGATCAATTAATTAAGCGAGAAGATTCACCTCTGGAACGGGCGATTGAGAATAAAAATATCATCTCTATCAGCTTGCTGGAGCATTTCTATTTGAAAAATCAAAATGGTCGGACTTTGCCGGTGGCGATGCAGGTGGCACCCCTGCTCTTAAACGGTGAAGTCACCGGCGGGATTATTCTTTTGCGTGATATTACCCGCGAACAAGAGGTCGATCAGGCTAAGAGTGAATTTGTGTCTTTGGCTTCCCATCAATTACGAACGCCTCTGTCTTCCATCAGTTGGTTTATTGAAATGATTTTAGACGGCGATGTCGGGCCGGTTAATAAGCGTCAACAGGAATATCTGGATGTTCTTTACCAATCCAATCAGCGTCTGATTGAGTTGGTCAATGATTTATTGGATGTTTCCCGCATTGATTTGGGTACCTTTATCATTGATCCTAAGTTAACCGATTTACCGACAATTGCTGAAGAGGCGTTGGTTGACCTGACATCTAAGATTAAGATTAAAAATATTACCGTTAATAAAAAATATAGTGAATCGTTACCTAAAGTCTCAGTTGATCCCCGATTGACTCATGTTATTTTTTCTAATCTTCTGTCCAATGCCGTTAAATATACACCGGAAGGTGGGACGGTTAATCTGTCGATTGAACCGACTGATCAGGAAGTTGTTATTACCGTCACCGATACCGGTTATGGTATTCCGTTGGCCGACCAGCCGAAAATCTTTACGAAGCTTTTCCGGGCTGATAATATCAAAGAACGGGATCTGGAAGGGACCGGCCTGGGTCTTTACATCATCAAGTCAATCTTGAATCATGCCGGCGGCCGAGTTTGGTTTGATTCTTTACCTGATCATGGCAGTACTTTCCGAGTAGCCATCCCGTTGGCTGGTATGACCCAAAAAGAGGGAACAAAAATTCTCGGATTTACTAATAATTCCGAGCGAAAAAATCGTTGATTAAATAAGTAAAGCTTATGATTAACCGGAAAAAAATTTTAATTGTTGAAGACGATCCGTTGGTGGTTAAAGCTTTGAAAGAAAAATTTACCAAAGAAAATATTCAAGTATTGGAAGCGACTGATGGCGAAACCGGCTTAAAAATCGCCTTAACCGAAAAACCCGATTTAATTCTTTTAGATCTGGTACTGTCGGTGATGGACGGCTTAACTATGTTACAACAATTGCGGACGGATAGTTGGGGGGCTAAAGTTCCGGTTATTATTTTGACCAACTTGCAAGAAAGTAAAGAGATTTTGGCCGCTTCCGAAGCCGGCGCTAACAGTTACTTGGTTAAAGCCAATTGGCGTTTAACTGATATTGTCGAAAAAATTAAAAGCTTTTTGAAATAAATATGACCACCCCAGATCCGTCTCTTGGTAAGTTTAAAATTCTCATTGCCGAAGATGACCATTATTTGGCTTGGGCTTTGAGCGACAAGTTGTCCCGTCGGGGTTTTACCGTTGAAAAGGTTGCCAATGGCCGGGAGGCGATGGCTAAATTAAAAGAGAATAAACCGGATCTTTTGATTTTGGATATTTTAATGCCTATCTATTCCGGTTTTCAAGTGATGGAAGACATCCGGGCTAATGCTGATTTGGCCGATATCTCGGTTGTCGTTTTGTCTAATTTGGATCAAGAGTCGGATATCAAGCGGGCCAAAGATTTGGGGGCGATTGAATATTTGGTTAAATCCAATATTAAATTAAAGGCGGTGGTGGCCAAGATCGAAGATATTTTAAGAAGAAAAGATTAAAGATTGTTTCGATTTTAACTTAAACGGATAGCGATATGTTTTATACCGGTAACGGTGACAAGGGCCGAACCAAGATTTTCGGCTGTAATCAAGAATTTTCCAAAAGTTCGGCTATTGCCGAAGCTTTGGGGACGGTTGATGAAATAAATTCTTTATTGGGTTATGGCAAGGCAATTACCGGCCGGGCCACTTTACCGATTAAACGGAAAAATGAAATTCAAGGCTGGCTGGCTGGCATCCAACAAAATTTGTTCATTATTCAAGCAGAATTGGCCGGGGCCAATAAAACTATCAGTCGGGAAAAAATCATAGCGATGGAAGATGTTATTAATGCCATCGAAAAAGAATTACCGCCGATTAAGACATTTTTTGTTGCCGGTGGCAGTGAATTGGCGGCGGTTTTCGATTTTGCCCGGACCGTATCGCGCCGAGCCGAGCGCCGAGTGGTGGCGGTGGCGGAAGAGGGCTTAATTGTCGTTAGTGACGATTCTCGGGCCTATTTAAACCGTTTATCCTCAGCCCTTTATGCCTTGGCTAGACTTACCAACCATTTATCTGGTATAACAGAAGAACCGCCGCATTATAAATAACGGCGATATGGTGCCTATGGTGTAAAAGTCAGCACGGGAACCTGTGGAGTTCCAAGATCCGGAGCATTACCGGATAGGCACCCACGAAAGTCTGCAATCAAAATATTAAGTGTTCGCCAAGTCGGCCAAATAAGTTAGTCGGCAGGTAGGTGGTGGACAAAAATTTGTTTTTATTGTATTGTCTTAAATAGAGTTGTCATCAACGAAAGGGTAATCAATGATAGAAATGATTAAGACGGTAAACCCTGATTTCCTGATGATTTTAGGGATTATTATCTTGGCTTACACTTTCGGTCGGCTTATTCGCCGGAAACAAAACGGGGATTAACTGTCCTGTCAGACGAGGAGGTCTTATGCTGGAGGTTTTTGAACCGACAAAAGATATCTTGAATTTTATGGTCGGCATTCTTCTTATTTCCGTTTTTATTCTGATTTACCTGGTTTTTGCCAGGAGTAAGCAGTAGGATGATTAGGCTTCGCCACCGGCGGAGCCTTTTCTTTTCTCTTGATTATTTTAAACTGAAACAATGAAAATATTTGTTAAGGTTAAGGCTGGCAAACAAATTGATAGTCTGGAAGATTTAGGGGATAATAATTTTATTATTTCGGTTCGGGCCCGGCCGGTTAAAGGAGAGGCCAATCAGGCGGTTACTAAAATTTTGGCCGAGTATTTTAAAATTAGCCGGTCGCGAGTCTCGCTTTTATCCGGCGCGGTTTCAAAGATAAAAGTTTTTGATATTTGGCCGGTTGATGACCCTCTTAATAAAAAACGCCGAAACCCTTGAGGGTTTCGGCGTAGCTTGCCGGACTAAACCGGCAGATTATTCGGTTGCCAGAAGTAACACCAGATTCTGGTTGCCTCGTCACTGTCGGCCGGCACATGGTAGACGGAATAGGGAATGAAGGGATTACTGCGATGGTCGCCATCAAAGTAGTAATAGGGGATATCGCTTTCACGCAAACCCTCTTGCATGTCGTAAGGGAGGGGACTGGTATAGACAACCTGTCCCGGTTCTCCACTTGCTTTTCTTAATTGATCAAGGCAATCCCCGACACTGGTGAAAGCCCGATTAAAATTAACCACCTCTGTGTTCGGACCGTGTAATTCTTTTAATACTTTTATTTGTCTCTCGGTCAATTTATGCCGAGAAAACCAAGCAACCGTCACAACTTTATTGATGTCCATTCACTGACTCCTAGTTGGTTGGAAGAACAAAAGTCTTTTTTGAAGTTAACATTTTTGCTAATTTTTATCAAGTTTCGACTAGTTACTTGACAGCTTTGTTATACTAAATAAAGAAAGGAGGTGATCACATGAAGCGCTATTTGCTTCGCCGGGTGGCTCATTGCCCTGACGGCTGCTAACTTAAGGGCGAGACCATCGGTCTCGCCTTTTTGATTTTTATCAGCCAATCAGGTATAGTCTTATCAGATAAATATCAGGGTAACAGAAAGGAGGATGGATGCTTAAAAAGCCCTTTGCCGTATCTGTTCGGCCGGCTGACAGCCAGTCTCAGGTGGCGGTTCAAGAAGCTCGAGACGCTTTTTTTGCTCTGGCCTTGGTGGCCGGCGTCGTTCATGAGCCGGTGGTCAAAGCCGTCTTTACTTCGGCCGACGAAGGGTTTATTCGTCAAAAGCACGAAGACCTGCATCGGCAATTGCCGGATCGGTTCAAGCCGACTAATCGGCTAAATGGCGACTAAGCCAAAACCCCTTGCCGCCGGCAAGGGGTTTTTCTTTCGGCTTAATGGCGAACGTGTTAATATCCTGATAAGACAGTATTTATGGTTTCCAAAAAACAAGCTGAAGAAATTTTATTGGCGGTCAAAAAAGCCAAGCATATTTTACTCCATTTGCACCCCAGTCCCGATTGGGATAGCGTTGGTGGGGTTTTGGCGATACAGCAAGTTTTACTTGATTTGGGGAACAAGGTAACCGTTATTGCCGGTGATTCTCCTTTACCGACCGAGTTTGCCGTTTTACCCGGTTTTAATCGGATTAGCGAAAAGACTTTTTTTGATTTAAATCTCTCTGATTATGATTTATTTATTATTCTTGACTCGTCTGATCGGGATCGTATTTCCCGTCTGGCGCCGGTTGTTTGGCCAAAAAGTTTGACAACGATCGTCATTGACCATCATATTTCCAATCCGGCTTTTGGTGATATTAATTTACTTGATACCAACGCCCCGGCCACTTGTCAGATATTGTTTGAATTGTTTGACCGGTGGCCGATTGATCTTTCACCGGCGGTGGCCATTTGTTTATTTGTCGGTCTATATGGCGATACCGGCGGTTTTCGTTATTCACCGACGACCGGTCGGACTTTAGCCATGGCCGCTTCTTTGGTTGATAAATACCCCGATTTTTCCGAGATTTTATCTGATTTAAGCGCGCAAAATACACCGGGACAGATAAAGTTTCGGAGTTTGGCCTATCGCCAAGTTGCCACTCTTGGTCGAGGGTTGGTCGGCATAATCGCCATTGACCATCAAGACATCATTAATAACGGTTTTACTAAAACCGATGCCAATAATCAAGACTTGGCCAATCAATTGATTTCGGTCAAAGATTGGCTGGTTGGCATTAGTGCCGTTGAAAAAGATTCCGGCAAGACCTTAATTAGTTTTCGGTCGCGTGACAGTCATCGCTACAATGTAGCCAAGGTGGCGGCTCGGTTGGCCGGGGGCGGTCATCCGGCCGCCGCCGGGGCTTCTTTTGCCGGTCCGGCGAGTGAGGCGAAAGTTGCCATTGAAAAAATTTTACTCAAACTCTATCCCGACTTATTCTAATATGCTTATCCTTTTATTTCCCTTAATCGCCGGTACTTTGATGGTGTTGTTGGGTTTTCTTCTTCTCTGGCGGGATTGGCCGGCTGTCTTGACCAAAAGAATCAGGCGTTTGCCGTTTAAGTTTTTTGGCTTGTTTTGGTTTATTTTGGCGGTCGGTGTTTGGTTGGCTTCAACTTATACCGTTCGCTCGTTGGTGCTTTATGCCGGGGCCGTTTTAATGTTTATTGATGCGATGACTTTAATGGCGGCGCCGACGGTTTTTCTTCGCCAAGCTTTCCGGTGGTACGGTCGGCAAAATATTTGGTACAGTCTGGCTTATGCTTTTTTTCTTATTATTATCGGCAGTTTAATTATCTCGGACATTTGGCCGTTACTTGATTTATTTTAATCTTCCTTTAATATCAACAACAGATTGTTTGGTCAACCTTTGACTAAAGCCAATAAGGAGGATGCAAATGACTTTGCCCAAGTTTTTTGATTTTGAACTGCCTCGGTCAAAGAAACCTTGTTTGGTTGTTCGTGGTCGGGCGGTTTATCATCATCGTCAAGTCGATCGCCAGCCGGTTGGTCTGGTGGTCAGGATTGTTGATGATGTCTCAAATGGCCGGTTGCCCGAAGGGGAGCGGTCCCCGCGAGATTACTTTTTCAGTCAGAGCTCCATTATGCTACTGTCCGATGATCCTCAAGAAAAAGAGATTCGCCAGGTGGCGGAGGAAGTCTTTGGCCTGATGAAACACTAGCTCTCGTCAAACCCGACGGCCCTTTAGCGCCGTCGGGTTTTTTAATAATAATCTTCGGCTGAGTGTTCGTCATTATGTTTGTCAGTTATCAGGTGATTGTCGTCATCGTCTAAGTGGTCATCATCATGGTCGTCGTGGTGGCCGCTTTCATCATGACCGTGGCCCAAGCCAAACGAGTCGGCAATTTTTTCCAAACCGATACTCAGGCCCAGACCGGTCGCAAATAAAATAAGCAGAATAATAAATGTTTTAAGCTTTCGACGATAATGCATGACCGCCGGCAAAAGGTCGGCGACGACCACATAAATAAAGGCACCGGCGGCGATAGCCAATAGGATCGGTAAAATTGTTTCGGTGGTGGTTAGGAATAGGCCGACCATCAATCCCGGCAGAATGGTCAAAGAAATCAAGAAATTCCTTATCAAGGCTTGGGTGGTGGTGTAGCCGGCTTGACGTAAGACGAAAAATTCGGAAATTTCTTGCAGGGCCTCATGGATTAAAATACTGATAGTGGTAATCAGGCCGATTTCAATGCTGATCATAAAAGCCGGAGCAATGATAATACCGTCGCCGATATTATGAATACCGTCGCCGATAAGCATTTTACGGGCATCAATCGGCGTGTGCTTGTCTTGGCAGTCGTCTTCGGTATGATGATGGTGTGATTCGGGGATTAAATAATCAAAGATAAAAAAAGCGATAAGTCCAACAAATAAAAACAGGACCGGTGTCAGCCCGTTGGCACTTATTTCTCGAGCCTCATTAAAGAGGTGATAAGAAACAAACAAAAAAACACCGGCGGAAAAACTGACCAAATAAATCAAGTTTTTTTCCAGCCAGCGACCGAGACTTTGCCAAGTAAACAAGACGCCAATCAAGGATACGGCAATTACTGCCAAGGCGGCGCCTAGACTCCAAAAAATCACTGTCATCATATTGTCTTTTTATTTAAATCAAGTAGGATAATACAAGTAACTTGCATAATATAACATGCGTCAACCGGAATATCAAGACAAAATAATTAAATTGTTTACCCGCAGTCACTTATTGAGTATTCGGGAAGTTTATGCGCGCCTTACCCCGGCGGCTGATTATTCAACCGTTTATCGCAATATTTCTCGTTTGATTGCCGCCGGGGTTTTGCGCCAAGTGATTATTGGTAAAAATGACATTCAATATGAATTAACCGCTCACCGGCCCGGTCATGAGCATTTTATTTGTCTGGATTGTGGCGAAGTCTCGGCGGTGGCCCGACCGCGTAATTTAAGTCGTTTGGCCGGTCAATCCAAACGAGTAGTGGAGCTTGTCTTGCGTGGTCATTGCGGTTGCCGGTCAAAGTAATCATTGGCCAAAATAATTATGAAAAAATATATTATTGCCATTTTTCTATTTTTCTTTTTTGGCTCGGGTGTCGGCTTGGCGGCTGAATTACATCAAGACGAACAAGGGGTTATTCAGGCCGAAGTCAAAAAAGTTATCAGTGAAGAATTAAAAAACATTCCCGGCACCGACGCTCCGGCTTTTTATCAAACGATTGAAGTTGAGTTATTGACCGGCGATGCCATCGGTCGGCGGATAATTTTGGAAGATGATTTTATTAAACTTGAGGTGGGGGACAAAGTCTTTTTGCGTTACTTAAAAACGATTGACGGTGATGAGATTTTTTCCGTCGCCGAACCGGATCGACGCGGCGCTTTGGTCTTTTTTGTCGGTTTATTTTTTCTCGCCATTATCGTTTTAGCCGGCTGGCAGGGTTTGCGAGCCATCGCTTCTTTAGTCGGCGGTTTTCTGGTTATTTATTATGTTCTTTTCCCCTTGCTTTTGGCCGGTACCTCACCGGTCTTATTAAGTTCGGTGACGGCTTGTTTAATCTTGACTATTGCCATCTACGCCACTCATGGTTTTAATCGAGAGGCGACCGCTGCGTTGTTGGGGACGGTTATTACCATTGTTATCACCGGTTTGTTGGCCGCTTGGGCGGTTTCTCTTACGCGCTTGACCGGTTTTTCCGGTGATGAATCGGTTTTTCTTAATTTTAATACCGGGGGCACGCTTAACTTCCAAGGGCTTTTATTGGCCGCCATCATTATCGGTGTTATCGGTGTGCTTGACGATATTGCTATTACTCAAGCGGCGACGGTGGCGGAAATGCATTCGGCAGCCCCCCATTTGACTCGTCGGGAATTATACTTGCGCGTTTTGCGAATTGGCCGAGAACATGTTGTCGCCTTGGTTAACACTTTGGTTTTTGCTTATGTTGGTGCCTCTTTACCTCTTCTCCTTTTGTTTTATTTATCGGTTGAGCCCGTCGGCTTTATTTTGAATCGCGAATTATTCGCCGGTGAGATTATTCGGACCGTGGTCGGCAGTATCAGTTTGATTATGACTGTGCCTTTAACGACGGTCATTGCCGTCTTCCTCCTCTATGGCCGTCCTCGCTCGCCGGCCCCCAAGACAAATCATCATCACCATCACTAATGTTGACTATTCGGCCAAGTTCCGTTATGATTAAAAAGTTGCAAGCCCGTTGGGCTTTTTTAGATTAAGCTGTTATATTTTGGACGTCGGACGTCCAAAGATAATCTTAAGTCATTATTATGTCAGTTATCACTTATCTCAAGGAAATTAAAGGCGAATTGAGGCATGTTAATTGGCCGACTCGTCGGCAAACCGTTATTTTTACCGTTATTGTCATTATTTTGGCAGTTTTAACCGGCTTGTATCTGGGTTTATTTGATTTTATTTTCAATTTTATTTTGAAGGAAGTTATTTTATAATTCCCAAAAATCTATGGCTAAACAAGAATTAAATCGAGGCCGTAATTGGTATGCGGTCCACACTTATGCCGAATATGAGAATGCCGTTGCTCGCAACTTAAAACAGCGGATTGAGTCTTTTGATATGAAAGACAAGATTTTTGATGTTATTGTCCCAACGGAAAAGAAGGTTAAGATTAAGGGTGGCAAGCGAGTAACGGTGGAAGAAAAAATCTATCCCGGCTATGTTTTGGTGGATATGATTGTCACCGACGATTCGTGGTATGTCGTCCGTAATACGCCCCGGGTGACCGGCTTTATCGGTTCGGGGGTGGTGCCGGTACCGCTTGATCCGAAAGAAATCGAAGAGCTGTTCTCATTGATGTCTAAAGACGAAGTCAAACACAAGATTGACTTGGAACCGGGCGAAGCGGTGATTATCGTTGATGGTCCGTTCAAAGAATTTGAGGGCAAAGTCAATGAGATTGATGAAGAGCGGGGCAAGGTGAAAGTTTTAGTATCAATGTTTGGCCGGGAGACACCGGTGGAATTGGATTTTTTACAAGTTAAGAAAATATAAATATGGCGAAAAAGATAGACAAGAAAATAAAATTACAAATTCCGCCCGGCACCGCGACGCCGGCCCCGCCGGTTGGCCCGGTTTTGGGTCAAGCCGGTATCAATATCGGCGAATTTGTTAATCAATTTAATAGCCGAACGGCCGAATTATCCGATATTATTCCGGTGGAATTAACCGTTTATTCCGATCGCAGTTTTGACTTTATCCTTAAAACCCCGCCGGCCTCGTCTCTGATTAAAAAAGCCGCCGGCGTGGCCAAGGGTTCCGGTAAGAATTTGTTAAGCAAAGCCGGCCAGGTCAGTCAAGAGCAGGTTCGGGCCATTGCCGAGCAAAAAATGGTAGATTTAAATGCTACCGATATAGACGGCGCCGCCAAAACCATTGCCGGTACCGCCCGCAGTATGGGCATTGAAGTTAAATAAATTACTTCCCGTTAAAATAGCAAAAAGAAAAGGAGGCCGGAGGCCTCCTTTTTAGTTGTCAGAAATTCGACGATGAATCGTCATTGCGGATGACTTCCAAAATATTGATCATCGCCTGGCGAGTTTCTATCCGAACACCATGCGGATATTCAATGAGTATTTTAAGCGCTTCCATGAAAGTTAATTTGCCATCGCCGGTCAAATAGACGATCATGGCATCCGCACACATTTCGGCAATCTTCTCAATCTGGCCGGGTAGGGCCGGCCGGTTGTCGTCCGCTGTCACGCCACTCGCGACGCTTTTTTGATCTTCGTTCATCACCGACCTCCTTTCTGTTTGTTATCTTAAGTCCGTCTGGTTCTTTGTCAAGGGCCGATTATTGTTTTTTCCGTCGCTTCGTGGTAGAAATATTTTCAGATTTTGTTGTTTAACAATCTGTACTTATCCACTGAAGGTGGAGAAAGGAAACATTGCGATGACCCCGAGGACTTTGGCCCGAATCATTCGGAAGGATGATGTTGATCCGTTGGATCGGATTATCAACACTCTGGATGAATTGTCTTTTACGATGGCTATGTTGCGACAGTTTGATGTAGAGGTTTGCTTGACTAGCGGTTCTTTTGACTTGGCTCATATCGGTCATGCTCGTTATACTCGGCGTGGTTGGCGGGAAGTTGGTAGTGACGGTCAGGTCGGTTTGATGTTGGTGGCGATTGAGGATGACGAGAAAATTACCAAACGCAAAGGCCCACATCGTCCCGTCATCCCTTTCCTTGAGCGAGCCGAATTTATGGCCGGGACTCGTTGGGTGGACATTGTGATTACCAAGAAACATGATTATCCCAAGTGGGAGATCACCAAGATTGTTCGTCCGGATGTTCTTTTGGCAGTCACCGGCACATATTCGGAAGAGCAAATCGCCGAATTGGGGACGATCTGTCATCGGATTCTGGTTGTACCGCGTCAAGCCGAGAACAGTACCAGTGCGCAATTTCGACGAATTCAGATGGGCGGTGCTGATGAACTGAAGAGGTTGGCCGGGTTGATGATTGAATCTGAAGTAACGAAGGCCCTCGATCGTCTGGATAAGCCTTTTCCAAGCGAGAAGGAGGAATTCGGGATGATGATTGAAGATATCTGCGGAAAGGTAATCAATCAGGCTCACGCTGAACTTTTGAGGAAATCGATTAACCCTGGAGGGAAGGAGGTCAAGAATGACTGAGTATGTCATTGCCGGTTATGTGCCGGTGATTCATCGCGGTTATCTTGATTTTTTCCGGCGGAATCTTGATTTGGTGGCGGCGAATAAGATTTTTGTTTTCAGTCAAGAGGTAGTTGAGTTCATTGATTCCGAACTTGATTATCTGCGAAAAGAAATTCGATCTTTGTCTCCCGATCTGGCCGGTCAAGCACTTTCTTCCTTGTTGGATCGAAATGTTTACCAAT
>JBBDJY010000018.1:0-7746 GCA_040879645.1 Minisyncoccota bacterium
GGACTTGAAACTTACAGTTTCAGTACACCTTTTGGCTATTTTATTTCATCGCCTACCGGCGAATCACAAAATAGCTCAAAAGCTTTTCAAGTCCTTGCTCCTTTTGCTCCGCAAAAGTTGCGCCTCCCGCGCACTAATTTCACTTTGTTCAATTGTGCGCGGGAGAGGACTTGAACCTCCACGTCCTTGCGGACACTAGCCCCTCAAGCTAGCCTGGCTACCGGTTTCAGCACCCGCGCGTTTGTAAATATCTTAAGTAAAAACTCAAACAAAAACAAGGCACTCGGCCTTGTTTTTGTTTGAGATTATTTCTCGTCTTTTTTATTCTCAGCTTCCGAAGGAGTAGGCTCGGCGATATTTTCAGTTGAATTGTTCGTTACAACCGTTTCGTCTTTTTCCACCAAATCAGTTTCGGCTAATTCTTGACCGGAAGCTCTGGCCTCGGCCTCTTGTCCTTCTCGCTTTTCCAGGGCCTCGGTACTTAATTGCTTAATCCGCCGTCGAACCTCTTTTTTGGCTTTTTCGCGAATGTAATACAATTTGGCTCGGCGAACTTTGGTTCGCTTAACAATTTCAATCTTGTCGATCATTGGGGAATAAAGTGGGAAAATTTTCTCCATACCGACACCGCTCGCCACTTTACGGACGGTAAAAGTCGCCCCGGGTTCGGAACCGTGTTTGCGGGCGATAATCATTCCTTCAAACATTTGTAACCGGGTTTTGTCTTTTTCTTGGATTTTTTGATAAACCCGCACGGTTGAACCGGGCCGAATATCCAATTTGGCCCGTTCGGTAATATTAACCGGTGATATTTTTAAGTTAGCACTAACTGTCATACGGCAAAAAGTCTATCACGCAAGCGCTAAATTATCAAGCGCCGACTGAAAATCGGCCGACAGAGGCGAGACAAAGGTCTTTTCCTCCCCCGATGGCAGACAAACGGTCAACTGGTGAGCATGTAGCGCTTGACGCTTCAGGCCGGCCAATTGCCCCCCATTTTTATTATACAAACCGTCACCGACAATCGGGTGAGAAATAGCCTTAAAATGGGCTCTTAATTGATGAGTCCGACCGGTACGAGGCGAGGCTTCAACCAAAGTATAGCCGTGATAGTGTTTTAATATTTGATAACTTGTCTCGGCCGGACGCAATTTGCCTTTGGCTTTTTGGCTGGCCACCCGTATTCGCGGATCACGAGAACTTCGACCAATTGGCAAATCAATTACTTGCTTACCCTCTTTATTCATTTTGCCCGACAATAAAGCCAAATAAGTTTTCTTGACCAAGCGATCTTTAAATTGTTTTTTGAGATGAATAAAGGCCGATGGTGTCTTGGCTATCAAAAGCAAGCCACTGGTATCTCGATCCAGACGATGAACAATGCCCGGTCGGTCAATCTTTTCGCCGCCAGGGAGCGTCATTGATTCGCCAACTTCTTGCAAAGCGGGATAATGGGCAACTAGCCAATCAACCACCGTCGGTCCCCGGCCAAAACCATCATCATGCACTCTGATACCGGCCGGCTTATCAATCACCAGAGTGTCGTCATCTTCATAAATTATTTTAATATCGATTAAGTCGGCCATAAAGCAACCATATCATGCCGGCTGATAAATTTCTAACAAAAAATCCGGCTCTTGATTATTGACCGATAATGGGATAATCTGTTTCTATTCAGGGGCGATTAGCTCAGTTGGCTAGAGCAACTCGTTTACACCGAGAAGGCCGGGGGTTCGAGTCCCTCATCGCCCACCAAATAATGAGCCGGAAGCGGTTGCTTTCGGCGATTTTATTTGGTGAGGTGAGGAGGGACGAGAAAGCCGGAGCGCGCGAAGCTGGCCGAAGGCCAAGCGCGAGGCGGGGTCGCGAAAATTTTCCGTAGGAAAATTATTTGTGACCGAGTCCCTCATCGCCCACCAAATAATGAGCCAGAAGCGGATGCTTTCGGCGATTTTATTTGGTGAGGTGAGGAGGGGCGAGAACAGAGCCGACGCGCCTGCCTACCAGCAGACAGGAAGCCTGATTTTGAGGAACGAAAAATCAGTTGTCGGCGAATGGAGGCCGAGGGAGTGAGATATTTTTGAGTCGAAGACGAAAAAAATATCCACTCTATTTAAAACTAAAAATCATTAATTTTATTGGTAGATATTGTTCTTCTGAAGTCATGAGTTTAATCCTTACTTCTTTCTCGAGGACAAACTTTGAATGAGAAACTAGACTCTCAAATAATTTGAATTCACTTGTGTATACTCCGAGTTTTCCTCTTTTATTAAGATAATTTTCAACATATTCAATAAAAACCTTATATAGACCCTCTAAATCTTCACCCTTAGAAACAGCCATCCCGAATGGTAAATCAGAGGTAATAACATCAAATTTACCAAAATTTGGTTTATCAAATATATTTCCTTCCCTTATCTGAACCTTTTTTATAAGCCCCGCCTCTCGGATATTTTGTACGGACAAGGATAGATGTTCTTTATTATTATCAAACCCAACAATTTTTTGAAGATTATCATAACACTGACCAGCCTCAATCATTAATGTAGCACTACCAGAAAACACATTTAAGTAGGTTTCATATTTTTCTAATTCACATAGACTGTTTAAGGAATATGCTATAGTTGGATCCATTGCACCATTCACGTGTCGAACCTTGTAACTTCTTAAAGACAGAGGCCTCGGTGTAATTTGCAAGCCAAGCTCCCATGTATCACTAATCTTGATAATATATATTTTCAAATCTGCATCTTCACTCTTCTTCAGCTTTAAATTATGTTCTAGATATCTTTCTATCTCAAAAACCTCAAGCGAATCAGGGCCTGCGCAATATATTTTAAAAGTATTAAAATCGTTCTTATTACTTTTAGAAACCACAGTCTCAACAAGTTTCCCCAGCACAAACTTATGATTAGAGATATACAAAGGGTTGTGTCTTGGATCCGGAGATACAAGATAAACACGGGATATGCTTCTTAAGTTTTTTACTATATTAAAATCTTCTATGTATTTAACATAAAAAGAATCATCGTTTTCACTTAGGATCTCTAGTTCAGGATATTGTTTTATTTCTTCAAAAACAACATCTCTCAAACCCAAAATAAAAGATAATTTTAGTTGTAATGTTTTATCATTCATATATTTTTTATAATTTCTTCATACACGTCATTAACCCTTATTCTTTCCATGCAAAAATCTTCGCAGCATTCAATCTCTCTCATTATTTGGTGAGGTGAGGAGGATTGAGAAAATTTGCACCTCCGGTCTTCAATTCCTGCCGGAATGGTAAAAACACAACCGGCCAACCCTCCGGATTGGCCTCATTGTTTTTTGTCCCCCCGGCAGGAATTGAACCTACATTTAAGGCTTAGAAGTCCCTTGTTCTATCCATTGAACTACGGGGGGTGTCGGTAATAATTACGGTACTAAAGTTCCAAACGACGGTCAATTGATTACTCTTGGTCTTCCGACTCTGATTCCTCTTCCTCCTCTTCTTCACCAGACTCTATCACCGGTGACGGAATAAGATCAGATGAACGACGTCTGTTAATAACCTCAATTGCTTGTGACAAGTCTCTTTCATTAATTACCGGAAATTCATTATCAGCCGGTGATAAGCCATTCATTGTTCCCAATTTTAAATAAATATTGAGGTGAAAAAAGGTGGCCAGCACCGCTAAAATAATAAAAACACCCAATAAAATCGCCCAATCTCGCCGAGGGTTAGGAACAAAAGACAATTTATCACGATCGGTCAATAATTTTAATTTTACAAGAAATTTAAACATATTTTACGATGATGGCTCAAAACTCAATATCTTTAAAATCAAATTAGCCGTCCAACTAACCACTTCGTCGGCTTCAATGTTTTTTTGTAAAGTGACTTTACCAAAAGAGCTGATAAACGGACCGGTCTCCAATCTGGTGATAAAATTTCTAACGGCCGTGGCCGAACCGGTAGAACGCAAAGTAATCAACAGGTCATCGCCGGGATCAATATTAGAAATATCAACCGTGGTGCCGGTCTCGGCCGCCACCCGCTCAATTAATTCAATCAGGTTAATGATATCATCTTCAGCATAAAAATATTCGGCCAATAAACGCCGGTCGGCGGCCGTACTTTCCACCAAATTTTCAAGGGCGACCAAGTCGGTTTCTTGATCTTGTAATTGCTCAATCCGGTTTTCCCTCTCGGCAATCGTCCGAGCTTGATTCTTGACTAAATAAAGAAGGAAAAACCAAAGTGAAATGGCAATAACCAACAAGAAAACAAGAAAGATGATGATTTTACTTTTTCGGCTCATAAGTTTTTCAAAACAACGGTTAAGGAAAAATCGTTATCAACCTCTTTAATCAGATTACCCACCGGCGAATCAACACTCTTAATCATCGGATCTTGTTTTAATTTCTCAACATAATCAACCAAGACCGACCGCCGGCTGGCGATACCACTCATAAAAATAACTGTTTGCTTATCGTCTTCTTCTGTAATTTTTTCTTCAACGGAAAAGACATTGATTACAATATTATTACCGGATTCATCAAGAATTTTACTAATAATATCACTTAAAACAAAAGCCGGTTGCTCTAAAACCAAGGCGGACCGGCGATTGGTCTCGTCGGCAACTTGACGCAAGTCTTTCAGTTTAAGACCCGCCGGCTCGGATTCATTAATCGCCAAAGAATTTTCCAGGGATTTAGCCTGCATATACAAAGTGACATAAAAAGAAGTCATCAGGATAATCCCGACCAGACAAAGAGTAATCAAAAGAACCAAGCCGACGATTGTCCGCCGCTCGCGATAATCGCGAATTAACTGCCTCTTTTTGTTGTCAGGAAAAAGATTAATCATATGACATTACGCAAAGATAAACCCAAAGCGGTGGCATAACGCTGGATATTATTAAAATCCAATTCAGGAATGGTCTCATTTAAAGACAAGATATTGGTCCAGGGATTACCCACTTCCACCGGTAAATCCAAATTAGCCGACAAGTAATCAGTCAAACCGGGTAAGGTCGCTTGACCACCACTTAAAATAATCTTGGTAAAATTACCCTCTTCACGACCGACAGTATGCGTACCCCAATAATCAATCACCCGCCTGATTTCATCGGTCAACGAAGCAATCACCGGAATTAAAGCAAAAAACAATTCGCGATTATCAGCCGAACGCAATAAACCTTTCTTAATTTTTAATTCTTCCGCCTCGGCCGAAGATATATTCAGACTTTTAGAAATGTTTTTGGTAATATCCGCCCCGCCAATATGAGCGACGGTTGAAGTAAAAGCGACGGTGTCATCAACCACCACCGAAAAACCGGTTCGCAATTTGCCAATATCGGTAATCAAAAAAACTCCCGATTGGCGACGAGGAATCAAGGCCCGAGCCAAAGCCTGGCCCTCAATTTCAAAAGCTATCGGATTATAACCGGTTTCCTCCAAAATAGTCAGGTAATTTTCAATCATTGACCGGGGCATGACGGCAATACTCACCCGGTAATTCTTGTCCCGACTATCCGGCTCTTTAATAATTTTATAATCAAAAATCATTTCCGTCGCCGCCAACGGGACATGTTCTTCCAATTGCAATTCAATACTTTGCCTTAACTCCTTTCTTTTCATCTCCGGTAATTCAAGGTGAACAATAAAGGCCTGTTCTTCGGGTAAGGAAACAATGACATTAGACAATCGATTATCGGCACGAAATTTAACTAAAATGTCTTTAAACTTGTCACGGTCAACAATCCGACCATCCTCAATCAAACCGGACGGGACTTTGACTCGGCCATAGCGGGTAAGTTGGCCTCGGTCATGATGAAATTCAAGCTCGGTAAACTTAACCGATTGATCAGAAATATCTAAACCAACCGGTGGCATCGCCAGAAAACGAGGCGGTGGAAATAATTTAAAAAACAAATTAGCGTAAACAGACATTAACTCTAATTATACCGAATGTTAACGAAGAAAGAAATATAAACCGACAAGCAAAATACTTAAACCGGCCAAAAGGGTAACCAGATTAAAATACTTGTAAAGATAACGACCGGTAGCAGCACCAAAATGTTTTAATAAATAGCCGAGAATAAAAAAACGCAGTCCCCGACCAATAGTTGAAGCAATAATAAAAATTATTAAATCAAGGCGGAAAAAACCGGCGGAAATGGTGAATACTTTATAAGGAATCGGGGTAAAAGCCGAAATAAATATCGCCCAAAAAGCATTGTCGGCAAACAACCGACCAACGGCTTCCAATTCTTCGGCCAAGTTATAAGTATTAATAATCCACTGGCCGGCCGTCTCAAAGAAAAAATAACCGATAAGATACCCAAACACCCCACCGACCACCGAACCAAGAGTGGCTAAAGTGGAATAATAGACCCAGCGCGCCGGCACCACCACCAAAATAGCAATAAGCATGACATCGACCGGCACCAAAAAAAATGACGATTCACTAAAGGCCAAAACCAGGAGCGCCCACTTGGTCCGAGTCGTATCGGCATGCCGTCTGGACCACTGGCGAATACCGTCACGCGATAAATATAAATGTGAAAGAATTTTTTCCATCAACTTTGCTGTTTATCAATATAACTTTTAAGAATAACCGCCGCTGCCCGGGCATCGTAATCGGCATCCCGACCAATCAACCGCTCGGCTTCTTTACTGGAAAGAGTTTCGTCTTCATAAGAAACTTCCGCGCCGGTCGAAGAAAGGGCTCGGCCGAAACGCTCAATATCAATCATAATCTCATTCGGCTGACCCCGAAAATTAACCGAGCGACCAATAACAACCCTTTCAATCGCCTGCTCTTTAATTACCTTCGCCACCGTCTTAACCGCTTGTTTATCATTGACAATCACTTCAAGCGGCGCCGGAAATTGCCCGGTCTCATCAGAAACCGCCAAGCCAATCCTTTTTGAGCCGTAATCAATACCGAGTAAATACATGCCTAATATTATATCATTTTACTTAATTTTCGTTATTATTTGCTGTGCAAGAAATTATTTGGTATACTGGATTAGTGGCTGAGAAATATAAAAGAAATCCAAACACCGCTTGTGTTATTTGTGGAAAACCTATATACAGAAGGCCTGGTGAAATAAAAGGCGGTAATATATTTTGTAGCTCTAATTGTTATGGGGTTTCCTGTAGGAAAGAAAATCCCTGCGTCGTCTGTGGAAAAATGATTTTAGCGGGATTAAATAAAAAAACATGTAGCAGGGGTTGTGCAAATAAGCATCGGGCAGGCATTAAATACAAAATAGGAAGACCGAGAGATAAGGTTAAATCATATCAAGCATTAAGAGCTCGCTTAATGAAAGTTAGAGGTAATTCTTGTCAAAAATGCGGTTATAGTAAGTTTGATATCTTTCAGGTGCACCATAAGGATAGAAATAGAGACAATAACAAACTGAACAATCTTGAGATTCTATGTCCTAACTGTCATTATGAGAAACATCACTTAGAAGGGATTGCTCTAAATAAGTAAAGTACATAAAATATAATAACAAGGAGGGGTGCGGAGAATGGTATTCCAGCAGTCTTGAAAACTGTCGCCTTAACGGGCTTGTGGGTTCGAGTCCCACCCCCTCCGCCTTCGCCCGCCATAGCTTTAGCGTCGGCGGGATTCGCCTAGTAAAGCATGTCGGGCTACGGCGGACACTGTCCGCCAAGTAGTTCGCGACCGCGTGCCGCCATAGCTTTAGCGTCGGCGGGATTCGCCTAGTAAAGCATGTCGGGCTACGG
>JBBDJY010000018.1:7846-10281 GCA_040879645.1 Minisyncoccota bacterium
ACACTGTCCGCCAAGTAGTTCGCGACCGCGTGCCGCCATAGCTTTAGCGTCGGCGCAAAGAGAGATAATCAAAATTATGTACACAGTTTATATTTTAAAATGTTCCGATGGAAAGCCATATACTGGCTGTACGGAAAACCTTGAAGAAAGATTGGAAAGACACAACAAAGGTTATGTGCCAGCGACTGAACCTCGCCGACCAATTAAACTCGTCACTTATATTGTGTTTACTGACAAATACAAAGCCTTTGAATTTGAAAAATATTTAAAATCAGGATCAGGCAGAGTATTCTTAAAGAAACATTTTTAGGCTACTTTTCAAAATCGAAAAATGATAAAATGAGTGAACCCCAAAGGGATTCGAACTATGGAGAAAAAATTAAAAGTTTATCTGGCCGGTCAACCGAATGAATACGATAATAATTGGAAAGAACTTTTTAAAGTAATTAAAGAGTGTGATTTTCACGACTGGGAAATTGACTCCGATCAAACTTCACCAGACACTTACTTTCCTGACGATTTGAATGGGGTTAAGAATGCAGACATCTTAATCGCCAATCCTGGCATCGCTCCTTCTGAAGCAACTTGGATTGAGATTGGATATTTTTACGCCAATAACACAGTAAAGCCAGGTGATTTTTGCGATAAACTGATCATCGTCTGGCAAGAGAGCAGAAATCCCAAGTGGTCGATCGACTTTATTAAGAAAACAGGACATGTCGTTTCTACTTTCGATGAAGCTTTAGAAAAACTGAAGCAGATGATATCTTAGCCAGAGGAGGTCTCGCCTCCTCTCGACTCTATTAATTTTGATATCCATTCAAAAAGTAGTTAGAATAAGCACACCGTAGCGTCGCAATCTGAATTATTTAAAACAAAAAAGAAACAATATGACGAACAAAACAAAAATAGCAGCCGCACAATTAACACCAATATTTCTCAACAAAGAAAAAACATTAGAAAAAGCCTGCCAAGCAATACGAGAAGCAGGGAATAGTGGAGCCAAAGTAATCGTCTTCCCAGAAGCATTTATTTCGGGATACCCAGATTGGGTGTGGCTCATTCCAAATAGCAAAGGTGCTGAATTGAACAAACTATATGTGAAACTCGTAGAGAATGCGGTTTCCATTCCTGACTATTCGACAAATAAGCTCTGTGAGGCGGCAAAAGAGGCAGGCATTAGTGTCGTTATGGGAATTCACGAACGCAATACAGAGACAAGTGGAACGAGTCTATACAATAGCTTATTATTCATTAACAATCGAGGTGAAATTATAGGTAAACACCGAAAACTTATCCCAACAGGAGGCGAACGACTAATTTGGGCGCAAGGTGATGGGTCTACATTCAAGTCGTACGAAACCGAGGCAGGTAAAATTGCCGGCTTGATCTGCTGGGAAAATTACATGCCTTTAGCTCGAAATGCGGTTTACGAAACAGGAGCTCAAATACTGGCTGCACCAACATGGGACAAGAGTCCAGACTGGATCCAGTCAATGCAACACATTGCGCGTGAAGGTGGGTTGTTTATAGTGAGTACATGCACGGCAATCCATATAGACGATATTCCCAACGAATATGATTTCAAAGACCTTTATCCTAAAGGAAGGGAGTGGCTTAATACAGGAAACAGTTGCATCATTGATCCGAAGGGCCAAATTATTGCCGGACCGTTGGAAGCGAAGGAAGGAATTCTCTATGCCGAGATCGATCTAAATACGATTACGGAAGCAAAACGCATGTTTGACGTTGTTGGTCATTATGCTCGACCAGATGTTTTCAATTTCTCAGTAAAAATTAACCAATAAACAAATTCAGTATGTCAAATTTAAACACACGTTCTAAAGCACTAGCAGAGCGCTTGTTATTAGGTGCGAACTCACTAGCCACATTTGCTGAAGGGTTATCTGATTTGGAATGGAAGACACCTGTTTTGGGGGATGGCCGAACCATTGGAGTTGTTGTTCATCACGTAGCGAGCGTCTATCCGATAGAAGTAGAACTAGCAAAAATTCTTAGCAATGGAAATCCAATTACCGAAGTTACCAAGGAGGCAATTGATAAGATGAATGCCGAACATGCCATTGAAAACAATCAGGTAGACAAACAGAAGACACTTAAATTGCTAAAAACCAACAGTGAAAATGCTGCTAATACTGTTCGAGAATTTAAAGATGAAGAGCTCGATAATTCAGCTTCAGTATCCTTATACTTTGATGCGCCTCTCACCTGCCAGTTCTTCATCGAAGACCATGCTCTTCGACATAGTTTTCATCATTTATACAGAATTAAAAAAACAATTAACAAATAAAATCAAATAAAAGCCAGAGGAGGTCTCGCCTCCTCTCGACTCAAGCCGTTAATCCGGGTTCGATTCCCGGTAGGGTCACCAAAGAGAGAGCTAGTTCGAGCACTCTAAAAGGGTCGAATTAGCA